>JBBQTI010000047.1:0-31266 GCA_038213435.1 Acidimicrobiia bacterium
ACCGTGCGCGAGACCGTGCCGGTCCTCGGCGATCTTGCTTCGGAGTTCGACTTCACGCAACTGCCGCGCCCGCCGCTCCTGCTGCCCGTGCGTCCGACCACCACACTCACGAAGGTGCCCCCATATCCGCCGCGCAATATCACGATTGCGCCTGGCGACGGGCAGGCGACGGTCGGTTGGGTCAGCCCGATCACCACCGGCGGTTCGCCGATCACCAGCTACCACATCGTTCCTTACCTCGGCTCGACGGTCCTGCCCGCTTGGGGCTTCCCGGCGACGGCTACATCGGGCACCGTGAAGAACCTCACAAACGGACAGAACTACACGTTCAAGGTCTTCGCGACGAACGCGGTGGGTAAGGGCATGCTTTCCGTCGTGACCCCGCCGGTCACGATCGGCGCACCGACGGCACCAACTGCGGCCTCGGTGATTCCGGGGAACGGGAGCGCGACCGTGGGATGGGCCGCGCCCGCGAGCACGAACGGCTCGCCGATCACCGGCTACCGCGTCACGCCGTCCCAAGGGTTCTTCTCGTTGACGCCGGTCGACTTCCCGGCGACCGCGAGGTCCGGAGTCGTCAGTGGCCTCACGAACGGCCTGACCTACCGTTTCACGGTCGCGGCGCTGAACGCACGCGGGGTGGGAATGACGACGGCCACGTCGGCGATGATCGTCGGCACGCCAAAGGCACCCACGGGAGTCTCAGCAGTCCCCGGTCCCGGCGGTACCTCGGTCACGATCACCTTCACCGCGCCCAACAACAACGGGTCGGCGATCACGGGCTACGTTGTCACGCCCCGCTACAAGTTCAAGCCGGCCGGAACTCAGACGTTCTCGGCGTCGGCGACCACGGTGACGCTGACGGGCTTGCAGACCGCCAAGACGTACACGTTCCTCGTCGCCGCGACGAACGCACGCGGGACGGGCGCCCAGTCGCTATCGACGGCGGAGATCGTGGTGGGCGCCCCGACCGCGCCGACGGGCGTCACCGCGACAGCCGGCGTGCGCGCGGCGACCGTGCACTGGACCGCGCCCGCGAGCAACAACGGGTCATCGATTGCGGGTTACATCGTGACGCCCTACCTGGCTGCCGTCGCGCAGCCGCCCCGCACCTTCAACTCGACGGCGACCACGCAGACGGTCACCGGCCTGACGACCGGCCAGACATACTCGTTCAAGGTCGCGGCCAAGAACGCGCGCGGGGCCGGACCCAACTCTGGTGCGTCCAACCCGGTAAAACCGACCTAGGCAAGTGCCGGGCGCGCGTCAAGGCGCCGGGCGTCGGTGCCTGTGTGCTCGTTGGTCGATCCGGTCGAGCGCCATGGTGATCAACCACCACGACGCGAGCCCGTGCCCGCACCACGCGTCGGGTGCAACGATGCAATCGTCCGGGCACCGGCACACACCATCGGCGACCCACTCGACGAGCGTGTCGTGTTCCGGTGGTGCCCACCCGCTGTTCACCTCGAACCACGCGAACGTGTTTTGGAGCGCCTCGTCGGCGGTCTCGACCATCGACGACAGTATGCCGCCGGTTCGCGAGTACAAACGAGCGGATGCGGTCGCACGAGTGAGCGCGTGCTCGTCCGGCGTAGATTGCGTCCATGGCGGACCATGTTGTGACGATCCGACAGCCGAAGCGCGAGGTCGGAAATAGCGATGTCGTCTTCGACGTCTTCACCGACGACGGCGGCAAGCTCGGCGAACTGCGTATCAGCAAAGGTGGAGTGCTGTGGTGGCCGAAGGGCGCCAAGACGCGAAAGATCGATTTGACCTGGGAGCAATTTCGCGACCGCATCGAAAGGCGAAGGCGGTAAGGCCGAGCGCGACGCGCCGGTCCGCGTCGACCGATCGCACGGGCATCCCGGCACGGTGGACGCGAATCGCCCGTGTGCTACCGGCGCGACGAGCACCCCTGGCTGGTCAGGAAGTCGGTGTCGATTCCTCGCCGCCGGATACCGGAACCGGTGAGGGAGCCGGTTGGGCAGGAAGCGGCTTGGATTTCGGGACCGGGTTCGTGAACGTGACGACGCCCGGGTCGAGTGCGAGCACAACGATGTCATTCGACGCGCGTCCCTCGACGCGAGTGTGGAACCGGTAGGTGGGGACGAGATCGATGATCGTGTGCCCCTCGTCGTACGCGTCCCAACGCGCGATCCCGAGCGAGACGCCCGTGACATGCACAGCGATGGTCGGCACCGTCGGCGACGGCTCGATCGAGGGCGCGCCGACTGCCGGCGCGCCGGCAGTGGGCGAGTCCGAGAGAGCCGTCATCGGTTGTGGGCCCGTAAACCGTGCCTTGCCGTGCTGCAGGTCGGCGAACACGTCTCTCGTAGAACGCAGCAGGTAGTTGCCGCGCGGCGCCGGTGTCGCCCATTCGCCACTGAGGGATTCGATGCGACGGTGCTCGCCGATCGTGACCGACCAGTCGATGCCGTCAACGCGCGTCCCATCGAGCATCAGCGAGAACGTGACCGTGCGCGCAGAGACCTGGGGCGGGACTGTTGGGCACGGCACCCCGACCACGCACGCGACGGCGACCCCGCCGCTGTCGTTGACGTCGGCTGACCACTCCTGTCCGGCCAGTACACCCACGCGGTCGAGCAACCCGCGCGCGATCCTTCGAGCCGCGTCGGAATCCGGCACATCAACCGGTGCCGGGGGTTGCGAGACGTCGGTCGGCGTCGGTGGAACCGGCGAGGGTTCGGGCGGCGCACCTTTGGTCACGGATCCGTCCGAGGCCGTGCTCCCCGTGGTCGCGCCGCCTCCCGAACTGCCGCCCGACCCCGGCGAGCCGCCGACGGCATTCGCAAGACCTGGCGAATACGACACACTGACGCGGCCGTCGCTCACGATGAAGGAGAGGGTCGCGTCGGCGTCCTGCACTTCCCATCCCGTGGGCTTGCGCACCGGCGCGCCGCCGACACCGAGCGCGCTCGCGAACCGCTGTACGCCGGGGGAATCGATTTCAGGCGGATCCATCCTCCGGACAAGCGCGCGGGGGCCGAGGTCGGGCAGCGTCGCGTCGAGGACGTACTCCGTCGGCCGCACCGGGAAGATTGCCGGCGCGCCGTCCTGCGCCGACACCGACGCCTCCCGTCCCGAAAGCGCCAACTCGAGCCGCTTCGACGGAGAAGTCGTTCCCGTCGAAGCACCGTGCCCGGACTGAGCGGCCGACCCACACCCCGCGGCCACCAATGCGACGACGGCTGCTGCCGAGATCCCGCAATAACGTGCTCGGTTCATGGCTCCTCCACGACACGGTCGACGTTCTGACGTCGGCGACGCGGACCAGGTTCCCGACGAATCGTCTATCGCGGCGATATTCCGCCCACAGTAGTGACGGCCGGAGCGCATGCTCGCTCACGCGAGACGGGCGACCACCTGCTCGACGCGGTTGCGACCGAGCTCTTTGGCTCGGTAGAGCGCGGTGTCTGCTTCCTTCAGCACCTCGTTCGCCGAATCGATACGCGTCGGGTCCAGCATCGCGAGACCGGCGCTGAAGTGGAGGATCCGGTCGCCGGCGAGGTGACCGTACGTGTCGTTGTACGACTTGAAATGGTCGATGTCGAGCACGGCGATGCAGTAGCGGTGCTCGTAGCGCGTCACGCGTGCCTCCAGCAGGCCGAAATCCTGTTCGAAGGCCCTCCGGTTACCCAGCCCCGTGAGGGGGTCTTGGCGGACGAGGGGTGTCAGCTCGTCGTTCAGACGCTGCAACTGGTCGGCGGATGTCTGCACCTCGCGGGCCCGCGAGGCAAGTACCTCCGCTTTGATGAAGAGGTTCGCGAAGACCGACACCTTGGCTCGGAGCTCGTCCGGTCGGACGGGGGCAAAGATGAAGTCGACCGCACCTTCGGCGTAGAGATCGGCGTGCCAGAGCTCGTCGCTCCCGAACGCCGTGATGAAGATGATCGGAGTCAGCGCGGATTGTCGACGCGTGCGAATGAGCTCCGCGGTCTCGAACCCGTCCATGATCGGCATACGGACGTCGAGCAGGATGAGCGCGAAGTCTTGGCCGATGACGCATCGCAACGCGGCGAGGCCGGAGTCGGCTTGGACGATCGTGTGACCGAGGGGCGCCAAAACCGCCTTCATGGCCAGTCGCTTTGCGGCATTGTCGTCGACGACCAGGATCCGGACGGGCGGCACGGCGGTCACGGCATGCGATGCGTCGGTGACGCTTTCGAACGGCGAGGTTCTCACTGTGCGGCCGGGCCCGTGAACGGCGGGGCGGGCGCCGGCGCGGATCGCGGCTTGGCCGGCAACCATCGCCCGATCGCGGCAACGAGCTCGTTGACATCTACCGGTTTGGTGACGTAGTCGTTCGCTCCGGCGTCGATACAGCGTTCCCACTCGCCGGGCACCACTTTGCCGGTGACGGCGATGATGGGGAGCGTCTTGCATCGATCGAGCGCTCGAATGGCGCGCGTTGTCTCGTAGCCGTCCATGCCCGGCATCATGATGTCGGTCAGGACGAGGTCGATCTCGAGCATCTGTTCCAGAATGGCCAGGGCCTCGTTGCCGCTTTCAGCGATGGTCACGTCCGCGTGACCTCGTTCGAGCAGCGCAGTGAGCGCGAACACGTTCCGGAAGTCGTCGTCGATCAGGAGAATCCTTCTCCCTTCGAACGGGTGGTCGTCCAGGGCGTGGTTCCGCGCTCGATTCGGCTTGAACGCTCTGACATCCGTTGCCGGAGCACCGTTGGGGCCGACAAGCGAGAGCGAACGTTCCGGAGGCGACCCGACGCGTGCGGGAATGGCGGTAGGCGTCACCGTCGCCGGCCGACCCGACGGAAGGTAGACGGTGAAATTGCTGCCTTCGCCCGGCGTGCTGGCCAATGTGATCTCACCGCCGAGCAGGCCCACCAGCTCGCGGCTTATCGAGAGGCCGAGGCCGGTACCACCGTAGATCCGCGCGGTGGTGCCATCGCCCTGGGCGAATGATTCGAAGATCCGCCGTTGCTGCTGTTCTTCGATGCCGATACCCGTATCGCGGACGGCGAACGCGACGACTGCAGGAGCGGTCGCGAGCGATTCGCATTCGCGACTCCACCCGTCCTCGGCCAACCCGATCTGTAGATGCACCTCGCCGCGCTCCGTGAACTTGAAGGCATTGGCGAGGAGGTTCTTGAGGATCTGAGAGAGGCGTTGCCGGTCGGTGACGATGTGTTCGGGACTCTCGGGCGCGACGGCGATGGAGTATCCGAGGCCCTTCGCGCGGGCGACATGATCGAACTCGCGTATCAGGTCACTGTGAAGCTTTTCGACGGAGACCTCCGCCATCTCGACCGTGGCTGTTCCCGACTCGACCTTGGCCAAGTCGAGGATGCTGTTGAGGAGACCCAGAAGATCCTGGCCGGAGGCGAGAATGACGGCCGCACACTCGACCTGAGTGTCGGTCATGGTGTGGTCGGGGTCGTCGGCGAGCTGCTCGGCGAGGATCAACAGGCTGTTGAGCGGCGTGCGCAGCTCGTGCGACATGTTGGCGATGAACTCGGACTTGTATTTCGACGAGACGGCAAGTTGACCGGCCTTCTCCTCGACCAGCCGCTTGGACTGTTCGACCTCTTCGTTCTTCTGCTCCGCCTCGATGTTCCGCTCGGCCAGGAGGCTGGCCTGTCGTTCCAGGTCTTCGTTGGATTCGCGTAACTCCTCCTGCTGCGAGCGGAGCTCCTCGGCCAATGACTGCGACTGTCTGAGCAGGTTCTCGGTGAGCGTGTTGGCTTCGATGGTGTTGAGCACGAGGCCGATGCTCTCCGGGAGCTGATCGAGGAACGCTTGATGCGTGACACTGAACGACGAGAAGGAGGCAAGCTCAACGACCGCGCGGACCGCGCCCTCGAACAGGACCGGTAGGACGATGATGTTGAGTGGAGGCGACGCCCCGAGTCCCGAGTTGATCCGCACGTAGTCGCCCGGAACCTCCGTGAGCAGAATGCGCTTCTTCTCCTTGGCGCACTGGCCGACGAGGCCCTCACCGACGCGAAAAGACGTCGAGAGGTGCTTGCGCTGCTCGTAGCCGTAGCCGGCTGTGAGCTCCAGCACCGGCTCCGTTCCATCGGACGGATTGGTCATCGAATAGAAGACGCCGTGTTGCGCGGACACGAGTGGCGCGAGCTCGGACAGGATCATGCTCGACACCGCGGCGAGGTCGCGTTGACCTTGGAGCATGCGAGTGAAGCGTTCCCGGTTCGTCTTCAACCAGTCCTGCTCGATGTTCTCGCGCGTCGTTTCGCCGAGGTTGCGGATCATCTCGTTGAGCGTGTCCTTCAACACGGCGACCTCGCCGCTTGCCTCCACGCGAACCTGCCTGGTGAGATCGCCTTCGGTCACCGCGGTCGCCACCTCCGCGATTGCTCGCACCTGGTTGGTGAGGTTGGCGGCCAACTGGTTGACGTTGTCCGTCAGGTCCTTCCAAACACCGCTGACCTCCGTCGATTGTGCCTGCCCGCCGAGCTTGCCTTCGACGCCGACCTCGCGCGCGACTCTCGTCACCTCTCCGGCGAACGCGTTCAGCTGGTCGACCATCGCGTTGACGGTGTTCTTAAGCTCGAGGAACTCGCCCTGGACGTCGATCGAGATCTTCTTGCTCAAGTCGCCGTTGGCCACCGCCGTGGTTACCTCGGCGATGTTTCGCACCTGCCCCGTCAGGTTGCGGGCCATCAGGTTGACGTTGTCGGTCAGGTCTTTCCAAACGCCGCCGACTTCGATGGTCACCGCGGCGGCCTGACCAAGCTTGCCCTCGGTCCCGACCTCGCGGGCAACGCGCGTCACCTCGGAGATGAACCCGTTGAGTTGGTCGACCATCGCGTTGATGGTGCTCTTCAGGTCCAGCATCTCGCCGCGCACATCGGCGGACACCTTCTTGCTGAGGTCTCCGTCGGCGACGGCGCCGATGACACGCTGCATCTCGCTGGTGGGCCGCACCAGGTCGTCGATCAGGCTGTTGACCGATTCAATAGGACCGGACCACCGCTGGGTCAAACCGCCGCGCTCGATCCGCTGCGACAGCTTTCCCTGCTTACCGACCACCTCGCTGACCCGGGCCAGCTCCGCGCAGAAGGCCTGGTTGACCATGCTGATCTCGTTGAAGCCGTCGGCAACCTTGCCGGCCAGACCCATCCAATGGACGGGCAGGCGAGCGGCGAAGTCCCCGTGTTTGACTTGTGCCAGGAAGCTCAACAAGGCGTTGGCGTCGACCGTGTCCTCGCCAGTTTCAGCTGTTGCCGTCATTGCAGCCTCCATCTGGGCGCGACGAGGACCGACGTCGCCGAGCGCGGGCGATCGTGCACGCGCGTCGTCTTGTTCGACTGGCAATCCCCGACAATCCAGCCGATCTTCCGGCGTTGGCGGAATTCAGCCGCCGGAGAGCGCCTGCATGATTGTGAGCTCGTCGAGCCCGGCTCGTCCGGGTGTTTGGGGCCAGCGCCAAAGCCGACGAATGCCCAGAACCACACATGCCAGCAGCACGGTCCAAGCGAGCCACCCGAGGTGCTCCTCAGACCTGTTGAACGGCACTGCGAATGCCTGATTCCACGGAAATCCGTTCGTCCAGTGGGTATAGGTCACGACGATCAACACGCCCGCGGTCGCGTTGTAGGCCGCACCGCCCCAAACGTCGAGAATCAGAACGGCGGCTGCCGCCCACGCGAGATACTGCGTGCCGAACGTCGTCGTCAGGAGAAGAAACAACGCGAGCGAGAGTCCCAACCCTTCCGCGAGGGCGTCTGGCCGCTTCCGCACCAGGAGCGCGGGGACGAGTGCCGAGATTCCGAGCGCGACGAATCGCCCCGGTCCGACCATTACATCGACCAATCGCGCATTGTGGAGATGGCGCGCGAGATCGACGATTCCCCACTTGGTTTCCCGCGGCTCCATGCCGTTGTAGTCGAGGACGTTGCGTTTGAAACCGGTCCACTGGCGGAACACGACCGGACCCCACAGAGGAAGAAGCGTCGCGAAGAACCCGACCGTCGCGGCGATCAGGCGCCGACGGTCGCGGTACAGGACCACAGCGATCACCGGTATCGACACGACCGGAACCAACTTGATCGAGATGGCGATCGCGCCCGATACGCCTGCCCAAAACGGCCGGTCCCGCATGACGAGATACGCGCTCAAGACGATGAACATCACGAACACCGGATCCGTGTTGCCGTGGAAGCCTGAGACCGTGATCAGTATCGGGCTGACTGAAAGGATCGCGGCGGCGGCCGTCGCCTCGGTCAGGCTACGGCGAAGTCGTACGAGCTCGAAGACGAGCACCGTCGTCACAACATCAGCGAGGCTCGCGGGGACTCGCAGGAGGAAACGCGCCGACGGTCCGTGAGACGCGATGGCGTTGACGGCGACGAGGAACCAGCCGATGAGCGGAGGATGGTTGTACGGGGTGAGGAAGTGGGTGGAATAGATGTCGATCGGACCGAGCCCGTGAACGCCCGCGGCGAAATCGCGCCAATGGATGATGTCGTTCGTTCCCGCCGTTGTCGCCGCCAGACGCAACTTCACGACCGTCGATGTCAACGCGCAGACCAAGACGACACACCGAGCTCGCCCGATATCCCCGAATCGGCCGAGCACCGCGACTCGATTGCGGATGCGATCACGAGTCACGAGCGCATCTTGCCCGATCTCGATCCGTTCCGCGCGTACCGATCGTCAGTCATGGCGCTCGCCTCGGCTCTTGAAGTCGACCGTTCGCGAGCGCGCGTTTGCCGTGTCTCAGGGGGATGTCGAGTGCCCTGCGGACGGGCGGGCTGACCGGGCCATTTGGTGGCGATCGCGGCTTACGGCGGGCCGGGCCGGGGTCGATTCACCGGAAATACTCAGCGAGACTGCGGCGCGTCCGCACCTTCCTCTCAGATTTCCCCGACATCATGGCCGGGATGCGGCCCGTCCCGACCTCTTCGAAGGAGCCCCACTCATGAGCGGTCCCGACTCGGCCACACCGGCTGACGACAACAAGCGCCACGCGGAGCGGCTCGAGGAGGCGCTCTTCGAGGTGAAGCGGGTCATCGTCGGTCAGGACCGCATGGTCGAGCGGGCGATGATCTGTCTGCTCGCCCGCGGTCACTGCCTGATCGAGGGTGTCCCGGGCCTCGCGAAGACCTTGACGGTGTCGACACTCGCGCGGGTCGTCGGCGGCTCGTTCGTGCGACTCCAATTCACGCCCGATCTGGTCCCGGCCGACATCGTCGGCACTCGGGTCTGGAGGCCCTCCCGCGAGGACTTCGACATCGAGTGGGGACCGGTGTTCGCGAACATGGTGCTCGCGGACGAGATCAACCGGGCTCCGGCGAAGGTGCAATCCGCCCTGCTCGAGGTCATGGCCGAAGGGCACGTTTCCATCGCGGGACAGACGCGCCCGATTCCTACGCCGTTTCTCGTGCTCGCGACGCAGAACCCCATCGAGTCCGAGGGTGTCTACGCGCTCCCGGAGGCGCAGCGCGACCGGTTCCTCATGCAGATAAACGTGGGCCACCCGGCGTATGCCGAAGAGCTCGAGATCGCTCGGCGGATGGGGGTGAGGCCGCCCGAGGCGACGCAGATGCTGACGATCGAGCAGCTGGTGGAGCTCCAGGGCGCGGTCGACGAGATCTTCGTCCATCACGCGGTGCAGGACTACGCGGTGCGTCTCGTGATGGCGACGCGCGACCCCGTCGCCTGGCGCGTTCCGGAGATCGCGGCGCACGTCGGACTCGGCGCGAGCCCGCGGGCGACGCTCGGTCTTCTCGCGGCCGGTCGCGCGCTCGCGTTGTTGCGTGGTCGCCGCTTCCTCGTCCCGCAGGATGTATCCGACGTTGCGCCCGAGATCCTGCGGCATCGACTCATGCTCACGTACGACGCACTTGCCGACGGTGTCACCGCCGACGACGTCATCGGCCGCGTGCTGTCGACGATGCCGGTGCCGCAGGTCACGCCGAGGCAGGAAAGCGGCCTGCAGGACACCGCATGAGCGGCGGAACCGACCGACGGCCCGAGGGTGTTGCCGCGGTTGCGCGCAAGGCGGCCGAACTGCGACGCCTCGAGCTCCTCGTGACGCGCCGGCTCGACGGCTTGTTGCGCGGCGAGTTCCTCGGGCGTCAGAGCGGTCCGGGCTCGGAGGTTGCCGGAGCCCGGTCGTACGAGCCCGGCGACGACTCTCGCTGGATCGACTGGAACCTCACCGCCCGCTCGATCGCGCCCCAGATCCGCACGACCGAAGCCGACCGCGAGCTGCAGACCTGGGCCGTGGTCGATCGCTCCGCGAGCATGAGCTTCGGAACCGGGGAGCGCGAGAAATCCGAGGTGGCGTTCGCGGCGGCCGCGGCGTTCGGCTTTCTCATCGCTCGGCACGGAAACCGGTTTGGGATGCTCGTGTCCGGAGGCGACGACGTCGTCCGGCTCGGACCGACCTCGACGAGGCCCGAGCTCCTCGCCTCTCTGTCGAAGCTGTACGACATCCCGAGGCGGACGCAAGGATCGGGATACGACGTCGATCTCGCGGCCGCGTTGCGTTCACTCGAGCGTGCCCGCCCACGGCGCGGCCAGGTCATCGTCATCTCCGACTTCCTGGACGTCACCGAGTGGCAGCCGGCAGTCGCCCGTCTCGCGCTCCGCCATCAGCTGTTGTGTGTACAAGTCGTCGATCGGCGCGAGCTCGCGCTTCCAGCGGCCGGGATGCTCACCCTCGTCGACACCGAGACCGGTCGCGATATTCACGTTCAGTCCAATTCGGCGTCGCTACGGGATCGCTACGCCGCGGCGGCGAAGGAGCGCCACGAGACGATCGGCCGCCAAATCCGTGAGGCGGGGAGCGAACACCTCGTCCTGTTCACCGACGCCGACTGGCTGATCGCGATCGTCCGTTTCGTCGCCGGCCGAAAGACCCTGCGCCGTCACGCATCGCCGTCGCGGCAGCAACGCGCGCGCGCGACTCGCTTGAGGAGTGTTCCGTGAGCTTCGAAGAACCGTGGCGGCTCGCGATCCTGCTCGCGCCGCTGGCGCTGCTCCTCGCCTACGTGATCGCGCAGCGATCGCGCCGCAAATACGCGCTGCGCTTCACGAGCGTCGACCTGCTGGCGTCGGTTGCGCCGCGACGTCCCGGCTGGCAGCGACACGTTTCGGCTGTGCTCATGCTCGCCGCGGTGTCGGCGCTCGTTTTGGGTTTCGCGAGGCCGACGACGACGAAGAAGGTGGCGCGCCAGCGGGGTACGGTCCTGCTGGCGATCGATACGTCGGGCTCCATGGCGGCAACCGACGTGACGCCGAGCCGGCTGGTCGCGGCCGAGGCCGCGGCGCGGCGCTTCATCGCGGGTCTGCCGGCGGGCCTGAAAGTCGGGCTGTTGTCGTTCGACAGCAGCGCTCGCGTGCTGGTCACACCGACGTCCGATCACGTCCCCGTGCTTGCGGCCGTCGACGCGTTGTCGATCGGAGGTGGGACGGCCACCGGAGACGCGATCTACGGTGCGCTCGCCGCCGTCTCCGCGCAGCCCCCCGGGGCTGACGGCAAGAAGGCCCCGGCCGCCGTTGTCCTCATGAGCGACGGTTCGCCGACCATCGGACGGGCCGGGCAGACGCCCGCGGAGACCGTCAGCGAGGCCACGGCGGCCGCGAGCAAGGCCGGCGTGCCCATCGAGACGATTGCGTTCGGTACGCCGGCCGGCACGGTGACGATCCAAGGGGAGACGGTCCCGGTCCCGGCCGACCCCCAGGCGATGGCGAAGATCGCGTCGGGGAGCGGCGGTAAGTCGTTCACCGCCACGACGGGTAGCCAGCTCAACGCCGTCTACGACCAGATCCGTCGTACCGTCGGCTTCGACACCGTCCGGACCGACATCACCGAATGGTTCACCGGTCTCGCACTCCTTCTCGCCGTGCTCACCGCGGGTGCCGCGCTCGTGTGGATGCAGCGCATCCCGTAGGAACGCGCCGCGAGTCGAAGACGTGCGAGATTGGGGCATGTCGAGGGCGGATCCGGGCGAACCGATCACACTCGCCTTCGTCGGTCCTGCGACGCCGGAGCTGGCCGATCGCGCCGCCGCGTACGAGGACGCGGTGCTTCCGCTCCTCGCGGACCACGGCGCGCGGCTCGTGTATCGGGGACGGCGCAAGGACGGTCAAGACGCAACGCTGCCGTTCGAGGTCCACGTGCTCTGGTTTCCGAACCGGGCAGCCTTCGACGCGTACCTCGCCGACGACCGGCGCGCCGAGCTGCTTCGCCACTTCGGTGAGGTCTTCACGTCGAAACAGATCGTCGAGATGCAGACGATCTTCGGCGGGACGACGGCAATCGAGTCGCGATGAACCTCGAGGTGCGTGACATGATTCCGGCGGACCTACCGGCGACCTTGGACATTTACAACGAGCTGATCGAGTCCTCCACGGTGGCGTGGACCGAGCGCCCGCAGACGCTGGACGAACGTCGCGCCTGGTTCGCGGAGCAGCGCCGCCGCGGCTTTCCGACGCTCGTCGCCGTCGACGGTCCCGAGGTCGTGGGCATGACGAGCTATGGCGACTTCCGCGACAGCGTCCACTGGCCGGGGTATCGGTTCACGGCTGAGCACTCCATCCACGTTCGCGACGATCGTCGCCGAGACGGCATCGGCCGGTTCCTGATGCACGAGTTGATCGCGCGCGCGCGACGCAACAACATCCACGCGCTGGTCGCGGGCATCGATTCCGACAACATCGATTCGATTCGCTTCCACGAGCAGCTGGGATTCGTCGAGGTCGCGTGGATGCCCGAGATCGGGCACAAGTTCGGGCGGTGGCTCGACCTCGTGCTGATGCAGCGCCTGCTCGAGGTACCAGTCGAGGGATCGTGAGCACGCAGCGTCGAGCTTCGCCGCCCTCGTTTACTCTCAGTGGTCGGGTAGTGTGCCTGATGTGGCGCAGTAGGCCTTGCGTCGCGTATGAGGTTCGTGCGTACGCTCTAGGTGGTTGTCGCGGGGCGGCCCAACCGCAGCATCGAGGTGTGCAGTGCAATATCGTCCCTTGATCTTCGTGGCCGCGATCTCGTCGGCGACGATCGGCATCTCAGCCGCTCCCGCCGCATCCCACAATGCGGGGCCGGCGCCCATCACGCGCACGACGGCGGCGCGGGGCACGTCGAACGCCGTGATCGTCGGGCGCGACGTGAGCTTCCCGCAATGCGGCGGATCATTACCCCGCGAACGGGACGCAGCCTTCGGGGTTCTCGGAACGAACAACGGCACGTCGTTCACGCGCAATCCGTGTCTGGTCACCGAGCTGGCCTGGGCCAAGCGCCTCGCATTGCCTCCTGCGTTCTATGCGAATACCGGCAACCCGGGTCCGCGTCGGGCCAAGCACTGGCCACTCGATCAGACGACGCCGAAGGTGTGCGCGGCCTCGGATCCGAACTCGCTCGGGTGCTCCTACGACTACGGCTGGAACGCCGCATGGCAATCGTTCACCGCCGCCACCGATGCCGCCCAGCGTTTGCACCGCGTGGATCGCGTGAACGCGCGTCACCGCGCCGCCAACGTCGACTGGTGGCTCGACATCGAGACCATGAACAGCTGGCAGGCGATCGACGGTCCCGCGACGACATCGGCGTACCTACGCGACGTCGCGACCATCGCCGGCGAGGTCGACGCGCTCCGCACGGCCGGTACCCGACAGGTCGGCATCTACTCGACGCCCCATCAGTGGAGTCGCATCACCGGAGGGTCGAGGGTCACGCAGGGCCGTTTCGCGGACGCACCGCAATGGCTCGCGGGATACGAGTCGCACTCGGCAGCCGTGGCGGGATGCGCGCATCATGGCTTCACTCGCGGTCCGGTCCGTATCACCCAGTATCTCGGCGCCGACGGCTTCGACGCCAACGTTCTCTGCGCTGCGCCCGGCCGCGATTGAGCGCGGGGGATTTGCCGTCGTAGTGCGGGGCCTTCATGTGCCGCAGAAAAGGCGCGATAGTTGAGAATTGAGGGCGACAGCGAAGCCGACCGGATGGGAGGCGCAGCGCGAGTGACCCATAGATTCGAGGATCGATCTGATGCCGGGCGCCGCCTCGCCGCCCACCTCTCCGAGCGCTTCGAGCTGCCGAGGGACGAGCTCATCGTGATCGGACTTCCACGCGGCGGAGTTGTGGTCGCGTACGAGGTCGCGACCGCGCTCGGAGCACCCCTCGACGTGATCCTGGTCCGCAAGCTGGGCGTGCCGTTTCAGCCCGAGCTGGCCATGGGCGCGATCGGCGAGGACGGTGCGCACGTTGTCGACGACGCGGTGGCACGCGAGGTGCATGTGAGCGCGTCGGACCTGGCGGCGGTCGAGGCCCGAGAACGCGACGAGCTCGCGCGTCGTGTCCGTCGTTTCCGGGACGGTCGCGAACCACTGTCACTTGTCGGTCGCACCGCGCTCATCGTCGACGACGGCATCGCAACGGGCTCGACTGCACGCGCCGCGTGTCAGGTCGCACGCGCCCGCGGTGCGGCGCGGGTCATCGTCGCGACGCCGCTGGCATCGTCGGGTGCGGTCGCGCGCATGGGACGCGACGCGGACGAGGTGATTGCCCTCGAGCGCCCGGAATGCTTGCGGGCGATCGGCGAGCTCTACGACGATTTCTCGCAGACGAGCGACTCGGAGGTGATGGAGATCCTCGACCGTGGGTCTCGCGCTCGATGAGGCTACGGTCGCTTCTCGGGAGGCGCTCGTGGACGCGACCACTCGCGATCCGAACGAATTCGCACAGCAGCTGTTCCACGGGCTGCCGCGCCGCTACGACGCGCTCGCGGAGGTGCTCTCGTTCGGGCAGAACGGTCGCTGGCGGAGCGAGATGGTGCGCCACGTCGAGGATCGGCGCCCGAGCTCGATCCTCGACGTCGCGACCGGAACTGCCGGGGTGGCGCTCGAGCTCGCGGGCCGTACGCCGGCGCGGGTCACGGGACTCGACCTGACCCATCCGATGCTCCGCCGCGGACAGGAGCGCGTCGAGCGCGCGGGCGCCGCGGACCGCGTGCGGCTCGTCGTCGGTCAGGCCGAACGCCTCCCGTTCCCGGACGCCACATTCGACGCGCTCACGTTCACCTATCTCTTGCGGTATGTCGCCGACCCGGCGGCGACGTTGCGGGAATTGGTGCGGGTGATCAGGCCGGGCGGGTCGATCGCCAGTCTCGAGTTCGCCGTTCCCGGCAATCCGTTGTGGCGCGCGTGCTGGTGGCTCTACACGCGGCTGGTGCTGCCCGCGGCCGGGTATGCCACCGGCGGCCGCGAATGGTACGACGTCGGCCGGTTCCTCGGACCGAACATCTCCGCCCACTATCGGCGCTATCCCGTGAGCTGGACGGTGCACGCGTGGACGGAAGCGGGGCTCGCCGACGTGAGGGTTCGCTCGATGAGCCTCGGCGGAGGTCTCGTGATGTGGGCGCGGAAGTTGGACGCATGACTTCCGCGCGCCCCGCCTTCTACGCGGCGCGTCCGGGTGGCTGGCGCGACTGGTGGACGATCCTCCACCCGCCGTACACGGCCTGGCATCTCTCCTACGTCGTCATCGGCGCGACGCTCGCGCCGCGCACCGACGGTGGTCGCCTCGCCGCGACGTTGCTGGCGTTTTTTCTCGCCGTCGGTGTCGCGGCCCATGCGCTCGACGAATTGCACGGTCGGCCGTTGCACACGGACATTCCGAGCGCGGTGCTGGGAACTGTCGCCGGACTTGCACTTGGTGGCGCCTTGGCTATCGGTTTCGCCGGTCTGAGCCGGACCGGAGCGGGTCTTCTCGCGTTCATGGCGCTGGGTCCGCTGCTCGTGGTCGGCTACAACGCGGAGATCTTCGGCGGAAAATTGCACTCCGACATCGGCTTTGCCGCAGCATGGGGCGCATTCCCGGTGCTGACCGGCTACTTCGTTCAGGCGGGACGACTCGATCTGACGGCGATCGTCGCCGCCATTGCGGCGTTTGCCCTCTCCTCGGGGCAGAGGTCATTGAGCACCGAGGCGCGCCTGGTGCGTCGGCATGCGGCGTACGTCGAGGGGACCCTGACCATGCACGACGGAAGTGCGCGGCCGATCAACGAGCAAGTGCTGCTACAACCGATCGAGCGTGCGTTGCGATGGATGTCGTACGCGACGATCGCGCTGGCGATCGCCTTGATCGCCGCGCGCGTGTGGTCGTGACGCCTGGTTCGACCCGGGATGGCACGACCCCGAGCTGAGTAGGGTCGCGCGATGGACAAGGCGACGTTCGAAACGTTGTTCGACATACGCGACCGCGTCGCGATCGTCACCGGCGGGACACGCGGTATCGGTCGCGCCATCGCCGAAGGATTCGTGTGCGGCGGCGCGAAGGTCGTCGTCAGTAGCCGAAAGGTGGAGGCGTGCCGGGACACGGAAGCGCACCTGCGCAGTCTCGGGAGCGGAGGCGACGCGCTCGCGGTGCCTGCGCACATGGGCGACCTCGAGGCGGTCACTGCACTCGTCGACGAGACCGTCAGCCGTTTCGGCGGAGTCGACATCGTCGTCAACAACGCGGCCAACGCGCTCACCCAGCCGCTCGGCGCCTTCACCACCGAGGCGTGGCAGAAGTCCTTCGACGTGAACCTCCGCGGTCCGGTGTTCCTGGTCCAATCCGCGCTGCCGCACCTCGAACACAGCAAGCACGCGGCGATCGTCAACGTGATATCGGCCGGCGCGTTCCTGTTTTCGGCGAACGTCGCGATGTACGGCGCGGCCAAGTCGGCCTTGATGTCGTTCACCCGGTCCATGGCGGCCGACTTCGCGCCCCGAGGGATCCGCGTCAACGCGCTGGCGCCCGGCACCGTCGACACCGACATGGTTCGGGCGAACACGCCCGAGGCCCAGAGATCGATGGCGAACGCGAGCTTCATGCGCCGCGCCGCGAGCCCCGACGAGATGGTCGGGCCCGTGCTCTATCTCGCGTCGGACGCGTCGAGCTTCATGACCGGCCAGGTCCTCCTGGTCGACGGCGGCCTCGTGCCGCATTAATAGTCATCGCGCCACTGACATCAGGTCGTCGAAGCCGGACGGCGCGTGGGCGCCGATGCAGCCGTGCTCGAAGATGCCGTAGCCCTCGTGACCTTCGAAGGTCACCCGGGCGACGTGATCCCAAAGTGAGAACGCCGCGCGGCCGGTGACCGCGGGATCCTTGTAGTCGTACTGCGATCCCTCGACCCACCCGTCGCCCTTCCAGATGCCGTGGGTCCAGTCCGGGTCGGCGCCGTAACCGCAACCGACGTTCAGGGAGATGCCGATCAACGGCTCGATCTCGAGCGTCGACTTCTTGCCGTCGCGGTTCGTCAGCTCGATCGACGCCCCCACGGGATTACGCGTGCCCGACCGGTAGCGGATCTCGGGCAACGGCCAGCCGAGTTGCTCGGGCGAACGTCCCGATCTCTCGGGGAACACCCGCACCGCAAAGTTCGTGTTGCGCAAACCGTCGCGGTCTTCCTCGAGAATCACATGCAGCGCGAAGTCGTCGAACCGCAGCGGGATCCAGCACCACCACATGCCGGTGAAGTCGTTCGGCCGGCCCGGAGGCTCCGCCTCGCCGACGGGACGGATGCCCCACGAGCGGTCGCGGGTCGCGGTGTAGCGATCGGGTGTCACCTGAACGATGTCGCCGTCGACCCGCAGCTCACCTTCCCAGGTGCCGACGCCCGCGAAGCGCGATGCGTCGAGCAGGATGCGATCACCCTGTCGGCGGACGTGCTGGGGCTCGGCTATCGGCCCGTACTCCGAGCGATACACGAGGTCGAAGCCGATGCCATGGGCGTCGGCATCGCAGATCAGCCGGAGCTCGCGGAGCGGCTCGATCACCTCGATGCGGTACGGACCTATCTCCTGGCTCATCTTGTCGTCGGGACGTGCGCCCGAGGTGCGTATGGCCCACTGCTTGTCGCCGCGCCGCACGGTGGCGTACGCGTCCGTCACGCCGAGGTTCGGGTACACACCCATGCCGGTGATGAAGTACGCGTCGGCCTCGTGATCGACGCCTTGGTAGATGCATCGGTCGTACACGTTGCGGTCGCTGCTCGCGACGTAGCGCATCGGCAAGGCCACTTGGTGGATCGGGTATTCGTCGAGAGGATCGAATTCGAGCACGCCGGTGTCCTAACTCCTGAAGTGTCGATCGAGAACCGTGAGCGGCGCGCCTTCGCGCACCGCGCCGAGCCGGGCGCGACCCGTTGCGACGGCATCGGGATCGGCCGACGCGAGCGGCGGCAACGCAAAGCCGCTGTACATGACACGGCGCTCGCGTTCGACCGGCGGCTGAGCCATGTGCATCGTGCAGCTGAGGTGCAGCGTGACGTCACCGGTGCGCGTGGCGAGCGGAACCTCGGGCAGACCGAGGTCGGGCTGGCGGATTCCAGACCACACGAGCGCGCGGTGCGAGCCCGCGAGCACCCAGAGCTGGCCCGACCCCGCGTCGGCGCCGGTCACCGAGACGCCGACGGTCAGGCCGCAGCAATCGTAGGAGTGCCGGCCGATCCCACAGTCCTTGTGCCAAGGGATGTCGGAGATGCCCTCGGTGACGCCGATCGGCTTGAACAGTGCCTCGATGCGGTTGTGCGCACGCTTCGTGCCGAAGCGGTGACCGGTGCCCGCGATCGACGCGAGGTCGAGGAACCGCGCGTCTTCCACGAGCGCCCGGGCACCGTCCGACTCACGATCGAAACCCTGCATGCGCACGAGTCGGGTGGACCCGTCGCTCGTGCGCGCCCACCAGGAACGGCCGTCGCCTTCGTCGTACGAAGGCGCGCTGCGATCCATGTCGGCGGAGATCGCGTCCATCTCGGCGACATCGAAGAGTCCTTCGATGTGCAGGAACCCCGCGGTCTCGAGGAAGTGCCGCATCTCGGCACGGTCGTCGTCGGGGTGGAACGCGCGCATGAGGTCGAGCTGACCTCCGTCGCGGTCGTCGAACGAGACCGATCCCCGGGTATAGATGGGCGTGCCGTCGAGCGCGGCGCGCAGCACGAGCCACCAGTCGAGCAAGTGTCCGACGGTGCCGGCGCGTTGTTCGAGCGCACCGGCGGCCCACATGCTCATGAACGTCTGTTGGTCGTCGGCGAGATCGGCGAGTTGCTCGCGACTGAGCCTCACGTGCGCGGTTGCGTCGTCTCGTGCGCCCCGCTCGATCGCAACCCGCCGATCGCAGGCCTCGAGCGTCCACGCCTCGGTTTCGACCTCCACCACGGTCGGTCGTGGGCGAATGAACGCCAATGCGGGGACGATCGCGTGCGCGTGCTCATCGAGCCGCGCGGGAAGCTCGTCGTCGAAGAAGCGCGCGGGATCGACCTCGGCGCGGGGACCGTCGATGCGGCTGCGTACGTCGACCGCCACGGCCACCACGCTAGGCCCGGGCGCCGATACGGAGCGACGAGGCCCGGCTCGCGGGCAGGATCGCGTCGGCCGGCGGGATCGGGCCGCCCGGGCTACCCGGCGTGCAGAGCGCGGGTTTGTGCGCCGCCGGCAGGGTCGGCGGTTCCGCGAATGCAGGCGGCCGACGAGGTCGAGGGAGTCGAGAAGGTTGCTCGCGTTGGCGTCGCGGTACGTCAACGCGCCGAGGTTCCACTTGGTCTCGATCAGCTTCAGCATCGACGTGTGGTCGTGCACCTGGTGCGACACGTAGTCGCGCTTCGCGAAGGGCGAGACGATCACCGTCGGAACGCGGAAGCCGTAGCGGTCGTACGCGCCGACGAGTTGCTTGTCGACGTCGACGCCGGGCCGGATGTTGTCGGGCTTGACCGCGGGCGGCGGCGCGACGTGGTCGTAGTAACCGCCGTGCTCGTCGTAGGTGTAGATGAGCACGGTGTTCTTCCAGTTCGGGCTGTGCAGCGCCGAATTGACGACCTTGGCGACGAAGTTCTCGCCGTAGCTGAGGTCGCTGGGATTCTCCTCGGACTCGGACGGGTCGACTTCGAAGCGCGGATCCACGATGCTGACCGACGGCAGTTTTCCGGCCGCGGCGTCGCTGTGGAATTGCGCGATCGGCGAGATGTTCTTCCCGTAGGTGTTCGCAACCCCTGCGATCACCGCGACGCCGGGCAGGTCGGAGGCGTAGTTCCGCCACGTGATGCCATGCGCGTGCAGACGATCGAAGATCGTTCCGTTCGCGGGCGCGAACTTCGTGATGTTCGAGAAGTCGGTGCTGACGACGCCCGACGCCGTCCCTGCGATCGCGAAGCGCCGGTTCGGATACGTCTGGGCCAGCGTCGAACAGAAGTAGCGGTCGCACACCGGGAACTGTTTTGCCAAGCCGTAATAGAACGGGATGTCGGCCTCGTCCCAGTAGCCCATCGAGACGGGTCCGCTCGCCTTGACGAAGCCGTCGTTGCGGCCGTCGGCCCACGACGTGTGACTCCGCACCCAGTCCTGCCCGGGGAGGCCCTTCAACTGGCACGTCGAGGGCATGTGGAACGCGCGCAGGAGCCGGCCGTCGGGCATCGGATTGGCGTCGAGCGGCTTGCCGTTGGCGTCGAGCTTGAATCCGTCGCCGCGTCCGAGCATGCCGAAGCGGCCGTCGAACGAGTGGTTCTCCATCATCACGATGATGATGTGCTCGATCTTCGGCAGCGTGTCGGTGCCTTCGGGCAAGGTCGGATTGGGGCGCGATCCGGGTTTGCGCAGCACCTTCGGGATGGTCGACGGTGGCGACGTCGGCACCGTGGTGCCGCGGCCGGTCGTCGTCGTTGCGGGGGTACTCGTCGTCGACGACGACGAGCAACCCGTGAGCTCGGCGATCGCGACGCCCGCGCCCACCACTGCGAGACCCTTCAGCACTGCGCGCCGGCTGACCGGATCCAGTTGCTTCGGCGCGCCGTGGATCGGATGTTCGGGTGCGTGCATGGCGATGGTCTACCGCGCCGCGCCCGGCCGCGCACGACGAGGAATCAGCGGCGTCCGGTGTGGCCGGAGGAACCGGCCTCCTCCGCCCGCTCCTCCGGCCAACCTCCCAGAACGACGACGGAGCCCTCCTGGGTGACGAGCCGGGCCGGGAGCTCCCGCGCCTCGAGCCACCCCCGGGCATCGCCGCCGAGCACGATCGCCGCGGTGCTCGCCACATTGGCGTCGACACAGGTCGATGCGGCAACGGTGGCGGTACGCCACACCGGCGCGGCGGGCCGGCCGGTCCTCGGATCGACGAGGTGGTGCAGCCGCTGAGCACCGCGGTTCCAGCTCCGGACCGAAGTTCCCGAGATCGCCAGACCACCGGTCTCGAGCGCGATCGTGGTACCGGGGCCGGACCCGTTCGCGGGCGCGTCGTGACGATCGGTGACGCGGATCGTCCAACCGCCGTCGGGCGGCGGACCGGCGATCGAGCAGTCGCCGCCGAGACTGACGATCACGCCCGCGCCGGTCGCCACGGCGATGTCGAGCGCGGCGCGATCGGCGGCGAACGCCTTGGCCGTGGCGCCCAGGTCGAGCTCGACCCCTCGTGGAACCCGGACGCGGTGCGCGACCGAGTCGACATCGATCGCGCGCCAGCCGGGCGTCCGCTCGACGCGGACGCGTAGAGGTGCTCCATCGGCGGCAACGCTCGCGAAGTCGCGGTCGTAGCCGAGCACGCGCAGTGCCCGCCCGATCGTCGGATCGACCAGACCATTCGTCGTGCGCGCGGCCTTCAGCGCGACCTCGAGCGCGCCCAGGAAGAGCGAAGAGACGGGGAGCCATCGGCCGGCCGACGCGTTCAGCCGCGCGAGCTCGGAGTCGTCACGAAATCGGCTGCACGCCCGATCGATCGCATCGAGCTCCGCGGCCAGCAGCGAACCGGCTTCGTCGCGTGCCGTAGCGTCCGCGACCGCGACGACCGCCGTTGTCCCGAGGGCGCGGAACCGTATCGGCGGGGGCAGGTCGCGGGACAGGGGCGCGTGCATCGATCCCAGTCTCGGTGTCCGCCCTGAGCGGCCGGTAACAAGCAGGCAAGGGTTTGGTAGGAATGGCCGGGCTTTACCGGGTGGCGGCCGTGGGGTGCTCCAATGGCACCGATGCCGTGGTGTGTGAGCTGCAACAAGTTTCTGACGCCGTCGACGGTGCGGCCGGACGCGACGTGCCCGAAGTGCGGCAACGTCGTCGAGCGGGGATTGATCCCCGGAATGACCCGCCCCGGAGATGTTGCGCCGCCGGCCGTCCCCTGGCACCTGAAGCTCGTCGGCGCCGCGCTGGCCATCTACCTCGGCTACCGGTTCTTGCAGGTCCTCGATTGGGTGCTGCACCGGTAGGTGTCACGGGTCGCGCTCATTTCTTGCAGGTCGTGGGCGCCTTTCCGTCGATGCCAACGTGCACGAACGCCGCGTAGGCGTTCTGGCCGGGCGTCCTCAGGTGGAAGCCGTCCGCTACGAACCAGTCGTCGTGGCAACCGGAGTAGTCGCGCCATTCGAGAACGTGGGCGTTCGGCCAACGCGTCGCACCTTCGTGCAACGTCGCGTTGACCTCGGCCTCCCAGAGGCGCGGTACGCGAGCGGTGAGGAAGTAAACGCGATTCCCCGGACCGATCGTGCGCATCATCTGGTCGAACAGGTCGTTGGTGATGCGACCGTTCGTACCGAGATGTATCACGATGACGTTCGGCAGCGCGCCGAGCGACTGGTACTGCTTCACGACCTCGATGGCCTGAGTGAACTGGCGGCTCCTCGCCGCGTCGACCGCCATGCCGGGGATCGTCGCCATCAAGGCGGCCTTCGCGCCCTGCATCACGGAGTCTCCGATCCCGAGCACGTGGGAAGGCGGAGCAGGACGCGTCGTCGTCGTCGTGGTTGTCGGCTTGCTTCCCTTGACCGTCGTCTGCGATCGCGGCTTGGTCGACGGCGTTGTGCGGACGGTCGTCGTGGTGCCGCGAAGTGCCGCCAGTGCGCTCGGATCGATCTGAGCGCCATTCTCGGGGCCCGACGCCGCGATGCCGGGCAAGGTCGTCGCCTGCGGCTGTGCGGTAGCCAGTCCGGCTCCGATCATCAGGGCGACGAGCGTCAGTGATCCCCCGATCACCGCGCCGCGCCGCAAGAGCCGTCGGCGGCGTTTGCCTACGGCCTCGCGTACGACCTCGCGGTAGCGACCGATCGCTCCCTTGCGGATCGGCGTCTCGACGTAGCGATACGACAACTCGGCCGCGCCGACCGACAGCGCGAGGCGCACGACGAACACCGGCCAGCCCGCGAAGCGAATCGACAGGAAGCCGACGCCGAGCTGATGAACATCGAGGCCCGGGCGGGTGATGCAGAAGATCGGGTAGTGCCAGAGATAGAGGCTGTACGAACGCAACCCGATCCAGCGCATTGGTCTGCATCCGAGCGTCCGGCCCACGTCGGAGGCCGGATGCACGGCGGCGGCGATGACGAGCAGGGTCGCGAGATCCACGAGCAGGAAGCCGCCGTGGAAGACGGCGAGGTTGTCGGTGTGCGAGGTCGGGAACGAGAAGCCGTCGACGCCGAAGTGGTGGAGGACGCCGAACGCGCCGAGGAGGATGAGCAAGCCGACCGCTCCGGCCGCGTCGAGCGCGACCCGTGCGCCTCGACCGGGCCGGCCTCGAATGCGGTAGGGCGCGAACGAGAACGCGAACGCGGAGCCGAGCAGGAGACCCGAGAGCCGGTTGTAGGTGGCGTAGTACGCGTCGTCGACACTGCCGTGTGACACCAGCGCGAGGAGCAAGGTCGACCCCATCGCGGTGCCGAGCATCGTCACAAGCATCCGTTGGCGTCCGAGTCGACGCAGGCCGAGCATCAAGACGAACGGCCACACGAGGTAGTACTGCTCCTCGATCGCGAGCGACCAGAGATGCTTGAGCAGCTCGGGTCGTCCCGCTTGGGCGAAGTACGACCGGTGAGCGATCATCTGCCACCAGTTGCTGGTGTATGTCAACGCGGCGACGGTGTCGGACCGGAGCGTCCCGATCGCGTCCGGAAGAAACAACAGCGAGTACGCGACCACGCCGGCGAGCAGCGTGAACAGCGCGGGCAGGAGGCGCCGGGCGCGCCGTATGTAGAACAGTCGCAACGAGACCCGGCCGGTCTCCCGCCGCTCGGTCAAGAGCAGCGACGTGATGAGGTAGCCGCTGACGACGAAGAACACTTCGACGCCGAGGAAGCCGCCCGGCGCCCAGCCCGCTTCGTGCCCGCCGATGAGGTAGTGGTGGAACACGACGACGGCCAGGACCGAGACGGCGCGCAGGCCGTCGAGCCCGGGTGCGTACCGAAGCGTCGACGGACGCGCGGCATTGGTGCGTGTGTTCACGGGCCGAGCGGCGTTCGAAGCGGCCGAGGCGTCAATGTGATCTTCCCACCCAGCAAGGCGCGTAACGGCCGAGGATCAACGGTCGATGTTAGCGGCCGCGTCCCTCAGATCTCGGGCACTCCGGCGTCAGCCGGACGACCGTAACGTTCGTCCCGCGTGCACGCCGGTCGGGTGGCCGTGATCGACGAAAACCGCGCCGTTGACGATTGTGGCGCGATAGCCGTCGGCCCGCTGGACGTATCGACCCGCGCCGGCCGGGAAGTCGTGGACGAACTCCGGAAGGTGAAGAGAGAGCGCGTCGAGGTCGAGCACATTGACGTCGGCGAACGCGCCCGGGCGCACCACGCCCCGATCGGCGACGCCGAACAGGCGCGCGGTGTCGGATGTCATGCGGCGGATGGCATCCTCGATGGTGTACTTCTCGCGGTCGCGTACCCAGTGCGACAAGAACCAGGTCGGGAGGGACGCGTCCATGATCAGTCCGACGTGCGCACCGGAATCGCCGAGGCCGATCGCCATCCGCGGATGGTCGAGGAGCTCCTCGACGGCATCCATCCGCTGGTTGAGAAACGGGTAGTTGAACAGCGCGCGACCGTCGGACTCGAGCGAGATGCGCAGGAACGCCTCCGCGATCGTCTCGCCATTCCCTTCGGCAGCTGTCGCCAAGGAAGTCGCGGGATCCGCGGAATAGTCGACGTGGTCGCGGGTGAGGACGTAGACGCCGCGCCAGTCGAGGGGCGGCGTGTTGGCCTCCGCCGCCCGAAGGAGCTCGGTTCGGCGCGCGTCGTCGCGCAGCGCGGCGAGGCGCGCGTCGAGCGGCATCGATTGCAGCGCGGCCCACGCCGGCGTGCGATCGAAGAACGTGCGGTGCTGCAAACCGAAGAGCAGGCCAATCCCGCGCGCGGTCGTCTGCGGCCGGAGCTCGCCGCCGCGCTCGCCTTCTTCGTCGACGAGGTCGAGGATCTTGCGATACAGCTCCGGTCCGGCGTTGCTCTGCGCCAGCCCGAACGTCACGGGACGTCCGGTGCGCCGGTTGATCTCGGCCATCCAATGCACCTCGGCCCGGGTGCCTTGGTAGTGCGCACCCGGGCGTTCGAAACGCGGCGCCACTTCGTAAACCCCGCGGCCTCGGCGACCGAGCACGTCGGCGATCGCGAGCAGTTCGCGTTCGTCGGCCCAAGTCCCGGGAACCGGGCGTCCGTCGGGAACGCGATGCAGCAGCGTGCGCGAGGTCGAAAAACCGAGCGCGCCCGCGCCCATGGCCTCGTCGACCAGATCGCACATCGCGGTGATGTCTGCGTCGGTCGCCGCTGTCTCGTCGAGGCTGCGTTCGCCCATCGCGTAATGGCGAACGGCGCAGTGCCCGACCATCCCACCGACGTTGACGCCTTTCGGAAGTCGGTCGATCGCCGAGAGGTAATCGCCGTAGGTTTCCCAGTCCCACGCGAGTCCTTCGAGGATGCAGTCGGCCGGGATGTCCTCGACCGACTCCATGAGCTCCGCGAGCCAACGTTCCTGACCCTTGCGCACGGGCGCGAAGGTGACGCCACAGTTGCCGAGCACGACCGAGGTGACTCCGTGCCAGCATGACGACGTCGCGTCGGGATCCCATGCGATTTGCGCGTCGAGGTGCGTGTGCACGTCGACGAAACCCGGGGTGACGTACGCGTCGCGCGCGTCGATCTCCTTGCGACCCCGGTCGGTCACCGTTCCGACCGTGGTGATCCGATCGCCGTCGACGCCGACATCCGCCCTTACGGGCGGCGCGCCTGTGCCGTCGACCACCGTTCCGTCCCGGATGACGAGATCGTGCATGCGGCGGAGCCTAAGGTCTGCGGCTCGCGCCGGTAGCCTTGCACGGTGGTACCGCTCGTTCCCGACACCGTTGCCGAGGTCTCCAAGGGTCTCGCCGACAACGAATACCTGGCCGATGACGGGCTCGCGACGTCGATCTTCCTCGCGCTCCGGCTGCAGCGGCCGTTGCTACTCGAGGGCGAGGCAGGAGTCGGCAAGACCGAGGTTGCCAAGGTGCTCGCACGGTGGACGGGCGGAGAGCTCGTGCGGCTGCAGTGCTACGAGGGAATCGACGCGTCGCAGGCCGTGTACGAATGGGACTACTCGCGCCAGCTCCTCCACCTGCGCGCGGTGGAGGCGAGCCACGAACGCGTCGACGAGGACGAGCTCTACTCCGAGCGTTTCCTGGTGAAGCGTCCGCTGCTGCGGGCCCTCGCGCACGAGGGCGCGGTGCCGTCCGTGTTGTTGATCGACGAGATCGATCGTGCCGACGACGAGTTCGAGGCATTCTTGCTCGAGATCCTCTCCGACTGGTCGATCTCCGTTCCGGAGCTCGGAGTCGTGCGCGCCGACGTGCCGCCGGTCGTCGTGCTGACGTCGAACCGAACCCGAGACGTGCACGACGCGTTGAAGCGGCGGTGCCTCTATCACTGGATCGCGCATCCCGACTTCGAGCGCGAGCTCGCGATCGTGCGTCTCCGGGCGCCGCAGGTTCCCGAGCTCCTGGCGCGCGACATCGCGGCCGCGGCGGAGGAGTTGCGCGGGCTCGAGCTCTACAAGCCGCCGGGTGTGGCGGAGACGATCGATTGGGCCGCGGCGTTGTCGACGCTCGGCCGCGCTCGCCTCGATGAGGCGGCGGTCGACGCGACGCTCGGAACGATCCTCAAGTACCGCGAGGATCAAGAGCGCGTGCGCGCGCACGGTCTTCCCGACCTGGTCCGCACGGCAGTGGCGCGCGGTGCCCGACCCGGCGCCTGAGACGATGCCGGAGTCGGTCTCGGAGACCGCGCCGGAGCGGATCGTGGTGGCGTTCGCGCGCGTTCTCCGCGGCGCGGGCTTGGAGGTGCCGGTCGGCGCGACGCTGACCTTCGCACGGGCCCTCGGGTGTGTCGGCCTCGCGAGCCGGTCCGGTGTGTACTGGACGGGTCGGTCGACGATGCTGAACCGCCCGGAGGACATCGCGGCGTTCGACCGCGCGTTCGCGGTGTTCTGGGATCGTCGACAGGCCGCCGCCGACGACATCGAGCTGCCTCCCGAAGAAGTGGTTCTCGCGCTCGACGTCCCGGCTGCCGATGATGCCGTGGGACCGGATGACGAGGTCGGCGTCGACGCGCCGGTTGTCACGCTGCGATGGACCGCGCGTGAGATCCTTCGCCATCGCGACTTCGCGCTGTACACGGCCGCCGAGTTCGTGGAAGCGCGCCGACTCATGAGCGATCTGCGCCTCGTGGGCGCGGCCCGACGCTCGCGGCGGCGCAAGCGATCGCGGGCGCGCCGCGGCGCGCCGGATCTGCGCCGGACCGTGCGGCGGTCGATGCGCGCGGGCGGCGAACCCGTCGAACGCGCCTTCCTCACCGCGGGCGAGCGGACCCGGCGGCTCGTCCTGCTTCTCGACGTGAGCGGCTCGATGGAGCCGTACGCCCGGGCGTTCGTCCGCTTCCTGCACGCGGCGGTCGTCAGCCGCTCCCGAGTCGAGGCGTTCGCGTTGGGTACGCGTCTCACCCGGGTCACGCGCGAGCTCACGTCACGCGACCCCGATGCGGCCGTGCTCGCGGCCGCCCGCCGGGTCGTCGACTGGTCGGGTGGGACCCGGCTGGGCGAGGGTGTGCGCCGGTTCAACGACGAGTGGGGGATTCGCGGTCTCGCCCGCGGTGCCGTGGTCGTGATCTTCTCCGACGGCTGGGACCGGGGCGAGCCCGAGGTGCTCGCCGAGCAGATGGCGCGCCTCGGGCGCGTCGCCTACCGCATCGTGTGGGTGAACCCGCTGAAGGCCAGCCCCGGCTACGCGCCGCTGGCGGGAGGAATGGCGGCCGCATTGCCGTACGTTGACGAGTTCGTGGAGGGTCACTCGCTCGCCGCGTTGGAACGGCTCGCCTGGTTGATCTCGCAGTGAGCCGAGGAGTGAGAAGGCATTTCATGAAGGAAGTTCTGGCATGAAGGAAGTTCTGGACGACATCGAGCGGTGGCGCACGACGGGCCATCGGGTCGCGATCGCGCGCGTCGTCGGCATCGAAGGATCGAGCCCCCGTGATCCCGGGGCGACGATGGCGGTGAACGACGCGGGCGAGGTCGCGGGCTCGGTCTCCGGCGGATGCGTCGAAGGAGCGGTGGTGCAAGAGGCGCTCGCGATCCTCGCCGGTGAGAAGCAGCGCGGGATCGTCACGTTCGGATACTCCGACGACGAGGCGTTTGCGGTCGGGCTCACGTGCGGCGGCACGATCCATTTGTTCGTGGAACCGTTGGACTGGTGAGTCGATACGACGAATTGCGCGACGCGTTGCGAGCGGGAGAGCCGGTCGCGCTCGCAACCGTGGTCGAGGGCCCGAACCTCGGCGCGAAGCTGTTGGTCAAGCCCGACGGCCGCGCCTCGGGGTCACTTGGCGACGCGAACCTCGATCGGGTCGTCGCGCGCGACGCGCGCGGTGAGCTCGAAGCCGGCCTCACGTCGACCCGACACTATGGCGCGCACGGCGAGGCACGCGAGCGGGACGTCAGCGTATTCATCGAGTCGTTCGCGTTGCCGCCCCGCATGATCATCTTCGGCGCGGTCGACTTCACGGCCGCGCTGACGAAGGTCGCGAAGGTGCTCGGCTATCGCGTGACGGTGTGCGACGCGCGCGCGGTCTTCGCGACCGTTTTGCGCTTCCCGATGGCCGACGAGGTCGTCAACGACTGGCCCGATCGGTATCTGGCCAAGGTCGGCGAGGAGCTCGGGCCGCGCGATGCGATCTGCGTACTGACTCACGATCACAAGTTCGACGTTCCCGCGATCGCCGCCGCGGTCAAGACCGGGGTGGGCTACCTCGGAGCCATGGGATCCCGCCGCACGCACGAACAGCGCACCCAGCGCCTGCGCGAAGCCGGGTTGGCCGATGGGGAGATCGCCCGCGTGATGTCGCCCATCGGCCTCGACATCGGCGCCCGCACGCCGGAAGAGACGGCCGTTGCCGTCTGCGCCGAGGTGATCGCTCTGCGCACCGGGCGCCGCGCCCAGTCGCTGCGCGACACTGCGGGCCCAATTCACTGAATCATCCGGTGTCCGGTGTCCGGTGTCCGGCGGGGGAGAGGGAGGTCGCACGTGGATCTCGGAATCACCGGCCGCCGTGCCGCAGTCGCGGCGGCGTCCAAGGGGCTGGGACTCGGGGTCGCGCGGGCGCTCGCCGCCGAAGGCGTGCGGGTCGCGATCTGCGGCCGCAATCGCGCGACGATCGACGCGGCCGCCGCGGGCACCGGTCGCGACACGGTGCCGATCGTGGCCGACGTGTCGCACGTCGACGGCGCGGCCGGATTCGTTCGCGACGCGCGAGCCGCGTTGGGTGGCATCGACATCCTGGTGCTCAACGCCGGCGGACCGCCGGCCGGCGACTTCGCGCACACGACCGTCGAGCAGTATCTGGAGGCCTTCGAGCTGAACTGCCGCGGGGCGATCGCAATGTGCTATGAGGCAGTCCCGGAGATGCGACAGCGTCGTTGGGGCCGCGTGGTCGCGATCACGTCGATCGCCGTTCGCCAGCCGATCCCGAACCTGATCCTGTCGAACACGGCGCGCGCCGGACTTACCGGCTTCCTGCGGACGCTCGCGCGTGAGGTGGCGGCCGACGGGGTCACGGTCAACTCGTTGTTGCCCGGCTTGCACGCCACCGAGCGGATCGCCGCGCTGCACGGTTCGGGCGGCAATCCCGCCGCCGATGTGCCCGCAGGGGTCATCGGCGATCCGGCCGACTTCGGCGGGATCGGAGCGTTCGTGTGCTCCGAGCACGCGCGGTACCTGACCGGAACCGCGATCCAGGTCGACGGAGGCGCGTACGGAGCGCTGCTTTGATCCGCCACATCGCGCTGTTGACGTTCATCGAGGGAACCACCGACAGACAGGTACAGGCGATCGAAGACGCGCTTTCGACTCTTCCCGAGCGGCTCCCGCAATTGCGCGCCTACGTGATCGGACGTGACCTCGCCCTCAACGAGGGGAACGCAACCTTCGCTGTCGCCGCGGATTTCGCGAGCGTCGACGACTACATCGCGTACCGCGACGACGCCGAGCATCAGCGCATCATCTCGGAGCTGATCGCACCGATCCTCGTCGCGCGCACGGGGGCGCAATACGAGATCTCGTAGGGTGACGCGCGTGGCCCGCGTCGCGCCTGTCATCGAGTACGACCGCACGTTCACATTTCCCGTGCCGGTCGCCGAGTTGTGGGCGACGATGGGACGGCTCGATTGTTACCCGTCGTGGTGGAGCTGGTTACACGAGTTCTCGGTCGACGGGCACGGCCTCGAACCCGGCACAGTGTTGCGCGGGGTGGTCACGCCCCCGCTTCCGTATCGCATGCGGATCGATGTCGTCGTCGAGGAATGCGTCCCCGAACACTGCATTGCGGCGCTGGTGCACGGTGATCTGGAAGGCGCGGCGCGGCTCACCTTCGAGGGCGACGGCGCACAGACCCGGGCTCGTGCGACCTGGACGATCGAGATGATGCAAGCGTCGATGAGAATGGCCGCGCGCATCGCGTTTCCGTTGCTCCAGTGGGGGCACGACCGCGTCGTCGACGCGACCGTCGACGGATTTCGTCGTCAACTCGTTGCCGAAGACGCCCCGTAGGGGGACGCGTTCGGCGCTCGAAGCCGCGGCGGCGGCGATTGCGCCGGGGTACACGATGCACGAGGTGCTTGCCCACCCGCATGTGCAGGACCGAGACGTCTTCGTCGAGGCCGACGGGGGGGCTCGACGACCGCTGACGCGACACGCCCTGCCCGGGCCCGCGGCCATTCCCGCGCCCCGTGTCGACGATCTTCCCCGAACCCGTGTCGACGAATCTTCGGAAGAATCTTCGACACGGAGTTGGCGCGGGATGGCGCACGTGGCCGCTAGGTTCATCTTGCTGACGCGGCTGCGGTGCGTAGCTCGGCGTCGATCCTCAGCTGCGTGTCCCCCGACCAGTTTTGTTCGGCTTGGGAAGCATGTGCCCGCCATCCGCCATCCGCCATCCGCCATCCGCCATCCGCCATCCGCCATCCGCCATCCGCCATCCGCCATCCGCCATCCGCCATCCGCCATCCGCCATCCGCCATC
>JBBQTI010000048.1:0-31091 GCA_038213435.1 Acidimicrobiia bacterium
GTGATGGTGACGCACGATCCCGTGGCGGCGAGCTACGCCGATCGTGTCGTCCTGCTCGCGGACGGCCGGCTCGTAGGCGAGATCCTCGATCCCACCGCCGATGTCGTCCTCGACCGCATCAAGCAGATCGGACGGTGAGTCATGTTCACCCTCACCATCAAGGGACTCTGGGCCCACAAGGTCCGCTATGCGCTCACCAGCCTCGCCATCGTGCTCGGCGTCGCGTTCATGGCCGGCACCATGGTGCTGACCGACTCGATGCAGAAGACCTTCGACGGCGTGTTCCAGTCGGCGAACCACGGGACCGACGTGATCGTCCGCCATACCGAAGCGATCCACGGCGAGTTCTCGTCCGACTCGCGAGGACGAGTCGACGCCGCACTTGTCGATCGAGTGGCCGCCGTCAGCGGCGTCGGACGGGCCCGCGGTTCCATCGAAGGCCGCGCTGAACTCGTCATGACGGACGGTTCGACATCCAAGACCGACGGACTGGGCACCACCGTCGGCGCCAACTGGATCGACGACGCCCAGCTCAACCCGTTCACGCTCGCATCCGGGCACGCCCCCGCGGCACCCGATGAGGTCGTGCTCGACAAGCGCACCGCTGACAAGGAGCATTGGTCGCTCGGTGACGCTATCGGCGTGCTCGGCAAGGGCGGCCCGGCGACGCTGAAGCTCGTCGGCACCGCCACGTACGGCGAGCTCGAAGGCGTGCCGGGATCGTCGCTCGTCGCGACCGATGACACAACTGCGCAGAGGCTCTTCGCCGAGCCAGGTCGCTATGACCGCGTTGTTGTCGCCGCCGCTCCTGGCGAGGCGGCGAGCGACCTTGTGGGGCGGATCGAGGCGTCCGTCATGGCACCGGGATCCAACCTCGAGGTGCTCACCGGCGACCAGGACACGGCCGACAAGCAGTCCACCTTCAAAGACGATGTGAGCTTCATCAACAGCTTCCTGATGGCGTTCGCGTTCGTGGCGCTCTTCGTCGGAACGTTCATCATCTACAACACGTTCTCGATCGTCGTGGCTCAGCGCACCCGGGAGATGGCGCTGCTGCGGGCAATCGGCGCGAGCCGCGCGCAGGTGATGCGACAGGTGCTGGGAGAATCGGTACTCGTCGGTCTCATCGCGTCGATCGCCGGAATCGTTGCCGGTGTCCTGCTCGCAGTCGGCCTCAAGGCCGCCATGAGTCTGCTCGGTTTCGACCTCCCGGGCTCGAGCGTCGTCCTGCGCCCGAACGCGGTCGTCGTCGGGCTGATCGTCGGACTCGTGATCACCGTGCTGTCGGCGATCGTGCCCGCGTGGCAAGCGTCGCGCGTGTCGCCGGTCGCGGCCATGCGCGACGTCCAGATCGAGCGGGCCACGCGTCGCGGAATCCGGCTCGGGATCGGGGTGACGCTGCTCGTCGCCGGCATCGCCCTGCTGTTCGTCGGTGTTTCCGGCAGCGTCGACAACGGCATCGCGTACGTGGGCATCGGCGCGCTGATGGTCTTCGTCGCCGCGTTCGTTCTGGGACCGCTGTTCGCTCGTATTACGAGCCTTGCGGTCGGGGCACCCATCGCGCGCGCACGCGGAATCACCGGCACGCTCGCCCGCGAGAACGCCGCCCGCAACCCCAAGCGGACGGCGACCACGGCGACGGCGCTCATCATCGGGATCGCGCTCGTCGGCTTCATCACGATCTTCGCGGCTTCGGCGAAGGCATCGGTGAGCCACGCCGTCGACGAGCAGTTCAAGACCGACTACATCATCCGGGCGGGCAGCGGCTTCGGTGCCGGCGGTCTGAGCCCTGCACTGGCCACGCGGATCGGCGAGCTGCCCGACATCCAGGCGGTAACTGGTCTTCGTGGCGCCAATGCGGCGATCGACAGCAACCGCACCTTCCTCACCGCCGTGGAGCCGAACGCCGCATCGCAGCTGTTCGATTTCACCGATGTCGCCGGTACGTGGAAGTCGTTGGGCGACGACGGGCTCGCGGTCTCGAAGAAGAAGGCCGACGATCACCACTGGAAGCTCGGTGATCCGGCGATGGTCACGTTCGTCAAGACCGGCAACATCCCGATGAAGATCGAGTACATCTACAAGGAGAACACGTTCGGCGACTACTACATCTCGCAGGGCGCCTTCGAGAAGAACGTCGAGCAACAACTCGACTTCTTCGTGTTCGCCAAGCTCAAGCCCGGCGTCTCAGCTGCCGACGGCCGCGCGGCGATCAAACCGCTCCTGGCCGCCTATCCGACCGCGAAGCTGCAGGACAACGCGCAGTTCAAGGCCGACCAGCAGGCCCAGGTCAACAAGTTCGTCGCGCTCGTGTACCTGTTGCTGTTCTTCGCGCTCGTGATCGCCCTCATCGGTATCGCCAACACGCTGGCGCTCTCGATCTACGAGCGCACGCGCGAGATCGGCCTGCTCCGCGCGGTGGGGATGTCGCGCCGCCAGGTCCGCTCGGCCATCCGATGGGAGTCGGTGATCATCGCGTTGCTCGGCGCCGTGAACGGCCTGGCCATCGGGCTGTTCTTCGGCTGGAGTGTCGTACGCGCGCTCCACGACCAAGGCATCACGCAATTCGCGATCGCGCCCGCGCAGCTCATCATCGTGGTCGTGATCATCACCGGGTTGAGCGTCGTCGCGGCCTGGCTCCCCGCCCGGCGCGCGGCGAAGCTCGACGTGCTCCGCGCGATCTCCACCGAGTAGCGCGAACGCGGGTCAGGGGCCGCCGAACTGCTTGCGCAGCTTGGCGTCCTTCTCGCGTACCTGTTGCGCGAGGTCGGCCTGGAAGCGGATCATCGCGGCGCGCAGCTTCTCGTCGCCGTTCGCCAAGATGCGGACGGCGAGCAGCCCGGCGTTGCGGGCGTTGCCGATGGCGACGGTGGCGACGGGGACGCCCGCGGGCATCTGCACGATCGACAGGAGCGAGTCGAGTCCCTCGAGCTGCTTCAGTGCGACGGGGACGCCGATGACGGGGAGCGGCGTCATCGAGGCGGTCATGCCCGGGAGATGCGCCGCGCCGCCCGCGCCGGCGATGATGACTTCGAGGCCTCGGTCGGCGGCGCTACCGGCGTACTCGAGCATCGCCTCCGGTGTGCGGTGCGCCGAGATCACGCGGACCTCGTATGTCACGCCGAACTCGACGAGCACGTCGATCGCGCCTTGCATCGTCGGCAGGTCCGAGTCGCTGCCCATGATCACCCCAACGCGCGGGTTGCCCACCTCGGCGACCCTAATGGACACTTGCCGGATGCGCACACGACTCACGCGGATGCTCGGCATCGAGCACCCCGTCATGCTCGCCGGAATGGGCGGCGTCTCATACCAGCGCGTCGTCGCCGCGGTATCCGACGCCGGCGGGTTCGGCACACTCGGTGCGGCCACGATGTCGTCGGAACAGCTCGACGACGAGATGCGCGACGTGCGCAAGCTCACCGACAGGCCGTTCGGCGTCGACCTGCTCGCCGCCCTGCCGGAGCGCATGGTCGACGACGCGCACAAAGTCGTCGAAGGTGGCGCGTCGTTGTTCGTCGCCGGCCTCGGCGTTCCGCGCGATGTCGTCAAGGTTCTGCACGACGGCAACGTGCTCGTCGCGAGCATGTGCGGCAAGGTACGACACGCGATCGCGGCGGTCGAAGCCGGCTGCGACTTCGTGATCGCGCAGGGCACCGAGGCGGGCGGCCACACCGGAACGGTCGCCACGATGCCGCTCGTTCCACAGATCGTCGACGCGGTCGGCGAGCGCGTCCCCGTGGTCGCTGCGGGCGGCATCTTCGACGGGCGCGGCCTCGCCGCGGCGATCGCGTTGGGCGCCGACGGCGTGTGGCTCGGCACGCGCTTCATCGCGACCCCCGAGGCGCGCGCGGTCACCGGCTACAAGGACGCGCTATTACGCGCGCACGAGGACGACACGGTGATCAGCCGCGGGTTCACGGGTAAGACGCTGCGCGCGATACGCAATCAGTGGACCCAGTACATCGAGCAACATCCCGAGGAGCTGAGCAAGTTCCCCGAGCAGATGGGCAAGGCCGTGGCCGCGAACGCGTTGCACCTCGGCGGCGACGAGACGACCCCCGTCGACCTCGACAAGGAGTGCTACCCCTCCGGCCAGGGGGTCGGCGCGATCGACGAGCTCGTTCCCGCCGGTGAGATCGTCCGGCGGATCGTGGACGAGGCTGAGCACGCGCTCGCACGCGCGGCCAGCACCGTCGTGCGATAGGGAGTCGCGGCGCCCGAAGCGATGGGCGAAGCGCAAGCGTAGGAAGCTCGCCGGAGTCAGGCGCACTCGCAATCGCGAGCGAAGCGAGCCACGAAGTAAGCCTGCGACCAAGAATTAGAGGCCGGCTTTGGTGCTCTCCTCGGCGAGGTCGTGCTCGTACATCATCTGCACGAGCTCGTTGAAGCTCACACACGGCTTCCATCCGAGCTTGCTGTGGGCCTTCGACGCGTCGCCGATCAGCAGGTCGACCTCGGCCGGTCGGTAGAAGCGCTGGTCCTGTCGGACGTAGGGCGCCCAATCGTCGATGCCCGCGTGCTTGAACGCGACGTCGAGCAGGTCGCGAATGGTGTGCTTCTCGCCGGTCGCGATCACGTAGTCGTCCGGCTCGTCCTGCTGCAGCATCATCCACATCGCTTCGACGTAGTCGCCCGCGTATCCCCAGTCGCGCGAAGAGTCGATGTTGCCCATCGTGATCACTTCTTGCAGACCGAGCTGGATGCGCGCGACCGAGTTCGTCACCTTGCGGGTCACGAACTCCAGGCCGCGCTTCGGCCCTTCGTGGTTGAACAGGATCCCGCTGCTCGCGTGGATGCCGTACGCCTCGCGGTAGTTGAGCGTCGTGTAGTGACCGAACACCTTCGCGACGCCGTACGGCGAACGCGGATGGAACGAAGTGGTCTCGGTCTGGGGCGTCTGCTGCACCTTGCCGAACATCTCCGACGATGACGCCTGGTAGAAGCGAATCGGGTTGGTGTCGGTCCCGCCGACAATGCGCACCGCTTCGAGCATGCGCAACACGCCGAGACCTGTGATCTCCGCGGTCAGCTCGGCCTGCTTGAACGAGAGCTGGACGAAGCTGATCGCGCCGAGGTTGTAGACCTCGTCGGGTTGGACCTGTTCGACGACCGCGATGAGCGAGGACAGGTCGCGCAAGTCGCCCTCGAGCAGCTCGAGCGCCGGGTTCTCGCTCTGTACCAGCTCGATCTTCGGGTTGGCCTGGCCGTGTACGAGCCCGAAGACTTGGTAACCCTTCTTGGCCAGGAACTGTGAGAGGTGGCGTCCGTCCTGGCCGGTGATTCCGGTGACCAGCGCACGTCTCACGAGAACGACTTCCTCTCGGCGGTGCCTCCAGCTGTGCACCTGTTCTGCGTTCTCACGCCGATGACGCTACTCGCGGCCCGGGCTGTATTCGGGGTCAAGTTGGCGGAGGAACTCCGCGCACCGCTGCGCTTCGTCAGGCTCACCGATCGCGTCCGCCGCACCGCGCAGGCCGTCGAGCGCGCGCAGGAAGCCGCGGTTCGTGTCGTAGCGCCAGCGGACATAACCCGATCCGCGCCAGCCCGATTGACGGAGGCGGTCGAGCCCGCGGTGATAGCCGACGCGGAAATACGCGTACGCCTCGACGTCGTCGCGCCCGAGCCGGCCCAACTGCGCCCACGCGTCGAGGAAGCGCGGCCAGCGCGCGCATACGTCGGCGATCGCGTCTCGACGGCCGTCAACCTGAGCGAGCGCGGCCCGTAAGGCTTCGCGCGCGTCGTCGGGTTCGGCGTCGAGAATCGTCTCGGAGGGTCCGGCCGGCGACAGGTGTACATCGGTCATCGCGAGGGATCGTATGGGATTGCGGACCGGTAGCTTGGCGACCATGCCCGAGACCGAGGCGCCGGCCGAGAAGGAGGCGCCGCCCGAGAAGCCCAAGCCGCCGACGCGTCTCGTGCTCGTCCGGCACGCGGTGACGCCGCACACCGGCCCGCTGCTCTCGGGGCGGTTGCCGGGCATCGACTTGTCCGAGACCGGTGTCGGGCAGGCGGAGGCGACCGCGCAGCGGTTGGCGAAGCTGCCGGTCGCGGCGGTGTACGCGAGCCCGATAGAGCGCACGACGCAGACCGCACAACTGATCGCCGCGCACCACGCGCTCGAGGTGCGCGTCCTGCCGGGGGTTGTCGAGGCCGACTACGGCGACTGGACAGGCGGGAAGATCGCCGATCTCGCGAAAACCGACGAGTGGAAGGTCGTGCAAGTCGCGCCGTCGCGGGCCCGCTTCCCGAACGGGGAGTCGATCACCGAGATGCAGTCGCGCACTGTTGCCGCTCTCGACGACGCGGTGGCTCGGCATCCGCACGAGACGATCGTCGTGGTGAGTCATGCCGATCCGATCAAGTCGGCGATTGCGCACTACAGCGGCATGCATCTCGACCTGTTCCAACGGGTACATGTGTCCCCGGCCTCGGTAACCGTGTTCGACTTCCACCCCTACGGCGTGATGATGGTGAAATGCAACGACACCGGCGGGCTCGACGACCTCTTGCCGGACCTTGACGCGGCCGAGTCGCCCTCGTCCGAGCCCGAGTCCGGCGGGAAGGCGTCCTCGTGACCGATCTCATCGAGTTCGATCCCGTCGACGACATCGCCGCGGGCGCGTTCGGTCGTCCGGGTGAGCGGACGTTCGTGATCCAGGCCCGCAAGGGTGCGGCCGTGCTGTCGGTACTCGTCGAGAAGGAGCAGGTCCGTCTGCTGGCGGTCGAGGCAAGTCAGTTCCTCGACCGCATTGCGGAAGAGGAGCCCGAGGAGCCACCGAGCGCGGTGGAGGTGGACGGCGGAGCCGTCCGCGAAGACGAGCCGCTCTTCCGGGCACGGCTCATCGGGATCGGTTATGACTCCGAGCGCGGTCTGGTGCTGATCGAGCTCCGGGAGGACGCCGCCGACGAAGACGACGAAGATCCGCCTCCGCCTCCCGACGAAGCGGAGGGCCGGATCGCGCGGCTCTACGCGACGCGCGCGCAGATCAGGGTGATGATGCGCAACGGCGTCGCCGCGGTCGAGGGCGGCCGCCCGCACTGTCCCTTGTGCGACTTCCCGATGAACCCCGACGGGCATATCTGCCCGCGCTGGAACTGACGAGTCCGACGATGGCGGTGGGCGAGGATCGGGCGCGGGAGCTGTTACGCGGGGGCGACGTCGCGGTGCTGGGCCGGATGCCGTGGTCGTCGAACGCCACTTTTCTCGTGAACATCTCCGACGGCGATGACGAGATACTCGCGATCTACAAACCGCAGCGGGGCGAACGACCGCTCTGGGACTTCCCGCGCGGGACGTTGTGTCACCGCGAGGTCGCGGCCTTCGAGGTGTCGGAGGCGCTCGACTGGAGCATCGTTCCCGACACGGTTCTGCGCGACGGACCGGCGGGCATCGGCATGATGCAACGATTCGTCGAGCACGATCCCGAGGAGCAGTACTTCACGTTGCTCGAGGAGCATGTCGACGCGTTCAGACGCATGGCCGCGTTCGACGTCGTGATCAACAACACCGACCGTAAGGGCGGTCACTGTCTTCGGGCGCTCGCGGATGGACGGATCTTCGGGATCGACCATGGCATCTCGTTCCATGCGCAATGGAAGCTGCGCACAGTGATCTGGGATTTCGCGGGCGAGTCGATTCCAGCCGACGTGCGCGGCGATCTCAACCGGCTCGCCGAACGGCTGCGCGCGGGCGGGGTGGGCGAGTGCATCGGGCAAGCGCTCGACCGGTTCGAGCTCGACGCGCTGCGTGCGCGCACCGAGCACCTTCTGGCCACGGGCGCGTTTCCGCAAGCCGACAACGACTATCACTCCGTTCCCTGGCCGATGATCTAGCGCTCGGCGGGCGCGATCGCGGCGGCGGGGTCGCGGAAGAAGCGAGCGCGCGGCATCACGACATCGGCGCCCGCGGCGCGTGCCGCTTCGGCCGCTTCGTCGTCGACGTGCGGGCCGTAGCAGACGATGCGCGCGCCCGGCATCGCGTCTCGAATCTCCGCGACCTGCCCGGCGCCCCGGGAAATGTCGATGATGACGACCTCGGCAGTCAGGTCGAGGCCGAATCGAACGTCGGGGATCGACGAGCCGATGCGCGACCGGTCCATGAGATCGGTCGTCGTCGCGGTGACGATCACCTCTCAGACGCCGAGCCGGGGCTCGGGCAGTGCGAACTCGGGCCAGCGCTTCCGGGACTTCTTCGAGAGCTTGTGCATCAGCGCGATCGCGTCGGGATCGTCGTCGCCGGGCCGGATCTGGATCGCACCGTCGGCCAGCATCAGCTCCATCAGCTCGCGCCCGGCGTCGGTGCGCACGATCGTGAGCGTCCAGTCGTTGTACTTGCCGATGCCGCCGGTCGAGATGTCGGCGTGCTCCGCGGCGAAATCGGGGCAGAGCTTGCAACCCTCGCGCGTCCACTGGTGGCACTCCTTGAGCGGCACCTCGTGGTAGTCGCCGTTGTGCATCCAGATCTGGAACACGCCCTTGATGTTCATCTTCTTGATGTCGGCCTTCTTCAGCCCGTACTTGGCGTCGAAGAGCTCCTCGAAGATCGCGTCATCGAACGTCTTCGAACACAGCAGCCCGATGCTCAACGCGAGTCGCCGAGCGACCTTGCCGGCCTTGCGCTGCTTCATGACCGGTGGGATCGACGACTGACACGACATGCCTACGAGCGCGATACGTTCGTCGTCCTTGTCGAGGTCGTTGTACGCGAGGGTGTTCGCGGAATACGTGTACCGGCTTCCGGCCGACGCGACGACGTCGTCGCGCGTGCGGGCGATGCCTGGAATCGCCTTCCACGTGGAGCCGTCGCCTTCGAGATACGAGACGAGCGCCGCATCGATGATGTCGTGCTCGAGCGCATACACGAGCATCGCCGAGACCAGCCCGCCGTCCTGTCCGACGTCGTGGAGCTCGGGATCGGCGGCTCGCGCCAGGCAGATGTCCTTGAAGACGCCGCTCATCTCCTCGGGCTGACGCGGCCGGCCGAACATGAACGTGTCGATCTCCGGTTCCCACGCTCGAAAGCGGGGGCAGGCTCGTGTGCACGAAGTGCACGCCTTGTCGCCGTGGCTGCAGTCGCCCGGTCCGCCGAAGTCCTCGATCTGCAGCGGCTTGTAGACGCCGTTGGTGTCGTCGTAGGAGAGCACGTCGTGAGGACACGCGATCACACACCCGGCGCAGCCGGTGCACAATCCCGAGGTCACCACCTCGGAGTACAGGTGCTTCCACGAGAAGGTCCAACGTTCCTTCTTCGCGTCCTGCGGCTCGGTCTCCACCATCGCGCGGAGTCTAGAGGGAGCGGTAGCGGAGACGACCGGGCCGGGAACGACGCGCCGCGGGCTCGGTAGCCTGAGCCGCAGATGACCAAGATCGTCGACATTCTCGCGGCGGGGCCGAGCCACTCGTTCGAGTTCTTTCCGCCGAAGACACCGATCGCCGAGCGCCAGCTCGAGGAGACGTTGCGCCATTTGGAGCCGTTGCACCCGACGTTCGTGTCGGTGACCTACGGCGCCGGCGGAACGACGCGCGAGATGACGCATGACATCGTTACCCGCATCAACCGCGAGACGTCACTCACCGCGATGGCGCACCTCACCTGCGCGGCGCATACCCGCGCGGAGCTGACCGCCATCGTAAGGCGCTATGACGAAGCGGGCATCCGCAACATCCTTGCGCTGCGCGGCGACCCGCCGAAGGACCTGAACCTGCCACCCGGCGAGCTCGCACACGCCAACGACCTCGTCGACATGGTGCGCGACGCCGGCGACTTCTCCGTCGGCGTCGCGGTGCACCCGGAGGGGCACCCGGCCTCGACGGATCGTGCGACCGACCGCCGGCGCCAAGCCGAGAAGCTCGCCCGAGCCGACTTCGGAATCTCGCAATTCTTCTTCGAGGCCAGTGTCTGGTTCGAGTTCCTCGGCGACCTGCGTGAGCTCGGAGTCACGACCCGAGTGATCCCGGGGATCATGCCGGTGCTCAACGTCAAGTCGGTGAAGCGCATGGCTGAGATGTCGGGGGCCGACTTCCCCCGTTCGCTCGAGGATCGGTTACGCGCCGTCGAGCACGACGAAGACGCCATGCGAGCCGTCGGCATCGAAGCGGCGACCGAGCTCTGCCGTGAGCTCACTGCCGGCGGCGTCGACTCGTTTCACTTCTATACGCTGAACCGTTCCTCGGCGACCCGCGAGATCTACTCGAACCTCGGCTTCGGCTCGTAAACGGAGCAGCCTCTGAGCCATCTCGACCGATTTCGGCCGAGCCGGCAACTCAAGGGCCAGTGCCGAGCGCCGATGACAAAGGCGTGCAATCGGAGACCGCCGCATCCGGCGCGCCCGCGGTGGGCGGCACTCCCGAGGAGCCAGTGGCCAGGCGGCCGGCGGGTGCATTCGGCCGTGTGCTCGGTCTGTCGCTGATCATCGCCGGTGTTGCCGGCGTCATCTATTTGCTGGCGGTGCGTGACCTCACCACGTCCGGCGCACCGATCGCCGTTTCCTGGCTCATCCTGGCCGTTGGGTACGCGGCGTCGGAGTTGACCGTGGTGCACATCGAGTTCCGGCGCGATGCCCACTCGGTGTCACTCAACGAGATCCCGCTGGTCTTGGCGCTGGTGTTCGCGAGTCCCGGCCATCTGATCGTCGCCCATCTGATCGGGGCGGGCGCGGTCCTCGTTCTGCACCGTCGTCAGGCTGCGCTCAAGCTGGGTTTCAACCTCAGCCACTTCGCCCTCGAGGACTGCGTGGCCATCGTGGTCTTCCACGCCTTGGTCGGCGGCGCCGTGCGCTTGGGCCCAACACTCTGGATCGCGGCGGTTGTAGCCACGGTCGCAGCGGCGACGGTCAGCGTCGTCACCGTGAGTGTGGTCATTTGGGTGCACCAGAACCGGGTCAGCGTGAGCCAGCTGCGGGCGGTCGTCGGCGTCGCGCTCGTCGGGGCGTTGTTCAACGCGTGCGTGGGTCTCGTGGCCGTGATCGTGCTCTGGGCCGACGCCGGGGGCTCGGTGCTGCTCGTGGCAATCGGGGCAATCGGGGCAATTCTTTGTGTCGCATACCGGGCATACGCCTCGCTGCGCCAACGCCACGCCAGCTTGGAGCTGTTGTACCAATTCACGCAGGCCGTCCGCGGCTCCGGCAACGCCGAGCAGATCGTCACCGATGTTCTGGCCCAAGCGCGGCAGATGGTGCGAGCTGAAATCGCGGAGCTGGCGATCCTGCCGACCGGCGACAACCAAGGCATCGACTGGCTGGTGCTCGACGGCGACTCCGACCTGCCGACCCGAACGCTGGAGCCGTCACTGCACCCCTCGCTCGCCGCGCTCGTGGAAGGCGGCCGCCCGGTCGTCGGTTCGAAGTCGGTGCGCGACCCTCGGATCCGGGCTCACCTCGCGCAGCGCGGGCACCGGGACTGCATCGTTGCGCCACTGGTCGCCGACGATCAGCTGATCGGCATCCTGACCGTGGCCAACCGGCTCGGCGACGTGAGCACGTTCGACGAGCAGGACGGACGACTGTTCGAGACGATCGCCGCCCACACCAGCGTCACCCTGCAGAACGCGAGGTTGGTCGACCGCCTTCGCCACGAGGCCCTCCACGACAACCTGACCGGTCTCCCGAACCGCGTGCTCTTCCAACAGCGGCTCGCCGACCTCCTCGCCCGCCGGCGCCCGACCGACCCGAAGATTGCGGTCATGTTGATCGACCTCGACCGTTTCAAGGAGATCAACGACACGCTCGGCCACGCCACCGGCGACCTGCTCCTCCAAGAGGTCGCGGCCCGCCTTCGCCGGGGGGTCGCCGAGCGGGTAACGGTGGCGCGGCTCGGCGGTGACGAGTTCGCCCTCCTGGATCCGGCGCAGAACGGGCTGGAGGGGGCGGTCGCCCTGGCCCGAAGCCTGCGGGAGGATCTGCACCGGCCGTTCGCCTACCAGGATCTCGAGCTCGAGGTGAGCGCCACCATCGGCGTGTCGATCGCTCCGAGCCACGGCCGCGACGCGTCGACCCTCCTGCGCCGGGCCGATGTCGCCATGTACGCCGCCAAGAACACCGCCGCCGGGGTGGCCGCCTACGGCGAAACCCTCGACGAGCACAGCCCACGCAAGCTGGCGCTCGTCGGTGAACTGCGCAGCGTGATCGATCACGAGGGTCTCGAGCTGCACTATCAGCCAAAGGTGGAGATGACCACCGGACGGGTGATCGGCGTCGAGGCTCTGGTGCGTTGGCCCCACCCGGTCGAAGGCCTCGTGCCTCCGGACGAGTTCGTTCCGATCGCCGAGCGTACGGGCTTGATCGGGCCCATGACCGACTTCGTCCTTCGAACTGCACTGGCGCAGTGCCGGCTCTGGGGCGAGGGCGGTCAGCACCTGTCCGTCGCCGTGAACCTCTCGGCCCGCAGCCTGCTCGATGCCGACCTCGTCGACGACATCGCCCGGGCGCTCACCGTGTCCGGCGTCGAGGCCTCCAAGCTCGTCCTCGAGATCACCGAAACGAGCGTCATGTCCGACGCCGAGTACGCGATGCACGTCCTGAACCGGCTCTCGGCGATGGGAGTCACGCTGGCGATGGACGATTTCGGGACGGGATATTCGTCGCTTTCCTACCTCAAGCGCCTTCCCGTCGACGAGGTCAAGATCGACAAGTCGTTCGTTCTCAACATGCAACAGGACGAGAACGACGCCGTCATCGTCCGCTCGATCATCGACCTGGCCGGGAACTTGGGCTTGCGGGTCGTCGCCGAAGGAGTCGAGACAATGAGCACGTGGGAGGCGTTGCGGGACATGGGCTGCGACATTGCCCAGGGTTACGTCATCAGCCGGCCACTGCCTGCCGCCCAGCTCGGCGCCTGGCTGGAAACGGTAACGCCGACCCCGCTCGTGAATGCCCGATGACGGGAATCGTCCCCGTCCTGTGCACCGACCGACTGGTGCTGCGGTCCTTCACTCAGCAGGACTTCGAGGCATTCGCGGAGATCGTCGCCGATCCCGAGGTCGTCCGGTACCTCGACGACGGCGCGCCCATCAGCCGCGAGGAGTGCTGGCGGGGCATGGCGCTGTTCATCGGCCACTGGCACCTTCGGGGCTACGGCTGGTGGGCCGTCGAGGACCGCCGCAACGGCGACTTCCTCGGGCGCATCGGTCTCTACAACCCCGAAGGTTGGCCCGGCATCGAGGTCGGATGGCTGCTACGCCGGGACGTGTGGGGCGCAGGGCTCGCCACCGAAGGCGCGACCGCTGCGCTCACCTTCGCGTTCGACGTCGTCGGCGCCGGCCACGTCATCAGCATCATCGACGCCCGCAACACCCGGTCGATCGGCGTCGCCGAGAAGATCGGTGAGCGCTACGAACGGGATCTGGATCACAAGGGCAAGGCCGTCGTCGTGTACGGGACCCGCCGCTGCCCGGGGGGCGCCCGCTGACGCGGGCGAGGACGCGGCGACGCACCAACGAAAAACGCCATGGGCCACAGCGGCGGGAATCGCTGTGGCCCATGGCAAGTCACCGACGGGTTGGGATCAGCTCCAGGAAGAGCCGCTCCAGGAGGAACCGTTCCAGCTCGACCCGTTCCATGTGGAGCCGCTCCATGACGAGCCGCTCCACGATGAGCCGCTCCAGCTCGAGCCGTTCCATGACGAGCCGCTCCACGATGAGCCGTTCCAGCTCGAGCCGTTCCAGGTCGAGCCGTTCCAGGTCGAGCCGTTCCAGCTCGAGCCGTTCCAGGACGAGCCCAGCCAGGTTGCATAGAGGCTGACGGTGTCACCGACGTTGGTGGCGGCGGTAGGCCTGGCCTGTGTCAACTGCAGTCCGGGTTGGGTGGCGGCGGCGTAGGCGTTGAGCGCCCCGTGTCCGTCAACCATGGGGTTGCCGACGGGTCCGGGCGACGCGGTACCGAGCAGCTGGGCCTTGACCTGGTCCGGGGTGAGGGCCATCGAGGTCTTGACCTTGGTCTTTTGGAGGAGGAGCGCGACGGCCCCGCTCGTGATCGCGGTGCTGAACGACGTTCCCGACCCGACGAAGTTCGCCGTACCGATCTCGGCCGAGGGGTACAAGGTGTCGATGGTGGAGCCCGGTGCCCGGAGGCTGACGACGGAGCGGCCCGACGTCACCAGGTCGGGCTTGAACCACCCGTCGACGTTGGTCGGTCCGACGCTGCTGAAGCTGGGCATGGTGGCGGCCGCCGGATTCGTCGACCCGTTGTCGTCGAGAGCGCCAACGGTGATCGCCAGGGGATCGTCACCCGGGGAAAGGATCGTGCCGTTGAAGGGCCCGACGTTGCCGGCCGACGTCACCACTGCGATCCCGGCCTGCCACGCGGTCTCGACGGCCTGGTCCAGCGGGTTGAGGACCGTAGACGAGGTGGGCATGGCGCCGAGCGAGATGTTGAGCACCCGGATGCCGTACTGGTCACGATGGGAGACGACCCAGTTGATCCCGGAGATGACGGTGGCCAGGTCGGTGACGCCGCTGGCGCCCGCGACCTTGACCGCAACGAGGTTGGTTCCGGGCGCCTCGCCCATGTAGACACCCTTGGACGACGCCCCGTTGCCGGCGACGAGGCCCGCCACGAACGTGCCGTGGCCGTAGCTGTCCTGGAAGGGGTTGCCTTCACCGCTCAGGTCGACGCCGCCCACGAGCCGCTTGCCGAAGTCGGGCAGACGCGTGATGCCGGTGTCGAGCACCGCCACCGTCACGCCGCTCCCGTCGATGCCGGCGGCCCGCAACTGCGACGCCCCCGTGGTCTGGGGGAACACCGCGGCGGGCGCCCGCACCAGGTCGGCGAAGGACACGTCTGCGACCGAGACACTCACGTCCGGCGTGACGACGAGGTCCGGCTGGGCACGCAGCGCGGCCAGCTGGTCCGGGGTCACGTCGACGGCGACACCACTGACCGCAGGCAGGTCAGTGTTCACGCGGCCCGTGAGGGCGGCGCGGCCGTGCACCGACTGCGTCTTGATCGCCCGCGTGTCGGCATTCGCTTGATCGCCGCGGGATCTCCGACCTTGCTTGCGTCGTAGGGATCCGGGCGGCTCGCGGGGCTCACCACGACCCTGACCGTCGCGCTCGATGCCGACGCAACGACCGACGGGGCCGAGCTGAGAACGTCTGCTTGTGCCGGCGACGCCACGAGCATCGCGGCCATGGTGGCGACGCCGGCCATCATTGCGACCTGTTGGCGTGTCCACTCGACGCCTCGGACCATACGGCGGCCCGGAGGGCGATCATCGGCGCCTTCGGCGCCGATGATCGCTTCACTGTGTGCACTCCCCACTCCCTGTTCTCAGCGCCGAAGCGCGTTGGATAAGAACAGGACGTCGGGTTCGCCACTAGCTCCCTGCCACCCAGGCGACCATCTAAGGGGGCAGATCGACGCTTCGTCCACCGGCACCTGGGCCGGCACCGTATCTATCGGTTCGACCACGCAGAGTGCTTGAGCGATTCGCCAAAAAAGTTGCGGACGAGTCGGATCCGGCAACACAAGCCAGGTACTACCCGCCTAGCACCCATGTGCGGCTCGTCGTTTCGGGCCGCGACACCCCTTCGGTAGGTGCCACGCAGAGCGCGATTGCGTGGAGAATTCCCCGGTGCACGTCGAAGTCCTCGTACGTGAGTTACACGCGCCACTAGGGCCGGGATCAAGCGCTTCCGGCCTGACTGGCGGTTATCGAGCGGAGGGAGTGGGATTTGAACCCACGGTGACTGGCCCGTGACTCAGCTCGCGCCGGTTGACGCGCGTCTGGCCCTGACCCTGGACGGGAACCTGCATGAACGGCCGCACGGTGCCGCGCTCAGCCGTAGGTGTCTTGTCTGCGATACCGGTGCCCGGGCCTACCGGCCAGACGGCCGTCAAGACGGCAGTCAAAATCTCACGGCGCAGACATCCTGCGCAGCCAACCGCTGAGACCCGGGCGCCGCTCGTGAGCGTTCGCAGTCAGCTCGAACGCCGGCACATCGATCGCATCACGAGCTGAATCCGCTCGCACACGACGGCGATCGTGTTACCCGACGTTCAGCCGCGACACGCACAGGCACGATCGAGCAGACCGCCACGGTCGTCGTGAGCAGGCGACGAGCTCTCTGTTAGAACCGGCCTCCTCTCTGTCGCGGCTCGTCGCCGGCGTGCGATCCTTGACGTGGACGCATTGGCGGGAGGGTTCGGCGTGTCGGAGTTGCCCACCGGGACGGTGACGTTTCTGTTCACGGATCTCGAGACCTCGACGCGATTGTGGGAGGAGCACCCGCAGGCGATGAACGCGGCGCTCGCCCGCCACGACGAGCTGCTCAGATCCGCGGTCGAAGCGCACCGCGGGCACGTGATCAAGCACACCGGTGACGGTCTGATGGCGGTGTTCGGAACGGCGGACGCCGCGGTTGCGGCTGCGGTCGACGCGCAGCGAGCGTTGGCGACGCAGGAGTGGGGTCCGATCGGGTCGTTGCGTGCGCGTATGGGTCTGCACACGGGCGTCGCCGAGGAGCGCACCGGCGACTACTTCGGTCCGGCACTGAACCGGGCGGCGCGGCTCATGGCCATGGCGCACGCCGGCCAGGTGCTCTGTTCCCAGGCGACCGCCGACCTCGCGCGCGACTCGCCAGCCGTTGGGATCGGGATCCTTGAGCTCGGCGGCCACCGGCTGCGCGACCTCCGGCGACCCGAGGTCGTGTTCCAGATCACGCATCCTGAGCTGCCCGCCGACTTCCCTCGGCTGCTCGCGGCCGGTGGAGTCGCCGGCAACCTGCCCCGACCGGTCACGTCGTTCGTCGGTCACACGAAGGACCTGGTCTCGATCGCAAGTGAGCTCGAGCGCACCGCGGTCGTCACCCTCACCGGCGTCGGCGGAGTCGGCAAGACGCGTCTCGCGCTCGAGGTCGCGGCGCGCCTCGCGCCCGGCTGCCGCGACGGTGCGTGGCTGTGCAAGCTCGAAGGTGTGCGCCGCGGCGAAGCCGTGTCCGATGCGGTGCTCGAGGTCTTCGGTATCGAGCCCGGTCGGGGAAACACCGCCGGTGCCGCGCTCGCCCGCTTCTTGCGATCGAAGCAACTGCTGCTCGTGCTCGACAACTGCGAGCACCTGCTGCGGCCGGTCGCACGCCTCACGCGCGAGATCGTCGACGCGTGCGACGAGGTCAGGATCCTCGCGACGAGCCGGGAAGGTCTCGGCGTCGCCGGCGAGCGCATCTTCGCGGTTGCGTCACTCGACGTGCCCGAGACGTCGGAGAACAGCGACGCGATCGTCGACTGCGATGCGGTGCGGCTGTTCGTCGCCCGCGCCCAGGCGGCGCGCGCCGACTTCGCGCTCGACGCGAAGAACGCCACGGCGGTGGCGCAGATCTGCCGGCGCCTCGACGGCGTGCCGCTCGCGATCGAGCTGGCCGCGGCGCGCGTCGGGTTGCTTACCGCCGGCGAGCTCGCGCAGCGCCTCGACCAACGGTTCCGCGTGCTCACGGGCAGCGAGCGTGGCGCGGTCGAGCGTCACCAGACGCTGCGCGCGGCGATCGACTGGTCGTACGACCTGCTCGGTGACGCCGAGCGTCGCCTGCTCGACCGCCTCAGTGTGTTCGCGGGTGGGTTCACGCTCGCGGCCGCGGAGGAGATCGCCGGGAGCGACGGCGTCGACGCCATGGAAGTGTTCGAGCTGCTGGCCGGTCTCGTGGCCAAGTCGCTCGTGGTCGCCGACACGCATGGCATAGAGGCGCGCTACCGCCTGTTGGAGACGATCCGTCAGTACGCCGAGGAGCGCCTCGACGAGAACGGCGAAGCGACCTCGGCGCGTGATTCGCACGCTCGCTACTTCGCCGCCTTCACCGAGTCGGCCGCGGTCGGGTTGCACTCGGCGGCCGAGCCGGAATGGATCGAGCGCACCGCACCCGAATCCGACAACATCCGCACCGCGCTGACATGGGCGATCGAGGCGCACGACGCCGAAACGACGGCGCGGTTCTTCGCACCCCGACTCACGTTGAGCTTCTCGGACCTCGGACGCGTCGTCACAGTATGCGCGCCCGCCGCGCTTGCAGTGCCCGGGATCGCCGAGGATCGACGCTTCCCGATCATCCTCGCCGCGGCCGCGATGCACGCCTCGTTACACAACGAACATGAGGACGCGCGCCGCTATCTCGCGGAAGCGCTCAGCGCGCAGGAACGGTCGAACGAGGTGGTCGTCGAGGTGCACATGGCACGGAGCTGGGTGGCCCTGGCCGAGGGCCGCCTCGACGAATACCAACAGATCTCGCACGAGATGATCGGGATCTTCCGCGCCCGTCACGACGAAGCATTGGCTACAGCCCTGGGCGCCTCGGCGATGGCCAAGGCGCTGAGGGGCGAAGAGATGACACTCGCGGTCGCGGAGATTGATGAAGCGGTCGCTCGCGCCGAGAGCATCGCGACTCCGAGCACCCGGGTAGGTGTGCACGCCACCGCGGCGTTCGTGCTCGCCGACATCCAGCCCGAGCGCGCGCGTGCGCTGATGGAGGATGCGATCCGGCGCTGGACCCTCTTGCCCGGGAACACGAACCCGGTACACGGGATGCTCGGCGACGTGGCCGAACGGCTCGGCGATCATCGGCTCGCGCTCGAGTACTTCGTCCTGGGCATGGACAAGCTCGACTGGCTCGGGCAGACCGAGCTCGCCGGCCGCATGCTGCGCCGCATCGGCCTCATACTCGTCGAGCGCGATCCAGAGCGCGCCGCGATCATCGTCGGCGCCGGCATGGCTCGCTCCCACGCCTCGACGCTGACCGAGCGAGTCAACCGGCACCACCGCGAACGCATGGCCGTCCTCGAAGGATCGCTCGGCCCCGACCGCTCCAAGGCGCTGACGAGCCGCGGTGCGGCGATGGCCGACCACGATGCCGTCTCGCTCGCTCACGCCGCAGCCGAGGACGCGCTCGCCGAGATGCCTGAACCGGGCGAAGGCCGGAAGTCGTCAGCGCCGTTGTGAGCGCGAACGCTCGGCGCTCCCGGCGCGCAACATGATCCTCCTGTCGCTCTACCGCGTCGCCACCGCAAGCGGCATAGCCACTGGGACGGTACGAGCGGTCAGAGACAGGATCAAGAAGATTCTGCCTCTGACCTGCACGAACAATGGCGGAGGGAGTGGGATTTGAACCCACGGTGACTTGCGCCACAATGGTTTTCGAGAGCCGGTACCCATGCCTGTGTGGTGTGAATGCGTTGCGTCGCGCCTGGTCAGTCGGCATATCGCGTCCGCCGCGTCGACCCTCGTCTGCACGTTCAACGGGGGTTTCCATGCCAAATACCATGCCAAATTTCGGCCGCGCCGGCGCCGCGAATTTTCTTTGCGCAGCCACCTCCCTCGGCCGACGGAAGACCGAGTCGCGGACCGGAGGGTCTTCTCAGTTCGATAAGCACGGTATTTATGGCACAGCGGTCACCGATGAGCCCGCCTGACGAGGCCAACACGCGAAACCGAGACCGTGCCGTACCGGCCAGGTCGGTGACGACACAGACAGGCGCGCTGCGTCGCACGACACGGACACGGCTACGCATGCCTCTACTGTCGAGCCCGATTGCCGAGCTCGCGCTCCCCCGACTGCTATGTCGGATAACGACCCGCAAATTTCCGCACACCGATGCATCGGCGATGCGGGACACGGCCCGCGCGGAGCGCGCGTCTCGTTGTGCCGGTCCCCGTGATGCACGGCTGCGCGTTGTCGCCCGCGCACTACAGGCCGTCTCGTGCGATCTCGGAACTGGACAGGAATGCACTTCTCGGACGGCGGGCACGGCAGCCACCAACGTCGAGTCCCGCCGATGCGTCAAGGCCTTGACGGACACCTGTACCGAGGTCTGTGCCGATGTCTGTACGCGAAGCGGCTCACGCCGATTGACGCTCGCCGGGACGGGATCTCTGCACTGGATCTCTGCACGGCACGGCGCTCAGCCGACAGGCTCTTGTCTGTGTTGTCTCGGTAGATGCCCGTCAAGACCTCCGAATAGAGCTCGGTACAGACATCGGTACAGACCTGGACAGGTGCCGATCCGCGCAACGCAGGTGCCTCCTCAACCAGCGTTCGGAGGGTCCGAAACCAGCCCAACCCACACGGATCACCCGTATAACAACACTTCGGGGATGTCGCCTCGTCGATCCGTGCGGCCTACTCACGCCGGGCACAAGGCTCCGACCGCGCAGTCATAACCACCTTGTGTACTCGCGGATTTGAACTCTGCGTCGTTATCGCGTGACGCCGGTGTGGCCGAGGGAGTAGCGGCCTGGCTGTGGCCAAACGCAGAGACCATGGGGACGGTGCGGCACGTGGATGCTGGCGATGAGGTGTCCGTCGCTGGTAGAGATTGCGTATACGGCTGCGTGGTTACCGGCCCGAGAGCCACAGCACGGTGCCGTCGGCGGAGACGCCTCCCATGTCTGGACTCGTTCCGGGAAGTTGCCAGGTGGCGATGACCGTTCGCGATGCGAAGTCGATGACGCTGATAGACGCGCTCCGACGGTTGGAGACGTAGAGGCGGCGGGCGTCGCGGCTTGCATATAGGCCGTGCGCGTCGGTTCCGGTCGGGATGAATCCAACGGCGTGTAGTGATGCGCCGTCGATCAGGTGTACGCCGCCGAGTTTCATGTCGGCCACGTAGAAGATCTTCCCCGCGGGCTCGAGTTTGACGTCTTGGGGGCTGGAGCCGGGTAGGTCGAGGTAGCCGACGATTCTGCGGCTCGCGATGTCGATCTTGACGAGCCGGCCCGCGAACCCGCACGACGCAATGAGGTAGCGACCGTCGGCGCTGAAGTCGAGGTGGTTGACGCCCGCGCAGTCGGGCTTGACCGAGTCGCGAAGTGCGAAGGTGTGCGGGTCGCGGAGGTCGAGTCGTTGGAGGAATTCGGCGACGATGATTGCGCTGTGGCCATCGGGGGTGAAGTACATGTTGTAGGGGTCGTCGACGGGGATGCTCGGACCTGCGACCTTTCCGGTCTTGGGGTCGATGGGAGTGAGTGAGTTGCCGAGGTTGTTCGCCGCGTACAGCGTTTGCAGATCCCAGGCCGGGACGATGTGTTGTGGTCGCCCTCCGGTGCGGTAGCGGTCGATGACGCGGAACGTCGTCGGGTCGATGACATCGACGTAGTCGGAGAGGCTTTCGGGAACGTAGATCAACGAGCGGGCGGCGTGTGTTGCGGGGCTCAGCTTGTTCGCGCCGGCATCGGCGTAGATGTTCACGATGTGCGATGGCGCGCGACGCGTGCGCATAGCGGGTGGCGGAGCAGAGCTTGAGGTCGTGGCGTACTGCGTCCGGTTCGTTTGGCTCGACGCGCTGCACGACGCCAACATGAGAAACGTGACCCGAACGCGATTCGCTGACGTGTCGTTCTCCACCGTCGAGATCGATGTCCGGCTGCGTTGCGAGCGTGTCGACGCAGGAACGTGACTGGGTTGCTGTGGCCGATCGACTCTGAAGACATCGGTAGGGTGCCTGGTCAGAGCTCGCGGAGCACTGCGACGGGTGCTGTTCGCGCGCGTCGGATTGTGGTCGTGCCGGCGATGACGACGGCCGCGATCGCGACGGCGGCGACTGTCGTGAGGTATGCCCACGGCACCGAGAGCACCGCAGGTGGTGGGTCGAAGACGCCGGTGAGCACTTTGACGAGCATCAATGCGAGCGACAGGCCGACGAGTGCGCCTGCGAGGAGTCCGCCGGCCGTGACGAATGCTGCATCGCTCCATACGAAGCCGCCGAGTTGGCGCGGTTTGGCGCCGAGGGCTAGTGCGATGGCGAACATGCGCCGCCGTTCGGCGAATCCGAGCGCGAGCACGAGTCCGGTCGCGGCAGCGGCGAGGACCAAGGCGAAGCCGAGCTCGACGCGCGTAAGGCCCGCGAGGTCGACGGCGGTGAGGCTGGTTCCGACAGTCTTGCGGGCGCTGGTGATGTCGGCGATTGCCGCGCTGGTTCCGAATCGAGAGCGGAGTCGATCGGCGACGGCACGCGGCGATGATCCGCTGGTATCGACGAGGAAGGCGCCGACCGCGTCGGAACTGGTGCGTTGCGCGACATAGTCGGCGTTGGCGACGAGGAAGCTGTCACGGGGCGCGGTCGGGAATTCCTTCGCGACGCCGACGTAGCGGAACGGCACCTCGATGAGTCGCGTGCTGCGAACGTCTCGCAGCCGCAATCGCACTTGGTCTCCGGAATTGAGTTGGAAATCCTTGACGGTCTCGGCGCTGAGCAGGATCCCGTTGGGTTGCGCGCCGAGTTTGCGCATGAGCTCGCGAGCTGTGCCGCCTTGGAAGTAGGTGTTTTGCAGCTTTGTCGCGTCGACGATCGTTGCTGTGCGGACGCCGTAGAGATCTTGGAGGTCCGCGCCGACGTAGGCGAACCGATGTTGGAGCGGTTCGACCGCGTGTACGCCGGGGACCGATGCGATGTCGCGGGCTGCGGCGGGGCCGACGGTGACTCCCGGCGCTTCGGTCACGGTCACGTCGCCGCCGTTGGTGAGACGCGCGTCGACGTCGGCCTGTGCTTTGTAGGTGCTGTTGAAGACAGAGGTTGAGGCGGCGAATGCGGTGATGAGGGCTACGAGCGCGAGCGCGCTTGCGAGCAGTCGTCGCTGGCGGCGCATGGTTGCGCCGACGGTGCCCGCGAGTCGTCCGGAGAAGGGTCGGGCGAGGAGGCGTGCGATGCCGGCCGGGGTGCCGAGCAGCATGTAGGCGACGCGCCAGGCGAGCAAGCCTGCACCGGCCCATAACAGAGCGGGTCCGGCGAGCGCCCAGTAGTTCACGGAGATCGACGGTGTGCCTTCGGGTGCGAGAACGAGCTTGTAACCACTGCGGCTGGTGAGCCAGAACACGAGTCCGGAAACGGCGAGCAGGAGGAGGTCGAGTCCGACGCGCAGCCAGCGGGGCGCGGGTGTCCGGCCGACAACGTGGCGCGCGCCGACGACGGTGATCGATCGCGCATCGCGCCAGGCTGGAAGCGTGATCGCGAGTGCCGCGATCGTCAGGCCGATGAGGGCTGCGCCGACGGAGAACTCGAGCGCATTTTCGGTCGTGGCGCCGAACGATGCGCTCCCGAACGCGGCCCGTCCGACCATCGTCGCGGCGACGAGGCCGGCGAGTGCACCGACGCCACCCACGACGGTGGCTTCGAGCACCGCGATGCGAACTAGGGTCCGTGCCGTGGCGCCGCGGGTGCGGAGCAGCGCTTGCTCGTGGCGACGGCGATTCGCGCCCGAGGCCGCGACGGCAGTGGTGAGAAGACCAGCGAGGACCGCGCCGGGAAGTCCGAGGAACAAGAAGAGCACCTGCGCGTACAGCGCATCGGAGCGCGCGGCGTCGAGTGCGGCGGCGAGATTGTCGCCGACGAGACCCCCGCCTGCGAGGCTGACCTCGAGGTTGCGCGCGGCCCCGCTCACCTGGGTGAACGCGGAGGACGGATCGTGGGCAAGTGCGTGTGAGAGGCGCGCGTGGATCTGGGTGCTGACCAGGTCGGGACGGACCGCGAAGAGTGGGTCGAACATCGCGTGCCAGGCGCGCGCGGGCACAAGCAGCACGTTGTCCGGTGGGGACTGCGGCTGCGCGCCCGCTGGCGCGCCGATCTTCTGGAACAGCGAGTCTGCTTGAGGGAGATCGACCACGCCGTTGACGCGCACACGTACCGCGGCGAGCCCGGTGCGACCGATCGTGATCGTGTCGCCCGGCGCGATGTGCAGATTCGCGGCGGTCTGTTGCGCGACGAGCACGCCGTTGCCGGTTCCGGCGAGATCTCGGATCGTGGTCGGGAACGCATTCCGGTATCCGTCGGGCAGACCGAGTACGAAACCGGGCCCCGTTGTCTGTGTCGAGCCACCGGTCGTGGCCTGGAGTCCGCTTGTTTGCGCGAATCCGACCGGCAATGCACTGACGGTCCGCGCTCGCACCGCGTCGAGCACCGTGTTCGCATCGCCGCCGGGCTGCACCCCGACCTGCCAGTCGACCGCGACGGCTTGCACCGCGCGCTTGGTCATCGTTGCCTGCGAGCCGGCGAGGAAGGTACCGATCGATGCGAGAAGTGCGACGGCGATGGCAACACCGAGCGCGGTCGCGCCCAGCCGGCCGGAGCGGCGCATCATGCCGCGCAACCATGTCAGGCCGAGCACGCGGAACTCCTCGCGTTGACCGTGAGGCGTCCGTCGGCGACGGGCCAGAGTTGATTGAGACGTTCGGCGACTGCTGGGTCGTGGGTGCTGACCACGAGCGCCGCGTCGCTTTCCGAAGCGGCTTCGAGGAGCACGTCGATGACGTGTGCCGCAGTGTGGTGGTCGAGTTGGCCGGTGGGCTCGTCGGCAAGCAGGAGTCGAGGTTGTTGCACGAGCGCGCGCGCGATCGCGACGCGTTGCATCTGCCCGCCCGAGAGCTCTTCGGGCAGTTTGTCGTGCAGCTCCGTCAGTTCGAGGCGCGCGAGGGCGCCGCGCGCGCGCTCCTGCGCTCGGACTTCGTCGATGCCGTCGAGGACGAGCGGGAGGGCAACGTTCTCGACAACGTCGAGCGGCGCGAGAAGGCTCGGGCCCTGGAGTACGAGCGCGATCGGCCCCGGGCGCAGGGACGTGCGGTCTCCGAGCGCGGGCCACGTAATCGTTCCCGCGGTCGGCTCCTCGAGCCCGGCAAGCAAATGCATCAACGTCGATTTCCCGGATCCGGAAGCGCCCATGAGGGCGATGTGCTCGCCGGGCCAGATCTCGCACGTTGCTCCATGGAGTGCGACAACAGCAGTACGCCCGGATCCGTAGGTGCGCGCGACAGCGTCACAGCGCACGAGCGCAGCATTGGTGTCGTGGTCGGTCATGAGACCACCCGACCGTCGTGCAGCGCGATCACGCGGTCGGTCGCGTGAGCGAGCTCGTCGTTGTGTGTGACGACGACGACTGCGGCACCCGCATCGGTTCTGCTCCGAAGGAGCGTGAGGATGCGCGACGCCGTGGTGTGGTCGAGTTCGCCCGTCGGCTCGTCGGCAAGGATCACGCTCGGATGGTTCGCGATCGCGACTGCGAGTCCGGCGCGCGCGAGTTCGCCTCCCGACAACTCCGACGGTCGGGCGCGGGCGCGGTCGCCGATCCCCAAATCGTCGAGCAGCTCGTTCACGCTCTCCGAGACGCGCACGCCGTTCGCGAGTTGGCGGGCGAGCCGGACATTCTCGGCGACGGTCAGAGATTCGAGCAGGTTCGCGGTCTGGAAGAGGACGCCGATGCGTCGGGCACGAATGGCGGCCCGCGCCTGCTCGCTTCGACGAGTGAGCTGCTCGCCGTCGACGCGCACGGTTCCGCCGTCGGGCTCGTCGAGGCCCGCGAGACAAGCCAGGAGCGTCGATTTTCCGGAGCCTGACGGCCCGGTTACCGCGACCAGTTCCCCCGCATCGACCGCGAGCGAGACGCCGCGCAGCGCGAGCGTTTCGTCGTCGCCGGCGTGGTAGAAGCGGTACAGGTCATGGGCTTCGAGCGTGCAGCTCATGCCGGCCACGCGAACGACTCGGTGACCTTCTTCCACGGGTCGACGTTGTCCGCACCGTGGGGCGCCGACAGAGTCAACGTGACCTGCGTTCCGGTGCGCCAGAACTCGTAGCGTTCGACGTCGAGCGCGACACGCTTGCCGGTAACCGGATCCGGCGCGGAGTTGGCGCCGTAGGTCACCAACACGGCGACCCCGGCCGCGCGGCTCACCGTCGTGACGTTGCCGAGCGCGAAGCCGTCAATATCGTGCTGAAGTGTCGGAATCTCGGTCGTTCGTGCCGTTGTCACCGTCGGAGCGGCTGCGCTCTTCGTTGCGGAGATGTGAATCGAGTTGAAGTGGCTGGCGAACGTCGTGGTCGCTCCGGAGTCCGTACGTGCCCATCCCTCCGGTACTTCGACCGAGTAGGTGGCGGTGCGCGGGGTGTATTTCACGAACACCTGGTTGTCGGGGATGTCGCCGGCCGCGTTGAGCTCGGGTGCGTTGGGATTCACGCCCGTTGTCGTCGTAGTCGTGCTGCTTGATGATCGGCTCCCCGAAGTGGTCGAACGCGCGGGCCGTGTCGAGCCCGGCGCAGTTCCGTTTCGGGCGGACGAGCCGCACGCGGCGAAAACGATGCATCCGAGCACAGCAGCGGCGCCGCCGAGCGACTGGGATCGACGCATGAGTGGACTCCTTCGTTCACGAGTGAGATCTCGCCGACCGTACGATCCGCGCCGCAAGCGACCGCTTCTCGCGGGGTAAGCGAGCGGTAAACGCCTGCCCGGGAGACTCATTTCTTGTCGTGTCGCCGTACCCTGGCGCCATGAAGCCGCAGGTGCTGTTGGTCGAAGACGATTCAACGATCGGCCATTCCCTGCAACAAGCCTTGAGCGCAGAGGGATACCTGGTCACCCTCGCGCCGGACGGAACGAGCGCGAGACGCGAGGTCGAGCGCGGGATGCCAGATCTCGTCGTGCTCGACCTCGGTCTTCCCGACATCGATGGCATTGAGCTGTGCCGCGAACTGCGAGCATCGGCACCGACAACTGCAATCCTGGTCCTGACCGCGCGCCAAGAAGAGCTTGACGTTGTCCTCGGCTTGGACGCCGGCGCGAACGACTATGTCACCAAGCCATTTCGACTCGCCGAACTACTCGCGCGCGTCCGGGCACACCTGCGGCGACCCGACGAACAGGCGTCCGCACGCTGCGCCGTTGTCGGCGATCTAAGGATCGAACTCGACGCCCGGCGCGTGTGGGCCGGTGAGCGCGAGCTGGCGCTGCGACCTCGCGAATTCGATTTGCTGACGCTCTTGGCGTCGGAGGCAGGACGCGCGGTCACGCGCGAGCGGATCATGGACGAGTGCTGGGACGACCACTGGCACGGTTCGACCAAGACACTGGATGTGCACATCTCCCAGCTCAGGGCGAAACTCGCAGAGGGCGCGGGCTCCGAACGCCCAACGATCACGGTGCTGCGCCGTGTCGGCTACCGCCTCGACGGCCCATGAAGCGGCGAATCGTCGTCTCGATCGTCGGCGTCGCGGCGGTCGCAGTGCTCTTGCTCGGGATTCCCCTCGGGCTTGCGGTCGGCCGGCTCTACGCGAATCAAGAGGTCCTGCGACTCGAGCGCGAGGCGAGCGACGCACGGCGTGCGATCGACACCTCGTCGCTCGGTCGTGGCGACCCGATCGAGCTCCCGACGGTCGGCTCGACGAGTCTGGCGGTCTACGACATCGCGGGTCATCGCGTGTCGGGAAGTGGACCGCTGCGCGCTGACGATCCGGTTCGACGCGCGTTGTCGGGCGCCGTCCATGATGCACGCCAGGGCGGACAGATCGTGGTCGCGGTCCCGATCAACGGTAGCGAAGCCGTCGTCGGCGCACTTCGCGCGAGCAGGTCGGAGAGCGTCGTCGTCGACCGCACCCGTCGCGCATGGCTGATCATGGCGGTGATCGCGGTCGGGGCGTTACTGATCTCGGCGTTGCTTGCACGCTGGCAGGCTCGTCGGCTCACACGGCCAGTCGATGCGCTCGCGTTGGCCGCGGGGCGTCTCGGCTCGGGAGACTTTTCCGCTCGCACGCAACGATCGGGTGTGACCGAGCTCGATCAGGTCGGTGTTGCGTTGGATACAACCGCGGAGCGTATCGGCGGACTTGTCGCGCGCGAACGCGCGTTCAGTGCCGACGCGTCACATCAGCTTCGTACGCCGATCACCGGCCTGCGCGTGCAGGTCGAATCCGCGCTGATGACACCTGACGCTGATCTCCGCAAGGCTCTGGCAGGTGCACTCGGGCCCATCGACCATCTGGAGTCGACCGTCGAAGATCTTCTCCGCCTCGCGCGTGACACGCATGTCGACCGATCGCCTCTCAATGTGGCGCGCCTAGTACGCGACGTTGAGCGCGATTGGCACGGAACGTTCGCGGCCCAAGGACGGCCGTTGCGCGTCACGGCAGACAACGAGCACCCTGCACCTGCGGTGTCCGAGCCTGCCGTACGCCAGATTCTCGATGTACTCGTCGAGAACGCGGAGCGGCACGGCGCCGGGATCGTGACCATCGAGGTGCGCCACCTCCACGGCGCGGTAAGGATCGAAGTCGGCGACGAAGGCGGCGGCGTCGCCGACCCACAGCGGGTGTTCGAACGACGCACCGACCGAGGGCACGGCATCGGCCTGGCGCTCGCCCGCACCCTCGCCGAGGCCGAAGGTGGCAGGCTCGTACTCGAGCGATCCGGCCCGACGCCGCGGTTCGCCCTCCTCCTCCCCGTTGTCGAACCATGAGGATTTCGCCCGCGACCGCCGCGCCGCAAGGATAAAGCTCTCCGTTGGTGCGTCTCGCGTCTACCTCGGAGTCCATGGCGCAAGCGACATGTGAGCGGATGGTTCCTCGCGGCCGGCTGCCCTGTTTCGACAACTGCTCACTTGGCGATTCTCATGAAGCTCACACGAAGGGATCGCTACCGTCTGATCGTGCGACTGCTGATCGTTGAGGACGAACACCGCATGGCCGCGTTGCTTCGCCGCGGGTTCAGCGAGGACGGCTACGCCGTGGATGTCGCCACGACCGGTACCGACGCCGTCTGGCTCGCGACCCAGACGCCATTCGATGTCATCATTCTCGACGTCATGCTCTCAGGCATGGACGGTTTCGAGGTCTGCCGGGCGCTACGCGAAGCGGGATGTTGGCGGCCTGTGCTCATGCTGACCGCTCGCGACGCGGTGGAAGATCGAGTTCGAGGGCTCGATGCAGGCGCGGATGACTATCTCGTCAAGCCTTTCAGTTTCGCGGAGCTGAGCGCACGTGTCCGAGCCGTGCTTCGACGCGGCGCGTCGGCCCGGCCGACGGTGTTGCATGTCGGTGATCTCCGCCTCGACCCTGCGCGCCATCGCGCGTGGCGCGGCGATGACGAGCTGACACTCTCGCCGAAGGAGATGTCGTTGCTGGAGCTCTTCATGCGTCACCCTGGCGACGTGATCACCCGCACCAAAATCCTCGAGCATGTGTGGGATTTCGCGTACGACGGGCTCTCCAACGTGGTGGATCAATACGTGTCGTACTTGCGCAAGAAGATCGACAAACCCTTCAAGCGCGACGACCTGCAGACCGTACGCGGCGTCGGCTACCGGCTCCGCGCGTCGAGCAGCTGAGCTATGCCGATTCGTCTCAGGCTGGCTCTTTTCGCAGCCCTTGGTGCGCTCTGTTTGTCGAGTGTCGGTGGCGCCGTATTCGTGCACCAACTCCGCAACGGCCTGCACACTTCTGTCGACGCTTCGCTGCGCACACGGGCCGACGCGCTCGTTCAGAACCTGCAGGACACGAGCAGCGGCCTGAACTTCCAAGATGGGGGATCGACTCCCCTCGTCAAGGACACCGAGGCGATCAGCCAGATCGTGGCGCCGGACGGCCATGTCGCGGAGTCCTCCCAGGCAGCCGGCACCTCTCTTGTAGCCTCCTCGACAACGTTGCGAGCCGCTCGCTCGGCGACAACCTACGCGGAGGGCCACGTCTCCGGCGTGACACACGCGGTGCGGTTCCTCGCAACCGGCGTAACACGCAATGACGGACGCTGGGTCGTCATCGTCGGCACATCGCTCGCATCCGCCGACGACGCAGTCACACGCGTACAGGCCGGATTACTGGTCGGGGGCACACTCATGGTGCTCCTCGCGGCCGCAGGCGCCTGGCTGTTGAGCACCCTCGCACTCCGCCCCGTCGAACGGATGCGTCGACAGGCCGCCGCGATCTCAGAGCACGACGCGCAGACACGTATGGCGATCCCGAACACGCGCGACGAGATCGCCCAGCTCGGCACCACGATGAACGCAATGCTCGATCGCCTCCAAGGTGCACTGACCCAACAGCGCGCCTTCGTCGCCGACGCCGGTCACGAGCTGCGCACACCACTCGCGATCTTGCGCACAGAGCTCGATCTCGCCGCACGCCCCGGCCGCGACCTCGCGGCGTTGCAGCACGCGATTGCGAACGCCGGCGAGGAGACGGATCGGCTGGCGCGACTCGCCGATGAACTCCTGTTCCTCGCCCGTCACGATGAGCAGCGCGCTCACCAAGCACGCGAGCTCCAACCGTTGCATCCGCTCCTCGAACGTGCCGCCGACCGCGCACGCCGGCGGGCCGAGCCGCACGGAATCGAGGTCCATCTCGACGCCGCGCCGGACATCGCCGCCAGTGTCGTCGGTGACGACCTCCGGCGTGCCATCGATAACTTGCTCGACAACGCCATCCGTCACGCGCACGCCGGCTCCGAGGTCGACCTCGAAGCGCGAGCCGAGCCAACAGGCGTCGTCATCTCGGTTCGCGACCACGGCCCGGGATTTCCCGCCGACTTCCTCCCGCACGCATTCGAGCGCTTCCGTCGCGCCGACCCTGGACGTTCACCCGAAGACGGCGGAACCGGTCTCGGCCTCGCGATCGTCAGAGCCGTCGCCCGCGACCACGGCGGGGACGCGACGGCGCTCAACCTCGACGGCGACGGAGCCGAGGTCGCGATGCACATTCCAGCGTCGCCCGGAACGGACATCTCGAAGATGTGAGACCTCACACAACTCTCACACGCTCACCAAACAAGAGATCATGCAAGGTGGGGTCCCCATCCAACAGGAGGACCCCAAGCCATGCGCCCCACCCACAAGCTCATCGGCACGGCCGTCGTGGTCGTCGCTCTCGGCGGGATCGGCACCACGGCAGCGCTCGCGCAGACGTCGACATCGAAGCCGCACGTCAACGCGCCCACAAACTCACCAGCCGACACAACAAAGGCGCCCGCGTCTCCGCAACTGTCGGGCGTCACGCTGGAACCGACCTCGCCGACCGACACCGACAACCTCCAGCAAGGCGACCAGAACGCGCCCGACGCGACCGGTACGCAGCCCCCCGGCACCAACGAAAAGAGCACGTCTACCGAGAGCGACAAGACGGAATCCGCCGCCCCTGAGAACAACAACGACGGGCCCAGCGGACACCAAGACGCCAACGGCAACGTCGACCACCAGTTCGACGGCCAGGAATAGCCCAACCGGCTAGCTAGCCCCGATCGTTCACGAGAACTCTGTAGCGGTTTCCGATGGAGTTGTGGGCGTGTTGGAGCTCGGTTCTCGGCGGTGCGCACGTCGAGGGCAGCATCGGGTGGGCGGGGAGCGGCTGTCGGGCGGGTTTGGGACGCGT
>JBBQTI010000049.1:0-30727 GCA_038213435.1 Acidimicrobiia bacterium
TGCCTTCGTAGCCGCTGGTGGCGGGCAGCTGCTTGGCGCGCCGCAGCCCGTCGGCGATCCCGGCGCGGGTCAGATGGTCGGCCTGGGCGATCGCTTCGCCGAGCAGCCGGCCCATGTCGTAGGCCGCGCACCCGATCGGGCCGCCCGCCGCGTGCGGTGAGAGTTCCTTGAGTGCCGCGCGGCGCTGGTTGTCGTCGCTGATGGTGTCGATGTACTCCCACCCCGCGTAGCCGTCACGCCAGTCGGGGCGCGCGTAGCCGAACATGAGCGCGGAGTTCGCGAGCACGGGGACGTCCCATCCCAGCGACGACCGCGCGAGCGCGACCGCACGCGACGAGACCCCCAAGCCGAGATAGACGAGCACGTCGGGCTCCGCTTCGCGCAACCGGCCGAGGAGCTCGGAAGCGTCGTCGGCCAACGCCTGAATGCTCGCGGTGCCGGTGACCTCGAGCCCGAGGCGAGCGCGGGCCATTTCGAAGCATTCGGCGTAGCGGCGCCCGACCGGTGACTGGTCGAAGATCACCGCCGCGCGCCGGAGCCCGCGCTCCACCATGCGTGCCGCGAGGACCGGCGGCTCCTCCTCGAGCGAGCCGACCTGGTAATGGAACATCCATTGCGAGCGCGTGCGCTCGCCGCCCGAGTAGTTGATCGCGGGGATACGCGCCGCGTCGCAGAGCGGCGCGACGATGAGCGCGTTGTCGGAGATCGACGGTCCCACGATCGCGACGACATCGTCGTCGCCCAACTCCCTGAACGCCCGCGCCACCTCGGCTTCGCTCCCCGACGGCAGCCCGCGCGACTGTCGTTCGATCAGCTCCACGTCGCGATCGAGCCGCCCGGTCGCCGCGACCTCGTCGATGCCGATCCGTAGCGCCTTCTCGAAGAGGTCGCCCATCTGGGGGAAGTCGTAGAGGAGCCCGATGCGTACCGGCAGTGCAGTCGTGTTCGCCATCGCCGTATCCTTCCACGATGCTGCGCGAGAACGTCGAGCGCATCGCGGGCGACGCGATCCACGCCGCCTGGCGCGGGACAACCCGGCTGGGAGCAGTCGGGCCGCGCCACCGGCGCGCCCGCGCGTTCCACGCCTTCGGCGACGGCAGCATGATCGCGTTCCCCCAGTCGGTGCTGTTCGGCGAGGGTCGTATCGCGATCGGTCGCGGAACCATCGTCGGGCCGTTGGCGAGCATCAGCGCGGGGATGCCATCGCAAGCGGAGACGCGAGGTGAACCGATCATCACGATCGGCGATCGCTGCACGCTCGGTAAGGGCATCGGCATCGTCGCGCACGAGCGCGTCGAGATCGGTGACGACATCTGGACCGGCCACTACGTCTACGTCACCGATCAGAATCACGGCTACGAAGACGTCGACCTACCGATCGGCGTGCAGATGTGGAAGAACGAGCCGGTTTCGATCGGCGATGGGAGCTGGCTCGGACACGGCGCGATCGTCCTGCCGGGCTCGCGCCTCGGCCGGCACGTCGTGGTCGCCGCGGGTGCGGTCGTCGCGGGCCTTCACGCCCCGGACAACACCGTGATCGCGGGGGTTCCCGCGCGTGTCGTTCGCCGATACGTCGCGGGGGAGGGCTGGGCGCCCGTCCCCCGCGACGCGTGATCGCGGGGGTCAGCCGCCCGCCGCGGGCGAACCGGGCGGCGACGGATACGTCTTCGGCGTGAGATCGGGTGGCAGGTCGTTGTAGATGGTCACCGCGCCGGTCGTGTCGAACAGCTTCGCGGGCGTGCTCGGCCACCTTCCGGCGGGATATCGCTTCCCGCCGTCGACGAGCTCGTACATGCCGTTGCCCACGACGCCGGTCTCGTCCTCGCCGCGGGCGTTGGGGTTCCACCACAGGAGCCCGGCGTTGTCGAGGCCGTTCGGATCGTTGCCATTCCAGAACCCGTGATCGCCGAACGTCGTGAACGTGGCAACGGTTGCGTTCGCGTCGGGCGGCGGCGCGATGGCATACATACCGGCCCTGTAGTTCTCGGGCGTGAGCTTCGGCCCGGCAGACTGCAGACCGTCGAACAGCAACTTCACATCGCCCAAGGAGATCGCGTAGCTCTTGTCGCTCGGCGGCTTGGTGCCGAAGTACCACTGGTGCACCGTGTATGCCGTGTTCTTCGACTGCACCACCCGAGCGGGCGTGAGTTCGAGCCCGAAGGCGTGGGCCCATTGGCTCTGGTCGAAGGAACGGCCGAAGACGCTCGTGTCCGCGAGAACCGTCCCCGCCATGATCCATTCGGGGTGGTAGTTCTGGGCGGTCGCCTCCTTCGTGAAGAAGCTCGGCATGAGTGGATCACCGGTGAAGATGACGCTGGTCGCGTTGGCCTGCTTCAACGCCACTGCGATGTCGTGCGCGTTCTGAGTCAGCGCGTTGAGGTCGAGGAAGTAGGTCTTGTGTAGTGCGAGGGAGATGCCGGCGTCCTTCAACCGCTGGACCATGTCGTCCCACGAGCCTTTGAAACGGCCGCCCTTGGTGTCGTAGCTGAGCAGGGCGAACGTTCGGGTCTTGGTCCGGAACGACGGATCGCCGGCGTATTGAGCGGGCTTCCCGGCGAGCTGTTGCTTGATGAACGAGATCACCATCTGGCTCGTCTGCTCCGGGGCCGGACCGATCGGCCAGATGTACGGCGAGTGTTCCTGAATGAATCGCTGCGGCGCGGCGATGGAGCACGTCCCGACGCAGAGCACCTTGTTCGCCGCGAGCTCGCTCGAGAAGCTCTGGGCCTGGATCGGGCCGCCGATGACGGCGAACACGTGCAGCTGTTTCGCGGCCTTGTCGGCGTCGGCCTTCGCCGCAACCTCGTCGTCGCCGGCGCCCGTGCCCTGGATCTTCACGAGCTCGATCTTGCGGCCCCAGAGCTGGTACTGGCTCTGGAAGAGTTGGACGTAGTCCTTGATCGTGGCCGCGACCTTGGCGGGCGCGTCGTAGGTGCCGGTCGCCTTCAGCAACCCGTCCGTCACCGGATCCGGCTTCGATTGGTAGTAGCCGATTCGGATCGTGTCGGCCGTGACTGCGGGTGCCGCGATCGCGCCGCCGTTGTTGCCGTCGTACTTGGGTATACACGGCGCCGGCGAGAGTATCGGCATGGCGACGCGCCCCGTTGCCGGGTCGCAATGGTCCTGCCACGTGTACTTGGCGAGCGTGCCGGCCTTCTGCGCCGCCTGGTACTGGATCGGAACCTCGCTCGCGGAGCCGGCATTTCCGCCCGGTGTGATCGCCGTCTTCTTGTCGTTCTTATTGTTCACGGCGAGCGCGATGGCGACGATCGCGATCACCACGACGATCACGATGAATGGTGCGTAGCGCACGAGGGGCGATCGCCTCTTGCGCGGTGTGGTCGGTTGCATTTCCGTTCCCCCTGTATCCGTCGAGCGATTCGTTCAAATCTCCGTGGTGGTTCCACTGCGCGCGATCGCGGTACCTGCGGTGCCGAGATACGAGTTGACGACACGGTCGTCGCGCACGACCTCGCCGGGCGGTCCAACTGCTACGACCTCGCCGAGATCGAGCGCGACGAGCCGGTCGGCAATGCCGAGCAGGAGCGGCACATCGTGCTCGACCACGAGCAGCGTGGCCCCGGTGCGCTCGCGTATGCGAAGCAACAGGGGACCGAGTGCCTCGGCCTCGCGTTGCGCGATGCCCGACGACGGCTCGTCGAGCAACAGCACCGACGGGCCGTGCGCGAGCGAGCACGCGATGTCGACGATCCTGCGGCTGCCGGTCGAGAGCTCCCGCACGAGCTTGTCGCGGAAGTCCGCGATGCCGAGCATCTCGAGCAGGTCCTCGACGCGCGCGTCGACCTCGTCCTCGGCGTCGATCACCCACGGCAGGTGCAGCGCGGCCGCAACGGGATCGCGCACGTCGAGGTGACGTTCGAACGACAGGGCGATCGTCTCCCGCACGCTGAGCGAGCCGAACAGCCGGCCGTCCTGGAACGACCGGCCGAGACCGAGGCGAGCGCGCGCCGAGGGCGACAGCCGCGTGACGTCGCGCCGGTGGTCGCCTTCGCCCAACGCGATGGTGCCTTCGTCGGCGGGCAGGAAGCCGGAGATGACGTCGAACAAGGTGGTCTTGCCCGCGCCGTTCGGACCGATGAAGCCGACGATCTCGCCCGCGCGGGCCGACAGCGTGACGTCGCTGAGCGCCGCAAGGCCGCCGAACCGCTTGGACAGGCCGTCGAGCATGAGCCGGCCCTCCGCCGCCACAGCGTCGGTGATGGTCGCGCGCTCGGCCGCGGCGCCGTTGCCGCTCGGGCCGTTACTGCCCGGGCGAGAGATCGACTCGGGCGACGCGGGCACGGTCGCCGCGGCCGCCGCCGGTGCGCCGTCGTGCATCATCGTCGCCGCGCCCTCGAGGAACACCGAGCGCAGCACGTCGGGCCGCTCGAGCAGCTCCGCGGTCGGGCCGTGGAACCGGATCTCGCCCTTCTCCATGAAGAATGCCGTCTCGGCGATCGTGAGCGCGAGGTTGACGGACTGCTCGACGAGCACGATCGTCGTTCCTTGGGCGGCCATGTCGCGCACGAGCGGAAGAAGCTGCTCGACGATCGCGGGCGCCAGACCGAGCGAGAGCTCGTCGATCATCAGCAAGCGCGGCATCTCGATGAACGCCATGCCCAGGGCGAGCATCTGCTGCTGTCCCCCCGAGAGATTGCCGGCCGGTTCGGGGAGCCGGTCGCGAAGGATCGGGAACAGCTCGAGCACGCGTTGCGTCGCGAGGTCGACGCGCTCAGGTTCCTTGCGGTGGACCCAACCCGCGAGCCGGAGATGCTCGGCCACGGTCAGTGTCGGGAAGACCCCTTGGCCGCCGGGAACGACGATCACACCCCGTTCCGCGACCTCGTTCGGCGGGGCGTACGTCATGTCGCGGCCGTCGAACACGACCGCGCCGTTCGTCGCCTCGACGAGACCCGAGATCGCCTTGATGAGGGTCGACTTTCCGGCGCCGTTCGTGCCGAGCAGCGCGACGATCTCGCCCTCGTCGACCTCGAAGTCGACCCCGAACAACACCTGCACGTTGTCGTAGTGCACGTCGAGATTCCGCACCACGAGGAGCTTGACGAGTCCCTGGCTGCGCTTGAGCCTGACTTCGGCCTGCGCCGCGGTCGACGTCCAGACCCGGCTGATGTCGGACTTCACGAACAGCGACGCCGACGAGAGGATCCACGCGCCGACGAGGAAGATCGGCACCATGATCAACAGGCCGGTGCGGATGCCGTAGGTGTCGGCGATCCCCCCGACGATGTAGAGCACGATCAGCCCCGGCAGTATGAACAGCGACGCCATCGAGAACCCGAGCGCGCGGACTTTGGGCGGGATCGTGAGCGACAGCGTCGCGAAGATGCCGGGAACGAGCAGCGCCGACACGCCGGTGATCACGACGTGCATGACGACCGCGAACCACAGCGTGGGCGCGAGCGCGAACCCGATCCACGCGCCGCCGATGACCACGCCAAGTAGCGAGAGCATGCGCAGGCCGATGCCCGGGTCGCGCAGCATCAACCGCGACGCGAGTGGTATGCCCAGCGTGATGCCGACGAATTGCGCGGGTTCGGCCAAGGCCGTCACGAGGCCGCGCTGTGCCTCGCCGAGATGGAACACGTGCTCGTAGTACAGCGACGTGAGGGTGAGCAGGCCGATGATCGACGCCGCGAGGAACGGCAGCGAGTACCAGATCCGCCGCAGGGTCTGGACCTGCCACAAGATGCGTACCGACTCCGCGAACGAGGGCGGGATCTCGTCGGTACCCACGACGTCGGCCGCCGCGCCCGCGGCCGCGCGCTCGAAGTGACCCCGTCCCGGCTCGATGACGCGCAGGCCGAGGTACGCGAACGCCAGGGTGATCGGCACGAACACGAAGAACGGCGCCCGCCAGCCGAAGAACTGCGCGATCACGCCGCCGAGGAGCGGACCGGCGAACGCGCCCAGCGCGAGCCCCATCCGGTGGAAGCCGAACACCTCGGCGCGCACCTCGGGCGGGTACATGTCGGGGATGAGCGAGTTGTGCGTGGGTGTGACGACCGCGCGGCCCATGCCCGAGCCCGAGCGGGCGAGCACGAGCATCCAGACGCTGACCGCGGCGCCCGTGAAGATGCCGAACACGGCCCACACTGCGGCACCGATGACCGCGATGCGCATGCGCGGGAGCCGGTCGGCGTAATACGCGAGCGGGACCTCGAGCAGCAACCCGCCGAGCAGGGTCAGCGCGACGAGCGACAAGAAGCCCTGGTTCGACAGGTGGAAGTGGTCGCGGATGTCGGGCGCGAGCACGCCGAACACGTCGCGATCGAGCTCATCGAGGGCATTGAGGCCGAACAGCACGATCAGCGGGAAGAGCGGGTAGCCCGCCGTGATCTCGTCGAAGTACCGGTGCGGCCCGCGCGGCTTGTGCACCGGGAGCTTCCCGATGTGGAAGAGCACCTTGCGGTCCTTCATCGACGTACTGCTCATACCCATCATTCGTGGAGCTCCACGAACTCGTCGATCTCCGGTCGTTGCATCGCGTCGGCGACCGCTTCGGTTGCCGGCTCCGGAACGGGCGCGATGACGCGCGTGTCCGCGAGCAGGCTCGGCACGCGGATGCCGCGCCGGCGCGCGTACCAGCGCAGCGCGCCATCGCGGGCGTCGCCGAGCGCGGCGCCGAGCCCGCCCGGCATGAGGAGCAGCACGAGCAGCATCCCCGCGCCCGTGGAGAGGAAGCCCCACTCGGGCGGGAGCCAGTACTGGGCGCCGTATACGTAGACCGCGCCGAGTACGGCGCCGCCGATCGAACCGAGCCCGCCGACCACGACCATCGCGAACACCTGGAGCCCGGCGGCCGGATCGAACAGGACGACGCTGGTCGACTGTTGCTGGATCTGGAACAGCGCGCCGGCCATGCCGGTGACGAATCCGGAGATGACGAACGCGAGGAGCAATGTGCGCCGCGTGTTCACGCTGTACGACTCTGCGGCGCGCTCGTTCTCGCGTACGCCGATGAGGACCCGGCCGGTGCGGCTCGATCGCAGCCCCCGCGCCGCGTACACGACGATGCCCAGGACGACGAGCGTCACCCAGTAAAAGCGCGTCTCGGTCTCGACGCTCACGAAGTTGTGGCCCGCGATCGAAAGCACCGACGGCCGGGGGAGTTGATTGCCGTCCTTGTACCAGTCGGGGAGCCAATGCTGCAACGGTGAATAGCCCGCATTCAGCAGGTACTTCGACGTCACGAGCGCGAACGCGAGGGACATGACCGCGAAGGTGAGGCCGCGCACGCGTAGCGTCGGCATCCCGATCGCCGCGGTTACGAGCGCGCCCACGATCCCGCCGATGAGCATGGCGACAAAGGTGCCGCCGATCACCGGATCGGTGAAGTTGGTGCAGAACCAGCCCGCGGCCGCGCCCGCGACACCGGCCACGGCCATTTGCCCGAGGCTCACCTGACCGGCCCAGCCCGTGAGCATCACCAGGCCTATCCCGATCATTCCGTAGATGCCCATCGTCGCGATCTGCGAGATGCGGTTCTCGGGTAAGAGCAGCGGCACGGCTACGAGCGCGGCGAGCACAAGTGTCGCCAGCGCGACCTGGACCGCGATGACCGCCGGCTCCCGACGCAACTCCTTGGGGATGGGCCGGATCTCGCGCGTCGACTGCCAGGTCGAGATCGCCGCGGTCTTCAGGCGGCTGCCACCGTCGCTGCGTTGCGCGATCAGCGCGGCCGCGATGATCAACGTGATAACGACCGGTCGGGCCGCATCATTGTCCCAGCGGTAGAACACCGCCTCCGACACGATGCCGAGCCCGACCGAGGCGAACACCGTCGTCGGGAGGCGTTCCATCCGTCCGATGACCGCCGCGCCGAGCGCCGCGAGCAGCACGCTCGGATCGAGCGCCTGCGAAACGGAAGCGCCGATCACTCCGTTGCGCAGGAAGAGCGTGACATACGCGAGCACGCCGACGATCGCCCACAGCACGCTCTGCAGTCGACGCACGGGAATGCCGAGCAGCGCCGCGCGGTCCGCGCTCTCGGCGGTGGCGCGCAGCGCCGTGCCGACCGCCGAGAAACGGAAAAAGGCGACGAGGCCGGCGAGCACGAACGGGACGACGATGAGCACGAGGATCTCGTTGCCGCTGAAGCTCGTCACGCCGACGTGGAACGACCACGACAGCTCGTTCGGCAGCTTGTAGTCGTTCGCCTTGCCGATCCAACGCGGCAGGAACAGCGTGACGCCCAGGAGGATCTGGGCGATGCCGATCGTCGCGACGGTGGCGATGAGTCTCGGTGCGCGAAAGAAGCGACGGAGGAACAGGAACTCCACGAGTACACCCAGCAGGATTGCACCGGCGAGACCGGTTCCGGCCGCGAGGAAGTAGTTCCAGTGACGCGCCGCGATCAGCAGTAGTGCCAGGTTCGCGGGCAGCGCACCGAGCTCGGCCTGGGCAAAGTTGACGATGCGGTTCGCGCGGTAGACGATGACGATGCCGGCCGCGAGCAAGCTGGTGAGCAGCCCGGCGATGACGCCTTCGAGCACGAAGCTCATCGGCGGGTGCCACAATCCGTCGGCGAGCGCGTACATGAGCAGCAAGGGGACTGCAGGCAGCACCGCCGCGCGTCCGCGGAAGTCGCGCACGACGAACGGGATCGCGGCCAGCGCGAGGGCGACGATGCCGACGGGGGAGATGGCGCGGCTGGTGGGCTGCGACACCACGCCGATCGCCGCGACGACGGCGACGGCCGCCGCGGCTCGGGATGCGAGCGAGCCCAGCGGGCCGCCGACCTCGCGCCGGCGGAGCGCGACCGTCATGCGCGGGCCGCCCGGAGATGGAGGACGATCGAGTCGATGACGCACCGGATGGCCGTCTCGTCGTCGATGTCGTAGCGCTCGCGCAAGGTCTCCCACGCGTCAGGACCGGTGAGCACGTCGAGCACCGCGACGGAAGCCGTGCGTTGCGCGGTGGCGAGGTCGTTCAGCTCCTGGGCGAAGACTCGCTCGAGGTCGGCACGCGACCGGGCCTGTGCCTCGCGCAGGATTCGGGCGAGCGTCGGAGAGAACGCGGCGTGCAGCCGTGTCGCCCGTGCAACCGCGCCGGCCTGCGCGTACAGGCGGATTCGCTGACGCACGAGCGCGTCGGCGCGTTCCGCCGGTGTCCCGGTCGTCGGTGCGGGAGCGAGGATCGGGGCGACGCGCGCGAAGTGCCGTTTGGCGGCGATGCAGAAGAGATCCTCCAGATCGTCGAAGTGGACGTACACGGAACGGACCGACACCGCGGCCCGCTCCGCGATCTCCCGCGCGGTCGGGCGAGGCCGACCCTCGGCGAGCAGGTCGAGCAGCGCATCGGCGATCGCGTTGCGGGTCTTCGCCGAGCGGGCGGCGCGGCCGTCGACTGCGGGCGCTTCCACCACGACGGGCTGCGGCGTGTTCACGAATGCGCAATGTACGGATGCTGCACGCGGTGTGCAAGATCGTCCAAAATCCGCCGGCTGCGGGCCGGACCTTCACTATCTTGGGCCCAATGCCGCACCCGGACGTCGCGCTCGAACGCGCGCGCCTGGAATTCGCCGAAACGTGTCTCGGCGCGATGCGCCGGCGGACGGCGGAGAGGGTTGCGAACGAGGACATCCTCGCCGCGAACGAGGCCGATGCGGAGGCGGTGCGCTGGCAGTTGCAGCGCCGGCTCGCATCGTTCGACGACGACGTCGCGGTCTTGTGCTTCGGTCGCATCGACGAGGAATCGGGCGCGCGCTGGTACGTCGGCCGGCACCACATCGACGACGGAGACGGCGTTCCCGTCGTCGTCGATTGGCGGGCCGGCGTCGCGACGCCGTTCTACCGCGCCACGCTGGCCGATCCGTTCGGTCTGCAGCGTCGTCGCCGCTTCGTGTTCAGCGCACGCGAGCTCACCGACGTCTTCGAGGAGGACTTCACCGACCCCGACTCCCTCGCGGGCGCGGGCGGGGTGCCCGATCCGTTGCTGGCCGAGCTCGGCCGGGCGCGGACGGGACAGATGCGCGACATCGTCGCGACGATCCAGGCCGAGCAGGACGCCATCATCCGGGCGCCGATAGAGACCTGTCTGGTGGTGCAGGGCGGTCCGGGGACCGGAAAGACGGCCGTCGGCCTGCACCGCGCCGCATTCTTGCTGTACGAGCACCGCGCCCGGCTCGCGCGCGAGGGCGTGCTGGTCGTCGGGCCGAACCCCGTGTTCCTGCGCTACATCTCGCAGGTCCTGCCGTCGCTGGGCGAGACGTCGGCCACGCAGACCACGGTCGACGGCCTGCTCGCGCTGCGGTTCCGCATCGTGGCCGCCGATCCGCTCGCCGTCGCGGCGATCAAAGGCGACGCGCGCCTCGTGGACGTGATCGCGCGGGGTGCGGCCGATGCCATCCGAGTACCGGCCACCGGGTTGACCGTACGGTTCCGTACGCGTCGATTGACGCTCGCGACCGACGACGTACGCGCGCTCGTCGACGCGGCGCGGCGACGCGACGCGCCTTTCGCGACCCAGCGAGAGCGGTTCCGGCAGTCGCTGGTGAGGCGCGCGTACGACCGGTACACGGGCGGCGTCGCGATCGAGCTCGACGAGCACGACTTCGGCGTCGCGCTGCTCGCCGACGCGGAGTCGCGCAAGGCGATCGACGCGTGCTGGCGCAGCGTGAGCCCGGTCGGGCTCGTGCGCTCCTTGCTGACGCAGCGAGCGTTCTTGGCGCGCGCCGCAGGCGGCGTGCTGTCGGAAGCCGAGCAACGCGCGATCCTGCGGTCGCGCGCGGCCGCCGACGCGTGGACCGCCGACGACCTGCCGCTCATCGACGAGGCGGAGGCGTTGGTCAGGGGCGCGCCGCGCCGCTTCGGGCACGTGGTCGTCGACGAAGCCCAGGACCTCTCGCCGATGCAGCTGCGGATGCTCGCGCGCCGTGCGCAGCATCATTCGATGACGGTACTCGGCGATCTCGCGCAAGCGACCGGTCCCGCGTCGCCCACGAGCTGGGCGGCAACGCTCGAGCACCTCGGCCGGCCCGTCAACTCACAGCCCGCTGAGCTCACGATGGGCTACCGCCTTCCGGGGGCGTTCCTTGCGCTTGCCAACCGGCTGCTCCCGGTCGCGGCGCCCGGCGTCGCGGCGTCGCGATCGGTGCGTGCCGACGGTGATCCGCCGGACACGCACGAGTTTGCGCCGGATCGTCTCGTCCCGGAGGTCGCCGACCACGCGCTCGCGCTCGCGAAGGAGTTCGGCACGGTCGCGGTCATCGCGGCCGACGGGCGCGTCGACGCACTCCGTCGCGCGATCGAGGATCGCGGCGTCGTGCTCGCGGAGCCGGGTGAGGTCGCGCCCGACCGCCCCCTCGTCGTGTTGGCGGCCCGCCTCGCGAAGGGACTCGAGTTCGACGCGGTGATCGTCGCGGAGCCGGCCGAGATCGCGGAAGAGGAGCCCCACGGTGTGCGGCTCCTCTTCGTCGCCTTGACGCGCGCGGTGCAGCACCTGGCGCTCGCGCACGCGCGGCCGCTGCCCGCACCTCTCGTCGACGTCGACGTCGACGTCGACGTCGACGTCGATGCCGGCCCTGGCCGAATTGCCGTCGACGCCGGCGGTCAGGACGAAGACACGTAGGCTGCGCGTCGATGGCTGATCTCTCGCCAGTGCACATCTCGACCCGAAGCGGCGACGTGCGCGTGCTGACCGAGGAAGGAATCGAGCTCTCGGTCGAGGGTGGCACCATCGAGCAGCACGACGACGGCACGATCCACGTCCGGCGCGCCCGGTCGGCCAACGCGATCGAGGTGCGCTGCGCGCCCGGGACCGACGTGACGGTCGGGACCATGTCGGGAAAGATCGAGCTCCTCGGGAACCTCGGTGTAGTACGCGTCGCGACGGCGAGCGGGAAGATCCGAGTCGTCGAGGCCGCGAGCATCGACGTGCGTACCAAGTCGGGAAAGATCGACATCGGAACGTGCGCGGGCGAGTGCCGGATCATGACCAAGAGCGCCGCGGTGCACGTCGGAAGCGCGGCTCGCGCGACCGTGGCGGCGATCTCGGGCGTCGTGCTCTTGGAACAGGTCGGCGGCGCCGAGGTGAAGACTGTCAGCGGCAAGGTGTTGCTCTCGCTCGCCCCGAGCGCCGGGCCGGTGTCGGTGCACACAGTGTCGGGCAAGGTCGAGGTCCGCGTCCCCGCCGCGACCAGACCGACGACCCGATTGCGATCGATCAGCGGACGAATCCAGTGCGATTGTCCGCCGGGTGAAGACGGCGAGATCGCGGTTGCGAGCGTCAGTGGCGCGATCCGCGTGTCGAGCGACTGATGGCCGAACACGGCGCGATCGTGTTCACCGACATCGTTGGGTTCACCACGCTGACGGACACGCACGGAGACGATTTCGCGCTCGCGCTCCTGGAACGCCAGGAGATCATGGTGCGATCTGCGCTGCCCGTGGCGGCGCGCGTGGTGAAGGAGCTCGGCGACGGGTTGCTGCTCTGGTTCGACGATCCGCGCGAGGCGATCGATACGTGTCTGCGCCTACAGCGTGATTTCGATGCCGTGAACGAAGCCGCCGACGCGGGACCCGGCGGTGAGATCGTAGGCGTCGCCGACGTCCCGTTGTGGGTTCGTATGGGCGTGCACTGGGGTTGCCCGCGGCGGCGCGGTGACGACATCGTGGGGCGCGACGTCAACCTCGCGGCCCGCATCGTCGATCTCGCGGGTCCGGGTGAGGTGCTCTGCTCGGAGGCGACGGCGGATGTCATAGGCGAACGCGCGGGCGTCGGTTTCGAGCCCCTCGGTCCGGTGTTCGTCCGCGGTCTCACCGAGCCGGTGCCGATCGTGCGGGTCCTGGCCGCGGGCGGCGACGGATGCGATCCGGAATCGGGATACGGCGATCTGACCGACGGCCGCGCGAGAGATACCGCTTGCCGTTGATCAGCCCGCTTGCTTCGCCACCGCGGCCGCGGCGGCCAGGGCGCGCTTGGGGTCGAGGTACCGGCCCTTTACGCCGCCCGGACCCTTGCGCGGCAGCGGCCGGAGGTCGGCGTTCAGCTCGTAGACCAACGGCTCGCCCGTCGGCAGGTTCAGCTCGACGACCTCGTCGGCCGTCAGACCGTCGAGATGCTTGACCAGCGCGCGCAACGAGTTGCCGTGCGCCGCGACGAGGACCGTCGCGCCGGTGCGGAGGTCGGGCACGATCGCGTCGTACCACCACGGCAGCATCCGCTCGAGCACGTCCTTCAGGCATTCGGCGCGCGGCAGCAGGTCGCGCGGCAGCGCCGCATACCGCTCGTCGTAGCCCCAGCGCTTTGCGTTCCGCGCGAGCGTCGGATCGAGATCCGGCGGCCGTTCGTCGTATGAGCGGCGCCATACCTTCACCTTCGCCGCGCCGAACTGCGCGGTCGTCTCGCGCTTGTCCTTCCCCTGCAGGTCGCCGTAATGTCGCTCGTTCAATCGCCACGAACGGCGGACCGGGATCCATTTCCGTGCGCATTCGTCGAGCGCGAGCTCGGCGGTACGGATCGCGCGCACTTGCACGGAGGTGTGGACGACGTCGGGCCGCACCTCCGCGCTCGCGAGGTCGCGCCCGCCGCGGCGCGCCTCGTCGCGACCCTGCGCGGTGAGGTCGACGTCGACCCAACCGGTGAACAGGTTCTTCAGATTCCACTCGCTTTGCCCGTGGCGCAGCAGGACGAGCGTGTACGGCACGAGGAGCATTCTGCCCGACCGGTAGTGTCCGGCCCCGAATGGGTACCCGGGAATGACCGACCTCCACATCGTCACCTTGTGCACCGGCAACGCCGCCCGTTCCGTGATGGCGGGCGCGTTCCTACGCGAGCACGTGCCGGGCCTGCTCGTCACGACGTCGGGTACGCACGTCATCGAAGGCATGCCGATGAGCTGGCGGACGCGCGATGCCATCGCCTCGCTCGGCCTGCCGATCCCCGACCACCGGAGCCGCCAGGCGACCGTTCAGGAGCTCGACTCTGCCGACCTGGTGATCGCGTTGGCGCGCGAGCACGTGTCGTGGATGCGGCGCGTCCATCCGAAAGCGGCACCGCGCACCGCGACGCTCAAGCGTCTGGCACGCGACCTGGCCGACGACGGCACGCCGCTCGCCGATCGGTTGTCCCGGATGCGACTGCACGAGGTGGAGCTCGAGCCCGGCGAGGACGTCCTCGATCCGGCGGGTGGTGACCTCGACGTGTTCCTCGACTGCGCGCAGGAGATCGCCGAGCTTCTGCACGCCGTCATTCCTCGGCTATAGGGTTTTTCGAGTGACGCCGGTGGGAGTTCCGCAAGAGGTCGCGCGGGTCGAGGCGACGTTGCTGGCCGAAGGAGCGCCGTTCGAGCTCGTCGACGTCGAGGTCGACGGCGTGATCATCCGCTCGTTCAAGAACCGCATCCGCACGTTGCGCGATCTCCTGGTGAGGTCGGTCGACTTCGGTGACAACACCTACATGCTCGCCACCGACGGTGTGGAGGAGCGCCGGCTCAGTTACGCGGAGCATGCACGCCTCGTTGCGTCGGTCGCCACGGCGTTGCACGATCGCTTCGACGTGCGGCCCGGCGACCGCGTCGCGATCCTCGGCGCGAACCGCCCCGAGTGGGTGATCTCCTTCTGGGCGGCGATCGGCCTGGGCGCGGTCGCGGTGGGGTTGAACGGGTGGTCCACCGGGTCCGAGATTCGCTACTTCCTCGACGACTGCGAGCCGAAGGTGCTCGTCGCCGACCGCAAGCGCATCGAGCGTCTGGCCGGCCACGACCTCGGCGTCCCGGTCGTCGTGATGGAGGACGACTTCGTCGAGCTCGAGGCGTACGCGCCCGCCGCCCGCTTCGCCGCCCCGCCGTTCGCCGACGTGCAGGTCGAAGAGGATGATCCGGCGATCATCCTGTACACGTCGGGAACGACCGGTCGGCCCAAGGGCGCGATCAATACCCATCGCAACGTGGCGTCGTACCTGATGCTCAATTTCTACAACGGCGCCAAGGCCGCGATGCTCGCGCCGGCACCTCGCCCCGACGATCCGCCGCCGCGCCCGCACTGTCAGCTCGTGTCGAGCCCCCTGTTCCACGTGTCGGGTCTGCACAGCGCGGCGGTGATGATGCTCGCGACCGGGTTGAAGAGCGTGTGGCTCACGGGACGTTTCGATCCCGCCGTCGCGATGCAGGTGATCGAGCGCGAGCGCTGCACCGGCTGGTCGTTCACCGAGACCGTCCTGCACCGCATGGTCAACCACCCGGATGTCGGCAAGTACGACCTCTCGAGCATCACAACAGTGGGTGGCGGCGGTTCGCCGGTCGCCCCGTCGCTGATCGAGCGGACCCGACGGGTCTTCCCGAACGCGCGGCGCAGCGTCGGTATCGGGTACGGCCAGACCGAATGCGCGGCGCTCGCAACCCTGAACAACGGACAGGAGCTGATCGACTTCCCGATGTCGGTCGGCCGGCCGCTCCCGACCGTGGAGCTCGAGATCCGCGATCCGCTCGGCTCCGCGGTGCCCGAAGGCATCGAGGGCGAGGTGTGCGTGCGCGGACCGATGGTGATGCCGGGCTACTGGCGCCGGCCGGAGGCGACCGCGGAAACGATCGCACCCGGGCGCTGGTTGCGCACCGGCGACATCGGGCGTATGCAAGGCGGCCGGCTCTACCTCTCGTCGCGCAAGCGCGACCTGATCTTCCGGGGCGGCGAGAACGTGTACCCGGTCGAGATCGAGAAGCGCATCGAGGATCATCCCGACGTCGAGGAGTGCGCCGTCATCGGTGTCGACCATCCCGAGCTGGGCCAGACGGTGAAGGCCGTGCTCGTGCCCCGGCCGGGGCGCACCGTCGATGTCGAATCCGTGCGCACGTGGTGTGCCGCGGAGCTCGCCTATTACAAGGTGCCGGAACACTGGGAGGTGCGGAGCGACTCGTTGCCACGCAACGCGGCGGGCAAGATCTTGAAGGACGTGTTGCGTGACGCGCGGGCCGATACGGGGTTTGTCGAGGAGTAGAGATGGCGGTCGACCTGCAGGCACTCGTGGCGCCGGAGCACACCGCGCTCGTGCTGCAAGAGGTGCAGAACGGCGTGATCGGTTCGCCGTCGGTGTTGCCCGCGCTCGCAGAGGCGGCCGCCGCGGTGGATCTCGTCGGCAACTGCGCGCGGCTCGCGCACGCAGCCCGGGCCGTCGGGGTCACCGTGTTGCACTGCACGGCCGAGACCCGTGACGACGGCCGGGGCGCGAACGCGAACGCCCGTCTCTTCGCCGCGGTGAGGAAGTCTCCGGTTCGACTCTCGCCCGGAACTCCCGCGGTTCAAGTGCCGGAGGATATCGGCGTCGACGCGCGCGACCTGGCGTTGCCGCGCTATCACGGCATCGGTCCGATGACCGGCACGCAGCTCGACCCCATCCTTCGCAATCTCGGCGCGACGACGATCGTCGGCGTCGGCGCTTCGATCAACATCGGGATGACGAACCTCGCGTTCGACGCGGTCAATCGCGGCTATCAGATGGTGATGCCGCGCGATGCCATCGCCGGTGTCCCGGCCGAGTACGCGCAAGCGGTTATCGACAACACGCTCGCGCTCGTCGCCACGATCACCACGACCGACGAGATCGTGGCGGCATGGCGCCGGACGCCTCAGGGCCCGCCGAATCGCCGCATGTAGCCTGGTCCCATGGCGCCGCAGATCCCTCGCATCATCTCCGTCGACGATCACGTGATCGAGCCGCCGAACGTCTGGCAGGATCGCCTCCCCGAGAAGTACAAGGCGATCGGGCCGCGCATCGTTCGCCGCAAGGTGAAGAACATGAAGTTCGTCGGAGGCGTCTTCAGCTACGACGAGGCCGGCGACAATGAAGACGGTCTGTGGTGCGACTGGTGGCTCATCGAAGATCTCCAGTACCCGCTCACCCGATTGTCGGCGGCGGCGGGCTATCCGCGCGACGAGATCACCGTCAGCCCGATCACGATGGACGACATGCGCAAGGGTTGCTGGGACCAGAAGGCTCGCCTCGAAGACATGGACGTCAACCACGTCGAGGCGTCGCTCGCGTTCCCGAGCTTCCCCCGTTTTTGCGGACAGACCTTCACGGAGCGCAAGGACCGGGAGCTCGGTGACCTCTGTGTCAAGGCGTACAACGACTGGATGGTCGACGAATGGTGCGCGGGCACGAACGGGCGCCTCATCCCTCTCGTCATCGTGCAACTCTGGGACCCGAACCTCGCGGCGGCGGAGGTCAGGCGGAACGCGGCTCGGGGAAATCACGCGGTGACGTTCTCGGAGATCCCGGCGTTTCTCGGCCTGCCGTCGATGCACGACAAGGACGGCTTCTGGGATCCGTTCCTCGCCGCGTGCGAAGAGACCGACACCGTGGTGTGCATGCACATCGGGTCCTCGTCGAAGATGCCGTCGACCTCGGCCGACGCGCCCGCGGCGGTCGGGAGCACGCTCACCTACATGAACGCGGCGATGTCGCTCACCGACTGGTTGATGTCGGGCCTGTTCGAGAAGTTCCCGCGGCTCAAGATCGCGTACAGCGAGGGTCAGATCGGTTGGATCCCGTACGTGCTCGAGCGCGCCGACAAGGTGTGGGAGGACAATCGCGGCTGGGGCGGGGTCGCCGACAAGGTCAAGCGGCCGCCGTCGGAGTACTACTACGAGCACGTCTACGGCTGTTTCTTCGACGATCCGCACGGCTTGAAGAACCTCGACGCGGTCGGAGTCGACAACGTGACGTTCGAGACCGACTACCCGCACAGCGACTCGACCTGGCCGCACACCAAGAAAGTCGCGGAGGAGATCATGAAGGATCTCACCCAGGAGCAGGTCGACAAGATCTGCCGCACCAACGCGATCGAGATGCTGCGCCTCGACCTCGGCTCCTGAGAGGTCCACGAAAAGAGAACGCGTTACAGTTCCGGCCCATGGCGACACCTCAGCTCTTGATCGGCGGGGAGTGGGTCGACGGGGCCGACGGCGGCTACGAGATCGTCAATCCCGCGACCGAAGAAGTCGTCGGCGTCGCGCCCGAGGCGTCCGAGGAGCAGGCCCTCGGCGCGGCCCGCGCCGCTCGAGAGGCGTTCCCGGCCTGGTCGCAGACGTCGCCCGATGTTCGGGCGGAACTGTTGCAGAAGACGGCCGACGCGATGCGCGATCGGTTCGACGAGCTGTTGCCACTCGTGATCGCCGAAACGGGCTGCACCGCGACCGTCGGCAAGCAGATGCAGGTGCCGCAGGCCCGGGTCCGCTTCGAGACCTACGCGCGCCTCGCGCACGAGTCGAACGTGATCCCGCTCCCGCCGATGGAAATGCCGGCTACCGCGCTCGCGCCGGGCGGTTTGATGGGCGCGATCGCGCGCCGCCAACCTGTCGGCGCCGTCGCCGCCATCACGCCGTACAACTTCCCGGTCGTCAACATGGCCGGCAAGCTCGGCCCCGCGCTCGCCATGGGAAACACGGTCGTCGTGCGGCCCGCCTCCCAGAACCCGCTCGCGGTGATCGAGCTCGTGCGCATGATGCACGAGGTCGGATTCCCGCCGGGCGTCGTCAACGTCGTGACCGGCTCGTCGCCCGCCACCGGCGAAGCGCTCGTGGCGACTCGCGACATCGACATGGTGTCGTTCACGGGTTCGACCGGCGTAGGGATGCGGATCGGCGAGGTCGGCGGTCGCTCGATGAAGCGCCTGCTGCTCGAGCTCGGCGGCAAGGGCGGGGCGCTCGTCTTCGACGACGCGAACCTCAAGACCGCGATCGGGATGATCGGCTCGACGTGGACGTTCCATTCGGGCCAGATCTGTACCGCGCCGACGCGCGCCATCGTTCAGCGCGGGGTCTACGACCAGGTCGTGGCCGGCCTCGCGCGGATGGCCGACGGGTTGAAGGTCGGCGATCCCTACGAGCCCGGTACCGTGCTCGGGCCGGTGATCACCGCCGCGCACCGCGATCGCGTGGAGAGCTACATCGAGGCCGGACGCCGCGAGGGTGCGGAGGTCGTGGCGGGCGGCCGGCGCCCCGAGAAACCCGACACCGGCTACTACGTCGCGCCCACGTTGCTCGCCGGTTGCCGGCGGGACATGAAGGTCGTGCAGGAGGAGATCTTCGGCCCGGTGATCGTCGTGCTGCCGTTCGACGACGAGGACGAAGGCATCGCGCTGATGAACGGAACCGACTTCGGACTGTACGACTACGTGTTCAGCACAGACACGAACAAGGCGTTCCGCGCGAGCAAGCGGCTGCGCGCCGGCAACATCGGGATCAACACGACCCAGCGGAATCACAACACGCCGTTCGGCGGCACCAAGTTCAGCGGGGTCGGTCGCGACGGCGGCGTCTTCGGCCTCCATGCGTACAGCGATCTCCAGTCGGTCGTCTGGCCCGGGTGATGCAGACGGTCGCGGTCGTTCCCGACGGCGTCCTCGCGTACGGCATGCAGCTTCCGGTGCAGGCGCTTTCGGTGCGCGTGTCGATGCCCTGGGAGCAGGACGCAACGGTCGACGACATGGTCCGCGTCGCGCGAGCATGCGACGACGCGGGATTCCTCTACGTCGCCGTGTGCCATCACGTCGCCATCCCGCGCGAGCCCGCAGAGATGATGTCGACGCAGTGGTTCGACCCGATCGCGACGCTCGCCTATCTCGCGGCGCACACCACGCGCACGCGGCTGATGACGAACGTCTTCATTGCCGCCTACCAGCCGCCGCTCGCCACCGCGAAGGCGTTCGCGACGCTCGATCGCTTGTCGAACGGACGCGCGATCGTCGGCATCGGAGCGGGACACGTCGAGGGCGAGTTCGACGCGCTCGGCGTCTCGTTCGCGAAGCGCGGCGAGCTCACTGATCACGCGCTCGCGACCATCGCGGCCGCGCTCACCGACGAGTGGACCGGATCCGACTCGACGGGCGAGGTCGGGCAGCGGCCGCGCCCGGTGCAACAGCCACATCCGCCGATCTGGATCGGTGGGTCGGGGAAGCCCGCGCTCCGGCGCGTCGCCACGATGGCCGACGGCTGGATCCCGCAGGCGACGCCGCTCGATCAACTGCCCGGCGACATCGCCTGGATCCTGCGTGAGCGCGACCGTGTGCGGCCGGGCGCGGTTCCGGAGATCGGCTATCACCTCGTCGCGCACGTCGGTGAACCGACATGGGAGTTGCCGAAGGGTGTGATGCACGGCTCGCCCGATCGCATCGCCGAGTTCGCGAACACGCGGCTCGGGACGATCGGCGTCTCCCACCTCCAGGTTCGTCTCTTCGCCCGCGAGGCGAGCGAGCACTGCGACCAGATCGCGGCGTTCGGCGCCGAGGTCGGGCCGCACCTCGTCCGCACCCAACTCTCCTAAGGAATCTCAAGATGGCGTTCCTCTCGATGCGGCACGATTTCCGCGCCCCGGCGTTCGCGCCCGAGTCCTCGAAGGAGATCTACGCGACCGCACTCGAGCAGTTTGCGTGGGCCGACGAACATGGCTTCGACTCACTCGTGCTCTCGGAGCACCATGGCGTCGACGACGGTTGGATGCCCGCGCCGCTCACGATGGCCGCCGCCGTGCTCGCCCGCGCTGCCAACGCCAGGCTGATGATCAGCGCCGCGATCCTGCCGCTGCACGACCCGATCCGCGTCGCCGAGCAGATCGCGGTGCTCGACAACGCATTCCCCGGGAGGATGTGGGTGGTCTTCGGTGCCGGTTACCGCGTCGAGGAGTTCGACATGGCCGGCTCGGAGCACGCGGCGCGGGGCCGCATCCTCGAAGAGCACGTGGGCGCCGTGCTCGACGCCTTGTCGGGAGAGTCGTTCGAATGGCGCGGTCGCACGATACGCGTGACGCCGGAACCGGTCACCGATCCTCGCCGCATGCTGTTCGTCGGCGGCGGCGTACCCGCGGCCGCCCGGCGCGCCGCGCGCTTGCGGCTCTCGATGTTTCCGATGAACTCGGACGCCGCGGTGCGCGACGCCTACTTCGACGAGGCGCGCAAGATCGGCTTCGACCGCGGCTTCGTGTTGCAGCCCGTCGGTCCGACGTTCGTGCACGTCGCGGACGATCCCGACCGGGCGTGGGCCGAGATCGGGAAGTACGTGCTCTACGAGGCGCAGACCTATGCCTCGTTCCAGACGCCGGGACAGCACTCGACGCCAAGCGTGCACGCGAGCTCGGTCGACGACCTGAAGGCATCGCCCCAGTACGTCGTCGGGACGCCGGACGACGTACTCGCCCGACTGCGAGAGGTGCCCGCCCAGGGCGGCATCGTCTTCAATCCGCTCGCGGGCGGCCTGCCGTCCGCGATTGCCTGGTCGAGCCTGGAGCTGTTCGCGGCCGAGGTCCTGCCGCGGCTGCGGCCCCTCCCATCCGGGTGACCCGCCCCTAGGCACGGGCGAATTTTCGGCCTACCGTTGCCGGACCAGCCCGCTCAGGAGGTCCGGCATGGCCCGGTACCGCAATTTCGACGGCACCCTCGGCGCCGGTACCGACACGCAGGCCATGCGTCCGGCGCTGGACGACGTGCGGTCACGTCGGGCCGGTCTGAAGGCGGCGCTCAGCGCCCTCGAGCTGGCGCTGGCCGCGCCGTTCGCGAACCGGGCCGAGTGGGTCATGCACGTGCGGGACGCGCTGGACGCGGTCCACGACGTGTGGACACGCCACATCGTGGAGACCGAGGCGCCGGGCGCGTTCCTCGACGAGCTGGTCACCGAGGCCCCGAGATTGTCGACCCCGGCGTCGCGTCTGCGCCGCGAGCACAGCGACATCCTCGCGACGATCGTGCGCGCGGAGAAGCGCCTCGTGACCCCGGAGACCGACGTGGATGCCTACATCGCGTGGGCCGAGGATCTACGCGTCGAGCTCACCTCGCTGCTCGCGGCGCTGGCCCGGCACCGCCAGCGCGGCGCCGACCTCGTGTACGAGGCCTACGCGGTCGACCTCGGCGGCGGGTAGACATCTGACAGCTCGGCGAGCTACGCCGCGTCGTCGCCTTCTTCGTCTTCGTACAGGGCCTCGCCGCGGCGCAGCCGCGCGGCGATTCGAACGACGGTAGGGAGCTCGCGGCGCGTCGGCGTGTGCGCGGCGAGGAAGCGCGCGATGCCGACGAGGATGAGCGCCGATTCCGCGGAGCCCTCGGGCCACGCCATCGCTTGGCGCACTCCGGCTTCGACGGTTTGGAACCAATGGAAACCGGCGTCCTCGACGAGCAACGCGCGACCGAGCGCGGCGATCAGCTCGGCCCGGGAACCGCCTGCCTTCAAGTACCCGTAGGCCTCGTTCGCGGCCTCGTCGACCATTCCCTGAGCGTCGAAGCAGCGGTTCATCGCCTCGATGCTGCCGCTCGTCGTCTGCGGGAGGCGCGCCGCCGGCACATTGAGGAAGCGATCGAGGTAGATGCGCAGCGCCGCGTGCACGGCCGCGCGCCGCAGCTCCGGCGTGGGGTTGCGGCACAGCGCCTGGTGCAACGCGTTCGCGGCCGTGAACGAGTGGTGCACCGTGTCCCAGTCGGCATGATCGTTGCGGGTGTGGAAGCGCACGATGCGCAAGGCCGCCGCGTACGCGAGCGCGCGCCCCAGCTCCTCGTCGGTTGCCCCCGACAACCGTGCGTCGACGAGCGCGTCGGCGACCGTGAGCGGCTCGTCGGCGAGAAGCTGCCACGCGATCGCGCCGACGTCGATTCCCGCCGGCTGCGCCGGGCTGGGTCCCTGCATCCGCGCTGCGGTCTCGGCCGACAACGCGACGAGGTCGTGCGGGTGACGCCATTCCGAGAACTCCTCCGACCGCTGTGCTCGCGTGGTCTGCCCGACGAGCGTCGGTAGGACCTGGCCCGCGGCAGCCGGTCCGAGGAGGTCGAGCGCTTCGAACGCCTTGTTCGTGAAGTCGATCGTGTGACCGCCGTCGACGAACACATGGTCGGCGACCGCGGCGAACATCGTCGCCTCGACGGCGGCCAGGTTCGAAGGGTTGGTCAGCGCGGTCTCGAGCGTGCGTTCGGCCGAATCGCCGGAGCGGGTCTCGACGAAGCGCCGGTACCACGCCGCGAGGCGTGTCATCGGCACCGCTTGGGTCGGAAGGGGTCCGACGGGGAAGCGCGGCGCCCGGTTGCTGGTGTCGTTGGCCACGAACGCCAAGCCGTGCACGAGCGCGAGCGCGCGGTCGTCGCCGTCGAGGTGGGGGAAGAGGTTGGCCATCGCGACGAGCACAGTGAGGCCCGCGCCCCATCCCGCGCCCCGGTACGTCGTGCCGAAGTCGACGCCGGTTCTCACGATGTCGGCGGGGCTCACGCCCGCGTCGAGCAGGCCGAGCACCGACTTGGCGACGACCAGCGTGATCCCCTCCTCGAGACCGTTGCGCAGACGCGTCTGCAGGTGACCGATCGGGTCGTCGTCGGCGCGGGGCTCGACGAACACGTCACCGTCGCGCACGGTCGCCGCGAAGCCGCGCGCGTCGTCGGCCCACATGTCGAGCGTGCATCCCGACACGAGATCGAAGCGCGCGTGATGCCAGTGGCAGGTGACGAGCCCGGCCTCGACCGTGCCCTGATGCAGCGGGAAGCCCAGGTGCGGGCATCGGTCCTCGATCGCGTAGGCGGCGCCCTCGTGCCAGAACACGACCACGGGCACCGAGCCGGCCTTGGTGACCAGCCGGCCCGCCTCCTGTAACTCGGCCAGTGTCCCGGCCCGGACTGCGGGGACCGTGTTCACCTGTTCGATCATCCGAAGCCTTTCTGCAAGTGTTCTGTTGCGATAATCTAACTCGCGATGGACGACGTCAAGACGCTCACGCAGATTCCCGCCCAGGATCTCGAACCGGCGAATCTCGGGCCGACCAAACGCCGGATCGTCGAGCGGCTGAAGCGCGCCGACGCGAAGGTGTCCGACCTCGCGCGGATGCTCGACATGACCGAAGCGGGTGTGCGCCAGCATCTCGACGCGCTCGCCGACCACGGTCTCGTCGTGTCGCGCACCGGCCCGGTCGAGGGGCGGGGCCGGCCACCGACCGTCTGGGCGCTCACCGACCTCGCCCAGGATCTCTTTCCCGATCGCCACGACGATCTGACGGTCGAGTTGATCACCGCGGTGCGCACCGCGCTCGGCGACGAGGGTCTCGCGCGGGTCATCGATGCACGCGGCGAGGTGCAGCGCGCCGCGTATGCGCGCGCGGTGCCCAAGCGCGGCGCGCTGCGCACGCGGGTCGAGGCGCTCGCCCGGATCCGGACCGAGGAGGGTTACGTGGCCGAGGTGGTCGACGGCCCCGATGGGCGCGGTGTGTTGCTCATCGAGCACCACTGCCCGATCTGTACTGCGGCGGCCGCGTGCCCCGGGTTGTGTGGCTCGGAGCTCGCGCTGTTCCGCGAGGTCCTGGGTCCACAGGTGACCGTCGAGCGCACGCAGCACGTCATCGCCGGCGATCGTCGTTGCACCTACCGCATCGAGCCGGTTGCGAAGCGGCCGGCTACGCGCTGACGTGTTCCGGCACGGGGGCGCGTGATCGGCGCGCGAGGTAGACGAGCAGCGCGACGCAGAGGAAGCCGTATGAGTCCTTCAGGAACGCGGCGAAGAGGCCGGTCTTCACCTCGTCGTGACCGAAGTAGGGGAGCCGGGCGACGAAAAGCGCGGCGACGAGGAACGCAATCCCGACCTGCGCACGGTTGCGCCCGGCGCCGATGATGACGGCGATCGCGGGGACGACCCACACCAGATGGTGGATCCACGAGATCGGCGACACGAGCACGCTCACGAGGCCGGTGATCGCAACCGCGCGCAGCTCGTCGCCGGCGCGGCTCGCTTCCACCGCCGCGCGGAGCCCGTAGACGAGCACGACGACGACGGCCGCGAGCCAGAGCCCGCGCCACGGCCCGCCGATCGCGCGCTGCAGGATGCCTTCGAGGGACTGGTTCGTGAAGAAGCTCGGGCTCGTCGGCTCGAAGATCTTCGAGTGGAAGAAGTCCCACGAGTCGGCGGGCGTCACGACGAAGCCGACCAGTGTGAGCGCGCCGAAGGTCGCGGTGGCGACACCGGCCGCGCGCCGGCGGCCCGAGAACCACAGGTAGGGGATGAAGATCGCCGGAACGAGCTTCACCGCGGCCGCCAAGCCGACCAGCGCGCCCCGTGGCCAGCGCGGACGCTCAACCATGCAATCGAAGACGCAACATGCCATCAGCGGTATCCCGACCTGCCCGAACCGCAGATGGTCTTCGACGGGTGAGAGCGCCGCGACAGCCAAGAGGGTCAGCGCGAGGGCGAGCGGAGCGGCGCGGCCGAAGCGGCGGATGAGGGGAGCGAAGCAAATGCGGACGACGGCCGCGAGGACGATGACGGTCACCGCGGTCCAGGCCAGGTTCGCGGTCTTCTCGGTGACCCACGAGAACGGCGCGGCCAGCAGTGCCGCGAACGGTGGGTAGATGAACGGCAGCGGCAGCCGGAGCTGGTCGTGCACGTACGAGCCGAACACCGAGTGGTGGTGCACGACGGCTCGGCCCGCGGCGCGATAGACCGCGAGATCCTCGAGATCCCACTTGCGCACGTACGGGTGGAGCATCCACATCGCGCCGAGCACGCCGCCGATGACGAGCGTCAACGCGCCGAGGGTGAGGACCGCGGCAGGGACGCTCCCGGTCGCGGTCGGGCGCTGGGTGTCGACCGTGCTCACTGCCCGGCAGCCTAGGCGTGGAGATCTCTTGGGTATCGTCTCGGATGCATGGGGGACGCCGGCCGCATCACCGACGAAGGCGTCGAACGACTCCGTGCGCGCATCGGGATTCCCGAACCGCATCCGATGCCGCCGTACTACACGTTGCCGACCCACGACACGTTTCGTAACGTGGCGGTGGCCTACGGCGACGACAACCCGTTGTGGTGTGATCCCGGGTACGGACCGAAGACGCGATGGGAGCAGTCGATCGCGTCGCCGGCACTTGTGGGCGGCGACACGCTGATCGGCGAGGACGAGGTCGCCGCGGTCGCGCTCGAGCATGCCGACCTCATGAAGGGCGACCCGCTGCGGGGCGTGCACGCGTTCTACGCGGCGAGCGCGCGCGAATGGTGGGCGCCGCTGTTCCCGTTGCGCCGCACGTTTCGTCGCAACGCGCTCGTGGCCGCGCTCGACAAGGAGAGCGAGTTCGCCGGCCGCGCGATCCACGAGTGGACCGCCCAGGTCTTTCGCGACGAGAACGGCGCGCTGCTGTCGGGCCAGTACCGACTGATGGTGCGAACCGAACGGGAGAAGGCCCGCGCGAAGAAGAAATACGACGCGACGGCGATCGATCCGTACACGGACGAGCAGATCGCCGGCATCGACGCCCAGTACGCGCGGGAGCGCCCGCGGGGTGCCGAACCTCGTTGGTTCGAGGACGTGCACGAGGGCGACGAGGTCGGCCCGATGGTGAAGGGTCCGCTCACCGTCACCGACATCGTCTGTTGGCACGCGGGGATGGGCATGGGGCTGTACGGCGTCAAGCCGTTGCGGTTGGGACACGACAACCGGATGCGCATCCCGCGCTTCTTCCATCGTGACGACCTCAACGTCCCCGATGTGATGCAACGCGTGCACTGGGACCCCGAGTTCGCGCGCCGGTCGGGCAACCCGACGACCTTCGACTACGGCCGCATGCGCGAGACCTGGCTCATCCACCTCTGCTCCGACTGGATGGGTGACGACGCCTGGCTGTGGAAGCTCGACTGCGAGTTCCGGCGCTTCAACTACGTGGGCGATACGCAATGGCTGCGCGGCCGGGTTACTCGCACCTACCTCGCGGCGGGTGACCGCCCGGCCGTCGACGTCGACCTCGAAGCCGTCAACCAGCGCGGCGAGGTCACCACTCCCGGTCGCGCCACGATCCTCCTCCCGAGCCGCGTGCTCGGATCGGTGCGCCTGCCCGATCCGCCCGGCGGGGCTTCCGACCTGCAAGCAGCGCTGGCCGCGATCTCCGAGGAATTTGCCCGCCGATGAGCCTGGTCGTAGCGCACGACGACCGCGGGGCGCTCACCTTGCGGCTGAACCGGCCCGACAAGCGCAACGCGATCGACGACGAGACGATGCTCGGGCTCATCGGCGCGATCGAGGCGGCCGGCACCGACGAGAACGTTCGGGTCGTCATCGTCGAAGGCGCGGGAGAGCACTTCTGCGGTGGCGCCGACATCGTCGCCCGGAACGAGCGCTCCGATCGCAAGCCGCGTGCAGGCAGTATCCAGCGACGCTTGCCCAGCCAGGCGCACCGTCTGATCCCGTTGTTGTGCACCGTGCAGGTCCCCGTGGTCTGCAAGGTGCGCGGCTGGGCCGCCGGCATCGGATTTCAGATCGCGCTCGCGGCCGACATCACTCTCGCGGCCGACGACGCACGCTTCTGGGAACCATTCGGCGAGCGCGGCTTCACGCCCGACAGCGGCGCTACGTGGCTGCTGCCCCGACGCGTCGGCGAGGTGCGCGCCCGGGAGCTTCTCCTCCTGGGCCGCGCGCTGAGCGGCACGGAGGCAGCCGAGTGGGGCGCGATCCATCGTGCGGTGCCGGGCGCGGAGCTCGACGCGGCCGTCGGCGACGTCGTCGAACGACTGGCGAGCGGCCCGACAGTGGCACTCGGGCTCACGAAATGGCTTCTCAATGCCGGCGCGAGCGCCCAGTTGCACGCGCAGCTCGCGAACGAGGCGTTCGCGCTGGAGCTGTCGTCGCGTACCGACGACTTCCGCGAGGGCATGGCCGCATTTCGTGAGAAGCGCCCGCCCCGCTTCGAGGGGAGATGAACCTCGGTCGCGACACGCCGGTGGGTGCGGCCGTCCGCGAGGTGCGGCTGTGGGTCGAGGCCAACGTGCCGCGCGCCTGGATCGACGCGGGCCGGCGCGGGGGCGCGGCCGCGGTGCGCGAGGTGCGCGCGCGGGCCGACTACGAGGCGTGGTATCCGGTGTTCGCCGGCTCCGGGCTCGTCGCACCCACCTGGCCGGTCGCGTACGGCGGCCTCGACGTTTCCCCGGAGGTTGCCCGCGCGATCGACGTCGAGCTGCGTCCGTTCAACCTTGGTCGGCTCAATCCGTTGGGTTTGAACAACACCGCGCCGGCGCTGTACGCGTTCGGCTCCGAGGAACAACGGCTGCGATTCCTGCCGCCGATGGTGCGCAACGAGGAGAAGTGGTGCCAGCTCTTCAGCGAGCCGGGCGCGGGCTCGGATCTCGCGTCGCTCGCAACCCGGGCCGAGCGCGACGGCGACATGTGGGGTGTCACCGGCCAGAAGGTGTGGAGCACCTGGGCGCATTTCTCGGACCTCGCGATCCTGCTCGCGCGGACCGACCCCGACGCGCCGAAGCGTCAGGGCATCACCTACTTCCTCCTCGACCTCCACCAGCCGGGCGTCGAGGTGCGGCCGCTGCGCCATATCGGCGGCGAGGTGGAGTTCAACGAAGTGTTCCTCGATCACGTCCTCGTGCCCGACGCGTACCGCGTCGGAGAGATCGGGCAGGGCTGGAAGGTGGCCAACGCGACGTTGTCGGGTGAACGGCAGATGGTCTCCGGCGCGGGCTCGGGTGGTGTCGACCGAATCGGCGGCCGGGGAGTCGAGCACCTGCTCGAACTTTCCCGGGCGACCGGGCGCGACCGCGACCCCGTCGTCCGCCAGCGGCTCATGCGCGTCCTCAGCGAGGAACGCATCCGCGACTGGACGAACCAGCGGGTGCGCGCGCAGGTGAAGACCGGGCGTGCACCGGGGCCCGAGAGCTCGGTGGGCAAGGTGCACCAGGGAGAGCTGAACCAGCGCATCCAACTCCTCGCGACCGACCTGTTGGGCGCGGGCGCGATGGCCTGGCCGATCGATCAGCCGCTCGAGGTGCGGGGCATGCTGCGCAGCCGGGCGAACACGATCGAGGGAGGCACCTCCGAGGTCAACAAGAACATCGTCGGTGAGCGAGTGCTCGGTCTGCCGCGGGAGCCCGATCCGTGGCAGGGTGCGGCCTGGCGCGAAGTCCCGAGGAGCTGAAGCAGCGTGGAGTATCCGAGACTTGTGACGTTGAGCCTCGAGCGCAAGGGACCGGTCGGCTGGTTGATCAACAACCGGCCCGAGCAGCTGAACGCGATGAACGCGTTGATGCGCGACGAGTTCGAGCTCGCGTGGCGCACGCTCGATGCCGATCCCGAGGTGCGGGTGATCGTGCACACGGGTGCGGGACGCGCGTTCCAGACCGGCGTCGACGTGACGGAGATCGCGACCGACGGCGCCGGCATGGAGCGCTATCGCGCGTCGGTCGAGGCGTTCGACTTCCACTTCACGTCGTGGCACAACGACGTGTGGAAGCCGGTGATCACGGCCGTGAACGGGATCTGTGCCGGTGGAGGCTTCCATTGGGTGGCCGACGCTGACATCGTCATCGCGGCCGCCGACGCGCAGTTCTTCGATCCCCATGTGTCGATCGGACAGGTGGTTGCCGTCGAAGCCATCGGTCTGATGAAGAAGATGCCCGTCGAGGCGGTGATGCGGATGGCGTTCGTCGGCCGCCACGAGCGGCTGTCGGCCCAACGCGCCTACGAGCTCGGCATGATCAGTGAGGTCGTCGACCCACCGGAGCGTCTGCGCGACGCCGCACAGGAGCTCGCCGAGAAGATCGCCCGTAACTCTCCCGCCGCGATGGCAGCTACGAAGCGGGCGTTGTGGGCCGCACTCGAGCTCGGTCTCACCGACGCGTGCAAGGCCGGCGCCGCGGAGCTCGTGTCGATGTGGGGTCATCCCGACCAGGAGGAGGGCCCGCGCGCGTTCGCCGAGAAGCGCGAACCGCGCTGGGCGCCGCCTGCGAGCTCACAACGAGGCGCATGAGGTTCTCGGTCGAGCTTCCCGTCGCGTCACCCGACGCGCTGATGAGCTGTGCGCTGGCGATCGAGGCGGCCGGCTTCGACGCGTGCTTCGTCACCGATCACCCGGTTCCGCCGCGCGCCTGGCTCGCGACGGGCGGCCACGAGACGCTCGACCCTTTCGTCGCGCTCTCGTTCGCGGCCGCGGCCACTCGGCGACTTCGCCTGCACACCAACTGCCTGATTCCTGCGTACCGAAACCCCTACCTCGCCGCGAAGGCGGTCGCGACTCTCGACGCGTGCTCGCGCGGACGCGTGATTCTCGGTGTCGCGGTCGGTTACCTCGAAGCCGAGTTCGACGCGCTCGGCGTGCCGTTCGCGGAGCGGGCCCGGCGGCTCGACGAGACGCTGTGGGCGATGAAGGCGTCGTGGGCCGATGCGATTCCCGACCACGTCGTGACGCCCCGTGTCGCTCAGCAACCGCACCCGCCGATCTGGGCCGGCGGCAACTCCGCGGCCGCGATGCGCCGGGCGATCGCGCACGGCGACGGTTGGAGTCCGTTTCCGGCATCGCCCCGCACGGCGGCGGCCGTCGACACCGCGTCGATGACCGACGCCGCCATGCTCGCGCACGCGATCGTGCGGCTCAACGAGCTCGCGGCGGATGCCGAACGTTCCGAGCCGCTCGACGTTTGCTTCACACCGTTCTCGCACCCCGCGCACTCAGACGTCGTCGACCCTTCGGCATTCGTCACCGAAGCCCACGAGCTCGCCGCGATCGGCGTCACGTGGCTCGCGTTCCATCTCCCGGCGCCCGGCGTCGACGCGTTCTGCGACACCGTCGCCGCATTCGGCGAGGCCGTCGCGGAGGTGAGGACATGACGAATACGCCATGACGAATACGCCATGACGAATACACCATGACGAATACACCATGACGAATACACCATGACGAATACACCATGACGAATACACCATGACGAATACACCATGACGAATACACCATGACGAATACACCATGACGAATACACCATGACGAATACAC
>JBBQTI010000050.1:0-28525 GCA_038213435.1 Acidimicrobiia bacterium
TAACGCGCGTCCTCGGGCTCGACGACGCCGTCCGACGAGGCCCCGGACTGTCGAGGGTCGGTCAACTGTCGAGGAGCGCCGAGGACTCCAGGTCGAGGTACAGGGTCGCGTTCGACTGCCGGCGCAGGATCGACGCCGGGCACGCCGTCGTGATGGGTCCGTACAGCGCGTCGTGCACGGGCTTCGCCTTGCGCGCCTCGGGCGCGATCACGAGCACCCGACCGGCCCGGAGCAGGGCCGGAACCGTGACGGTGATCGCGTGGGTCGGCACGTCGCCGATCGCCGCGAAATGGCCCTCCGCGACCTGCTGGCGGCGCGAGGCCGGTTCGAGCGCGACGATCTTGACGTCGCGCGGGTCGTCGAAGTCGGCGACGGGCGGGTCGTTGAATGCGAGGTGCCCGTTCTCCCCTATCCCTGCACAACACAAGTCGAGTGGATGAGCCCGCAATAACGCCGCGTAGCGGGCCGCTTCGTGCTCTGGATCGGACGCGTCACCCGACAGGTAGTGGAACTCCTTCACCGACAACCGGGCTGCAACCAACTCTCGCATGTAGCGCTGGAAGCTCGCGCGGTGCGACGGCGGGAGCCCGACGTACTCGTCCATGTGGAACGCGCGCGCGCACTCCCAAGCGATATCGGGAACCTCGACGAGCTCCGCGAGGAACACGAGTTGCGAGTTGCCTGTGGCGAGCATCACGTTCGCCTCGCCGCGCGCGCCGATCGCGGCCCGGAGCACGGATGCCGCCTCCGCGGCCGCGCGACGCGCCATCTGTTGGACGTCGCGGTCGACGTACACGTCCAACGCGTCGAATCGCAGCTCGCGGGTCACGCGAACTGCGGCAGCCACTGGGCAGTGGCCGCGAGCATCTCGGCGGTCATCTGCTCGACGTGGTCGAAGTCGATCCGCCCCGCGAGTGGGTCGAGCAGCATCGCCTCGACGACCTTGGCGCGTTCGCCCGCGAGTGCGGCCGCGACGGTCGCCTCCTGCGCAGCCGAGATCCGGCGCACCCATTCGGCGAGCACGGCGGGCAACCGGGTTTGGTCGCGCGGATGCAGGCCGTTGCCGTCGGCGATACACATCGCCTCGACGACGACGTCCGGAGGCAGGTCGGGGGCCTGGCCGGAGTTGGGCAGATTCAGCGGGAACGCGTGCGGTCGGTCGCGCAGGAACGCGTCGATCATCGGCGCAACCATCTCGCCCGACGGCATGGTCGAAACCTCGTCGGAGGCGCGCATCTTGGCGAGCTCCTTCTTGTACTCGCCCGCGTCGCCCTCTCGGTCGGCGATCGTGGTGAGCTCCACGCCCCAACGCTTCCCCCATCCGGACTCCTCGGTGAGAAAGCCGGGGAAGAACTCGACGAGGTGGCGGTCGCCGGCGCCCGGGAGCACGCCGAAACGCTCGAACAGCGCGAACTTCACCCTGTGATGTTCGAGGATGTCACGCTTTCGGATACCGCCTGCGAGGCTCTCCGCTTCCGCGCCCAACCACGGTGGAAGCTTCACGTGCTCCTCGCCGAGACCGTCGGGATCGGCCAGCAGCTCGCGGAGCCGATCGAATGCGTCTTCGCCGTTCACCCGCAACGTGGTGAAGATCGGCAAGTGGTTCACGCCCACGAGCTCGAAGTCGAGATCGAGGAAGCCCGCGTCGAGGAGCAGCGAGAGCGCGAACTGCGCACCCGCGATCTCGTGACACAAGCCGACCGTCCGGATGCTCGTCTCATGCGTCACCGCGCGGCACAGCGTCGTCATCGGGTTCGTGATGTTCAGCATCCACGCGTCGGGGCAGAGCTCGCTCATGTCGCGTGCGATGCCGACCAGGACCGGGATATTCCGCAGGGCGCGCATGATGCCGCCGGGGCCCACCGAGTCGCCGACGGACTGCTTGATGCCGTGCCGCTCCGGTATCTCGAGGTCGTGGCGCATGCTCGCGAACCCGCCGGTCGAGATCGTGACGACCACGTAGTCGGCACCGGCGAGGGCGGCGCGCTGATCGGTGGTCGTCGACACCGTCATGCCCAATCCCTTCAGGCCGACGACATGTCGCACGAAGTCGGCCATCGGCGCGAGCGGCTCGGGGTCGATGTCCTGCAGGACGATCTTTGCGTCGGCGAGCGCCGGCGTGTTCACGAGATCGACGAGCAGCTTGGGGACCCACTGGTAGCTGCCACCACCGATGATGACGATCTTCGGAGCCACGCGGCGATCCTAGGCGTCGAAGTGCGGGAGCCAGCGGGCAGTCGCCGCGAGCATCTCGTCTGTCATCTCGATGATCTGTTCGTAGGGAACCTGCGCCGCGATCGGGTCGGCGAGCATCGCCTCCAACACGAGCTCGCGATCGCCGGCGACAGCAGCCTCGACCGTCCACTCCTGCACCACGTTGATACGCCGCAGGAACTCACCCATGATGCCCGGCACCGTCGTCTTGTCGCGTCCCTGAACGCCCGAACCGTCGGCCACACCCATGATCTCGACGACCGCGCCGACGTCGAGGTTCGTGACGTTGCCCTCGTTCGGCAGATTGACGGGCAGCTGCTGCTGCTTGCCGGTGACCATGCCGTCGAGAAGCTGCGCGACGAGCTCACCGGACGGCATACGAGTCACGTCCCGCGCGTCGCGCATCTCCTCGTAAAAGGCGACGTCGTCGTCAGCGTCGCGGCGATGACCCGCCATCCCGTAGTGATGAACGCGCCAATCGCGGCCATAGTCGTTGCGGGCGAGCACGAAGCTCGGCATGAACTCGACCGAGTGATGGTCGCCCGAGCCGACGAGCACGCCGAATCGACGAAACAGCTCGAAGCGCACCCGGTTGTTCTCGATCACGTCGAGCTTGGTCCAGTACTCGGCCGGTGACACCTTGACCCAGCCTGCGCGCTCGGGCGGATCCATCCAGATCGGCTCGGTCGCAGCGCGCTGCGGTTCGCCGAGGAGCGCGTGGAGCCGGACGAATCCGTCGTCCTCGCCCGCGACGCGCAGCGACGTCGCCAGCGGATAGTGGTTGACGCCACCGAGGATGGGGTCGATGTCAGCCATACCGCAGTCGAACAACAGACTGAGGATCCACGAGCACCCGACCCACTCGTTGCAGAGACCGACGGTCTTCACGTTGGTCTCCCGCGTCACCGATCTGCACAACGCCGTGAGAGGGTTGGTCACGTTCACCAGCCACGCGTCGGGGGCCACCGCTTCGATGTCACGCGCGATGTCGAGCAACACCGGCACGCTGCGCAGCGCGCGGAAGATGCCGCCCGGTCCGACGCTGTCGCCGATGGGCTGGCGGATGCCGAATCGCTCCGGGATCTCGATGTCGTGCTGCATCGAGTCGAAGCCGCCCACCGACAACGCAGTGATGACGAAGTCGGCGCCTTCGAGCGCCCGGCGCCGGTCGCCCTCGGCTTCCACGGTCATCGCGATCCCGCGTCGTGCCGCGATCTCGCTGCCGAGGTCCTGCATGAGCTTCATGCGCTCCGCGTCGAGATCGTGCAGCACCACGTGCACATCGTTCAACGATGCGGTGTTGGCGAAGTCGGCGAGAAGCCGCGGCGCCCAGTGGTAGCTGCCGCCGCCCACGACCGTGACGCTCGCACCCATGCGCGGAGCCTACGAGTCGACGAGCCGAAGAGCGAGACGGCCCGGCGGGTCGACGGCCGGTCTCCGGCCATCAGTCGGCGAGCGCGACCTCGACCTCGATCTCGACCGCGCCGCCCCGGGGAAGCGCGGCGACGCCGATTGCCGAGCGGCTGTGCCGGCCGGCTTCGCCGAACACGTCGTGCAGCAACGTGCTCGCGCCGTCGACGACCGCGGGTTGCTGTGCGAATCCCGGCGCAGACGCCACGAAACCGAGCATCGTGAGCACGCGCGCGATGCGATCGAGCGACCCGAGGCCCGCGCGCAGCACCGACAGCGCGTTCAACGCGCACCAGCGCGCGGCCTCCGCGCCGTCGTCGACCGAGAGCTCGGCGCCGAGCACGCCCGGATGCACGAGCCGGCCGTCGTGATCCCTCGGGAGCTGGCCCGAGGTCCGGGCCCGGCCACCGTGCACGACGAGGGCGTCGAGCGGATCGTGCGGCGGGTACGGGCCCGGCAACACCAGACCCAGCGCGGCGAGACGCATGTCGATCGTGCTCACAGCCACCGTTCCAAGAACGCCGGCACCTCGGCGCCGTGCCACCGATGATCCCCTTCGAACACGTCGTGAACGATGGCATCGTCGGGCGCGCCCAAGCGCGCGTACACCGCGCGCAGCTGGTCGACCGTCTGGCGCGCCGGCCCGACCGGAAAGATCCCGTCCTGGGTTCCCGACTCCACCAGCAGCGGCCGGGGGGCGATCAGCGCGGCGATATCGACGTGCTCGATCTCACCGAGCTGACCCGGCAGCACCTGCGAACCGCACATGTTCCACGGGACGGCGTGCGCGGCGCGCCACGACGACAGATAGCCGGAGACGACGGCGACGCGTACCCGGGCGTCGAGCGCGGCGAGGAACAGGGCGCACGTACCGCCGTACGACAGCCCGGCGACCGCGACCCGCGCCGGATCGACGAGCGGGTGTGTGCACAGAACGTCGAGGGAGCGCCCGAGATCCCAGAGGTTGCGCTCGAGCGGCACGATGCCGGCCATCGTCGCGCACACGAGATCCCAGTCGCAGTGGTAGTTCCCGGCCGGCATCCACTCGGAGCGCTCACCGAAACCGCGCAGGTCCGGTGCGAGCACCAGGTAGCCGAGCGACGCCAGCGCGTGCGCGTAGTCGTCGCCCTCACCGCCTCGCTCGATGCCGCATACCCGCGCCTTCCCGGGACCGTGACCGTGCACGGCGAGTACCGCGGGCCCCGGCGCGGTGTCGCGCCGCGCGTGGGGAACGAGGAGATACGCAGGCACCGACATGGTCTCCTCGACATCGAAGACGATCCGGGCGCGCGCATAGTCGCCGCGATCGACCTCCTCGGTCGTCTCGAGGTCGAGCGGGACAGGCGCGGGATGCGCACCGAGACGCGCGCCGACCCGTGCGCGTGTACGCGCGCACCACGCGTCGATGTCGGAGGGCGGTGGTTGCCCGCTTGCGGCGACCCGCTCGTGGTGCATGCGCCAGTACGCCCAGTTGGAGAAGTTGCGAGCGCGGCTCACGCCGTCTCGCCGAGCGCCCAACCGAGCCCGCCCGCGAGATGGCGAAGGTACGAGGGCGACTCCCACGCGGCCGGGAAGTGGCCGAGGCTCGTCGAGAACACCCGCCCGCGGCCCTCGGCGAAGCACCACGCGAGCGGGTATCCGAACGACGGCCGACGAGCTCCGGTGGCGGCGAGGTCGAGCTCGCCCTCGCGCACCCGCAGCAGCACCCGGGCGTCGGGCCGCAGGTCGCGGAATTGGTAGACCTCGTCGTGCCAACGCCAGTCGGCGCCGAGGTGCGCGCACGCCGGGTGCTCCGGATCGAGCACGTCCGCGACGAACGTCTGCGTCCAGGGGTGGCCGTCGAACCGCGCGCCGACGATCTCTCGGTACGCGTCCCACGCATAACACGAGTCGGTCGCGGAGTGGATCGCGCAGATCGCCAGGCGACCGGCGCGCACGCGATCCACGATCGCCTGCTGCTGCTGCGCGCTCCAAGGCGTCTCGCCGATCGTGAACAGCGCCAGCGCACGGGCCTCCCGAATCGCGTCGACCGGCAGATCTCGCACGTCCCCGATCGTGCAGGCGCGCAGCCCCTGCATCTCCGCGATCTGACCGACGCCGATCGCGGCCTGTTCGAGCACGCCGTGCACACCCGCGGGCCCGTCGCGATACGGCGCGACCTGGGTGACGAACAACAGCGGATCGGCCATGACGCGGCAAGGTAGTCGCACTAGCGTCGACGCGCATGCAGATCGGATTCATCGGCCTCGGCGCGATGGGCTTGCCTATGACCCGCCACCTTCTCGCCGCCGGCCATGACGTCACCGTCGCGTCTCGTAGTCGCCCGCCGATCGATGCCGCGGTCGCCGCGGGTGCCCGGGAGGGCGCGAATCCGCGCGCGGTCGCGGCCGCGAGCGAGATCACAATCCTGTGCGTGCCCGACTCGCCCGATGTGGTCGCGGTGATCGACGCCGCGTTGCCCGCGCTCGGACCGGGCAAGGTTGTCGTCGACACCTCCACGATCGATCCCGCGGTGGAGCGCCAACAACACGAGCGGGTAGCGGCTACCGGCGCCTCGTACCTCGACGCGCCGCTCTCGGGCGGTTCCATCGGAGCCGAACGCGGCACGCTCACCGTGATGGTCGGCGGCGACGCCGCGGTGCTCGACGCCGCGCGCCCGGCGATCGAGCCGTTCGCCCAGCTCATCGTCCACGCCGGAGGTCCCGGCGTCGGGCAGGTCGTGAAGCTGTGCAACCAGCTCGTCTACGCCGCTCAGATGCTCGCGGTGTCGGAGGCGTGTGCGCTGGCGGTGAAGGAGGGCGTCGACCTCGGTGTCGTCCACGAGGTCATGACGCACGCAACCGGCGACTGCAACGCGATCCGCACTCGCATCCCGTTCGAGGGCGCGCGACCCGACACGCCGGCGTCGAACGGTTGGAAGCCCGGCTTCATGACCGCGCTGATGGCAAAGGATGTCGATCTCGTGTTGTGCGAGGCGGCGCGCGCCGGCGTTCCCGTGTCGAGCGCCGATCTCGTCCGCCCGGTGCTCGCGGCCGCGGTCGACGCCGGCTACGGCCGCGAGGACTTCTCCGCGCTCGGCAAGGTGGTCCGCGACCGAGCCGGCCTCGCCTGAGCCGGCGTCATCACACGACTGGTGGCATCACACGACTGGTGGCGCTGCAATGAGCGGGCCGAGCCCCAGGTCGAGCTCGCGGTCGCCAAATGCGAAGCCGGCGACCGCCAACGGCGCGATCGACGGTCCGCGCGGAGTTCGCGCGACATCGAGATCGAGCCGCACATGGCCTCCCGTACGACCGGGTCCGACCGTGAGGACCGCGTCGGCGCGTTCACTCTCGCGGGAGTGGCGAAAGCCATCGACGCCACCCACGAGGGCCACCGTCGTCGTCTGGTCGAATCTGCGCGTCACCGGCGTCCACGCGCCACCCCAGCGCCTGCGCCCGCCCGCCTCCACCACGGCGTGCTCCAACGCCGCGCTCTCGACGTCGGCGACTCCTTCGACGACCGCGTAATGGAGCATCATCAGGCGCAGCTCCGGCAACGCGAGGTCGACATATCCGAGCCCGGCCCCGAACCGCGGATTGCACTCGGTCGCGACCCATCCGTCGGCCGACGCGATGCCGTCGAGCGTGAACGCGCCGCGGAACCCGACGCTTGCCCGCAGATGCTCCCCGACCCGGCGGACCGCGGCACGCATGGTCACGACCTGGTCGGCGGGCGGGTCGAAGAATGTGGCACATCCGCAATACCGCAAGCGCGGCGCCGTCGGTGCTCGCAACGTCACGAGCTCGACCGGACGGAACGCGGCGACACCCGCGTCGACCACGAACCCGTGGATGCTGCACGGCACGCCGTCGGCGAACGACGCAACCCGCACGCGATCACAGCACGGGAGCAGTGCGTCGAGCGCTTCACGACGATCGGCTTCGTCACGTACCCACCGGACGTAGGCGCCGGCGCCATTGAACCCTTCACGCGCGTCGCCCGACCATACGGTTCCTCCGCCACGATCGAGAGCGGCCGCCGCGCGCGAGATCGACCACGGGTCGGCGGGGACGACGGCTGACAGCGGCCGCGGCACATCGGTGGCGTCGAACAGCTCGTCGGCGAGCGTCTTGTCCTCGATCGCGACCCACTCCGATCGGCGCGCGCCGAACGCGCGGCGGTTTCCGAGCTTGCGCACGTCGAGGAACGGAGGCACGAGCACGATCGCGTCTCCGAGCTCGTCGAACCGCCGCAACGCGTCGAGAACGTCGTCGGAAGGTCGCGCGATCTCACGCTCGTCCTCGCGAAAGCTCGCGATGAGGTCGCCTGCGGGTACCCCGCGCTCCAACGTGACCAACTCGACGTCCGGGCCGTCGGGCGGACAGCCGGTCCCGGTGCCGGAGGACACGACGAGGAATCGCTCGGCGCCCAACCCGCGCAATTGATCGACCGGTTGAACCGCAGACGCCGCCACCCCACCGGCGAGGATCACCGACCGGCCCGCGAAGATTGCCCGCAGCTGCGAACGCACGTGGTCGAGCAGCGCATCCATCACGCGATCGTACGAAGCGCAGCATCACGCGACCCGTGGGTTTGCGGTCGCGTACGTCATCCGCGCCGAGTTCCGGTACCGCCAACGGTGGTGACCTTCGCGCAGACCGCGAAATCGATTCGCACCGAACCGGCTCACGACAGCTCGGTGCACCATAATGATCGTCAGTGGCGGATACCGGCAAGACCCGAATCGCGCTCGAACGCGACGACAACCGGTGGCCGCAAGGCACCACCGTGGCGCTCGGCACGATCGGCGCGATCGGAATGGTGTTCGTCACTCTGTCCGGCGTCCTAGTCGGACCGACCGGCCCCACAGGTTCGTCGGTCGAGCGCGGCATCCTCACGATCGTCCCGAAGGGCACCGCGGCAACGGTGCTGGGCGTCGCGACCCTCACCGCCGGACTCGTGCTCGTCCTCGGTGCGTGGCTCGTCCTCGGCCTGCTGTTGCGGCGCGGCGCAACGCTCCGACCGCTCAACCGCATCGCGTGCGTTTGGGCCGCGCCTCTCCTGCTCGGCCCGCCAATCTTCAGCCGCGATCTCTACAGCTACGCGGCGGACGGCTTGATGGTGCACCGCCACATCAGTCCGTATGAGTACGGGCCGGCCGCGCTCGGCGCGTCGAGGTTCCTCGCGCCCGTGAGTCACGCGTGGCTGACGACGCCATCGCCGTACGGTCCGTTCTTCCTGAGGCTCGCGCACGCGGCCGTCCGACTCTCGGGCGGAAGCGTCATCAGCACGGTCATGATCCTGCGCCTGTTCGAAATCGCGGGCGTCGTGCTCATCGCGATCTCGCTACCAACGTTGGCGAAGGCGGTAGGCAAGGACCCGGCGCGAGCCGTGTGGCTCGGCGTCTGCAATCCATTGGTGCTCTTCCATTTCATCGGGGGTGGCCACAACGACGCGCTGATGGTCGGCTTGATCGTCGCGGGTCTCGCCGTCGGCACCGCCGGCGGCCGTCCGATGCTCGGTGTGCTGTTGTGCATGCTGGCGGCGACGATCAAGGTGCCCGCCGTCCTTCCCGCGGCGTTCATCATCGTCGAGGCGGTGCGGCGCGAGCCGGCCGAACGGCGCCTGCCCGTTTTCGCGCGGCTCGCCGGATTCGGGGCTCTCGCGTTCGGTCTCGTGGCGTGGGCCTGCAACTTGGGTTGGGGCTGGATAGGCGCGCTCGGCGTCCCCGGGACGAATCGCACTCTGCTCACGCCGACGACGTTCGTCGCACAGTGCATCGCCGCAGTCGTCGGTCACGACACCCAGGTGCTCAACCTCGTCCGCACGGCCGCCGCGGCGACCACTGTCGTCGGTGTGGTGTACCTGCTGTGGCGCGCGCCGAAGATCGGCACCGTGCGCGCGTGTGGGTTCGCGCTCGCGCTCGTCGTCGCGCTCGGGCCCATCGTCCTGCCGTGGTACGCCTTGTGGGGACTCATCGTGCTCGCGGCCGTCGGTCGCCGTATCGAGCGTGGTTTCGCGATCTTTGCCTCGCTCGTGCTCTCCATCGTCGTGCAACCGTCCGGCTCCTCGATGCCGGACGTGGTGCTGATGGCAGCAGTCGTCGCGCTCACGGTCGTCGCGATCGCGATCGCGTGGAAACCCGTGCGCGCGTGGATCCGCAGGGATCTCACGGTCGCCATCGAGGAATATCGCCGGCGCGGCCGGATCGCACAGAGCGCAGACGTCCTACGCCTTGCGCTGCCGTACGCCTCGTCGTCGCCGGCTCGCATGAATCGAGAGTCGCAGCCGCCGGCCGCCTGAGGGGCGCCTTCGCGTGGTTCGCAGGCCGGGGTACGTTCGACGGATGGCCGTACCGACCGCAGTGCGTCGCATCGGCGCCGGTGTCGCTGCCGTCACGCTCGTCGCGGCCGCCGTGATCATCACCTTGTCGCTCCGCCATCGGAACCCTCCGTCGCCTTCGTGTCGGGTGAGCACGGGCGCCGAGACGTATACGCTCGACATCGACCAAGCCGCCAACTCGACGACGATCGCGGCAGTCGGCAAACGCCTCGGCCTCCCCAATCACGCGGTCACCGTCGCGCTTGCGGCCGCGTTGCAGGAATCACGGTTGCGGAACCTGCCCTACGGCGATCGCGACTCACTCGGCCTGTTCCAGCAGCGCCCCTCGCAAGGCTGGGGCACCTCGGCCGAGATCCTGACACCGAGCTACGCGGCAGCGGCGTTCTTTCGCGAGCTCACCCGGGTCACCGGGTGGGCGACCCTGCCGATCACCGTCGCCGCACAAGAGGTACAGCGCAGTGGCGCGCCCACGGCCTACGCGCAATGGGAGCCCCAGGCCCGCGCGCTCGCCATGGCGTTGACCGGCGAAACCGAAGCGGGACTCAGCTGCCGCTTCTCGCTCGCGCGTTCGCACGATCCCGCGCCCGCATTCGTCTCCAGCATGGGCAACGAGCTCGGCATCAGGTCTCTCGACACCTCCTTTGAACCGCCACGGGGCTGGACGATCGCGACCTGGCTGGTCGGTCACGCGGAGCAGTTCCGCGTCACGACCGTTTCGTTCCACGGTCGCGAATGGCGCGCCTCGACCGGGCGCTGGCGCCCCACGACGCCTACCGACGACCGGGTTCACTTCCTCCAGCAGGCGGCCGTGTCGTAACACCCCCGCGCGTCGCACTGCCGTCTCAGCGCGCGGGATGGTCATGCGGGCCCATGAACGCGGCCTGACCCACCGGCGGATGATCCTCGTCCAGCCACCGCGTCGACGCGCCGTACGCGCGATCGATGAGCTCTGCCGAATGCGAGAAGTCCACCGGAGACACCGTCAACGGGCACAACGGCGGAAGGACACGGAGTTCGACGCGTGGCTCGTAGCGCTCGACGTCGACCGCGAGTTGTCTGTGCAACAGGAGGCCGAGCGCATGCAGGGCCATCGCCAGCGCGTTCGTCGGAGGCTCGGTGAGCGCGCAGGCGTGACCGGCGCTCAGCACCCACACCAGGTCGACATCCAGCGCGACCGCGTGCGAGATCGGCGTGTTGTTCCCCACCCCGCCGTCCATGTACGGCACGCCGCCGATCTCGACCGGATCGAAGACGGCAGGGAGCGCCGCACTCGCGAGCACCGCGTCGACAGCCGGCCCCGTCGACAGCAACACGTCGCGACCGGTGAGCACCTCGACCGCAACGACGTGCAAAGCAGTCGGTGCATCCTCGAGACGCGAGAAGGTCACGTGGCGTTCGATCAGGGATCGCAGGGGTCCCTCGTCCAACAGGCTCCGGCGCCGTCCCGCGAACGCGAGCAGACCACGCCGCGGGTCGGTCGGGAACACGTCCGACCGATGCAGGCGCGTCCAGACCTCGGCGAGGTCGTCGATCGGCGCATCGGGGTGCCCGGCGAGCCACGCGCCGTTGAGCGCGCCGACCGAGGTGCCGACGATCAAATCCGGTCGGATGCCACGGTCGCGCAGGGCCGCGAGCATGCCTACCTCGACCGCGCCGAGACTCGCGCCCCCCGAAAGAACGAATGCAACCGCCACCGGCGAAACGGTAGCGGCGCAAGGACGCCACGAAGCGTCCCGGCGGGCGATCGCCTCGGGCGCGCTTGGCAACACAGCTGCGGCGCGGCAACGATGTGCGGCATGTGCGCAAACCAGGCTCATGGTTCGGTGCCGTGAGCGAGTCGCTCGGCACGCCCGGTTCGCCGAAGAGCTTGCCGTTGATCCTGGCGCGCGAGCTCGCGTCGAACTTGGCGACGCCGATGTTCTTGCTGGATCCCGGGGGCATGCTGGTCTTCTACAACGACGCCGCTGCAATGCTGCTGGGAAAATCGTTCGCGGAACTGGGGGAGATCCCCTCCGGCGAGTTCGGAGCCGCATTACAGCTCGCCACGCCCGACGGCCAACCGGTTCTCAGGCGTGCGTCACCGGCCGGGGTCGCGTTCTTCGAGCAGCGGCCCGCACACGAGACCCTCATGGCGACGGCGTACAACGGCGTGCGACGCGAATATGAAGTGACTGCGTATCCGCTGTTGGGGGCGGCCCGGGAGATGCACGGTGTCGTCTCGGTGTTCTGGGAGGTCGCGTCCGGGGAACGCAGCTGATGCGAGCCCGGGTCTGGGGATGTCGCGGGTCCGTTGCGGTGCCGGGAACCGACACCGTCAAGTACGGCGGGAACACATCGTGTGTCGAGGTTCGTTTGTCGAGCGGACACGCGCTCGTCCTCGATGCCGGCACGGGCCTGCGGCCCCTCGGCGTGTCGATGCAAGCGGATCCGCCCGTGGAGCTGCACATCCTGCTCACGCACCTTCACCTCGACCATCTGCAGGGCCTCGGGTTCTTTCGCCCCTTGTTCTCACCCGGGCTCGACATCCACATCTGGGGCCCGTCGTCGCCCGTGCAGAACCTGGCCGAACGCATCGCCATGTACCTCTCGCCCCCCTTGTTTCCCGTCCGCCTCGAAGACGTCCCGTCAAACCTCACCTTCCACGACGCACCGGAGGAGGCCGTGACGATCGGCTCGGCAACGATCCGAGCGGCGAAGGTCACCCACCAAGGCCCGACCGTCGGCTATCGCATCGAAGAGCACGGACGCATCCTCGTCTACCTGCCCGATCACGAACCATCGCTCGGCAACGACCTCGTCACCGTGCCGGCCGCGTGGATGAGCGGTCATGACATCGCCCGGGACGCCGACGTGTTGTTGCACGACGCGCAATACCGCGATCACGAGTACGACGCCCATGTCGGTTGGGGACACTCGAGCATCGCCGCCGCGATGGAGTTCGCGCACAAGGCGAACGTCGACAAACTCGTGCTGTTCCATCACGATCCGTACCACACCGACGGCGAGCTGGAAGACCTCCTCGCGGAGGCCCAGGGGAAATGGCCCGGGATGGAGAGCCGCGTCTGCCTCGCCTATGAGGGCATGACGATCGCGCTCGACGCCGAAGGCGCGACCGGCGCCGAGCGCATCCGCTGAAGCGTCCCCATCGGCTCGATGTTCACGCGGGTACCGGGCCGCCGCGTCAGGACCGGCTCACGGCTCGAAGAGCCCGTCGAACTCGAGCGCGCCGTTCCGCACGCGGCCGTAGAGCAACCAGTCGCCGCGGAACATGCCGTGCTCGTACGGCGAGCACGCGATGTGCGTGCGCGCGCCGCCGGTCGTGCTCGCCATGAAGCGAATCGTCTCGAGCCCCGCCTTCAGCCCGGGCCCCGACAGGATCGGCGCGCGGAACAGACCTTCGACCAACACCCGTGCGGTGTCGTAGGCGAGCACGGGTATCGCGTTCGGCCAGAGCGGCGGCTCTTGTCCGTACCGCGCGACGAAGCGTTCGTGGAAGGCCTCGACGAGCGGGTTGCTCGGATCGAACTGGTCGACGCCGACCCAGCCTTCGAACTTGTCGAGGCCCATGAGATAGAACATGAACGCGGTGCCCATGATGCGCGGCGGGTCCCAGCCGAGCTTGTCGAGGGCTTCGCGCAACAACCCCTTCGCGGCGAGCATCCCGTAGCCCATGTAGACGAGCGCGTCGGGATCGACGCGGCGCAGGTTGTCGAGGTTGTTCGCGAGGTTCTCCGGGCTCTGGCTGACCGTCTCGACTGCAGCAATGCTCACACTGTGGCGGCGGCACTCTTGGCGGAAGAACCGGAAGTACTCCTCGCCGTTGGGTGAGATCTCGCTCAATACCGCGACGCGTGCGTGGCCATGCCGTTTGAGCCAGGCGACGACGAGCGCCGCGTCGCCGCCACAGTCGCCGTTGCCGAGGCGGAAGCAATAGTCGCCCTGAAGTCGCTCGGTTCCGCACCAGCTGATCAGCGGAACCCGCAGCTCATTGGCGAGCGGACCGACGGTGATCGCGTTGTCGGAGCTGTACGCGCCGGCCACCCCGATGCACCCCTCATCGACCAGGTACTTGAATCCGTCGGTCGCGTTCTTGGCCGAGCCCTGCGGGAGACCGTTCTCGGGGTGCAGCACGAACTCGACGGGACGATCGAGCAGTCCTTCTGCCGCCGCTTCGTCGAAGGCCAGGCGGTGGATCTTGTCGTAGCCGCCGTCGGGTCCGTCGAGCGCGGAACCCAGCCATCCGATCTTGATCGGTTCCACCATGCCGTTTCCCCTCCAGCCGCCGTCACCGCGCCATTATCGCGAGGTTGAACGAGCCGCAAGCAAGCCGGCTGAACCTACCTAACCCCGATCGTTCACGGGTTCGTGGTTGCGGTTGGTCGCTGAGCGCGACAAGTGCCCTTCTCGTAAGGCATTCTTGGTGTTGCGACACAACAAGAAGCACCAACGGGAAAGGCACCTGACGGATGCACGTTACCAGCACGATGCGGGCGCGGATCGAGACCGGCGGTGGCGGGGTCGCCGCGCATGTTGGACTCCACGCGTTGGGTCGTTTCGCCGACACGGTCGGGTTGGGCGCGGCGTTGTCGGCACGGATGTTGCCGGCCGGTGAACGGTTCCCGTTGCATGATCGAGGCAAGGTGTTGGTGCATGCGATGCTCACGCTCGCCGGTGGTGGCGAAGCGTGTTCGGATGTCGAGTTCTTGCGGGCGCAGCCGGTGCTGTTCGGGCCGGTGCCGTCGGACTCGACGTTGTATCGCACCTACCGTCAGATCGACGCGGTGACGCTCGCGGGTTTGTGGGAAGCGGTCGCGTCGGTGCGTGCGGATGTGTGGGCGGCGGTCGATACGGGCGAGGCGGTCGTGTTGGATATCGACGCGTCGTTGGTCGAGGTCCACTCCGAACACAAGGACGGGACCGCACCGACCTACAAGGGCGGGTTCGGGTTCCATCCGATGTTCTGCTTCGCCGATGCGACGGCTGAGACCCTCGCCGCGCTGTTGCGGCCGGGGAACGCGACCGCGAACTCGAGCGTCGATCACCTGTGCGTGTTGGACGCCGCGATCGCCCAGTTACCGGCCGAGATCGCTGCGGGCCATCGGGACGGCGACGACCCCGCGGCCGTGACCCGGCCGGTGACGGCGCGCGCCGATTCCGCGGGCGCGACGCGTGGGTTCGTGTGGGGTTGTCGTGCCCGCAACGTCGGGTTCGCGGTCGTGGCCCGCAAAAACGGCCGTATTCACGCAGCAATCTCGCAGGTCGCCGTCGACGACGACCGTTGGGCACCGGCGCTCACCCAAGCCGGTGACCTCCGTGCCGGCGCCGCGGTGTGTGAGGTCACCGACCTCGTCGACCTGGCCCACTGGCCCGATGGCACCCGCCTGATCGTGCGTCGCGAGCCGTTACATCCCGGTGCGCAACAGTCGCTGTTCCCATCGCTCGACTTCCGCTACTGGGGCCACTACACCGACCAGCCCGGTGAACCCGTCACCCTCGATCAGCACATGCGCGCCCACGCCCACGTCGAAGATCACATCCGCCGATTGAAGGACTCGGGTCTGGACCGGTTCCCGTTCGTTGATCTCGACGCCAACCGGGCGCGCCTCGCGATCGTCGCGTTCGCGGCCGATCTCGTGCGTTGGTTCCAACTCGTCTGCTTGGACGGACCACTCGCGATCGCGGAACCGAAAACGTTGCGTTGGCAGCTCTGGCACACCCCCGCCCGGCTCATACGCCGCGCCCGCCAACAGATCGTGCGGATCATCGACGACTGGCCCACCGCCGACGCGTTACTGCACGCCTACCAACACGTCGCGCTGCTCAACTGACATCGCGCCACGCCCACCGAATGCGGCGACGGCGTGACCGCGCACGCCCGAACGCGTCCCACAACCGCCCGACAGCCACTTACCGCCCACCAGTAACTGCACTTCGACGTGCGCACCGCCGAGAACCGAGCGCCAACACATCCATAAGCGCGCCAGCGCCGGCTCAAGAGTTCTCATGAACGATCGGGGCTAACCGAGCTGGCCGCGCACCTCACCGGCTGGGAACATGGTCGTGTGCACGTTCACGTAGTAGCCGGCGGGATCCTGTCGGATTGCCTTGATCAACGCGGCGTCGGCGTGCACACATCCATTGAGACCGTTCACGGGCTCCATGAAATCGACGACGACCGGACCGCTGGTGCCGGCGGCCCCCCGGTGGATGTGCGCCAGAATGACCGGAGTCGTCAGGTCGCTGACGCTGATGTCCCAGCAAACCTCGCTCCGACCCTGGTTCAACGTCAGGAAGGCCGTTCCAGAGCCGTTCGATGCGGTCGGCGGCACCTGATTCTCGGGCAACAGGGTCGCCTCGAGCGGTCGGCCGCCCTGCGACGCTTCGCTCGCGACCGACGCGCCCGCCGCGCCGATCGCACCCAACAACCCGACGGCGACGAGCGCCAATATCACGAACAGTCGAGATCGCATGCCCACGGTCCTCCCCTCATCGCGCCTCGAGACGGATCTACGTTGCCTGCCACGAATCGGTTCAACCGGCCCGACGACAGCATCCGATTCGCGACGTTTGACACCGACTCGGCGTTTTCTTTTGGACGTATCGTCTTCGCAGCATCGCGACGTCGAACGACAGTTCGGGCGATACGCCCACAGCTGAGACGACACGATCGCTGAAGCGAGCTGAACATCCGGGTTGGCGCGAGGAGCATCAATGCGGGTTTGCGTCAGGTGACGTCGATCGGACGTCTCGCTGTTCCTCCTCGACGTCGCGCATGACCTCGCCCGGCGCCTCTTCGAGCATCATCAGCGACTCGTCCGCGCCGGTGGCCCGAATCAACTCGTCGAGCTTGCGTTGGATCGCCACCTGCTCTCGGCCCTGCGTGTGCTGGATCGCAAAGACCACCACGAGCGTCACGCCCGAGACGGATACCTGGAACGCGGTCATCCAGGAATCGGGGAAGCCGAGCGCGGCACCTGCGGCGATGAGGCAGATCACGGCCGCAACGACGGTCAGCGCCACTGAAGGTAGGGAACTGTAGTGCTCGATCCGGTAGAGAACCCGGCTCGTCGCGGGAAGTTGCGCCGTCCTACGGACGATCCGACGCTGCTGAAGACCCGATCTGTCTCCTGACAGGTATCGCTTCACGCTGGAAGGTTACCGTCCGCGCGTACCGGATTAAGGGGCCGTCGCGCGTCACGCAATCATTTGAGCGAATGCGACGACACCGCGTAGACGTACTCGCGCGAAAAACGTGCAGCGCGCATTCAAGACTGCGTTCTTACGCGATTCACATCGTTTGCATGGTCGCCGGCGCGGGTAACCCATCGGCCATGGCAGCTACGAAGCGAGTCAGCAAGAAGTCGGCGAACGTTGCGCAGAAGGTCCCGAAAGCAGTTGGGAAGCGCGTCGCGAAAGCAACGAAGGGCCGGGCAACCGCGAAGCGCGCGACGAAGGCCGCCGCGAGAAAGGCGCCCGGGTCGCGCGAGCTGACCCAACGCGCGGCGCGCGCAGCCAAGAACAAGGCCGCACCTCGCGGAGGCTCAGTGCAAGCGAGCAGCGGCGATGCGATCGCGGTACTGAAGCAAGACCACCGCCACGTGGAGCAGCTGTTCAAGCGCTTTGAGAAGGCCGGCGACGGCGCCCAGCGAACCAAGCGCGCACTGGTGGATTCCGTAATCGAGGCGCTTTCGCGGCACGCCGCGATCGAAGAGCTCGTGTTTTACCCGGCCATTCGCCGAGAAGTCGACGACGCCGAGGCGGATGTACTGGAAGCGCTCGAAGAGCACCACTTGGTGAAGGTCGGCCTGCATGAGCTCGAGGACCTCGATCCGGCGGACAAGCGCTTCGACGCGAAGGTGTCGGTGTTGATCGAGAACGTCCGCCACCATGTGAAGGAGGAGGAGCAGGAGCTCTTCCCCGAGGTGCGCGAGAAGTTGGGCCGACGTCGCCTTCACGAGCTCGCTGATGAGCTCCGGGCCGCGAAGCCGCGAGTTCCGACGCGCCCGCACCCGGATGCTCCTGACGAACCGCCTGGAAATGTGTTGATCGGGGGGGCCGTCGCCGTCGTGGATCGTGCCCGGTCTGTGGGTCAGCGCGTGGTCGAACGTGTGCGTGAAGAGGTTCCGATCTTCTAAGTCGCGTCGCCCGTATCCGCCGTCATCGACGCGTAACCGGTCTCGGCTAGGGCGTCAGGGAAGTTGGCAGTGCGGCGGGCGCGATCCGTGCGACCGGGTGCCGGGGAACTGTGCCCGAAGTGGACGTGCCGGGAGGCGCCAGCCCGCTGGTCGCGATGCCGTCCCATACGAGGCGCACGATGTATTCGACGAGTCGCTCCCTCGGCATCGTACCCGTGGTGAGCCACCAGTTGCCGGCGGCGTGGACGAGGCCAACGATCCCGAAGGCCCAAGGCTCGGCGGCGCCTGAATCGGCGCCCGTGGCGCGGAGCTGCTCGCCGATCACGACCGCCACCTCGCGGCTGATCTGCTCGACGAGGTCGAGCAGGCGGCGACCGGCCTGTTGGTCGTCAGCGAGCGCACGATGCACGAGGAACCGGTACACGTTCGGGTCCTCTTCGATCGCCTGGATGTAGGCGTTAATCGTGGCGGTGACAACAACTCGCGGATCGGTGTCGTGCGTGAGCGCGTGGCGGAGGCGTGCCATGAGGTTCTTGGTGAACCGGGCGGCGAGTTCGGCAACAAGGCCACCGCGATCTCCGAAGTGGCGGTAAAGAATGGGTTTGGTCACGCCCGCTTCGGCGGCGATCGCCTGCATCGAAACGCCCGGCCCGTCGCGTCGAATGGCCGCGAGCGCGGCTTCGACGAGCTGCTCTCGCCGGGCGGCACGCTTGGCCGATGCCCGGCGGGCGGACGCTTCGATCCGAGGCACCGCGATCAACGTATCGCCTGGGCGGCCGGGAGGTCTCACGCCTCGGTGATAGCGGCGCCCACGGCGTCGACGCCGCACAGTGCTCGCCACGGGCGCGGAACCTCACCTCGGCGGACAACACCCGCCGCGACCAGCGCGCTCAGCACCGGCCGCGTCGCGCCGTGTCGGAGCTCGATCCGTTTCGGTGCGCGCCGCACGTTCCACCACGTCGCCCAACCGGGCAGGCCAACCGTCGCGTACACCCCGGGGTGCACGAGGAGGTCGAACATCCCGCGGATGACATAGGGGGCGACGAAGCGGACCGCGAGCCGGTCGATGGGATTGGCTCGTCGCCACATTGCAGGCAGCATCGTGCGCGCGAACGACAAATGCCGCGCCTCTTCCTGGCGGTGGTATTGGTTGACCTCGCGAAGGAACGGGTCGGTGTCGGGATGCTCAGCGGCACGCTTCTGGAGGAGGTCGGGTATCTCCTCGCCGCCGAGGACCAGCACATAGAGCAGCGCGGGAAAGCCCACCATCGCGCGCACGCCGCGGTCGGCAAGGAATCCGAGCAGTCCTCGGGCGAACGGGTTCTGGGCCTCGGGCGCGAGCTGGTCGAGCAACCGCACGAACAAACGAGAATGTCGAGTCTCCTCGCCGATCTCGTGCAAGAGATACGTGACCGACGGCGCGCGCAGCTCGCGTTCACGCGCGATCATCAAGGCGAAGCCGGCCGTGAGCACCGCCTCGAAATGGACGCCGGCCTGGGTAATCGACGCCAGCTCCTCACGCGACAGTCGCGCCCATTGCTCGCGCGTCAGATCGAGGTCGAGGCCCGCGACACTCAGCAGCTCATCGGGAAGCACCTGGCCGTCGCCGAGCCTGCCCGGCAACCTGACGTCGGGATCGATCAAGCGTCGGGCCGAGACCGCAGTCAGCTGCTCGATCCGGTCTTCGGGGATCATCGTCACCATATCGGTCATGCTCCTGACCCGCGATAGAGTTACCTACGGTAACGTTACCAGCGGTAACCGTCAAGCGGCGTTCCTTCCGTGCGGACCGGGAGTCCTCGGAGGGGTGTCAGCTGTGAGCGCGAGGGATGGCTCTTGAATGACCTCTCAGGTCGCTACGTGTATGTGGGCGACACGCCAACGCCTACGCGGAACGGTGGGTCCGAACGTTGCGACACGAGGTGCTGGACCGCACGATCATCTGGAACGAACGGCAACTCCGAACACTGCTCGTCGACTACATCGACCACTACCGACCCCACCGACCCCACCGATCGCTCGATCAAGCCGCGCCAGCAGACTCCAACGTGATCACGGTCGAACCGGGCCGACCCATTGTGCGACACACCCGCTGCGGCGGACTCATCAACGAATACGGCACCGCCGCCTGAACCCCGCAACGAACCCCGACGATCACGATGGACCGCCAGCGTGCTTCAACGCGTGCCGACGCATTAAGCGCAGAACGAGGGCGACACGACCCGACCAAATCCCGACAACGCCGAATCTCGAACCACGCAAAGAACTCGCCGCCGATGGATTTCCGGCACCCTACAGGATTGCGTCGCTTTGCGAAGTGCGCATCACGTCACGGATCACCGCGGCGGCCTCCGTCCCGGCCGCGGTGACCTGGCTGACGGTGTGCTCGAACGTTTCGTGGCGGAGCTTCGTCACGGCGGCGCGAAACTCGGGATCTTCTTGCCATCGGCGGGCGGTCCGCGGGCTGACACCCGCGTACGCCGCGGCCTCCTTTTGCGTCTTACCGAGCGCGAACCCCTCGGCGAGTCGCGCAATCTTCGCCGAGGGTCGCGTCGGCGTATACCGGCTAGCATTCACCGGGCCGGACGGCTCGCGATCACCGTCACCGCACTCGACGTCATTGGTGGCGACGTCTGTCGAGGTGGCGTCTGTTGGCTGGGCGCGTGCTTCTCCCACACCAACAAGATCGACCGATTCGCCGACTCTCCTCCGCCGCCAGGGTTGCGGACACCGTCCGCGTGCAGAACATCCGCCGCGGCTACTATGAGCTCGGCGTTGAGGTCCGTCCGCATCATCGAGTCGCGGCTGCGTTCACCGAACTCGCCCGCACCATCTAACCGAAGCCAGTTGCGAAAGCGCTCCCGCGCGGGACGAGTCCGCCCCAACGCAGCGGCGCCTGTCGAAGTAGTAGGTCGAGAACTCGTCGAGCGTAAGCCCCGGTTTCCGCTTCACCGTGACCACGATCTTGAGCATTCGACCGGTGAACGTACACCCCTCGCTCCCGGTTCCATCAGGTCGTTCCGTGGGTCGGTTCGAGCTTGTACGCAACCACGGGCGCGTCCCGCCCTTTCATATGTCGCAAGCCGAGGACGTCGAGCATCCATCCTGAGGTCAGACCGTCGGCGGTCGCTTGGCTCACCACGGTCGTTCCGGCCGGACGCGCGAGATCCTGCAGGCGATTCGCCAGGTTCACGATGTCGCCGACGAGGGTGTATTCGAGTCGTTCCTCACTGCCCAACAACGCGGCCGCCACCTCTCCGGTCGACAAGCCGATGCCGAGCCCGAAGGGCTCGAGCGCGTCTGCCCGCCACGCCTCGTCGAGCAGGGCCTGCCGCCGATGCATTGTGACGGCCGCGTACGCAGCCCTCGTGATGTGGTCGTCCTGGGGGAAGGGCGCACCGAAGACGGCCATGACGGCGTCGCCGACGTACTGCATCACCGTGCCGCCTTCTTCGAGGATGGCGGCGTTCATCTCGGACCGGTGACGGTTGAGCTGTCCGGCCAGGACCGTGGGGTCGGCTCGTTCGGCGATGCCCGAGTACCCGCGCACGTCGGACATGAGCACCGTGACTACGAGCCGTTCCGTCGTTCCGATGGCGTCGCGATCCTCGCGGAGCCGCTGGGCCACGCCCCCGGGGAGGAGGCGGCTCAGCGTCTCGCCCTGCTCCTCGCGATCGACGATCGCCTTCTGCAGCAGGCGGAGGCGGCGCAACGCGCCCTTCCGGCCGGCGCTGGCCCCGAGCGCGAGGTCCAAGAAGATCGCCTCGATCGCGTTGTTCACCGCTTCGGGGGTCGACCCGGTGCGCGCCGCGATCGCTTTCACGGGTCGCCCTTCCGCGACCTGGCGGAGCAGCTCGTCCTGAGCTCCGGTCAACTCGCCCTCCTCCCGCGCGGGCGCGACGAGCGATTCGACGATTTCGGGGTCGAGCATGGATCCGCCGGCGGCAACCTCGCGGATCGCCCGGGCCAGATGATCGCCGTCGCCTACCCGGTCCTTCAACAAGTAGGCGCAGCCGGCCGCTCCATCGGCGAGCAATGAGATGGCGTACTCGGGCTCGTCGTACTGCGACAAGATCACCACGCCCGTGCCCGGATGGCGCTTGCGCACCTCCTTGGCCGCCTCGATGCCTTCGTTCTGGAAGCTCGGCGGCATTCGAATATCCGTCACCACCACCTGCGGCACCGTGGCGTCGGCTCCCCGGACCAGCTCTTCGTAGTCCGCGGCCACCCCGACGATCTCGAGATCGTTCTCCAGGCTCAGCAGCGCGCGCACGCCTTCGCGGACCAGCCGGTTGTCGTCGGCGAGGAACACGGTGATGCGCCCGGACGTCACGGCATCAACCGCAGCCCTAGGCCGTACGCCAGAGCGCGCTGGCGCGCTCCGCCCAGAGCTGCTCGATGAGGTCGACGTCGAGGTGCTCCTTGTGTACGTACGCCAGCGCGCCGCACGACGATGCCTCGCGCGGCAGCGCGTCGGCGTCATACGTCGACACGAGCACGACGACCGTGTCCGGATGCTCGGCTGTTGCTTCCCGCGCCGCGTCGACGCCGTTCATCCCCGGAAGGTTGATATCCATGACCACCAGGTTCGGGCGCAGCGTTTCGATCAGTTCCAGCGCCTCTTCGCCCGAGGTCGCCTCACCGACGACATCGAAGCGATCCGAGAGGTCGAAGACCAGCTTGGCCGCGTCGCGGAATGGAAGCTGGTCGTCGACGATCAAGACGCGTACGGCGGCGTCGATCATGGCGTCGCTTCCCGGAGCTTCGCCTCGTCGGAGAGATACACGAGCACGGCCTTTACTCTCCTGTGGACGGCCTGCTCCTCGCTCAGCCCGAGCTTGGTGAAGACCGCAGTGATGTGCTTCTCCACCGCCCGGTCGCTCATGGCCAGCGCCTCGGCGATAGCCGCGTTGTTCTTGCCCTCAGCCATCTCGGCCAGCGTCTCGCGCTCGCGCGGTGTGAGTGCGCTGACCGGCGATCGCTTCGCGGCCCGGGCCGCGAGAAGGACGTCGACCACCTTGGAGTCGACCACGGAGCCGCCGCGCGCGACCTCTCGTATCGCGCGTGCCAGTTGCTCACCGTCGGACACGCGCTCCTTGAGGAGATAGCCGCGGCCCTGCGCGCCCGCGGCGAAGAGCGCGAGTGCGTACGACGGCTCGAGGTACTGGCTCAGCACCACCACCCCAACGTCCGGATGCGTGTCGCGAAGCTGTTGGGCCGCCCGAATTCCCTCGTCGGTGCCGGTCGGAGGCATGCGGATATCGGTCAGGACGACATCGGGTTCGTGTTCCCGGACGAGCTCGAGGAGACCGTTCAGGTCCTCGCTGACCCCGACCAGCTCGAGGTCGTCCTCGAGCTCGAGCACGGTGCGTACGCCCTCGCGCATGAGCACGTTGTCGTCGGCCAGCACGAGTCGGATTGCCATGGGTCAAGGGTAGTGAACAGTTGTCGGCGCAGTAAGGGGGATGACCCCACGCGCACCGGTACGGCTGGCACGCTCATCTACGGGGAGGTCACTCCCTTTCCGCGCGCGCGACTCCGATCCATACTTGCGGGAATGCAAGCCACCGGAGGCGCGTCGCGGCGGGCGCCTATGCTGTCGGCACCCGCGATCCTGACGCGCATCCTCGTGCTGAGCGCGCTGATCGCGTTCATCGGCCTGGTGTATCTCGCGCTGCCCATCGGCCTCGGCCACTTGTTCGGTTCGGGCCCCAACACGACACTGTCCGTCGCCGCGACCGCAGTCGTTGCGCTCGGCTTCGCGCGCGTTCGGTCGTGGGCCGAGCGACTGGCGCAACGCCTCGTCTACGGGGAGCGATCGACGCCGTACGAAGCACTCACCAAGCTCTCCGATCGAATGGCCGGCGCCTATCCCACCACGGACGTCCTCCACCACGTGGCACAGATCCTCGTCGTGGGAAGCGGCGCGGCCTCCGCGCGGGTGTGGTTGCGAGTGGGCGACGAACTCGTGTCCGCCGCCGCGTGGCCTGATGTGCCCGGCGGGGCGGTCCCATCAGCGCGGCTCTCCGGCAACGACCTGCCACCCCTGCCCGGCGCTCACCACGCGGTCGCGGTCCGTCACCGAGGGGAGCTGATCGGCGCCATCACCGTGACGCAGCTTCCCGGAAGCCCGTTCTTGCCGGCGGACCTGCGCCTGTTGGATGACTTCGCGTCGCAGGCCGGCCTGGTGTTACGCAACGTGCGTCTCACCGCCGAGCTGGCCAACAGCCTCGGAGCGATCTCGGCGCAGGCGTCTGAGATCCGCGCCTCGCGTCGTCGCATTGTCGACGCGCAGGTCGCGGAGCGCCGGCGCGTCGAGCGCGACATCCACGATGGTGCGCAGCAGTATCTGGTCGCTCTGATGGTGCAGCTTCGCGTCGCGCGCACGCTCGCCCGTCGAGATCCGACTCGAGCGCACGCCTTGGTCGGCGACTTGCGGCGGGTTGTGCGCGAAGCGCTCGAGACGCTTGGTGACCTGGCGCAGGGCATCCATCCCCCGGTCCTGGCCGCGCACGGGCTCGCCGCGGCGCTTCGCCGACAGGAGACCAATCCGGCCGTACGCGTAACGGTCGAGGAGCAGGGCCTCGGTCGGTATGCGCCCGAGGTCGAAGCGGCGGTGTACTTCGCGTGCCTGGAAGCGCTGAACAACGCGGCCAAGCACGCGCCGGGTTCGAACGTCGTGATGCGATTGTGCGAGGAGGACGGGCACCTCGTCTTTTCCGTGAGGGACGACGGCGCCGGCTTCGATCCCGACGAGTGTCGGCCCGGATCCGGCCTCGGCAACATGGTCGACCGCGTCGCCGCGCTCGGCGGCGCCCTCGGCATCACATCGGCACCGAGGCGCGGCACGATGGTCGCGGGGCGCGTGCCATTGCTCGCAAACGACGAGAACGCGGCATGAGGCGCCCGCGTCCGCACCTCGTCGGCGCGCTCTTTTGGATCTTCTTCGTGCCCTACGTGATCGGCGTCGTCATTTTCTTGACCGCCGGTCTCGCGCCGTCGGTCGTAAAGGAAGTCGGTTCGCTCCATCAGTCGTTGCACGACTACGCCGACGACGCGCTGCGCGCCGATGGCGATGTGACAATCCAGTTCGAGAACCTCGATCACGAAACCACGCATCGCCTCATGATCCTCGGTCGGACCGGACAGCCACCCGTGCTCGCGGGTTCGGTCGCTTCGCATGCGGGTCATGCGACGTACCACTTCGTCGCCCCACCGCCCGGCACGTACCGCATGACATCGGCCGACGATCCCGACCTGGAGGGAGAGATCCGTTTCGCCGCCGACGGCGCGCGCTCGGTGTCGATCCGGCTTCCTCACGGCCAGCATCGATTCGAGCGGGTGGGCGCCGCCGGGTGGTCGGAGGTGGCCCACCGGGTGGCCGAAGCATCGCATCGGGCTGACCATCCCGCCCGCGTGACGCTCGAGTCGCTGTTCAGCGCCCTGAACCTGGGCTTTGGGCTCATGCTGATCGTGCGCCGACCGCGCGATCTGACCGCGCGGCTGCTCGCCGTCGCGATGATCGGGACGGCAATCACGTTCAACGACCAAGCCCACAGCACCGTCCGCGAATACATCATCGGCGATTGGTGGTTCGCGCACGATCTTTGTCACATCTTGTCGGGCGTCGCCTACATGTTCGCGGTGATCGTGTTCCCCGACGGGAAGCTCCTGCCCCTCCAATCGCGCCACCGCTGGCTGCTGCGAACGGCGTACGGCGTCGCCACCGTCGTGCTCGCCGTCAACGTTCTCAGCGGGAGAAAGGAAGGTCATCCCGGTCAGGGCTACTTCGCGGTGTTCTTCGGGTTGCTCATTCCGCTCGTCGGCGTCGCCGCGCAGACTTACCGGCTCCGGCGCGCAACCGACCCCGTTGTTCGTCAGCAGTCGCGCTTGTTGCGATGGGCGCTGTTGCCGATGTTCGTCGGCGGCGTGACGTACTTCGTCCTCACGCGCAGCCTCGGAACCGACGAGGTGCGGGACTTCGGCCTCGCCGTGTTCCCCGTCCTCTTCGCGCTCGTGCCCCTCGCGCTCATCATGGGCATCCTGAGATATCGCCTCTGGGACATCGACCTCCTCGTCAGCCGCGCCCTTTTGTCGGTCGGCCTGGCGGCCTTCATCGGCCTCGTGTACGTCGCCGTGGTCGTGGTCCTCGGTCAGGGCCTCGGCCCGGGCGGTTCGGCCGGGCTCAAGATCGTCGCCACGGCGATCGTCGCGGTGGCGTTCGAGCCGGTCCGCGAGCGCCTCTCACGGTTCGCCAATCGCCTCGTCTACGGCGAGCGCGCGACGCCCTACGAGATCATGGCCGAGGTCAGTGACCGACTGGCCGGCGCGATCTCGGTCGACGAGATCCTGCCCCGCATCGCGGAAGCGAGCGTCAAAGGCGTCGGCGGTCTCGCGGGCCGGGTCACCGCGTTCTTGCCAGGCGGCGGGAGCCGGACGGTGGAGTGGCCCGAGGCCGGCATCGTCGCGTCGTTTCCGCTCGTCGTGCCCGTGACGTACCAGGGCGAAGAGGTGGGCGAGATCGCCGTGGCCACCGCGCACGGCGAGCGGCTGCGGCCCGAAGCGGGAAAACTGCTTGCAGCTCTGGCGGGTCAAGCCGGGCTGGCCGTCAACAACGCGCGTCTGACCATCGAGCTCCAAGCTCGTCTACAGGAGATCTCCGTTCAAGCAGCCGAGCTACACGCGTCACGGCAGCGCATCGTGACCGCCCGACAGGCGCAGCGTCAGCGGGTGGTGCAGCTTATTCACGACCGAGTCGAAACGCGTCTCGACCGGGTGTCGAACATGCTCGATGAGCTCGAGCCGTTGCTGTTGTCCGACGTCGAGCACGCCATCGAGTGCGTCGACGCACTCCTGCAGGAATGCGGTGACGCGCTCGATGCGCTGCGCGACCTCGCCCGTGGCATCTTCCCGGCGATCCTCAGTGATCAAGGTGTCGGGGCTGCGCTCGATGCGTACGTGCTCCAGGAGGGGCTGCCGGTCGACGTTCGCGTCGACGGGATGGACACGAGCGACCGGTTCGATCCGCAAGCCGAAGCGACGGTGTACTTCTGCGTGATCCAGGCGTTGGCCAACGCGGGCACCTACGCGCCCGAGAGCGCGGTCGTCGTTCGCTTGCGCGTCGATGAGGACCACTTGATCTTCTCGGTCAGCGACGACGGGCCGGGTACCGATCCGAGGCGCCTCCGGGAGGGCGGCGACATTCGAGACATGCGCGATCGCGTCGAGGCCGTGGGAGGTGAGTTCGACGCGACGACGGCGCTCGGGAAGGGCACCGTGATATCGGGTTGGGTACCCGCGCACACGCTCGTGGTGACCGGTTAGGCAACCAGCGTGACCCGCAGCGAGACGATTCCTTGGAATGTCTCGTAATCCCAGCCGACGTCCGCGGTGTGCACGCGTGCGCGGGGGTCCGGCGACTCGGCCGATTGACGACACGGGCGTCGTTGACGCTGCGCGGCGAAGGCGGGAGGGCGTGGCGGTATGACGACGGCAAATGGTCCCGGCGCTGCCGTGCGCGGACGGCGCTCGCGGCCTGCGATGTCGATCGGGTTGTTGGCCGCGACCGCTTGGGTGGCCGTCGTGTCGCTCTTGCGCGGAATGGGTGCGATGCCAGGAACAATGGGGCTCGGGTTCGTCGCGTTCGAAGGTATTTGGATGCTGACGGCACTGTTGCGTTGGGGCGGACTCGTCCCGCGCGGGAGCGCTTTCGCAACTGGCGTCGGTTAGATGATGCGGGCGAGTTCGGTGAACGCAGCCGCGACTCGACGATGCGGACGGACCTCAACGCCGAGCTCGTAGTAGCCGCGGCGGATGTTCTGCATCAATGCATGACCGCGCATGACCACGCTCGCGGTCCGATCGCGTTTCAGGCCCCGCATTGGTCGCAGCCGAGACTTCAGCCGGCCGTGGTCAGCTTCGATCCGATTGTTCGCATACTGGGCCGTGTCATGGAACGCGCGAGGAGCCAGCTCACGGACCGCTCGGGCCAGCGCCGCGCCTTATCGGTCACGATCTCTTCAAGTTCTCCATGCGCAGTGACCGCGGTCGCGAAGAACCGTCGCGCGGCTCGGAGATCGCGACGGGGCGAGACGTACACGTCGATGACCCGGCCGTACTGATCGATCGCCCGGTATACGTACCGCCACCGGTCCGACACCTTCACGTAGGTCTCATCCACGAACCAGCAGTTCCCAACCGCATGGCGGCACGGCGGTGCGGCGTCGACCAGCACCGGCGTGAAGCGCTGGACCCACCGGTAAACGGTGACGTGGTCAACCTCGATCCCCCGCTCCACCAGCAGCTCTTCGACATCTCGGTACGACAAGCCATACCGCAGGTACCAGCGGACCGCGAGCACGATGATCTCCGACGGGAACCGAAAGCCGGCGAACGCCGAACTCGGGGCTGCGGGTACCGGACGACAACGGCGACGCATCATG
>JBBQTI010000051.1:0-27157 GCA_038213435.1 Acidimicrobiia bacterium
GTTTCTTTGGCTCGTTGCAGCTCGAGCTTCTCGACCAACACCGCTGGGAAACCCGCGACCAGCTCGCGGTTGCGATCTTCGACTGGATCGAATGCTGGTACAACCCGCGGCGCCGACACAGCTACTGCCAGATGCTCAGCCACATCGACAACGAGACCGCAACCGCGGCATGATCACCACAACCAACCCGTCCGCCAGAACGGGGGAAGCTCAGAACGGCTTTACGCCAGCCGCCCGGTCGCCGAATCCGTCAACTCACAGTTCAAACGCCGGTGGTACAAGGACCGAACACCGCGAGTCGGAACCGCACGCAACCACGTGACCCTCCTCTTCACCGCACTGTGGAACAACCACCGGGCCTGGACTGAATACGCGCAGACGCAATCCAAGACATCTCCCGATCCGGGCGGCCGTACCAGCCCGCACGCGAACGCACCCCCCATCCCCGCGGCCGAACAGCCAGGAGCCTGACAACCGGCGCGCCCGACCTCGGCGCGCCCGCAGACCCGGCGAACAGAGCGCAAGCCCACAACTTGCACACCTGCGCACCGTTCAGCGCCCCAACGCGCCCGCGCCCTAACCTCGCACCCGGGTGACGGCGCCACGCACCAGGTTTCACGCCAAGTAACGCTCCGTCCCCTGCAACGATGTCGTCCGCGAGCGACCAGATCAATTCCGTGAACTCCTCCGACTCTTGGTCGAGCGGGTACGTGACTACGCCGACGTTCTGCTCATCAGCCCGTATGAGCAGCGTCCCGATCGCCATGTCGCTGACGCGATCACGATCAGCGACTCGTGCATGCTCCGGTCGTTATCGGCCTCGTTCGGACCGACCGATGTACGGCGCGGCGTCTCGGGAACGAACATTCCCGAGAAAGCGACGATCGCTACCGTGATATCTCCGGAGTTCGTACTGCTGTCGCGGCCAGCCATCGGATCGGATGAGCTGGGAGATTAACGATCGGGACACCACGGGACGCCGCACAGCAAGCGGCTTACCGGACAGTCACCAGGGAAGTCGCACACTCGACCGGTTGTGCGTCAATTGATCTCTACGACGCCTGGAGTGATCTCGCGGGAGCCGGCTGGGATGCAGCATACGCGCACGGCCTCATGGCAGACGCACTTCACCCATCGCAGCGCGGTCACGATGACATCGCGAAGCGCGTCCAAGCGACGCTCGCCCTTCGGCCGCGTCGCCACCTGCGCAGGTAGGCGAAGCATCAGTCTCCGAAATCTCTCCGCTAGCCTCGTGCGGATGAGCGGCGGTCACGAAAAAGCACGCAAGGACATGGCGCAACCGCGCAACCAGCGATTCGTCAAGCGGATGATTTGGCTCGGAGCGCTGTACGAGCGACTCTCGTTTCCTCTGACGGTGTTCATCCTCTTCTCGAATCGGCGCTTCCACCCGAAGTACGACATGACGTGGCGTAGGAAGACGGCACTCGGACTTCGCATCTACCGGAACTGGCGTCGCATTCGGACAGGCATCTCATACAAAGGTCATCTCGCCATGGCTGCGAAGCTCTTAGAGCTCTCTCCCGCCGTTGGAGGCGCCGTCGTCGAGTGCGGGTGCTGGCTGGGTGGCACTACAGCGAATCTCAGCATCATTTGCGACATCGTCGGGCGCGATCTCATCGTCTACGACTCGTTCGAAGGGCTCCCTGCACCCGAAACACTCGACAACATGAAACCTGAAGTCAAGGGCGCATTTCGAGGCGATCTCGAGATCGTTCAGGAAAATGTGCGCAGGCATGGCGTCATCGATCGGTGCCAATTCCGCAAGGGCTGGTTCAAGGACACGCTCCCGAACCATCACGAGCCGATCGCTCTCTGCTTCATCGATGTAGATCTGAAGTCGAGTATGCATGATTGCGTCGTCAACCTCTGGCCGCACCTCTCAGATCAGGGCTACCTCTTCTTCGACGAATACGTGCATCTTCACAACTGCGCCCTCTTCTTCTCGGAACGCTTCTGGCGCGACTACCTCGAGACCACGCCGCCCGGCCTAATGGGCAGCGGCACGGGTATCGGCGTGGGACAGTACTTCCTCGGCCCATGGCGCGGTCCATCCGCATCTCCACCGATCCAACGGCCATCAAGCCTCGCCTACACACGAAAGGACTTCAACGGACTCTGGGAGTACGTCCCGAACGTCCTGGGGTAGCAGGCACAGCCCGCTACCCCAACCGTCGGCGCCGTCATACTCACGCCGCGCGTGCTGCATCGACGCGGCGATACGTACGACACCGAGGTGTCGCCCTCTGCGCGTCTTACCGTCCTACAGCGGTGGAACGTCCGGTCATTATCGCGTGAACGCTCGGCAGCGGCCTTCGCGCACGTCAGCAAGGTTGCGGCTCGCGCGGAGTTGCGAACACGCGAAGTCCGACGGAAGGCGCCATCGCGTCAGCGCGCAGGCCCCGCGGTCGACGTCTGTTTCCCGTCAGCACCTGCCGTCGAGCGCCAAGAGAGTACCGGTCGACTGATGCAGTTCAGCTCGTCGACGTTCGGATCAGGTTCTGTCGTGGGTGGACGGAACGCTCCAAAAGCGGGCATCATTCGAGCGGTCGAGAAGGACTCTGGAGGGCGCGCCGTCGGCGTCACCGCGCCTGGACGAACGATGACGACGGTGCTCGTGGCGGAGACGCATGCCATGCCGAAACGGGTCCGATGATTCTTTTTCGGCGAGCGCGCCTGAAGAGCTCACGTGAAATCGAGTCGCGGATCGTCTGGCTGCTCGGCTCGCCTCGATCGGGTAGTACATGGCTGCTGCAGTTGCTCGCGCGCCTGACCGGGGGTGCACAGGTTGGGGAACCGTTGATCGGGGCGCACCTCGGTCTGTCGGTCGGAGGGCTGCTCGGGGTCCCGGTGTCCGAGGATCCGCTCCTGATCGATGCCATGACTCATCGCAGCTCGTACTTCTTCGCGGACGACGCAGCGGAGGCCTGGCAAGCTCCGTTGCGAGCGCTGCTGGTCGATCGATTCCGGCTGGAGGCGCGGCGGCACGAGGCCGCGTCCGGTCGTCCCGCCGATCCGATCATCGTGAAAGAGCCATGGGGCTCCGTAGGCGCTCCGGTGCTGCTCCGGACACTCCCGCGCTCTCGGCTGCTCCTCCTGATACGCGACGGTCGCGATGTCGTTGACTCGCTCCTGGACGGCGAGGCCGACGGCTGGATCACGAGGGCGCTCGGGGCCAGGATCGACGGCGCGCCGACGCGCGAACGAGCGGTAGAACATCACGCACGGATGTGGGTGCGAAGTATCGAAGCGGTGCACCGGGCTTTCGGCCTGCATCCGCCTTCCTTGCGGCTCCTCGTGAAATATGAGTCGTTGAACGCGGAGCTGCGTCGGATCGTCCACTGGCTCGGTCGAGACGACCTTCTGGATCAGGTCGCGCAAGTTGTCGACGACACACGGTTCTCGAACTATCCCGACTCGGCCAAAGGTACGGGAAAGTTTCTCCGTGCCGCCAGTCCTGGTCTGTGGCGTGAGCGCTTCTCCCCTGATGAACGGACGCGCCTGGAAGAGATAATGCGGCCGACGCTGAAGAAGTTCGGCTACGACTGACGCAGCCGTCAAAGCCGGTGCATCAGCGCGTCGCACCCAGCCGGAGTCCGCACTCGCAGACCGCGTCGTTCGGGCGGGCACGATCGCGCGAAACGATCCGCCCACACCAGCAACACCATCCGGCGGGCCGGGCCGGATGCCCGAGAACGAGCTGATGAGCGGACACGTCCCGCGTGACGACTGCCCCGGCACCCACCATGGCCCACTCGCCGATCTCGATCGGGCAGACGAGCGTGGCGTTCGCGCCGATCGACGCCCCCCGCCGCACGTGCGTTGACGCCATCTCCCACGCGAACGCGTGGGAACGGGGATGACGATCGTTCGTGAACACAGCGCTGGGACCGACGAACACGTCGTCGGCGAGCGTCACCCCTGCGTAGACCGACACGTTGTTCTGGACCCTCACGCGATCGCCGATCCGCACGCCCGCGTCAACGAACACGTTCTTCGCCAGACTGCAGTCGCGACCGATGACCGCACCTTCACGGATGTGCGCGTGGTGCCACACGCGCGTGCCTTCACCGACGAGCGCGCCCGGCTCGACAATCGCAGTCTCCTGTACGAACACGCGCAAACCGTACCAAGCGCCCCGTAACCACGGGGGGCTCAGAACACCAACGGCAGTTGGTCGTCTGAATAGTGGGACGGCGCGAAGAACCCCGACTCGATCGCATACCGCTCGCGCGTCATCGTTTCGCCCACCGCCGTTCAGCGCAGGAAGCGTTCGTCGAAAAACAACGCGTCTCCCGGTTCGAAGATCGGGCGAAGGATCGATGCGTCTTCGGCGGCCTGCTGCACGAGCCGATCGCCCACCGACAAGTCGAACATCGCGCCGTCGGTGCCAGTCGGCAGAATGCGGTCCATCCCGGCGAAACGTCCACTTCTTCACCGATAGCGCCGGGCGCACGCGGCGAATCGACCGCGCACACACCCCCACCTCGTGTGACCCGCTTCTGCTCGGGCCCGAGGGTCGAGCGGCGGCCGATGTCGAGCGGCACGAACCACGGTGCGGTGTTCGCGGCGACGTCGTTCTCCCACGCTTCGCACGCGTTCATCGCGGCCTCGATGTCGTCCGTCAGCTGCTTGACCCGCTTCGGGGGCACGAGCCCGCGTACGGACGGGCAGCCATGGCGAAGAATGCCGCTGCGAAGCGTCTCGGCCGTGAAGTCGCCGGCGTGAACCTCGGGGAAGTCCACCGCCGGAAAAGGATCGGGTGCTTCGGGAGGCAAGGCGGCGAGGCCGGGGCCGGTACTCAGCTCGCCGAAGGCGTCATGGCGGAGACGCACGAGTTGCTGCTCGATCTCCTCGTTGCGCCCCGATCGATTCGCGGCCGTGAGCATCCATGGCCGCCAGCCGGCGACCGCGCTGCGCCAAGGTTTCGGTCGTGGTCAGCGCCCTGGAGATGCCTCGCGGTATCCGGTCTCGACGAAATGAGATCAGAGCGTTTCCTTCCGTGCACGAACCGCCTCGAGGCCACCCCGATGTACGCCGACGCTCACGCTCCCGACGCAGACCCGCGACCCGCCGCTAGTGCCGCGGCGTGCGGCTCGTCATGGTGCAGCGCACCTCGCGGGGTCCAACCTCCCGTTGATTTTGAAGAGCCACGCGTGCGCAGCGAGATTGGACTCGCTGATCAGCAGGGTCGCAGCCGGGTCGGAGCGCGTCCAGTCGGCTTCGAGCGCGGGTCGCCTCGACGGAAATGGGAACCCGGGATTCGTCGCGACGACGTAGTCGTACCGTCCGGCGTTGATCGCCTGCCGCCACGCTTCGCAATCCGCGACACGCGACGACCGCCGGTCCCGCCCTCTGTGCGCAACATATTGCACGTGATTGGAGAGGTCCTTGCCGTAGAGCGGATACTGCGCGAAGAAATCGACGATCGCGATCCGCGCGCTATGCACATCTTCGGCCCAACGGTAGATGCGAGGCATCGGAAAAGCATTCCGGTAGCGGTCGGACAGATACGACTGCTCGAGCGGAAAGCCCACGGCCAACAGCGCGGCAAGGGCGACGCACACCGATCCGAGGGCGAACGCCCGGGATCGCGGGACTCGACGCGCACCGATTCGCCATGCGACGCCCGCGACCACGATCGCGATGCCGATCACGACGCCCCACACGCGTGGCGCCGAACCCTCGGTGGGCTGCGCGATGTAGGTTCCGCCGTTGTGCCAGATGCTCCGGTCGAACTGCGTTGCGACAAGAACAGCGCCGAAGGCACCGAGCAGTGCCAACACGCCGAGACGACCGAACCGCGGGGTGACGACCGTCAGGATCGCGATACCGACGACGAGCGCGGGCGCGATGTAGCGCACGTTGACGACGAAGTAGATCGGCGCGCGCCCGATGCCGAGGATCTGCGGGCTGTAGAGGTACGCGACGAAGCTTGCGAAACCGACGACCGCGACGACGCGCACGACTCGGCTCCGACCGAAGAAGGCTCCCAGTGCGCATCCGACGCCCGCGAGCAGGAGCACGGCCCACCAGGCCGGGCCGAGGGCGTCACGCAGGCCCGGTAAGAGGTAATCGTTCCAGGCCTGACGGTCGAAGATGTAGTCGGCCGCTCTCGACGCTCCCGGAAACGGCAGACTCGGAAGGTGCACGGGCCCGATGCCGAGCCGCAACGACGGCAGCGGGTTGCCGGTTGCCACGAGGTTGCGGAGGTACCAATAGCCACCGGTGAGCGCGACCGCTGCGCCCCACAATCCGGCCTGCCGCGCCCGTTTTCCGCGCGGCTGGATGAGGAGCGCCGCGACGCTGAGCGCTCCGACGGCCGGGATGAGGGTGTACTTCGTGCCCAGCGCAAGCCCCGCAGCCAACGCGGCGCAGACGAAGGGGCCTTGTCGGAGTACTCGTTCGTCCGATGTCTTCGCGTCCACCAGGAGGGCGACGGCCGCAAGCAACAACGCGATGCCGACGACGTCGTTCAGAGCGCTCCCGGCGTCGTCGAGCACGAGCTCCGGAGTGGCCAGCACGGCCGCGATGCCCATCACGGTCAAGGGCGCGACGCCGAACGGCCTGCCGATGCACCACGCGGCGAGAAGCGCAAGCGCGAGCCAGAAGAGGTTCAGAAGCGGCGACAGCACGTCGTTGCCGACGAAAATGATCCCCAGCGCGTGCACCAGTTCCGAGGTCGCAGGGTAGAACACGATCAGCGAGTTGCCGTCGGCGAAGTGCAATCGCGGCGTCCATCCGGTTTGGACGAACCGAGCTGCGACCGGCATGTGATACCAGAGCGTGTCCGCCGTCGCGACCATTCCGCGCTGCAGCGAATCGGACACGCGAATGGTCCATTCGGCGACAACCACGGCGACTGCACCGAGCGCGGCCCAGCGTTCCCAACCGCCGAGCTGCACGACGTTCCTGCGCTCGGCCGCGCCGGGTGACGAGGCCATCGTCGTGCTCCCTGCGAGGCGCCACGCGACCGCACCCGAGAAGCCGAACGCCACGACGATCGGCACCAACCGGAACAGCCCGACGCTGCCGAGGAACTCTGACACGCAGACGACGATGGCGAGGCTTATGACGATCTCCGCCAGCACCGCCGGCGCCCCGAAGAGATGTGGGAGGTGTCGCCTGCGGAGTGACCGTGCGCCGAACGCCAGCGGAGCGAAAGCCACCGCCGCGCAAACGACGCCGATCAGATAACGCGCGATCCCCACCTCAAGGTGTTGCGACGTCGCGAACGGGCCGCGCAGGAGCGTCGACCACCGTCGTGCGTGCGGGGATATCGGTGACGACCCAGACCTCGGCGCGACGCTCCGGTGAGGTCCTGAGCAGCCGCGAGATGCTCACGTAGCCGGCGATGTCGGCTTCGTCGCGCCGGTCGAGACCTTTGCTCGCGTATATCTCGTGCGGCTGGAAGTGCTTGTGGAGGTGGAACGCGAACGATGTCCCGCCCGTCTTCATCCGATGGACGAAGAAGAAACGATGTTCGTCGATCTCGGCGTTCTCGTTGTTTGCTAACCCGGGCATCGCGGACCGAGCCTCCGTTCAGGGCACACCGTGAGCTTCGCCCGCGTAACGTTATCCTGTCAACGCGACTTCCTCTCGACGAGATGGCAGAAACGTTGCAGGTAATCTTCGAAGCAGTGACCGAGCAAGATGTCGTCCTCACGTCGCGGGTGCGCGCCGCGATTACGAACCCGGCGAGAGCGACGCGGCCGCGTTCGCAGTCATCGAGATCGCGGGCTTCTGCTTCTAACTCGTCGCCGGTCACAAACTCTGGTTCTTCCGCGACGACTGGGACCTCCTGTCGGGCCGCAGCATCAACGCGCGCGACCTGCTGACCCAGCATGGTGGCCACTTGGTCGCGCTGCACTCGTCGTACGTCGCATTATGTGCACCTTCGTCGGGTTGCGTAGCTACGTGCCGTACCCAATCCTCCTCATCGGGTTGCATTTGGCCGCCGCCACCCTGATCGTCGACGACTACGGGCACGATCCGTGCCGCCAAGCCGTCACGGATTTTCGCGACGCACGTGGCGTCGACGAGCCGGTCGAACCAATCGACTGGCTGGGTGCCCTCCGGCGGCGCGCACACTGATCCAAGAGCGCGCAAACGGTGCCCGGCGTTCCGCTATGCACCTCCGGGACAGCTCGGAGGATCGAGCTTCCCATGGATGCGGAACAGCCAAGCCTCCGCGCCGGCGGACGACGACTCGTGCAGCACCAGGGTGGCGGCCCGATCGGCGCGTGTCCACATCGCCTCGAGCGGGGGCTTCTTGGTCGCGAACGGGAACCCGGGCGTCGTGGCGACGACATAGTCGTAGCGGCCGTCGTTGAGGGCTTGCCGCCAAGCTTCGCAGTCGCCGATCATCGACGACGCGCCGTGCGATCCACGTCGCGCAAGGGATTGCACATGGTTGGAGAGATCCGAGCCATAGAGCGGGTATTGCAGGGAGAAGCCCACGATCGCGATCCGCACGTGGTGGATATCGCGCGCCCATCGGTCGATGGCGAGCAGAGGGGGGCCCGCGTATCTGCGATTCAGGTACGAGCGCTCGACCGCATAGCCGCCGCCAAGAAGCGCAGCGATAACGACAAAGGCCACGGATAACAAGTAGCGCCTGGCTTCCCACCAGCGTGTCGCCCGGGATCGCAACGCGACCCACATGCACCCAACGGCGAATACTCCGACGCCGATGAGCACGCCCGCGGCTCGGGGCAAAGCACCCCGGGTCGGTCCGGCAATCGTGGTTCTGGCGTTGGCCCACAGCTTCGCGTCGAACTGCGCCGCGGCGAGTATGCATGCGTACGCGGCCGTCAACAGGAGGAGGCTGCGAGGGCCGAACCGGATCGCCACGACCGGAAGGAGCACCACGCCGATGGTCAGTGCAAGCGCGACGTAGCGCACGTTGACCATGAACTGAAAGAGCGGTGCGTTCGGCGAGCCCAAGATTTGCGGGCTGACGACGTACGCGACGAAGCCCACGATCCCGACCAAGGCAATCATGCGCTCCCAGCGGCCGGGGGCGAGAAACGCTGCGAGTATGCATCCGACGGCTGCCGCGACGAACAGCGCCCACCATGCGGGACCGAACGCTTCCCGCAGGCCCGGCAGGAAGTACACCCTCCAGACGCGCCGGTCGAACAAATAACTGGCCACGCTGCCGGCCCCCGGGGTGGAAACGCGTGGTAGTCGCAGCGGCCCGATTCCGAGACCCAATGACGGCAGCGGGTTCCCGACCCGGAAGAGATTTCGCAAATACCAGTAGCCGCCGGTCACGGCCACGACCGTCAGCCACAGCGCCGCTCGTCGCACCCGTTCGCCGCGGGCGCACAACGCGATGACACCGATGGTCAATGCGGCGACCGGCGCAATGAGTGTGAACTTCGATCCGAGCGCGAGCCCCGCCGCCAATGCCGCACACGCGAGGGCGACAGGCCGTACCAGGTCCCTGCCATCGGGCCGCTTGGCATTGACGAGGACGGCGATCGCGGCGAGGAACAACGCGAGGCCGACGATGTCGTTGAGGGCGGAACCGGCATCATCCAGCACGAGCTCCGGCGTGGCCAACACGACCGCGGCACCCATCAGGCTCAGAGATGCAACGCCGAACGGCCGACCGACGCACCATGCGGCCAACAACGCCAGCGCGAGCCAACCGAGGTTCAGCAGCGGTGACAGCGTGTCATTGCCGAAGAACACCATTCCGAGCGCGTGGATAAGCTCCGACGAGGCCGGGAAGAACGCCGTGTACGAACCGCCGTCGACGAAGTGCAGCCTCGTGGTCCACCCGGTCTGCACGAACCGGGCCGCGACCGGCAGGTGATACCAGAGCGTATCCGCCGTCGTCAGCATTCCACGTCGCAGAGAGTCCACCGTGCGCGTGCTCCATTCCGCGCCCACGACGGCAACCGCTGCGATCGCGCCGTAGCGTCCCCAGCGCGCGCCACGGTCGGCCGGCGGCCGCGCGGTGATGCTTGACGTTGCGGTTCGGGTCGGATTGTCCGCGTGGAGCTCACCCCCACCACTGCGCCAAGCAATGAACCCGGCGCCGGCGAGTGCGAGGACGATCGGCACCAACCGGAACAATCCGACCGTGCCGAGGAGCTGCAATACCACGGTCACCATCGCAAGGCTGATGATCACCTCGGCGAGCACGGCCGGCGGCCCGATGAGCTCCTGAAGATGGCGCCTTCGCAGCTGGCGCGCTCCCAGCACGACCGGCGAGAGCGCCGCGGCGGCGCACGCGACGCCGATCAGATAACGCCCGATCCCCACCTCAGGGTCCCCGTCGCTCGTCGGTGAGCTGACTATATGCCGGTCTCACGGTGGGTCGGCCTCGTCGACGAGCCGGGCCGGCACGCCGACGACCGTCGCGCGCGCGGGCACGTCGTCGATGACGACCGCATTCGCGCCGATTCGTGCCCCGCGGTGAAGAGTTATCGGCCAGAGCACCTTGGCTCCGGCGCCGATGCACACGTCGCGACCGATGGTCGGACCCCGGGGGTTGCCTTTGCGCAGGCCGATCGTCACCCCTGGCAAGATCACGACCCCCGAGTGGACCTCGACGAACCCGTCGACGACAACCTGGCCGTGACCGAGACAGACGCCGGGGTGCACGACGACCGTCCGGCCGATGCACACCTGCGCGCGCTCTCCACGAGCTGCTGCGGTCATCTTCGCGTCGGCGACGACCGCCGCGAAGAAACGCGGCTGCTTCGCGCGGCTGTCGGCGAGCAGCGCATCCCGATACGGTCGAGGTTTCTCCGTCCCACCGCTACTCCACGCGCCGGCGCAATGCGAACGACCTGGACCCTATTCGCATAGCGCGCGCCGGACGACGTCGACCACTCGATCGACGTCATTGGTGGAGAGGTGCGGATGCACCGGTAACGACAGCACTTCCCGAGCGGCGCGCTCGGCGTTGGGTACCGGTGTCGCGACCACACCCGGATGCGTCCGGTAGCAGTCGTAATCGTGAACGACGCGGGGATAGTAAATGCCCGTCTCTATGCCGTTTTCGGCCAGGTGGCGCGCGAGTTCGTCGCGATCGAGCCGGGAATCTCGGGTCACGCGCACCGTGTACTGGTGGAAGACGTGGGTGTGACCGCGCGTAACAAGGGGCGTACGGAGTCCCGGAACGTCTGCCAGGCCCCGGTCGAGCGATGCCGCGTTGACCCGCCGTCGCTCGTTCGAATCGGCGAGATGTGCGAGCTGAGGAATCGCGATCGCAGCTTGCACGTCGGTGAGGCGGTAGTTGTATCCGACCCGCTCGTACTGATAACGGGCGCGCATCCCCTCGTTGCGCAGCACGCGCAGAGTATCGGCGAGCACATCATCGTCCGTCGTGATCATGCCGCCTTCGCCGCTCGTGACGTTCTTGGTTCCGTAGAGCGAGAAGCATCCAAGGCCGAACGAGCCGACCGCGCGGCCGTCGACGGTCGCGCCGTGAGCCTGCGCAGCGTCTTCGACAACGGCGAGGCCGTCAGCTGCCAGCGGAGCGATGCGCGCCATGTCGGCCGCTTGACCGTAGAGGTGCACGGGCATGAGGACGCGGGTTCGGGGCGTGATCGCGTCGGCGACCGCAGCCGGGTCGACTGTGAACGTCCGCGGGTCGATGTCGGCGAAGCGTGCGACGGCGCCGCACCCAAGGATGGCATTCAAGGTTGCGACGAACGTGAAGGGCGAGGTGACGACCTCGTCGCCCGGTCCGATTCCCAACGCCTGCAACGCGGCGACGAGCGCAACCGTGCCGTTCGTCACGGCGATCGCATGCTGCACGCCGCACAACGTTGCGAATTCACGTTCGAGTCGCGCGACCATCGGGCCTTGCGCGATCTGTCCGGAACGCAGGACGTCGAGCACGAGTCGCTCGGTCTCCTCGCCCACATGTACGCCCGAAAGTGAGATCGTCGGCGCGCTCACGTGAAGCGAACCTCGCAGGCCGTTTCGGCCTGCACGAAGCGTGGCGACACCAAACCGCCGGTCGTGGCGCTCTGCCGGCCGAGTCAGACGCCGAAGGCCGTGCCGTCGGGCAAGACGATGATGTCGTCCGCAGCCAGCTTGCCGGCGTCGGCAAGCTTGGCTCGCACGAGGACCGTCGACCCCACAGTGATCTCGCTCGCGTTCCCGACCGTCGTCTTGTCGATTCGCGTTCCGGCCGTGTTCACCGTGACCAATTCGCCGCCAAGGTTCCTGATTGTCAGCGAATCCGGGGTGACGGCAACCACGGGAACGCCATGGCGACTCTCCGCGGGTAGGACAACGACCTCGACGGCGTGTTCTGGCGAGCCCGGCTGGTATTTGACGACGATACGAGCTCCCTCGCGCAAATCCTGCGACGTGCCGACGGCACCCTTCACGATGACGGTGTCGCCCGTGGTCGTGATCTGTTGGGTCTGTCCGCCCGGTGTGGCGATCCTGATCAGGTTCGGCTCGACCGCATCGACCCGACCAACCGTCCGTGTGGTCTCTCCGAAGAGATTCGACTTCTCGTCGGCCATGCTCCGAGTATACCGAAGGTGTTCGGTCGCGGTAGTGGGCGGCTGCAAACGCGTGGCTGTCCTCCCGAGTCGAACTGACAGACGATACTGGCGCGTTCTCCGTGCGCCGCCGTACTCTCGTCCCGCATGGACGCGCATCGGGAGGCGGGCTTGTCGCCGTTTGACCCCCTCGGTCGACGGCGATCGGAAGGCGAAGACCAGCACGATGCGCCCATCGGCGGGTGCCGATGAGGGTGCTCGGTCTCAGCTTCTCCGGCCACGGCACGGCCGTATGTCTCGTGGAAGACGGCCGAGTCGTTTCGGCGGTGAACCTCGAACGACTCACCCGTGTGAAGTTCGCGCTTGCGACGGTGCCGCCGTATGCCCTGGCACTCGCGGTCGTGCTCAAGCAGACGTTCGGGTTCGACAAGGTCCCGCCGTTCGCCAATTTCTACGAGGCGTTCCCGCAGATGCTGCGAGCGGTGTCCGGCGAATCGGAGCTGAAGAAGGCAAGCATCGATCTCGTCGTGAAAACCCACGACAACATACGGCCGATTCGCGGGGATCTCGAGCCGTACGAGGAGTTCTGCGACTACTTCGCGGGCACGCAGACACAGTTCGACCTCGAGCATCATCTGTGCCACGCGTATCAGGCGTACCTCGCCAGCCCGTTCGATGATGCCGCGATCCTGACGATCGACGGAACCGGCGAGAACCTCGAACGGCTCGGCGGGCGATCCATCTCGACAACCATGGCCGAAGGTCGTGACGGCCGAGTGAGTGTGCTTTCCGAGGTGGTAATGCCGAATTCGGTCGGGGCCCTGTACTCGAGCGTCACCCAGCACCTCGGCTTCCGCGAGGAGCAAGAGGGGAACACGATGGCGCTCGCGTCGTTCGGCACCGACCGCTTCTACCGGCGGGTGCGCTCCGACGCGGTCGAACTTCTCGACGACGGTCGGTTCGAGCTTCGGCAGCGGCCGGGCGGGGACGGCCTCCGCTACCTCGACGCGATGGCTGAATTCTGTCCGCGAAGAGAGCGAGGTGGGCCTCTTTCGCAAGATCACTTCGACCTCGCCTGGAGCTGTCAGGCCATCGCCGAGGAGATCATCGTGCATGTCGCGCGAGCCCTTCAGGCACGTACGGGCAGACGACAGCTCGCGGCCGCCGGTGGCGTCGCGTTGAACTGCGTGGCGAACGCGAAGATCCTGCGCGAGAGCCAGTTCGACGAGATCTATGTCATGCCCAACGCCGGCGATCGCGGGCTCGCGCTCGGAGCGGCCCTTTATGGCTATCACGTCGTGCTCGCCGGCAAAGAACGGCATGCCCCCGCGCACGACTACCTCGGATGCGCGGCGACCGACACCGAGATCGTGGCGGCGCTCGGCGCGGCGAACGATACGGAGTTCAAGAAAAGTGATGACATCGCCGGTGAGTGCGCCGCTCTCGTCGCCAAGGGCCGCATCATCGGCTGGGTACAGGGTGGAGCGGAGTTCGGACCCCGCGCGCTCGGCCACCGGAGCATCCTGGCCGACCCCCGTACCCCCGCGAGCAAGGAGCGGCTCGACGCCGAGATCAAACGGCGCGAGTGGTTCCGCCCCTACGCGCCGAGCGTTCTGGCCGAGCACGCCGACGAGTATTTCGAGATGCTGGGACCGAGCCCGTACATGCTGCTCGCCGTGAACACGCGGCCGGCCGTGCGTGACAAGGTCCCGGCGATCGTTCACGTCGACGGAACTGCACGCGTGCAGACGGTGACGCGCGACACGGAACCGCTCTACCACCGACTGATCTCGAAGTTCCACGAGATCACGGGCGTGCCGCTCGTCTTGAACACGAGCTTCAACGGTTACGGAGAGCCGATGGTGGAAACGCCCACTGACGCGGTAGCAGCGATGCACACGATGGGTCTGGACGCACTCGCCGTCGGAGATTATCTCGCATGGACAAAGGGAACATCGCCATAACGGCGCTCCCTCATCTCGGTGTCATCTCGTGGGATGCGGTTGAGAACCCAGCTGAGCTTCTACCAAGCATTCTTTGTGTCTTTCTTTGCGGATGTTGCGCTCTCCTTTATCGCCGATGGGTTCAGCCGGCTGGGGACAGCGAATGCCCGCAACCTGTTCGTAGTCGCTCGGTGTTCGTCGCCCTCGTCTTCACCACAACGGCGTTACGACGGCTACAGGGCCGGCACGCGCCTCTTGAGCCGCAGCTTCAAAAGTCGATGCCCGAGTCACTCACGACTGCGAAGCGACATTCGAGGGCTGCGCGAACGTTCCGGCCGGCGCGATGTCGTCGTCAACGACGTCAATGCCGAAGGGTCGTCGTGGATGAACGCGCGCTCGATGCTCTACACCCGCTCTTCGCAGCAGGACCGAGGCAACGACGTCGAACTGATCATCTGACCTCCAAACTGTCGTGATCCCGGCCGCCCGGCAGTAGCCTGACCGTCCGGGGATAAAGGAAGGTCGCAACGTGATCGCATCCGAACGGGACCAGGAGGTCAATTCGGTCCTGAAGACCGCCGACGCGCTCGTACGCGAGGGACGGCGCCTCGATGCCGTCGACATGATGACCACGGCGAACAGAACGCATCGCGATCCTCGGCTCGAACAACGGCTCGTGAGCCTCAGGCACAACGCATTCGCCGACCTGGTGGTGTCGCCGGGCCTCGCCACATGGCCACCGACACCGCCCGACCTCTTCGGAGAGACCAGCGGACTTCCCGAGGTGTGCGGCTCCGACCTGTCTGCAGAAACCTTGGCGAGCGGCATCATTCGCCACGGCTGCCTTCTCGTGCGCGGCCTGATCCCGCCGCACACGGTGGCTCGCCTCAAGAACGACATCGACGAAGCCTTCGCGGCACTCGACGCACATTCCGATGGCGCACCCGTCTCGGAAACGACGCCCTGGTTCTCCCCCTTCATGCCCGCGCCCGGGTTCTCCATCGGCCCGGACCGCAAATGGGTCACCAACGGCGGCGGCATCTGGGCCGTCGATTCCCCGCGGGCGATGTTCGACGTGCTCGAAGCCTTCGAGGAGATCGGGCTCGCCGAACCATTGACCGGGTATCTGGGCGAACGCCCCGCGCTCTCAGTGAAGAAATGGACACTGCGCCGCGTTCCGACGACGTCGGGCACGAACTGGCACCAGGACGGCGCGTTTCTCGGCAACGACATTCGAACTGTCAACGTCTGGCTGACATTGTCGCATTGTGGCGATACCGCGCCGGGCCTCGACGTCGTCGCGCGCCGCTTCGATCGACTCGCCGAGACCGGCACTGCCGGCGCGTTCTTCGATTGGTCGGTCGGTGAGTCCGTCGTTCAACACGTCGCCGACGGAGCGCCGATCCTCCGCCCTGTCTTCGGACCAGGAGACGCCTTGTTGTTCGACAACATGTTCCTGCACCGGACCGCCGCCGACCCGGCCATGACGCAAACGCGCTATGCCATCGAGTCGTGGTTCTTCGCGCCGTCGAGGTATCCCCACGACCAGGTGCCCTTGGTCTTTTGAACGCGCCGTCGCCGAGCCTGAGCGTGGTTGTGGTCGCGTACGACATGGCGCGGGAGTTGCCGCGAACGTTGCAATCGCTGTCGGTTCCTTACCAGCGCGGCATCGCCGCCGACGACTACGAGGTGATCGTCGTCGACAACGGCTCGCCCGAGCCCGTCGATCGGTCCGCGCTCCGCCGCGTAGCCGGACACATGCGCCACACGCGCGTAGATCCCGCTCCGCCCGCGCCGGCCCGCGCCGCGAACCTCGGGCTGCACATGGCGAGCGCCGATTTCATCGGGCTCTTCCTCGACGGCGCCCGCATCGCGAGCCCCGGATTGCTTACCCGCGCAATGCTCGCGCGGCGGCTCGCCGACCGCCCGATCGTGGCGAGCCTCGCGTGGCACCTCGGGCCCACCCGGCACATGGATGCGACAGACGCGACGTACGACCGCGCCGCGGAAGACGCGCTGCTCGCCGAGATCGACTGGGCCCGCGACGGCTACCGCCTCTTCACCGTCAGCACGCTCGCGGCGTCGTCGGCCCGCGGCTGGTTCCGGCCGATGGGTGAGAGCAACGGGATGTTCATGCCCCGCTCGATGTGGGAGGAGCTCGGCGGCCTCGACGAGAGCTTCGTGCTCCCGGGTGGCGGCTTGTCGAACCACGACCTGTTCCGCCGCGCGTGCGAGCTCGACGGCGCGCAGCTCGTCGTCCTCCTCGGAGAGGGTACGTTTCACCAGATCCACGGCGGCGCGGCGACGTCCGGACGCTTCGGATGGGGCGAGATGCACGATGAGTACGTCGCGTTGCGAGGGCGACCCTTCGCCCCACCGCGGAACGAGCGCGTCTACTTCGGCGAAGTTCCTGCGACGACACTCCCGATCGTCGCGGATTCGGCGACGCGGGCGATCGACGCGCACGAGCGTGGCGTCATCTGACGCGGGCGCGGCGTGGAGACGCTCAACGAAGACGCTTCAGGAAACCTCCGAGGTTGAAGGTCAGGCCGTACTTCTCCATCGTGGTATCGACCGCGAACTCGCTGTGGCGGGCAAGCAGCTGCGATGTGGCCTCGAAGGGTCCGGGCCCGAAACCCGGCCAGACCGGGTGGCCGTTGACGACCGTTTGTTCGATCACGGCGTACGAACCGACCGCGACGAGTTCCCGGTAGGCCTCGAACTCCCGCTGGATCCGCAGGTTCGACCCGGGCCGGGACCCGACGATCAGGAGACCCCGCGGCGACGGACCCACGATCTCGCGCACCTGCTCGGCCGTCGCGTTCTCCTGCGCGCGACCTTCGACGTAGGTGATCCGTGGATGGGTCGGGCGCTTCGGATTGAGCTCCACGTCGATCGACACGACCTGACCGTGACCGAGCACCTCGCATACCGACGCGAGGAACAACGCGCGCGCGCCGCTGAGGGTCCCGGTCTCGATGATCCAGTCGGGCCGGACCTTCGCGAGCAACTCCTGATAGATCATCAGGTCGGTCGGCGGGGTCTGGATCGGGCGGCCGAGCCAGCTCGAGCTGCGCCACACCAAGCTGTTCCAGTACGCCTCGATGAAACCCGTCCGCAGATCGTCCGGTATCGGCCGCGGCGTCTCGGGCACACCGTCGGGACCATGCGGGATGATCCCCTTGTAGAACGCCTCACCCGTCCTGCGCCGCGCGCGCGTCTTCATCGCCCGCGGGAACATCGATCCCACGTAGTGCAACGTCTTGCCGGCTCCGCGAAACGGTCGTCCGTGCAACGCCTCGAAGTGGTCGGCAAACGCGGTGATGGTCGCCCGGCGATCGCTCGGGTCGGCGACGTTCGTCGTGGTGCCGCCGTGGAGCTGGTGGAACGACCCCTCGCCGAGGATCGTCACGACGTTGACGCCCGGCATCGCCCCTAATCGTTCGTACAGCTCGAGGTTCGCGTAGCCGCCGCCCGGCTCGGCGAATCGTTCGTCGAAGGCGCCGGTCTGCTCGAGCAACCGGCGGGGAACGAAGATGCAGTTGCTCTCCCACAGGCCGTCGAACCAATCGCGGTCGCCGATGAAATGCCCGATCTCGAACAGGCGGTAGCCGTCCTGCGGCCACTCGATGTTCGAAAACAGGTCGTCCTCATAGGCGGTGTCGTAACCGGCGTACATCACGTCGGGCTGCTGGCCCGGCCCGACATACCACTGCTGGGTCACCGTTATCGCGGGACCGTACGTGCGGATTCCCGTGACGCCGTAGCGCAGTACGCCCGGCGTCAACACGTGCGCGCCGTCGATCATGAACGCGATAAGCCGTCCGCGTGCGAGCTCGAGACCCGCGTTCAACGCGTCGCCGGGTGTCGGTGTGGCCCGATCGCCGAGATCGAGGTAACGGAACTCGTCACCGAAGCTCCGGACGAAGTCGTCACCCAGCACCTCGTCGGGCGCAGAACCGTTTTCGACGACGATGACCTCGTAGTCGAGTTTGTCGACGCCGCGTTGGTACGCGCGCGACAACGAGTGCAAGGTGCGCGCGGCCTCGCGCCGCATGTTGTAGAAGACGACGATCACCGACAGGTCGACGGCATCGGGCGGCGCGGGTCGGGCGAGACGAGCAACCCGCCGGTGGCCGAGCTCGCCACCACCTCCCGGCGATCTCGCCGGCCCGTTCTTGCGCCAGGAGACCGTCGACCAGTCGTCGCGGTCGAGCGGCGCGTCGATCCCCCACCCCGAGAGGAAGTCGTCGACGGCCTGCCGGCACTCGGGAACGTCGCAACCCTCGATCGCTACGACGCCGCCGATCACGATCCGCGGGTAGAGCGCTTCGAGCACACTTCGCACGTCTTCGGGTGCGCTTGGCCCGACGCGCAACAGGGCGACGTTTCCGATCGGCGCCTCGCGCAAGGCGTCGCCCGGCTCGCCCTTCAGGAACCGGACCCGCTCGTCGAGCAGGTCGAAACGCGCGAAGCCGTCCCGGACCGCGTCGAGATCGGCGTACGCGTCGATGAGGTCGTCGGGGTGTTTCTCGATCCGGAACCGGTCGGCGATCCAGACCTGCTTGCGACCCATGTCGTGCGCCTCGAGATAGCCCCGCATGTAGATCGCGCCGCCGCCGCGGCCCGTGCCGCACTCGACCAGGTCGCCGTCGATTCCCTCGTTGCGAACGAGCTCGAGGCGACGGTGCAGACGTTCGAGGCGCTCGCGTCCCATCGTCGCGTACGGCAGGTTCGTGCCTTCATGCCACGCGTCGGCCGTCGGGCCCGCGCGCCGACGTTCGACCAACGGCTGCCACCTCAGCTCCAGCTCCCGCGCCGGCGCGCCGATCTGCTCCGCAATGGGGGCGGTGCCTTCGCGGATGCGGTCGGCCAGGTAGATCAGCCGGAGCTCGTGATCGAGATACAGCTCGTCGAGGAGCGCGGACGACAGCAGACCGAGATAGCGATCCACACCCGCGGCGATCCGGTCGTTGCGGTCGTAGTAGTCGTTGTGCTGGAACAGGATGGCCTGCAGGCGCGTCGACTCGGCGAGCTCGAGCAACCCGTCCTTGCCGGTCGCACTCTCGAGCCGGTCGAGCACCCGGCCGATCTCGGGATCCCGATCGATGCGGGCCTGCTCGACCACGATCGCCAGACCGAAGTACACCGGGAGAACCACCGTGCGTACCGGGCGCTCGAACGTCGCGAGGAAGTCGTCGAGCGCGGTCATCACGCCATTGCGCGGGCCGCCCTCGATCACCGCGTTGTAGTGCATCCGGTTTATGCCGCCGCGTGCCAAGAGGTTCGATTCCCCGGGCCGCATTCCCTGCTGTTCGTATGGCTGACGGAACTCGTCCGGGATGTTGGTCGGGTCGTAATAGAGATCTCGCCGGCCGTACGGCCACAACACGTCGTGCAGGACCAGCACCGGGAGCGGCGCGCCCTCCGTGCGCGCCGCCTCGGCGAGCATCCTCAGCTCGAGATCGACGGTGTACCAGTTGTGATCTCCGTCAACGAGCGCGACGTCAACGGCGCCCAGGGTGTCGAGCACGTCGCGGCTCAGATCGCGGTGGAAGATGTAGCGCCCCGGAAACCGGTGTTCGTGCTCCGACGGATCGAACTCAGGAGCCGGGTCGATGACGTGCAACTCGGTGTCGTCGCCGAGCGTCTCGAGCATCAGGACCGTCGTCTCACCCCGCAGCGCACCGATCTCGACGATCCGCCGCGCCCGTGCCGCCTGGATGAGTGGCCAAACGGCGATATCCCAGAACGGGTACATCAGGTTCCGATCTTTCCGTCGAATCGCTCGCCGGACGCTCCTGCAACCTGCCCAGAATAGGTTCTGGGCCGCCAGTCCTCGCCCGGCGGCACGCGAGGAGCCACGCGAGAAGCGACGTGTGCGATGCAATCCCTTCGCGCGCTGCGGACTGAATTTCCCTGTTAGTTGCCAGAGCGACGTCGAATAAGCGATGCTACGGGCCGAGGGGCGATTCCGAGAGCGCTGCCCCTTGTCGCGTCCGAATACGTCGGTAGCCAGGGGGAACAAGAGTGAGCATCAACCGGAAGAAGCGCTTGGGGCGACTGGGCCGGCCTGATTTTATTGGTAACGGGCAGATTGGGCGAGTTATGCGAGGTCGGCGGCGTTTGGTAGCGGTGATCGGGGCTGCGACGCTCGTGGCCGCTTCGTCGGCGATCCTCCTTAACCCCGCGTCCGCGGCGACGACCACGACGACCGCGTCGACGACCACCACGACCGTGCCGTCCTCCCTTCCCGCGGGCAAGGTCACGGTGCAGGCCACCACGACATTCAATCTCCAACAGTGCACACCGCTCCCCTGTGTTCCAAGTGCCATCGCGTTGACGGGCACGATGGTCGGAACCTCGGACGGCAACGGGAATCTCACGTTTCCGATATCCGGCATCACGTACGCCCCGAAGACGTTGACGATTACTGTTGCGGTGACCGTTCGCCTTGTCGCCTTGTCCGACTTCACCGGTACCCTCAACACGAAATCGGGTCTGGTCACGCTGACCGGCACGTCCAAGACCCTCCTCGACATCGCGGCTCTGGGCGCCACCAACTGTCCGATCGGCCCCACCACGGCGCACCTCAGCAGCGCAAACCCGGGCGGCGTCAAGTACAACGCGACGGCGAACACCGCGACCATCACCGACACGACGTTCACAGTCCCGGTGGTCACGAACCCGCCGTCTACGTGCCCCGTCGGCGCCGTGCTCAACGCAGCCTTGGCGCTCCCGATCAGCGGGTCGGACCCGCGCAGCATCGTCGACACGTTGAAGATCTTCCCGCCCGGCGCGGTAGTCCCGACCACCACGACCGCACCCACCACCACGGTGGCCCCGACCACTGCTGCGCCCGCTCCGACGGTGGCCCCGAGCCAACTGCCCCGCACGGGTGGTTCCGACTGGCCGATCGCAGCGTTCGGCATCGCACTGGTCGGCGGCGGACTCGCGCTCGCCTCGCGACGGCGCCGCGGCTTGACCCGTCCGTAGCCGGGCGACCGGCCGGCATCTCACGAGGCCCCGAGGCGCGCGAGCGCCTCGGGGCCTCGTTGTCGTTCCGAGCTCGTCCTCGCGCGGCCGCAAGGTCGTCACGGCTTCACCCCGGCGGTCGTTGATGTGGGCACGGATTTGGCAGTTTTTGCCAGACGCGCGCGGCATCTGCTAAACCACTCTCTGTCCGGCGCGGTCTGCAGGCGCGCCGTACCGTTCGCCGTTCGGTAACAGCGTCTGAAAACAACGGTGCCGTTCTCCGGACGGTGCTGCATTTCCACGAACATCGGGGGGCCGAGGCCATGCGCCTACGCAAGTTCGCGTTACTCGCGGGGGGAACCGCGCTTCTTTCCGCGTTGCTCATTCCTATCGCGCCGGCATTCGCGGTCGACTCGTGCTCGAGCGGGATCTTCCCGAAGTCGGCGGGCGGCCAGAGCGGCCTGAAGGTCGCGTGCTCATTCGACGCGCGCACCGTACCTACGCTCTCCGTAGGCCGGATCGAGATGCACGACGCGACCAACGCGGCATGGCACCGTGGTGCGGCCCGCAAGGTGACGATCGACGTCGTCGCGAAGGGCTCCACGACGCTCTCGGCCGCGATCACGAACGTCCAGACCTTAATTCCTGTGACGGACCGGACCTCGTTCCCCCAGACCGGCACCTTCGTCATCCAGGTCGAGCTAGAACAGATGAACGTCACCGGCGGCGCGGGTGCTGGCGCGGGTAGCTTCACCGTGACCCGCGCGTTCGGCGGTTCCGTCGCCGCAGCGCATGCCATAAGCAAGCCCGTCACGGAAGCCACCGGCCGGATCGCGTTCGCGGCCAACTCGCTCGACCAGTCCGACCTCCGTCGGCCGATCGCGGCGTGGCACCCGGACAACACGTCCGCACTCGGCGGGGGCGCCTTTATCCAAATACTCAGGCCGACTGCCTGCACCTTCGCGACGTGCACCGAGGCCACGCTGTCGACTCCGAACAGCGGTGTCGCAGAAACAGGCATCTCCGCGACAATCGAGCACACGAGTGCGCGCGTCCTGTTCAACGCCAAGTGCACGGCTACGGCCGCGAGCAACCTCACGTCGCCCACGGCACTGTTCATGGCAGGAGACGTCGGAAAGAGCGTGAGCGGCGGACCGTTCAAGGTCGGCTCGCGGATCACGGCGTTTGTGAACACCACTACGGTGACCGTCGACAATGACCCGGTCACGGCCGGAGTCCAGGGGCCGCCCGCGGCGTGCACCTACCCGGACGTGATCACGCTCGGCGCGGCCACCTTCTCGCCGGCTGCCACCGCCACCGTTCCTTCGTTCCCGGCGGACAAGAACACCCGCCAATACACGAACCAGGCGGCGCAGACCACGGCGCTGACGGCAAATGTGACCGCCGTTCAGACGAACATACCGGTGGGAACGCGGTCCAACTTCCCGTCGAGCGGCTCGGTCGTCATCCAGGTCCAGGCGGAGCAGATGAACGTCACCGGCTTCGGGGCAGCTCCCATCGGCGGGGGGATCGGCACCTACACCGTGACGCGCGGGTTCAACGGAACGACGGCGGCCCCTCATAACGTGGGCTCCGTATCGGGCGTCGTCACGCTGGTCACCCCGGCTCCGGTTGCCTCTTTCTCCTGCAACGGAACGGGGACGATCACGTCGACGCTTGCCGGCGCCGGCTTCGGGGCAGCCGACATCCACCTGAAGGTCACGATGCTGCCGGGTAACACAACGAGCACCATCGCGACACAGGCCGGCACCACCGCGGTACTCACCTCTCCGGACGTGTGCCCGTCGACGACGACCACGATCGTGATCGGTGAAGCCAGCGGCGGCTCGCCGGGCGAGGCCTCGATGGGACTGCTGGGCGCCACGATCAACCTCAACCCGTCGCTGGTGGCCACGCAGGACGACTGCGGCACCCCGCCGACCGGCGGCACCTTCGACGGCTTCGGCGTCGTCTCCAAGTGGGAGGACCCGGGATCGTACGGCTCAGGCCTGGGCAGCCCGCCGCCGACCAGCAACGGCCAGGTCCTGTTCCCGACTTCGGTCCTGTCGTTCGCGGGCTACGTCGTCGGACAACCGACCGGCGACGGCACCCAGGCAGGTGGGCACTACGACTTCGTCTTCCCGAACCTGCCCACGACCCTGGCTCTGTGTCCGGGCACCCCGAACACGATCACGCTGGGATTCCAGCCGACCGTGCTCTCGGCCGCCAAGTCCCTGCCCACCGGCAGTGGCAACCCGTCGTCGCCGTCCATCCGGGCGATCGGCCCCCAAACCGGCACGTTCGGCCAGAAGATCGTGCTGAAGAGCGGCGCCGCCCACGTCATCGCGACGTTGTCGCCGGCCGGCTGCGCGATCGCCGCGGCCAACACGCCAGGGGCGACGGCCCTCGCGTGCGGCGACGGCTAAGCCGAACCTTCGTAGTGCGCCTGGGGCCGCCCGCAGGGCGGTCCCAGGACGAGAATCCGGTTTGAGGGGAGCGGGGAGACTCGCTCCCCTCAACGGTTTAACGTTCCTTTGTGCAAACTCGTGCCGACTCGGCACTCACGCCCGCTCGCTGAACTCTTTCTCCAAGGTACCTGTGCCCACCCGTTCGAAGTGGAACTCGCGCCGTGCCGTGCTGGTATGGCTCACGTGCGTGCTGGCGTGGACGGCGCTGTCCGTCGCGTTGACCGCGGGCTCCGCCAATGCTCTGACGACTTCCACTACCTCCACTACTTCCACGACTGTCCCCGCGTTACCGCCGGAGCTGCTGACGGGCATCTCGGTAGTTGGCGCCGTGGTCAACTCGCCCGGGGAAAAGCCGCGCACGCTCGATGCAAACCAGGCGACCGCCTTCATGCAGACCTGGGTCGCCTACTCGGTATTCCAAAATCCTCCGAACGAGCGACCGCCGTCATCCCTGCCCGTGACCCGACTCAGCGTCAAGACCGATTCGCAAGGTACGTTGCTCATCTTCTACGCGTCGGACGGCACGAACGCGTGGGTCGGCGCCCCGGCCCCGGACGCGACGGCGCCACCACCCAACAACGAGAAGTGGATCCGCGCCCCGGATCCGCAGCGCACGATCGCGGGCTTCGAGGGCCGGCTCGCCCCGACCCGCACTCCTCTGCCCCTAGCGACCACGACCACGACCACGACACCGGGCACGACGACCGCGCCGAGCAGGGCCAAGACGACGAAGTCGTCCGGGAACGGCGGACTCTGGGCGCTCGTCGCGGTGGGCGCTGCCGTGATCGTTGCCGCGGGTGCGATTCTCGCCGTTCGCGGGCGACGCCGCCCAGAACCACAGTCCTGACGATTCGCGGCCTTCGTCCGTAACCGCGGCGCCGGAAAGGCCACTTTCCGTCCCCGCCTTGGTGCTTCGCACCCGCGCCCTGACGTATCCTGAACGCTGACCCGGTCAGGACGACGAGGGGGCGCCGGCGTGTTGGGAGGTGGAGGTTCTCGACGCCGCTTGGTGGCGGTGATCGCGTACTACGCGGTCGTCCTCGCGGTCGTCGGCCCCACGTGGTTCTCACGAGCCGGCGCCGAGCCGGTGGGTCGTCTGCCCGTGCGTATCTCACTGAACGTGGCGATGCTGACCCGAACGACCGACGTCGCGACCTTCACGACGCCCTTCCCGATCACCGTCGGCGTCGCCTCCGACGGCGCCTTCACCATCCCGCGCGATCGTCTCGCGTTCGCGCTCGTCGACGTCTCGGTCGCGACCCCCGACCCCGCGTTCGGGCGATTCACAGTGCGAGCCGCGGCCATGAGCGACTTCGCCGGTACCGTCGACACCACAACCGGAACGGCCACCCTCGGTGGGTCGATGGAGCTCCTGTGGTCGCAACAGGAGCCCGTGCGCGACGCGGCCGGGCCGTACATGCTCGACTGCCCGGTCGGGCCCTTCGCAGTGCACCTTTCGAGTGCGACGGTCGGCGGCACCCCGCTGGCACGGGTAGCACATCAGGATCCGACCAGCCTCACCGCGAGGCTGGTCGACGACAACCTCGACGTGGGCGCGATCCCCGACGGGACGAAGCAGTGCGCGGGCGACGAGGGCGGCCTCAATGGTGCGTTGTCACTGCCGATCCGACCGATGGTGACGACCACGACGACCTCCACGACCGTGGCTGCGGATTCAACGACCTCGACCATTCCGACGACGACGACCGTGACCGCCACAACGGACACAACGACAACCACCACAACATCGACGACGATCGCGAGCGGTTCTTCGGCAACCGGCCCAGTGACCGATGCGCTCGGCGTTGCGCTCGACCCGAACGTGCTCGCCTTCGAGCCGAGCCCGTCGATCGTGTCGACCTTGACAATCGCATCCGGTATACCGCCCGTGAGCTCGACCACCACCGCGCCGACGGGTCCGTTCGTGTCGACGCCGGGGGGGTCGCCGCCTACCTCGGCGGCGCAGTTGCAGTTCGGCGTCACGCGCCACAAGCCGCCGACCGCCGAGACGGCAAAGAGCCTGCGGCCCAAACGTCGGACGAACGCGCACGCGCAGACCGGCGCCCCGGCGACCAGGACTACGACGACCGTGGCCGGCGCGAGGAACAGCACGCCACCGCTGTACTTCTCGCCCTTCAACTTTGGCGCGCCGCGGATCGCGCCACCCAAGGCGCTCGCGCCCGGACCCCTCTTCAACCTCGGCAAATCCGCGCTCGCGCACCACCCGAAAGCCGTGTTCGTCGCGCTCCTCGTCCTCCCCCTGGTGATATTCGCACTCGGTCTCGTCGCGAGCGACCTCGGCTGGCGGCCCCGCGCTCCGTGGCGACGCCGACGCGAGTCGGGGGCGCATTCGCGGGCGAGGTAGACCCGCGATGATCTCCACGAACTCGGGCGGCCAACCGATCGAGCCTGCCGTCCGCGCCCTCACCATCCGCGAGGCGGAGAGCGCGACGGGAATGAACAGCGGCTCGATCCGGCGACGACTTGCGGCGGGCGTTTTCCCGGGCGCCTACAAAGACACCGATTGCGATGAACCAAACGCGCGCGTCTGGCGAATCCCCGTGGGCGATCTGGAAGCCGCGGGCCTCGGTCCACTCGACCTCGCGCGCCCGGTCGAGCGGGAGCTCGTCCTTCCCGTCGTCACATCGTCGCCCCCGACCGCTGCGGCCCTCATCGGGACCGACCGCTTCGCGCGACTCCGCACCGAGCTGGCCGAAGCCGTCGCCGCGGCGGAGCTGACGCTCCTGCGCGCCGAGGTAGAAAAGTGGCGCGCAGTCGCCGAGGAACGCGGCCGCGCCCTCGAGCGCGCCGACCTGGCATTGCACCTCGTCGGGACCACGCTCGGCGCGGCACCGAGTCCGGGCGAGCCGTCTCCAACACCGGCCACCGACGGGCGCCAGGTTGCGACGAGCGCAGTCCCTCCGCACGTACGCAGCGAGGCGGTGCTCTACGCCGAGAAACTGAGCGTCCGGCGCAACGCGCCGGAGCCGTGGTGGCGCCGACGTCGCTGACGAGCAGGCGACCCATCGCCACCCCTCACCGACAGCGCGCGGCGTTCGGTCAGACCGCGTCGCCCGGCATCGTGACGTACAGCCACGGGCGCGCGCGGCGTCGTCGGCGTCGCGTGGTGCGAGAGGTGTCGTGGCTTCGGCCGTGCCCGGCGAGGGCCCATATGGCGCCGCCGACCACGAGCGACCCGAGACCGACGAGCGCGCCACCGGAGTTGCTCCCGGTCAACGCGAGGGTGCGCGTCGAAGGGGACGGGTCGGGCGTT
>JBBQTI010000052.1:0-26547 GCA_038213435.1 Acidimicrobiia bacterium
ACGCCCGAACACGTCCCGACACGGCCCCCACCGTGCTCGCGTCGCTCGCGGACCGCGACAAGCCCGAGCACAGCGCGCCGTCAAGCGCTCTCACGCACGCTGAACACCACTCAGCAGTTCCCGTGAACGATCGGGGCTAACTGACCTGACCGACGTCTGCGCGCCGACTCCTGCACCGAACCGGTCGCCGGACGACGATTTCGCTGCACACCCGTTCCGCACCGGCTATCGCCGGCGCGTTCACGCGTACGTTCGGCGCATGCGCACAAAGGCCGCTCCGACACTCATCCTCCTCGCCATCATCGGCGTGCTGACGCTCGCGCCGGCGCCCGCGTCGGGTGTCGACTCGTGGCTGCGCCCGGTCGCCGGTCGGGTCGCGCGTCCCTTCCGCGCGCCGCTGACCCGTTACGGCCGCGGGCACCTTGGGGTCGATTTCGCGGCCGCTCCGGGCACGCTGGTGCGCGCCGCGGGAGCAGGGACGGTCGTGTTCGCCGGGGTGGTCGCGAGCGCCCGTCACGTCGTCGTCCGGCACGCCGGCGGCCTGCGGACCTCGTACTCGTTCCTCGCGTCGATCCGCGTGCGCGGGGGCGAGGTCGTCGCACGCGGCGAGGTGGTGGGAACCACGGGCGGGCGAGGTGAGCACCACGATCCCGCCGTTTTGCATCTCGGACTGCGGGTCGGCGACGTGTTCGTCGATCCGATGCGGCTCTTCGCGTCCGCCGGCCTCCCGGTGCGGGTACACCTCGCGCCGATCGCCGCCGACGCAGCGGCGAGCTCCCTCGCTCGGCGCATCGAGGAGCGCCGGGCGCTGATGGCCGGGCTGCCGGGTTCGGCACCCGTGCCCTAGCCGTCCCCGGACTTCCGGCCTGCACCGCAGCCCGATTCGCCTCGGATGAACCGAGACGGGGCCGCTACACTGAACGAGCTTCCGGACCGATTCCGGATGCCGCACTCAACCATTCGCACGCCCGTGATCCCAAGGTGGTGCCGACGGCTTTCGACCGATCGGTGCTCGCGCGGGCGGAAGATCCAACCTAGGGGAGGCGCGGCCGTGGCCGTCGTGAGCATGAAGCAACTCTTGGAGGCCGGAGTTCACTTCGGTCACCAGACCCGGCGCTGGAATCCGAAGATGCGTCGTTTCATCTTCGGCGAGCGCAACGGCATCTACATCGTCGATCTGCACCAGACGCTCGATCGCATCGACGGTGCCTATCGATTCGTACGCGAGACCGTCGCCAACGGCGGGATCGTGCTCTTCGTGGGCACCAAGAAGCAGACGCAGGAACCGATCGAGAACGCGGCCAACGGGTGCGGGATGCCATACGTCAACTTCCGTTGGCTCGGCGGAATGCTCACCAACTTCCAGACAGTGCACTCGCGCGTCGCGAAGCTGCGCGAGTTCCAACGCCAGGTCGACTCCGGCGAGGTCGATCTGATGTCGAAGAAGGAAGGCCTCAAGGTCCGTCGCGACCTCGCAAAGCTCGAGCGCAACCTGGGCGGCATCAAGAACCTCGAGCGGCTCCCTTCTGCCGTGTTCATCATCGACACGAAGAAGGAGCACATCGCCGTTACCGAGGCGAACCGGCTCCGGATACCCGTTGTCGCGGTCGTCGACACGAACTGCGATCCCGACATCATCGATTACGTGATCCCGGGCAATGACGACGCGATCCGTTCGGCGCAGCTCATGTGCCGGGTGATCGCCGACGCCGTCACCGAAGGGCGCGAGATCGCGCGTCGCCGGGGCGCGCGGCCCGGAACGCGTTCCGAAGCAGCAGCGCCGTCCGCGCCGGTCAAGCCGCAGCGGACGCCCGAGGAGCAGGCGGAGTTCGACCGCCGGCAGTCCGAAGCCCGCGACGCGGCCGCCGCGAAGCAGCGCGAGATCGAAGAGCGCGCCCGCCTGGCGAAGGATTCGGCGAAATCCCCCGAGGACAGCGGTGACCAGGCCGAGGGCGACGAGCCCGGCAGTGACAAGGCCGCCGAGGAGGCCGTCGGTGAGCCCGTCGTCGATGACGCGGTCGGCGCCGAGGAAGCCGCGAGCGACGATGGCGGAGTCGCGACGCTCACCGAGGCCGCGAGCGCGGCGACGGACGAGGGCTGATCAGATGGCCGACATATCCGCCAAGGACGTCGCGGCGCTGCGCAAGATGACCGGCGCCGGGATGATGGACTGCAAGAGGGCGTTGCTCGAGAACGACGGCGACTTCGAGCGCGCCAAGGACTGGCTGCGGGAGAAGGGCATCGCGGGTGCGGCGAAGCGCGGGGGTCGCGCCGCCGACCAGGGCGCGGTCGAGGTACTCGTCAGCGACGATGTCGGCGCGGTCGTGGAGCTGAACTGCGAGACCGACTTCGTCGCCAAAGGTGAGGCATTCGGCCGGGCGCTCACCGCGCTCACCCGGCTCGTCGTCGACGAAGGCGACACGGACATCGGCGCGAAGAAGATCGACGGCGAGACGGTCGACGACTACGTCAAGGGACTCTCCGGGACGCTCGGCGAGAAAATCGAGCTCGGACGCGTCTTCCGGTTTGCAACCACTGACGGTCTTCTCGACGGGTACAAGCACCTGCAGAACGATCGCGGCACCGTGGGTGTGCTGGTCGAGCTCGGCGGGGTCGACCGCGGTGACGCTCGAGCGCGAGAGGTCGCGCACGACGTTGCACTCCATATCGCGAGCGCCGCGCCGCGTTACGTCGCACGCGACGAGGTCCCGCCCGAAGCGGTCGCGCGTGAGCGAGACATCTACGAGGCCCAGACCCGCGAAGAGGGCAAGCCCGAGCAGGCGTGGCCGAAGATCAACGAGGGCAAGATGAACGGCTTCTACAAATCGGTGGTTCTCCTCGAACAGTCGTTCGTCAAGGACAACAAGCAGACGATCGAAACGGTCGTGAAGTCGCTCGGCCCCGACGCGCTCGTCCGTGGGCTCGCGCGGGTCAAGATCGGAGAGGAATAGCCCGAACGCGAAAGCCCACACCCGTCGATCCGCAGGATCCCCGCACGAGAGGAGTTGCCGATGACCACGAGCGGGTACCACCGGGTCGTGCTGAAGCTCTCGGGCGAGGCGTTCGCCGACCAGTCCATCGGCTTCGGCATCGACGCCGCGGTCGTCCAGCGGATCGCCGAGGAGGTCACCAAGGCGCGCGCGGATCTGGGCGTCGAGATCGCGATCGTCGTCGGCGGCGGCAACATCTTCCGCGGTCTCGCCGGCGCGACGAGAGGTATGGACCGTGCCCGCGCCGACTACATGGGGATGCTCGCCACCGTCATCAACGCGCTCGCGCTGCAGGACGCGCTCGAGTCGCTCGGTCAACCGACGCGCGTACAGACCGCGATCACGATGGCGCAGGTCGCCGAGCCGTATATCCCGTTGCGGGCGATTCGCCATCTCGAGAAGGGCCGGCTGGTGATCTTCGCAGCCGGCAACGGCAATCCCTACTTCACGACCGACACGACGGCCGCGTTGCGGGCGGCCGAGATCGGCGCGGAGGCCGTCCTGAAAGGGACGCACTCGGGCGTCGACGGCGTGTACAGCGCCGACCCGCGCACCGATCGCGATGCGGTCAAGATCGAAAAACTGAGCCATTTCGACCTGCTGGCGCGCGGCCTTCAGGTCATGGACTCGACGGCGATCACGTTCTGCATGGACAACGCGCTTCCGATCATCGTGTTCGATGTGATGCAGCCCGGGAACATCACCAAGGCGCTGACCGGCGAGCCGATCGGCACGCTCGTGCATCCGAAGGAGTCCAAGTGACCGACGCCAGGGTCGACGAGGCGAACGGCAAGATGCACAAGGTCGTCGTCCATCTTCAGGATCAGTTCGGCGCGGTCCGCACCGGCCGGGCCACGCCCGCGCTCGTCGAGAAGCTTCGGGTCGACTATTACGGCTCCGAAGTGCCGCTGCAGCAGCTTGCGGGCTTCTCCGTTCCCGAGGCGCGGGTGCTCGTCGTCGCGCCCTACGACAAGGGCGCGCTGAAGGCGATCGAGAAGGCGATCCAGGCGAGCGACCTCGGCGTGAATCCCAGCAACGACGGCGCGGTGATCCGCCTCACGTTTCCCGAGCTCACCACCGACCGGCGCAAGGAGCTCGTGAAGGTCGTCAAGAAGCTGGCGGAGGACGCCCGGGTGGCGGTGCGCAACGTCCGGCGCAGCATTCGCCAAGAGCTCGAACACCAGGCCAAGGACGGCGAGATCTCCGACGACGAGCTGACCCGCATCGAAAAGGAGCTCGAGAAGCTCACCCACGAGATCGTCGCCGAGATAGACACGCTGGTCGGTCACAAGGAAAAAGAGCTGCTCGAGGTGTGAGCGCGTGCCGCCGGTCAGGTTGGGCCGGGACGACATGCAAGCCGCGACGGTGAGCCCCTACCCTGGTCAGGCCCCTGGGAGGACGACGTGAGGGACAACGAATCCGACCCTACGACCGCGACACCCGTCGAGGGTGTTCGGATCCTGGGCGCGAAGGAGACGCCGGTCGTCCGTGACGACGACCGCGGCGACCGCGGCGACCGCGACGACCGCGACGACCGCGACGCACTCGACCTCCCGGCCGTCGCCCCGGAGGAGCCGGAAACGCCGCCGACCTTCGCCCATCGCGCGGCGGTACCGATCGTGGGGAGCGCCGAGGACGACAACGTCGAACAGAACGCCGAACAGCAAGAGGCGCAGTCGCCGCCTCCCGACCCGGCGATCGAAATGCCGCCGCTTCCGCACTGGACCGAACCGCCGACCGGCGCGGTTCCGGCGATCTTCGCCGACGACACCGGCGAGCAGCCGATCAACGAGGACCTCGATGCCTGGGCACCGATCGGAGGAGCGTCGCCGCGTTTTCGGGCCGAAGGCTCCGACTGGGCCGAGGCCGACTTCGGTGACGACCTGAGCGGCGAAAACGAACGGCTCGGCGCGCTCTCCGAGGCCGAGCCGGTCGACGAGGAAGCCGAGTTCGCCGAGGCGCTCGCGCAGCGTCGCCGGCGTCGTCCCCGTGTGCTCCGGGCGGATCGCGGCGGGGGTGGCGCGACCGCGCCCGCCGCCGCGCCGCTGCCGCGGCCGGCGCGCCGGGCGGCACCACTCGAGGCGGATCCGACGAATGGGAACGCGGCCCCGGCACGAGACCTGCCGACCGCAATCATGACGGCCGCGACGATCGTCATCCTGGCGCTCGTGTGCTTCGTCGAAGGTCGCACCACCACAGCCTTGCTGGCCGCGGTGATCATCGGCGTCGCGTCGATCGAGTTCAGCAACGCGCTGCGCACGAAGGGTCTGCCCTCCGCAACTCTGCTTGCGCTCGTCGCGAGCGCAAGCCTTCCGCTGGCGGTGAAGCACTACGGAATCGGCGCGTACCCGATCTACTTCGCGCTCGTCGTCGTCGTCTCGATGCTCTGGTTCTTGTGGGAAGTGACGCCCGGCCGCCCGCTCCTCGGCATCGCCACGACCGTGCTCGGGTTCGCGTACATCGGCGGGCTCGGCGGGTTCGTGGGCTTGCTGCTCGCGCGGCGCGATGGCGTCGGGCTGCTCCTGGGCGTGGCGATCTGCACCATCGCGTACGACGTGCTCGGCTTCTTCGTCGGGTCGCAGTTCGGACGCACGCCGATCGCGCCGAAGATCTCACCGAACAAGAGCGTCCAGGGAACGCTCGCGGGAATGGCCGCGTCCGTCCTGCTGGGTTGGGTCGTCGTGAGCCAGATCACGCCCTGGGACCGTCACTACGGCGGCGTGTTGCTGGGCGTGTTGGTCGCGGGTGGCGCCTTTTTGGGCGATCTGTGCGAGTCGATGATCAAGCGGGACCTCGGGCTGAAGGATTTCGGAGCGTTGCTGCCTGGACACGGCGGGGTGCTCGACCGCTTCGACGGCATCCTGTTCTGTCTGCCGATCGCCTACTACCTCGCAGTGGCGCTGAAGTTGGCCTGACCGAAATCGGCTCGCCAGTGCGAGCCGGAACCGCCGGGCTCGCTTCGGACCCTAACCTCGCGGGCATGGCGCGCGGCGTTGTCATCCTCGGATCGACCGGATCGATCGGCACTCAGGCGCTCGACGTCCTTTCGCATCACCGCGACGAGTACCGCGTCGTCGCGCTCGCGGCCGGTCGTGACACCGAACTGCTCGCGCGCCAGGCGGCCGAGTTCGACGTCCCGGCCGACATGGCCCGAGCGTGTGCCGGGCAGCCGGACGTGCTCGCGGAGCTCTCGTCGCTCGCCTCGGCCGACGTCGTGCTCAACGCCGTCGTCGGGTTCGCCGGGCTCCCCGCGACTCTCGCGGCGTTGCAAAACGGGAAGCGACTCGCGCTCGCGAACAAGGAGAGCCTCATCGCCGCCGGTCCGGTCGTCGCCAAGGCGCGCGCGGCCGGGGGCGGGGAGATCGTTCCGGTCGACTCCGAGCATTCGGCGGTGTGGCAGTGTCTGCGCGCCGGGCGGGCATCCGAGGTCGGCCGGATCGTGCTGACCGCGAGCGGCGGTCCGTTCCGGGGCCGAACGCGCGAACAGCTCCGTGACGTCACGATCGCCGACGCGCTCGCGCACCCGACGTGGAGCATGGGCGCCAAGATCACTGTCGACAGCTCGACCTTGATGAACAAGGGACTCGAGGTGATCGAGGCGCACGAGCTCTTCGGCGTCGCGTTCGATCGGATCGATGTGGTGGTGCACCCCCAGTCGGTCGTGCACAGCATGGTCGAGTTCTGCGACGGCGCGACGATCGCGCAGCTGTCCATGCCCGACATGCGCCTGCCGATCGCGCTCGCGCTCGGCGCGCCGAACCGGCTGCCGGAGCCGTACGGTGCGGTCGACTGGTCGACCCTCGGGCGGCTCGACTTCGAGGTCCCCGATCTCGCCACGTTCCGGTGCCTGGCACTTGCCTACGAGGCGGGACGGGTCGGGGGCACCGCCCCGGCGATCCTCTCGGCGGCCAACGAGGTGGCGGTCGACGCGTTTCTGGGCGGTCGCATCGCGTGGACCGAGATCGCCGCGGTCGTGGAAGAAGTGCTGAGCGAAGGCGCCGGAACCGCCGATGAGATTGCCGACGTGCTCGAAGCCGATCGCCGCGCTCGCGAGCGGGCCGTGCTCGTTGCCGAGTCCAGGGGAGCCGCGTGAGGGTAAGCGATCCGTTCGAGAGCGTCGACGTCGATCCGCGCCGGGCCCTCACGCTCACGAGCGGAGTGCTCGTGGCTCTGGTGATCGGCGCGGTCCTGTTCCCGACGCAGGCCGCGGTGGTCGCGGTCATCGTGGCGCTGTTCGTGATGATCATGCTGCACGAGCTCGGTCACTTCCTTGCCGCCAAACGCTCGGGCATGAAGGTCACCCAGTTCTTCGTGGGCTTCGGCCCGCGGCTGTGGTCGATCACCCGAGGCGAGACCGAGTACGGCGTCAAGGCCGTTCCGCTGGGCGGTTACTGCCGCATCATCGGAATGACCAACCTCGAGGAGGTCGCGCCCGAGGACGAACCCCGCGCCTATCGCAACAAGCGTACGGGTCCAAAGGTGTTCGTCGCGGCGGCCGGACCGGCCGTGCATTTCGTCCTCGCCATCATCTTGATGTTCGTCGTTCTCTTCTTTGCCGGAGATTTCCGCAGCCAACGCGCGGTTTTGACGCTGGCCGACACGACCCAGGGAGCCGCGGCCGCCGGACTTCGGCCCGGCGACACCGTCGTCGCCGTCAATGGCACGACCGTGAACAGCTGGCCGGAGGTGCAGCAACTCATCAACCCGCCGGGTCATCCCGCCCAGGTCGGCGGTGTCGTGCGCTTTCTCGTACGACGCGGCGGCGCGCAGCTCGAAGTCCCGGTTAAGCTCCAAGAAAGCGCGGACCCGAGCTTGAAGCGGGTCGTCGCGGGCGTGGCGCCGCGCACTGTCGTCGCGCACCCGGGGATCCTCACGTCGGTCGTGCAGGCACCGCTGCAGGTTGCCGATATCGGTTGGCAGTCGATCAAGGCGATCGGCAGCATGTTCTCGCCGGCCGGGATCTCCAACTACTTCCGCATCCTTTCGGGCGATACCAGCAGTCACACCGACCAGTCGAAGCGTTTCGTGTCGCCGGCAGGCGTCGGCGCGCTGGCGAGCGACGCGGTGAAGGCCGGTTGGGTCAGCGTGATCGGGCTCCTGATCGCGATCAACATCTTCGTCGGGCTGTTCAACCTTCTCCCGCTCCTTCCCTTCGATGGTGGGCACATCGCGATCGCGCTCTACGAGAGGGTCGCGTCGAGGGTCCGCCGTCGACGGGTCCAGGTCGACGCGGCCAAGCTGCTACCGATCACCGTCGCGGTGGTTGCGGTCCTCGGGTTCATCTTCTTGTCGAGCCTCTTCCTCGACATCACGAACCCCGTCGCGAACCCCTTCTGAGCGCGCCAGATGAAGGTTTGGTGCGGGGACCTGCCGCGGCTCGGTGCCCGCCGTAGGCTGACGAGGTGACTCCTCGTCGCCGAACTCGCCAGGTGATGGTGGGCCGCGTCGCTGTTGGTGGCGACGCGCCCGTGTCGATCCAGTCGATGACCACCAGGAAGACGGCCGACGTCGACGGCACGCTGGCGCAGATCTATGCACTCGCGGCCGCGGGTTGCGACATCGTGCGCTGCACCTGCAACGAGGAGGAGGCGGCCGAAGCGTTGGCGCAGATCGTGCCCCGCTCGCCGGTGCCGATCGTCGCCGACATCCATTTCCAGCACAAGCTCGCGCTCGGCGCGCTCGAAGCCGGAGTGCACGCGCTCCGTCTCAATCCGGGCAACATCCGCAAGCCCGACCAGATCAAGCTGGTCGCGGCCGAGGCCAAGGCGCGCGGCGTCCCGATCCGCATCGGCGTGAACGCGGGGTCGCTCGACCCGGCGATGGCGGAGCGGCACGGGGGCATCACGGCCGAGGCGATGGTCGCGTCCGCAATGCACGAGCTCGACCTGTTCCGCGAGGTCGACTTCGACGACGTGAAGATCTCGGTGAAGGCGTCGAGCGTGCCCCTGATGATCGACGCATACCGGTTGCTCTCGGAGACGACGGACCATCCGTTGCATCTCGGCGTCACCGAGGCCGGCGTCGTGCCTCAGGGTCTGATCAAGGGTGTGGCCGGTATCGCCACGTTGCTCGCCGAAGGCATCGGCGACACGATTCGATTCTCACTCACTGCGGATCCAGTCGAGGAGGCAAAGGCCGGGCGCACCTTGCTCGAGGCGATGGGACTGCGAGAACGCAAGGGACTCGACCTGATCGCGTGCCCGTCGTGCGGACGCGCGGAGGTCGACGTGATCCGCGTCGCCACCGACGCGCAAGCTGCACTAGCGGCGCGCAACATCCCGTTACAGGTCGCGGTGATGGGGTGTGTCGTGAACGGACCCGGCGAGGCGCGCGAGGCCGATCTCGGTATCGCCGCCGGACGCGGCAAGGGCCATCTGTTCGTGAAGGGTCAGGTCGTACGCGTGGTGCCCGAGTCGGAGATGGTGGCGGCGCTGATCGACGAAGCCGAGCGCATCATGGCCGAGGGTATCGAGGCGCGACTCGCCGCGGCCGACCCGAACGCAGCGGCGATCGCCGAGGCCGCGCGCGACGAGCTGTTGCAGATCCAGGGCGTCGACGCGAACCACTCTGCGGAGCGAATTCAGAAGATCCGCGAGATCGCGGAGTAGCTGGTGACCGATAGAGGTTCTCCGATCGGGCGTCGGGTGTTTCTCGGGCTCATCGGGGCGGGCGCCGCCGGAGTGCTCTTCGGCGCCAGGGTGCAGGACTTCCTCGCCGGCCATACGCCCAAGGCGGCGTCCTTCTTGCCCATCGGAGACCATTTCCGGTTCTACACGGTCACCGATGGTTTCCCGAAGCGTGCGCCGCAGGTCTACCGGCTCACCGTCAAAGGTCTCGTGCAGCGACCGTTCACGCTGACCTATGACGAGCTGCGCGCGATGCCGCCGACGATGATTACCAAGGACTTCCAGTGCGTCACCGGGTGGCGCGTGCGCAACGTCCGCTGGACCGGCGTCCGACTGAGTCACCTGCTCGACAAGGCCGGCGTGCAGACTGCCGGGAAGGCATTGCGCTTCACGTCGTTCGACGGTGTGTACACGGAGAGTCTCACGCTCGATCAGGCGCGCCGCGAAGACGTGATCGTCGCGTACGACCTGGAGGGCAAGCCGCTCAGCAGTGACCACGGTGGGCCGGCGCGCCTGTACGTGGCGCCGATGTACGGATACAAGTCGTGCAAGTGGCTCGACGGCATCGAGGTCGTCGACCACGTCATCCCGGGCTACTGGGAAAACGATGGCTACGACGTCGACGGGTGGGTCGGCCGAAGCAACGGCCGCGACGATCAGCCCACGTCGGCGTGAGCACCAAGGTCAAATCGTTCCCGCGCTTCGATCGGTTGGAACGGGTCGTCCACTGGTGCAATGCGACGTTGTTCCTCGTGCTGCTGCTCACGGGCGCGTCGCTGTACGCCAGCCCGCTGTCGACGATCGTAGCGCATCGTCACGCGGTGAAGACGATCCACGTGTACGCCGGCTTGTTGCTTCCGGTGCCGCTGCTCATCGGGCTGCTGATGCCGTCCGGTCGCCAGCTGCGCCGCGATGTCTCACGGTTCAACCGTTGGACGGTCGACGACCGGCGTTGGTGGTCGCGCCGTACGCGCTCGTCCTCGCAACTCGGCAAGTTCAACCCCGGTCAAAAGCTCAACGCGGTGTTCGTCGGCGCTTCGATCGTGCTCATGTTGACGACCGGCTCGATCATGCGGTGGTTCGAGCCTTTTCCCGACAACATCCGGACCGGCGCCACGTTCGTGCACGACTGGATCTTCATCGCACTGGTCTTCGTCATCGTCGGCCACATCATGTTCGCGCTGTCCGACTTCGACTCGTTGCGTTCCATGGTGCGCGGCTGGGTACCCGAACAGTGGGCGCGCCGCGAACGGCCTGGCTGGTGGGCCGAGGTGGTCGCGGCGCGCTCGGCGTCAGTCGATGCGGCCGGCGACGTCGAGGCAGGCCTCGAGCAAGGGGTCGACGAAGCGCGTGTTCGCACAGGCGAGATGCCCGTCGGCGACTGAATGCACGGTCGCGCCGCGGATCGTCTCCGCGGTCGCGAGCTGTAACGAGGGCGACACGCCGCGGTCTTCGGTCGTGCACACGACCGCGGTCGGCACGTCGACGTCGCCGATCCAGCGGTGCGCGCTGTACGTGCTGATCGAGTGACCCGCTTCGATGATCATGCGCCAATCGTGGCGGCGCATCTCGGCGGCCGCCCACGTGGGCATCGTCGCGGGACGCAGGTTCACCATCGGTACGGGCGGGAACAGACGCGACGGCCACGCGACCCGCGCCATCGCGGTGGCGACGAGCATGCTGGCCTGGTACGCGTTGCGCATCAGCCGGTGCGGCGCGAAGCCCGCGCTCGTCGCGCAAAGGACGAGACCGTCGACGAGATCCCGGTGCCGGCGCCACATCAACTGCGCCACCGGGCCGCCCATCGAATACCCCACCGCGATGACCGGCCCGGTTCCGAGCTCGACGACCGTCGCCGCGCAGTCGTCGGCGCAGTCGGCGAGGCGGAAGATCCTGGGGGTCCGTAGGCCCCGGGCGTGGCCGCGCAGGTCGGGTGCGACCAGGTTGAAGTGCGCGCTGAGCGGCTCGAAGACCCGGAACCAGTTGAGGCCGCCGCTCGCGACCCACCCGTGCAGGAGGAGGAGGGTCGGCGCGCCCGCCGGCCCGGCGACGTGGCGCACGAACGTCGTCCCGCGGCCGGGCAGCTCGACGCGGCGGCCGAAAGGAAGGCGCGTGCCCGAGGCGTGGTGTTGCGGCAGCTCGTACGATGCCGACACCCGGTTTCTCCCTTCGTGCCTCCGCCCGGGAGTCTATGCTGACATATTCGTCAGGCTTCGGACCCGACTTCAGTCCCGCTCGACCCAGAAGCCGTCGACCCGATAGGGGATTTCGACGATTTCGCGGCCCCGGACGCCAGGGTGGGTCACCAGCACCTCGCGCACCTCGGCGAGCACTTGTGCCCGCTCGGGCCCGGGCAGCACGGCGACGTGGCTGACGGAGGCGACCCGTTGGACGACGCCTTCGGGAGTGGTCTGCTGCGTATGGCGGAACGCGGACTCGTGCAGCCCGCCGAAACCGGGCATCGCCCGCATCGCGCTGTCACGCCAGTTGTCGTGGTCGCGCCACGGGGCGTGCTTCTCCACCCGGTCCATGATCGACCAAACCTCGTCGACCCAAGGCTCCGTGCGGTCGCGTGCGTTCCAGACGAGGCCCAGCCGGCCTCCCGATCGCAGCACCCGCGCCGCTTCGGCGGTCGCGCGATCGTGGTCGAACCAGTGCCACGCCTGGGCGACCGTGATCGCGTCGAGCGACGCGGCGCGAAATGGCATCGCCTCCGCAATCGCCGCGACGAGCCGGACCTCGGGCAGCAGTTGCCGGAACGTCGCGCGCATGCCCGGAACCGGCTCGACCGCGAGCAGCCCGGTGAGCACCGTGGGTGCGAGAAGCCGGGTCAGCTTGCCCGTGCCGGCGGCCACGTCGGCGACGCGGCGCCCGGGCGCGAGATGGAGGTTCTCGACGAACCATGCGACCGCGTCCGGCGGGTACGACGGGCGCGCCGCTTCGTAGTCTCCCGGGTCGTTGAAGCCCGCCGCGGCGACGTCGTGGACCACGACCCCATTCTGGCCACCTGGCGACCAGGTTGGCGAACAGGTTGGCGAACAGGGTTACAGGATCATTCCCGCGGCGAGGGTGTCGTTGCGGGCTTCGTCGACGAGTATGAAGGAGCCGGTCGCGCGGTTGCGGCGGTAGTCGTCGGAGAACAGCGGTGCGGTCGTGCGCAGCGTGACCCGCCCGATCTCGTTGAGCGAGAGCGAGTCGGCGTGCTCGTCGCGGTGCAGCGTGTTGACGTCGAGTCGGTAGTGCAGGTCCTTGACGAGCGCTCGCGTCCATTTCGAGGTTTGCTTCAGCGCGTACTTGCCGCCGGCCTTGAGCGGGACACGCTCGCCGAACCAGCACAGCATCGCGTCGACGTCCTGGCTGATGTGCGGCTGGTTGTGGGGCCGGCAGATCATGTCGCCCCGTGAGACATCGAGATCGTCGGCGAGCCGGATCGTCACCGACATCGGCGGTACCGCCTCCTCGACCGGCCCGTCCGCCGTGTCGATCGACGCGACCGTCGACGTGAATCCCGAGGGCAGCACGACGACGTCGTCACCGACCTTGTAGGAGCCACTCGCCACCTGGCCCGCGTACCCGCGGTAGTCGTGATGATTGTCGTCGCGCGGCCGGATTACGTACTGCACCGGGAAGCGACAGTCGATCAGGTTCCGGTCGGAGGCGATGTGCACCTCCTCGAGGTGGTGCAGCAGCGACGTGCCTTCGTACCACGGCGTGTTCGCCGATCGGTCGACGACGTTGTCGCCGTGCAGCGCGGACATCGGCACGAACTGGAGGTCGCGCACCTCGAGCTTGGCCGCGAAATCGCGGAACTCGCTCTTGATGCGCTCGAAGACGGCCTCGTCGTAGTCGACGAGGTCCATCTTGTTGACGCAAAGCACGAGGTGGGGCACGCCGAGCAGCGACGCGAGGAACGCGTGCCGGCGCGACTGTTCGATGATGCCCTTGCGGGCGTCGATGAGGATCAATGCAAGGTCGGCCGTCGACGCACCCGTCACCATGTTGCGCGTGTACTGCACGTGCCCGGGCGTGTCCGCGATGATGAACTTCCGGCGAGGAGTGGCGAAGTAGCGGTAGGCGACGTCGATCGTGATGCCCTGCTCCCGCTCGGCCCGAAGTCCGTCGGTCAAGAGCGCGAGATTCATCCCTTCCTCGCCGCGGAGCATCGTCGAGTGCTCCAACGCCTCGAGGGTGTCCTCGAAGATCTGCTTCGAGTCGTACAGCAGCCGTCCGATGAGCGTCGACTTTCCGTCGTCGACCGAGCCGGCGGTCGCGAATCGCAAGAGCTCCACTAGAAGTACCCCTCCCGCTTGCGGTCCTCCATCGCGGCTTCGGAGAACCTGTCGTCGGCGCGGGTCGCCCCGCGCTCGGTGATACGGGACGCCGCAACTTCGGCGATCACGTCGTCGATCGCGACCGCCATCGATGCGACGGCCGCCGTGCACGTCGCGTCGCCGACCGTGCGGTATCGCACCGTTGCCTCGAAGACCTCTTCGCCCTCGCCGGGCTGCAGGAAGTCGGTCACAGCCATGAGCATGCCGTCGCGTCGGAACACCTTGCGCCGGTGCGCGTAGTAGATCGAGGGGAGCTCGATCTCCTTGTCGGCGACGTACTGCCAGATGTCGAGCTCGGTCCAGTTCGACAACGGGAACACGCGAATGTGCTCACCCTTGCGGTGCCGTCCGTTGTAGAGCGACCAGATTTCGGGGCGCTGGTTCTTCGGGTCCCATTGACCGAACTCGTCGCGAAACGAGAAGAAGCGCTCCTTGGCGCGTGCCTTCTCCTCGTCGCGGCGGGCGCCGCCCATCACCGCGTCGAACCCGTGCTTTTCGATCGCGTCCAGGAGTGTCGTCGTCTGCAGGCGGTTACGCGAGGCGCGCGGCCCGGTTTCCTCGGCAACCCGGCCCGTGTCGATCGATGCTTGTACCGACGCCACGACGAGATTGACGTCGAGCTTGTCGACCGACGAGTCGCGGAACTCGATCACCTCGGGGAAGTTGTGGCCCGTGTCGACGTGCATGACTGGAAACGGCAGCCGTGCCGGCCAGAAGGCCTTCTTGGCGATGTGCAGCATGACGACGCTGTCCTTGCCGCCCGAGAACAGCAGGACAGGCCGTTCGAACTCGGCCGCCACCTCGCGCAGGAGATGGATCGATTCGGATTCGAGCGCGTCGAGATGCGAGATCAGCCGATGCATCCTTTACTCCGTCCCTGGTCAGGCTCCGGGCCACCCGTGAAGTCCGCACTCCATTTTGCCCTCTCCGGACCAGCGTCCGGAACGGGGGTCTTCACCGGGTGCAACCGGACGCGTGCACGGCCAGCATCCGATGGAGGGATAGCCCTGCGACGCGAGGGGGTGCTCGAGGAGCTCGTGATCGCGCTTGTAGGCGGCGATGTCGGCATCGGTCCAGGAGGCGAGCGGATTCACCTTGACGATCCCGCGGCCGACGTCGAGGTGCGCAATCGGCGCATTTGTGCGCGTCGGCGACTCGACCCGGCGCAATCCGGTCATCCACGCCTGCTTGCCCCGGAGGGCGCGGGCCAGAGGCTCTACCTTGCGCATCGCGCAGCACTCGTCAGGGTCGGTCTGCCACAGGTCGTCGGGTGACACGAGGGGTTGCATCACGGTGAGGTTCAGCTCGTAGCGCTCTCGCACGCGGTCGACGTACCAGAGCGTCTCCGCAAAGTGGTACTGCGTGTCGAGGAAGACGACCTCGATGCCCGGAGCGGCCTTGGCCGCGAGGTCGACGAGGACGCAATCCTGGAACGAGGCCGCGAGCACGACGTCGGTGCCGAAGCGCTCCCACGCCCACTTGATGGCGCTCGACGCGGGCTTGCGCTCGAGCTCCGCCGATATCGCGGCGAGCTCCGCGAGGTCGACGTCGACCAACGGCCGGTCGACGATCACGGGATCGAGGAGGCTCACGTGGCTGCGCACTCGCCGTCGCCTACTTCGGCGACATAGGGACCGGTCTCGTCGTAGTCGACGTAGAACTCGGGGGCGGCGTCGGGGCTGGGGAATTGGTCGAGGTCGGCGAGCGTGCCGCCCACGGCCTTGGCGCCGCCGGAACGCGCCAGCCACGTCTGGAACATCTCGCCCGGCTGTCGCTCCTCGTTGAAGCGCCGGACGATCCGCACGACCGCCTCGGGAGCGGTCTTGGCCGGGATCTTGGTGGCCTTGTCGCCGAACTCGACCTCGGTCTCGCCCAGGTGCCCTCCGAGGAGCATCTGGTATCCGGGTGCGGCGCGTCCGTGGGCCCGGCGCTCCAGCCCGAAGAACCCGATGTCGGAGACGTGATGCTGGCCACAGCTGTTGGTGCAGCCCGAGATGTTCACGCGCACGCCCGGAACCTCGGCCAGGCCCGCGTCCTCGAGCGCATCGCCGACCGCGGCGGCCAGACCGCGCGACTGCGTGACCGCGAGGTTGCACGTGTCGGCGCCCGGGCACGAGACGACGTCGCGGGCGAGCTCGGCGCCCGCCTCCGCCATCCCGATGTCGTTCAATCGGTCGTAGAGCGGTCGGACGTCGGCTTCGCTCAAGTCGCGCAGCGCGAGGTTCTGGCGGTTCGTGATGCGGATGTCGAGCCCGAAGTCGCGCTGGATGTCGGCGAGCGAACGGAACTGGTCGGCCGTGATGTCGCCGAGCCGCGAGTACGCGATCGCGCTGACCGTGCCGCGCGCGACGCCACGTACGACGTTGGCTTCCTGCCACCGGTCGTAGGGATTGCTGGCGAGGAGCTTGACGGGAACGTGCGCGGCACCGACCCTGGTGGCCGTCGGAGTGCCGCCGGCCGGCGCGTCTCCGGCCGCGAGCACCTGCTCGGGAATGCCCCACGGCCAGTCGCGCGCGGCGCGCAGGAACTTCCGTTCCCGGAAGATGCGCTCGCGCAGCTCGTCGATGCCCATCGAGTCGACGAGCCACTTCATACGGGCGCGGATCTTGTTGTCGCGGTTGCCGTAGTGGTCGAAGGTGCGCAGGCACGAGTAGATGGTCGGCAACAGCTCTTCGCGGGGCGTGAACGCCTCGAGGGCCTGGGCGGGATGCGGGTTGGCGCCGAGCCCGCCGGCGATGAACACCTTGAAGCCGGCCTCGGTGGTGCCGTCGGGAAGCGCGCGTGTGGTGGCCACGACGCCGACGTCGTTGAACATCGCCTGGCCGCAGTCGGTCGCGCATCCCGAGAAGTTGATCTTGAACTTCCTCGGCAGGCGCTGCCCGTACGGGTGGCGGAGCAGGAAGTCGGTCGTCGCCTGCGCCCACGGCGTGATGTCGAGGACCTCCTGCGGGCACGCGCCGGCAAGATGGCAGCCCATGACGTTGCGAACTGTGTCGCCGCACGCCTCGCGCGACGTCAGCCCGACCGACGCCATGAGTCGCAGGATCTCGGGCGACTGTTCGAGCGGGATGAAGTGGAACTGCACGTTTTGACGCGTCGTGAGGTGACCCCAACCCCGGGAGTAGTTGTCGGCGATGTACGCGAACGTGTCGAGCTGCTCGGCCGTGATGCGACCGTGCGGGATCTTGATCCGCAGCATCTGCGCGTGCCCACCCTGGCGCTGGCCGTAGACGCCGTGATTCAGGCGGAAGACGCGGAAGGTGTCCTCGTCGACCCGCCCGTCGAGGTAATCGGCAACGGTGCGTTCGAAGATGTCGAGCTCTTCGGCGATGATCGGTTCGAGCGGACGGGTCGCGAGATCGCGGACGTCGATCGCCATGAGGCGGCTCCCTGACGGGCGGGTGGAAAAGAACGGACGGGCGGAAGCCGGGGCGAGCCCGGGGCCGTCAGTCGGAACGGCCGAGACTGAGCTCGTCGTGTACCTCGTGCGGCGTGCGGCCCATGAAGATGCTCGCAGCGCCCACTACCCGCAGGATCATCCGCCCACCTTACGCCGGATCACGCCTGAAACACCAGCGCGAAGGTCGGGAATTTCTCCGACCACTCAGGTCAACATTCCGTCCCGAACCCGACATTTCCCCCGAGGCTTCTTGATATTCGGGTCCGAGGGGCCGCCGGTAGCCTCGGCGCCCATGCGGATGAGCTCGCTGTTCCTGCGCACCCTGCGCGACGACCCCGCCGACGCCGAGGTCGACAGCCACCGACTGCTCGTCCGGGCCGGCTACATCCGCCGGACCAGCGCCGGGATCTACTCGTGGCTCCCGCTCGGCTACCGGGTGCTGCGGAACGTCGAACAGATCGTCCGGGAGGAGATGGACGCCGCCGGTGCCCAGGAGGTCCTTCTGTCGATCGCGCAGCCGCTCGAGCTCTGGGAGCGCAGCGGTCGCGACAAGGCCTACGGCCCCTTGATGTTCCGCCTCCTCGACCGCAAGGAGACCGCCTACTGCCTCTCGCCGACGGCCGAGGAACTGGTCACGAGCATCGTCGCGCAGGAATACGGGTCGTACCGCGATCTGCCCGTGAATCTCTATCAAATCAACTGGAAGTACCGCGACGAGCTGAGACCCCGGTTCGGGCTGTTGCGCGGCCGCGAGTTCCTGATGAAGGACGCGTACTCGTTCGACGTCGATCTCGAGGGGCTCCGTGCGAGCTACCGGCGTATGTACGACGCGTACCACCGGGTGTTCGAGCGGTGCGGGCTCACGTTTCGCGCGGTCGAGGCGGAGTCGGGCGAGATGGGCGGCTTCGAGAGCCGAGAGTTCATGGCCGTCGCCGCGGTGGGCGAGGACGACTTCGTGTGGTGCCCCAAATGCGAGTATGCGGCGAACGTGCAGGCAGCGCGTCGCGGTTCGGCCGCGGAGGTCGCCGCAAGCGCGGGCGAGCAACCGCCGATGGAGGAGGTGCACACGCCCGGTGTTCCGGGCATCGCGGGCGTCGCGGAGCTCCTGCATGTCGCGCCGGGCACGTTGTTGAAGGCGATCGCGTTCGACGTCGACGGCAAGCTCGGGCTCGCGATCGTGCCGGGTGACCGTGAGGTCAACGAGTTCGCGATTGCCACCGCGCTGTCACCGAAGCCGGTACGCCTCTACGGCGACGACGACTTCGCTGCGCATCCCGCGCTACCGAAGGGCTACGTCGGACCGCATTTTTCCGGCGTGAGCATCGTCGTCGCCGACCCGATGGTGCGAGGACTGCCTGCGTGGATCACCGGCGCGAACCGCGCCGATCATCACGTTCGCAATGCGGTCGTGGGCCGCGACTTCGACGTCGACGTGTGGGCCGACATCGTCACCGTCGTCCCGGGCGATCCTTGTCCCTCGTGCGGCAAATCGCTGTCGATCGACCGCGGCATCGAGGTCGGGCACGTCTTCCAGCTCGGCACGAAATACAGCGAAGCGCTCGACGCTCGGTACACCGACGAGAAGGGCGAGCAGCATCCGATGGTGATGGGGTGTTACGGCATCGGCGTGTCGCGTATCCTCGCCGCGGTCGCCGAGGAGTATCACGACGAGCACGGTCTCGCGTGGCCTCCGGCACTCGCGCCCTACGCGGTCCACCTCATCGCCGTGCCCGGCCGCGGTGAACCGGCCGCCGCGGTCGTCGGCGAGGCCGAACGCGTCTACGAAGCGCTGCAGGCGCGGGGGATCGACGTGCTCTACGACGACCGCGACGTGAGCCCCGGCGTCAAGTTCGCAGATGCCGACCTCGTCGGAATGCCCGTCCAGCTCGTCGTGGGTTCAAAGGGTGTCGGCCGGGGCGTGATCGAGCGGAAGGTGCGCGCCACGGGCGCTCGCGACGAGCTCCCGTTGCGCGAGCTCTCGGATCCCCGGGTGTCGTAAGCCGGCATCCCGCGAGACCGCCGCTCACGAATCCGGCTCGTCGACCGACGGTGCTCCGACCTCGTCGCGCCGGGGCCGATGCAGGAGCGTCACGGCGAGGAACGCGCATCCGATCGTCACGAGCGCGATCGCCGCTACCCACGCGGCGTCGAACGCCCGGTCGGTGGTCTGGTGAACGACGAATCCACCACCGGTGGCCAGGAAGGCGAGCCCGAAGAGCAGTTCGACGAAATCGGTGGGGTGACGTTCCATCATGCTGCTCCCAAGATCGTTTCCACGCCGCCCGGTTCGAAGCGGCGAACACGCACCTGTCCCGCGCCGACTCGCAGATCCAGCTGCAGGACTCCCGGACCGCTACCGGCGACGGCGCGCTGGTCGTTCTCCGGCCATCCGCCTTCCTCGCGTCCGAACAGCATGAGCGAGCCCGCGCCCGCGTGCGCGCGCACCTCGACACGTACGGAGCTCGGCACGAACACGACGAGCTCCCCGATCCCGGTCTGGGCGTCGACGACCGTCGTGCGATCGGCGAGGGGGACGTCGCGCAGGTCGAGCTCCAAGTCACCGACGCCCAGCTCGTAATGGCTCTGCAGCTCGGCGAGCGTGAGCGGACGAAGTTGGCGGCTGCCGATGGCGCCGCGCAGAGGCACATCGATCGTGCTCGAGATCGCGGTGGCGCCGAGGAGCACGACACCGACGAGGATGAGCGCGTGCGCCCTACCGACAAACGCCGCGGTGAGGAGCGCCGCGCCGACCACGCACGTTGCGATCGCGAGCACAACGGTGAGGTTCACGTCGAGCGCGCCGGTGGCTTGGAGCAGGCTCGCGATTCCCGCGCCGATCAGCAGGGCGCTGAGCGTGAGCGGCGTGAGGAACGGACGCGGTCGCTGCGCGCGCCGCTCGATCCGGGAGGAGCGACGCCACGCGCGAGCCGACGGTGGCGCGGGCCAGGGCGCGGTCTGCGTCCACGCGCTCGGCGGGACGGGAGCCGTTTCGGCGAGGGAAGCCGTCGGCGACTCCGCCGGCGTGTCGGTTGCCGTCTCGGCCGGCGCGTCGCTCGTCGTCTCGCTCGTCGTCTCGGCCGGCATCTCGGTCTCGACGCTCTGCTCGCCGGCCTCCTCGCCCCGTCGACGAAGGACGAGGATCGCGAGGCCGCCGCCGATCAGGAGGAGCGGCGCGCCGAAATGGTCGAAGCGAAAACCGTGCGGGAGCAGCCGGTTGCTCGCGACGATGACGCCGATCGCCACCAACGCCAGGCCGAGGAGCATTCCCGTGTCGCGCGAGCGAGCCGGCCGCTCGACCGGACCGTCGGCGGGCGCGATCGCGATCCACGCGACGATGTACGCGGGCACGCCGATCCAGAGGACGCCGGCGACGACCCACAGAACGCGCACGAGCGTGACGTCGAGTCCGTACGTCTCGGCGACGCCCGCGGCGACACCACCCAAGATCCCGTTCGCCCGGTCGCGGCGCAGCGGACGACGCGCGCGAAAGGGAGGTCGGGGAGGAGGAGGCGGGAGAGGCACGGTGGGGGGTGCATTCGTATCCATGGCCGCCAGCGTGCACTCGATGCGATCGGACGGCTATCGGGAATCACCCTGACATCGACCCGGATGTCCGGCGAGCGGTTCGGCGCGATCATCTGCGAGTGCCTGCACCGCGCGTTCTCCGTCGCCGCGATCTCACGCGGCCGGACGAGGGGCGCATGGTCGCAGGCGTGGCCGCCGGCGTGGCCGACGCGCTCGGCCTCGACCCGAACGTCGTGCGCTGCGGCTTCGTGGTGCTGGCGATCGCGAGTGGCTTCGGCGTGATCGTGTACGGCGTCGCGTGGGCGCTGATGCCGAGCGCGCCTGGTGGAGCCGCACGCCCGGAGGCCGCGCGCGGCGACGCGGTCGCGACCGCGGCGTTCGGTTCGGTGGTGCTCGGGGGGCTGCTGTTGGTGCGGGCGCTGGGCATGTGGCCGGGTGACGTCGTCGTCTGGCCACTCGCAGCCGCGCTCGTGGGTCTCGCGTTGCTCGCGATGCGGACCGTGCCGAGCGGCGCCACGGCCGAGCTCCCCGATTGGCAGCTTCTGCGGCGCCTCCCGCCCGATGCGGCCGACGCGGTTGCGGTCCTCGTGGGTACGCGGCGGGGCGCGCTCGCTCGGATCGCGGCCGGCGTCGCGTGCGTCGTCGTCGGACTCGCCGCCTTCGTCGTCAGCGTCGACTCGTGGCGCGCGCTGCGCGGCACGTTCGTCGCGACCGTTGCGGTAGTCATCGGCGTCGCGCTCGTCGTGGGGCCGGGCGTCTCGCGGCTCGTACACGCGCTCGTCGCCGAGCGGCGTGAGCGGATCCGCGCCGACGAGCGCGCCGAGGTCGCCGCGCACTTGCACGACTCGGTGTTGCAGACGCTCGCCCTCGTGCAACGACGCGCCGACGAGCCGCGCGAGGTTGTCCGGCTCGCACGTATGCAAGAGCGCGAGCTGCGCGGATGGCTACTGGCCGGCGATGCCCCGGCCGCAAGCGCGAGCACCTCGCTGGGAGCCGCGCTCGAGGAGCTCGCGGCGTCGATCGAGGCCGAGCAAGGTGTGCCGGTCGAGGTCGTGCGCGTTCGCGATTGCGGGATCGACGGAACCGAGCCGTTGCGAGCTGCTGCCCGTGAGGCAATCCTCAACGCAGCCCGGCACTCGGGCGCGGCCATCGTGTCGGTGTACCTCGAGGTGGAGCCGGAGCAGGCCACGATCTTCGTACGCGACCGCGGACGAGGCTTCGATCCCGACGCGGTTCCCGTCGACCGCGGCGGTATCAGCCAGTCCATCGTCGGGCGCATGACGCGAGCCGGCGGGCGCGCCGGCGTGCGTTCGGTCCCGAACGAAGGAACCGAGGTGGAGTTGGTACTCCCGTTGGCGAAGGTCGGCGAACCGTCATGACGACGAGTCGTGCGCGCGTGTTCCTCGTCGATGATCATCAGCTCTTTCTCGCCGGCGTCCGTGCCGAGCTCGGGGACGTCGTCGACGTCGTCGGCGCGGCGTCGGATGTCGACGCGGCGATCGAGATGATCCGCGAGCGCGTACCCGATGTCGTTCTCGTCGACGTGCACATGCCGGCCGGAGGCGGCGCGCGGGTGATCAGCGAGATCGCGAAGACCCATCCCGACGTCCAATTCCTCGCGCTCTCGGTCAGTGACGCGCCGGAGGACGTCATTGCCACCATCCGCGCCGGAGCGCGCGGATACGTGACGAAGACGATCGCGCCCGACGAGCTGATCGACGCGATCGCGCGCGTGCGCGACGGCGACGCCGTGTTCTCTCCGCGCCTGGCCGGCTTCGTCCTCGACGCGTTCGCCGACGTCGCGCCCGCGGCGGCGGATCCGGACCTCGACCAGCTCACGCCGCGCGAGCGCGAGGTGCTGCGCCTGATCGCGCGGGGCTATGCGTACAAGGAGGTCGCTCGTGACCTGGGCATCTCGGCCAAGACCGTCGAGAGCCACGTCTCGTCGGTTCTGCGCAAGCTCCAGCTCTCGAGCCGGCACCAGCTCGCCCGCTGGGCCTCCGATCGCCGCCTCATTTAAAGTTTCGTTCGACTTGCTGTGCGGCCGGCTGCGCCGGCGAAGTGAGGCTGCGCCGAACGGGGAGCGAGCTCCCTGCGCGTGCGCTTCGCCCTCGCTTCGGTCGCCGCGCTGCGCCGGCGATGTGAGGCTGCGCGTTACGAATTCTCGTTTGGCTACGGTTCGGGCCGTGTCTCTTCCCGTGCATCCTCCGTTCGAGCCGATGCTCGCCAAGCTCACCCGAGAGATGCCCCCGGCTGGTGAGGTGTCCTACGAGCCCAAATGGGACGGCTTCCGCTGCATCGTGTTCCGCGACGGCGACGAACTCGATCTTCAGTCGCGCAACCAGAAGCCGCTTCTGCGCTACTTCCCCGAGCTACGCGAACCACTCCTCGCGCAGCTTCCGGATCGCCTCGCGCTCGACGGTGAGATCGTCGTCGCGAACGAGCGCGGCCTCGACTTCGACGCGTTGCAGCTGCGCCAGCACCCTGCCGTGTCGCGCGTGAAGAAACTCGCGGCCGAGATCCCCGCGTCGTACATCGCGTTCGACCTCCTTGCGCTCGACGATGACTCACTGCTCGACCTGCCGTTCAGTGATCGGCGCGCAGCACTCGAGCGCGTGCTCGCGGGCGCCCGACCGCCGGTGTACCTCACACCGACGACGCGTGATCGCGATGTCGCCGTCGACTGGTTTTCGCGATTCGAAGGCGCGGGACTCGACGGGGTTGTCGCCAAGCCGCTCGCCGACGGGTATCGCCCGGGCAAGCGCACGATGCTGAAGGTCAAGCACGAGCGCACGTGCGACTGCGTGGTCGCGGGATACCGCGTGCACAAGGACGGAAAGGGGGTGGGGTCGTTCCTGCTCGGCTTGTACGACGACCACGGTGTGCTGCATCACGTCGGGGTCGCGAGCGCGATGGCGGCGACACTGCGCACCGAACTCGCGCACGACGTCGAAGACCTCCGGGAGGGTGCGTTGGTCGACCATCCTTGGAAGGACTGGGCCGAGTCCATGTCGGAGGCCATTGCCCAGGGTCAGCGGATGCCGGGCGGTCCGAGCCGGTGGAACGCGACCAAGGACCTGTCCTGGGAACCCCTTCGGATCGAGCGGGTCTGCGAGGTCGAGTTCGAGGGCATGATGAGCGGCCGGTTCCGTCACAACGCGCGTTTTCGTCGCTGGCGGCCCGACGAGGATCCGGGCGACTGTACGTACGCGCAGCTCGAGGTCGTTCCCCCGGCCGAGCTGCGTGAGATGTTCGCCTGAGCCGCCGCCGGCACCGGGCATTCGCCCGATTCTGCCTGGTACCGGGGGGCCGTTCGCGCTACACTTCTACGGTTGTATCGGGCGCCCCGAGGGGCGGGGGAACGTGGGCCGTGGCCCACGTTTTTTCTTGGGATCACGAGGAAGGCGCGGAGTGTGAGTGCGACGGACAGGCAACTCGAGGCGGTACGTGCCGCGGTCGAGCCTGCTATCGCCGCGCTCGGACTGGCTGTGTACGACGTCGAGCTGCTCGGCGGAGCCGGGGCGCGCACGTTGCGCGTCACCGTGACCCGGGCCGACGGCGTCGACCTCGAGACGATCACCGCCGTCACGCATGCGGTCTCACCGATCGTCGACGGCACGTCGACCATCGGCGGCTCGTACCTGCTCGAAGTCAGCAGCCCCGGCGTCGAGCGCGCGTTGCGCCGGCCCGAGCACTACAGCTGCGCGCTGGGCGAGGAGGTTTCGGTCAAGTTCCAAACTGGCGCGGGCCCGAGGCGTGTGCGCGGCGTACTCCGCCGGTTCGACGGCGCGAATTGTGTCGTCGAGTCCGACGACGGGGTCGACGAGGAGATCGCGATCTCCGACGTCACCCAGGCGCGCACCGTTTTCGAATGGGGCCCGCAGCCGCACCGGCGGTCCAAGGACCGCGGGCGCGCGCGGGCGAAAGGGAAGTCATGAAGAACCCCGAGATGCTCGAGGCGCTCTCTGCCCTCGCGATCGAAAAGGGCATTCCCGAAGAGATCATGCTCGAGGCGCTCGCCAACGCGTTGGTTACCGCCTACAAGCGGATGCCGGAAGCGGCCGAGGAAGCGCTCGTCGAGATCGATGTCGAGACCGGCGAGATCCGAGTGATCGCGCAGGAGCTCGACGAGGACGGAAACGTGACGCGCGAGTGGGACGACACGCCCGCCGACTTCGGGCGCATCGCGGCGCAGACCGCGAAGCAGGTGATCCTGCAGCGAATTCGCGAGGCCGAGCGCGAGATGAAGTACGAGGAGTACGCCGGTCGCGAGGGCGACATCGTCACGGGCATCATCCAACAGACCGACGCGCGCTACACGCTGCTCGACCTCGGGCGGGTCGAGGCCTTGCTGCCGCAGGCCGAGCAGGTCCCGGGCGACCGTTACGACCACGGGTCGCGCATGAAGGCCTACATCGTCGAGGTGCGCAAGACGGCGAAGGGTCCGCAGATCGTCGTGTCGCGCACGCACCCGGGGCTCGTACGCCGCCTCTTCGAGCTCGAGGTCCCCGAGCTGCTCGACGGCGTCGTCGAGATCAAGGCGGTCGCGCGGGAGCCCGGACACCGCACCAAGATCGCGGTCGCGTCGAACGACCAGAACGTCGATCCGGTCGGTGCGTGTGTCGGCGCCCGGGGCATGCGGGTGCGCCAGGTCGTGAACGAGCTACGAGGCGAGAAGGTCGACATCGTCCCCTACAGCGGCGAGTCGCAGGAGTTCGTCATGCGCGCGCTCGCTCCCGCCAAGGTGCGTGAAGTTCGCATCCACGAAGACACGGGCATTGCCGAGGTCATCGTCCCCGACTTCCAGCTCTCGCTCGCGATCGGCAAAGAGGGCCAGAACGCGCGGCTCGCCGCGCGGCTCACCGGTTGGCGCGTCGACATCAAGAGCGAGACGCAACTCGCGGAAGAAGAAGCGGGCGGCGGCTACGCGGAAGGCGAGTGGGTCGACGGACCCGACGGTCAGCTGATGTGGCAACCGGCCGAGGGTGGGGAGGCCATCAGTGCGGCCGAGGCCGGCTACGGCACGATCGCGGGCGGCGAAGCCGCGCCCGAGACTTCGGCGGTGTCCGCGGCCACGACAGAAGTGGCGCCCGAAACGCGCGTTCTCGATGACGAAGAGCCTCTGGCGCCGGCCGCCGAGGACGCGGCGGTACACGTCGCCGCCACGGTGGCAGACGAAGCCGGCGACGAGCCGGCGGCCGATGCCGACCTCGACGCCGAGGACTCCGACGTCCGCACGGAAGAGGAAGCAGAAATCGACGAGACGGCGGGGGATCAGAGCTGACGGAGCCCCGGCGCACGTGCGTCGGCTGCCGTCGGACCGACCGGCCCGAAGGGTGGATCCGGATTGCGGCGATGCATGAGGGAGCGGTAGAGATCGGCCGAACGGCACCCGGCCGGGGCGCGTGGGTCTGTTCGGGAGCCTGTTTCGCCCGGGCCACGAAGCGGGGCATGCTCGCCCGGGCGCTGCGCCGGGACCTGACGAGCACCGAAGTCGAAGTGTTGCGCGCGAGACTAGAGAGCATCAATTTCTAAGGGAACGGACTGTTTTGGCGACGAAGAAGATCCGGGTCTACGAGCTGGCACGAGAGCTCGGCGTTGACAACGCCGTCGTGGTCGAGCTTTCCAACGAGCTCAAGATCGGGGTGAAGAGCCACTCGTCGAGCATCGACGAG
>JBBQTI010000053.1:0-26476 GCA_038213435.1 Acidimicrobiia bacterium
ACGGGGACATCACTACCGAGGACCTTGGCGTCTCCCCGGACCGGACTCACACCGGCAGGCTGCCCTCAGCTTGTCGCTCGGTTACGTCACAACAACCTCCTCATTGTCATGGCGCCCGAACTACTGGACGCACTCCCAGAATGTCGGCGAGATCGACGCCGATCGCGGTCTGGCCGCCGACGTGAACCTGGAGCGTGCTCCCGCTCACGTTCCCGGGAATGACCGAATCCCGCAACCCGTGAACCAGTTGCGTCGTGCTCTGGTCCTGCGGCGAACCCTTGGGCACGACCTGCAGGAACACCGCCTTGCCATCGGCGCTCGGGATCACGGGGCTGACGTGGACAACGCCCGGGGTGTTCTTGATCGCATCCGCGACTCGCGACATTGCGGCGACGTCGCCGGGCGAGTGCACCTCGCTTGCGACGAGCAGGGGACCGTTGAAGCCGGGTCCGAAGCCCTGACTCAGCAGGTCGTACGCGCGACGGGTCGTGAGCTTCGTCGGGTCGTTGCCGGCGTCGGCGACGCCGAGCCGCAGACCGAGCGCGGGAATCGCCAGCACGAGCAGGATCACCAGTCCGCCGATCGCGACAGGCCACGGCCGCCGCTGGATCGTGCGGCTCCACCGCGCCCAGATCGTCTGGTCGGCCGGCTTGGGACGCTTCGCGGTCGGCAGCGCCCACTTGTCGATGGTGTGTCCGACGAACCCGAGCACCGCCGGGAGCAACGTGACGGCCGCCGCCATCACCAACAGCACGGCGAGCGACGCGCCGATCGCGAGACCGCGGATGAAGGAGACGCCGATCAGGAACAGGCCCAACAGCGAGATGACCACGGTGCCGCCCGCGAACAGGACCGCGCGCCCGCTCGTGTCGATGGAGTGCACCACCGCCTGCTGCGGATCGGACCCCTCGTGCAGCGCCTCCCGGTAGCGCGTGCTGATGAAGAGCGCGTAGTCGATCCCGACGCCGATCCCGATCATCGCGGTCACCTGCGGCGCGAACGACGGCACGTCGGTGAACCGCGCGAGCAGTGTGACGATCGCGAGTCCGGTGCCGATGCCGAACATGGCGGTCATGATCGGCAGGCCCATCGCGAGCACCGATCCAAACGCGACCAACAGGATCAGTACCGCGGCGAGAACGCCGATGGCCTCGCTGGCGGGTTGCGTTTGATCGGTGAACATCGAGCCGCCGAGCTCGACCTGGAGACCCGCCGAGTTCGCGTGCTTCACGAGGTCGCGCATATGTGATGCGAGGGCGATCGGCACATCGTTGGCCTGCACGTCGAACTGGATCTCGGCGTAGGCGATCTTCCCGTTGCTCGAGACGAAGCCCGCGCCGCCGCGCTCGTAGGGCGTTACGACCGATGCGACGTGCTTCTGCTTGCGCAAGTCCGGCGCGAGCGTCTTCTCGATCTCGTCGACGACCGCGCCCGACCGGACCCCGTCAGGTGCGTTCGACTTGAAGACGAGATAACCCGTGTCGCCCGCACGCGCGAAATCTTTCTTCAGCACGTCGAACGTACGTTGCGACTCGGTGCCCGGCAACGAGAACGTCTTCAGCAGATCGCCACCGGCCGACTGCGCGAGGACGTTGATACCGATGAGAACGACGATCCACGATACGACGACCAGGCGTCGTCGGCGGTAGCACCACGCGGCCAGGCTCGGAAGCATCGTCGCAGATTATCCGTCGCACCGTTGCGTCAGACGTTGCGACACGATCAGTGCGCGTGGTCGTGCGCATCGTGGTCGTGCGCGGCGACGGCCTTGTGCACCTCGTCCATGTCGAGGGCGCGGACCTGCTCGATGAGGTTCTCGAGTGCCTCGGCCGGCAGGGCCCCCGGCTGCGAGAACACCAGCACGTTCTCGCGGAAGATCATCAGCGTCGGGATCGACATGATGGAAAGGCTCGCGGCGAGCTGCTGCTGGTCCTCGGTGTCGACCTTGGCAAAGACCAAGTCGGCATTCTGCTCGGACGCCTCCTCGAAGACCGGTCCGAACATGCGGCACGGGCCGCACCAGGAAGCCCAGAAATCGAGCAGGACGATGTCGTTCTCGGTGATCGTCTGCTCGAAATTGTCGGTTGTCAGGGAGATGGTCGCCATGGGTGCATCCAACGCCTCACACCTGCGCTTGATTCCCGATGAAGTCTGCTCGCTACACCTCGTCCTCCCGCGGAGGGTCGGCGCGCACGACGAGCCGGACCGGCCGGTCGAGGCGCACGTAATACCAAGCCCAGCGCATCATCACTCGGATCCGGTTCTCGAACCCGATCAGGTAATAGATGTGCACGACGAGCCAGACGAGCCAACCGAAGAACCCGCGGAAGCGCAAGCGGCCGATCTCGCCGACGGCTGCCCGGCGCCCGATCGTGGCGAGCGTGCCCTTGTCGCGGTATCGGAACGCGCGGCGCGCATCACCTTTCACGATGTGGCGCGCGACATAGCGCCCCGCCTGCATCGCCGGCGGCGAAACCATCGTCAGCGTTTTGCCGTGCTTGTCGCGGGCGGCGGCCACATCGCCGATCGCGAACACGTTCTTCGCGCCGACCAGGCGCAGGTGGTCGTCGACCGGGAGTCGTTCGGCTCTCTCGTGCAGCGGGTCGTTCGGACGCACGCCCGCGGTCCACACCATCGTGGCGGTCTCGATCTCGCTGCCGTCGTTCAGCACCACTCCCCGGTCGTCGGCGGAAGCGACAAACGTGTTGGTGCGGACCTCTACGCCGCGCCGTTCGAGCTCCCGTCGCGCGTATTGCGAGAGGCGCGGCACGAACATCGGGAGCAGCCGCTCGCCGCCCTCGAGCAACAGGATGCGCAGGCCCGACGCCGGCAGCTCCGGATACTCGTACGGCACGATCAGCCGCGCGAGCTCGGCGAGTGCACCCGAATACTCCACGCCCGTGGGGCCGCCGCCGACGATGCAGAAGTTGAGCAGCCGGCGGCGCTCGTCGTCGTCGGTGGCGCTCGCGGCGCGGTCGAGACACTCGAGCACGTGGTTGCGAAGTTGGAGCGCCTCGCCGAGATCCTTCAGGCCGAGTGCGTGGGCGCGGACGCTCTCGTTGCCGTAATAGTTGGTCGTGCTGCCCGTCGCGAGCACGAGATAGTCGTACGGAAGCTCGACATCGTCGGTGAGCCGCACACACTCGCGCTCGAAGTCGACGCCCGCGACGTCGCCGGATCGGTACCGGACGTTTCGCGCGCCGCGCAATACCTTGCGCAGTGGGGCCGTGATGTCCGAAGGGTTCAACAGGCAGCTCGCAACCTGGTAGAGGAGCGGCGTGAACAGGTGGTAATTGCGCCGGTCGACCAGCAGCACGTCGACCGGCTCGTCTCGCAGGGCCTTCGCGCACTGCAGCCCACCGAACCCACCGCCGACGATGACGACCCGCGGATACGGACGCACGGGCCGAACGTAACCGCAGACGGGAGCTTGTACACTGGTCTCCCGCTTCCGGCCAACGACGCGCACCGGCCGGCGACGGGTTGACAAGGGGGTGCGTGGCTTCGATCTCGAGGATCGAGGTGGGAGAAGCGAGCCGACGTCGCCGGAACGTCGTGAAAGAGCCGGCAAAAACCAATACACGCCAATAACCAAATGGCAATGGCTGCCTGAGAGATCAGGTTGCCCGCCCGCATCGGATTCGTCATTCGTCCGCGCGAGGCGTCATCCAGGATGGCTCACCGATAGGTAAGGCCTCGGGGCCGATCGGGACATAAAAACGAGGCTGGCCCGCCGACAGGAAGCCGTTGACCTGTCGGTGGGTGACATCTCCCAACGGCTGCGCTCGGAGAAGTCCCACCAACAGCTCGGGAGACGCGGGTTCGACTCCCGCCACCTCCAAGAGTGCTCAGGGTTTGTCCGTGAGCATTGTTGGAGGTGCGCCAGGCCCCACGGTGTCGTAACGATCGAGAATGGCGCTCTTGGCCTTGCCGAGGGCCGGAGCGCGACATATACACGCACTGTGGTCGAGTACACCGACGAAGACCTGCAGAGCTCACGCTTCTTGCGCGTCGATCTCAGCGGCACTCGTCTACACGGCGTGATGCTCCAGAACGTCAAGATCACCGACGCGTGGGTCAACAACGTCGAGATCTCGTGCCTCCTCGGGTCGCTGATCGTGAACGAAGTCGACGTCAGCGGGTACGTGCGCGCCGAGCTCGATCGTCGTCATCCCGAGCTGCGCACGCTCAGGGCGACGGACACCGACGGGCTTCGCGACGCGTGGCGGATGATCGAAGCGCACGCGAACACCACGCTCGAGCGGGCTCGGTCCCTTCCGGAGACGAAGCTGTACGACTCGGTCGACGGCGAATGGTCGTACCTCGACACCCTTCGGCATCTGGTGTTTGCCACCGACCGCTGGATCACCGGGCCCGTGCTGGACGACGACGAGCCGTTCCACCGGTTGGGCATGCCGAACGACAATCCAGAGCCGTGGCGGGGAACGTCCATCGACGTCGATGCCAAGCCGACGTTCGCGGAAGTACTGCCGGTGCGTCGACAACGGATGGCGTCCGTCGCCGCCGTGCTCGACGGAAGCAACAACGACGACCTGATGCGGACCGTCGCGTCACCGAACGGCGGCACGACGTCGGTCCTGGCGTGCATCCACGTCGTGCTCGGCGAAGAGTGGGCACACAACCGCTATGCCAACCGCGATCTCGGGATACTCGGCGCCGCCTGATCGCGGGCGAGCTGCCGCACAACCCGCCGCCGGTTTCATCCGCCGCGGTCGCCGCTGTGGTCGGGCGGTGGCGCCACCGGGCCCCTCGGGCCCCGGGCGCGCCCGCGACCCAGCTGGAGGCCGTACCCGGGGACCGACGGCGACAACGTCTCCACGGCGACGGTCACGTCAGGAGTGGTGTAGCGGACTGACAGCGCCGTCCGGCGTCTGCCCGATGTGTTCGCCATCGACGAGTGGAGAAGCCAGGTGTCGAACAGGAAGAACTCGGCCGGTTCCAACTCGATGGCCACCGCCGCGGACGCGTCGACGTGGTCGGGATCGGCCTGGTGCCCGAAGCGGCCCGCCGTGACATGGATGTGGGGCACCCGCTGAAGGTGGGAGCCGGGGATCACTTCAACACAGGCGTTGCTGCGTTGCGCTCTGTCGATCGCGATCCATGCCGTGACCGACACGAGGGGCTCGAGGTTCCAGTACACGCCGTCCTGGTGCCACGGGATCGGCAGTTCGTTATGGCGCTTGTGGAACACGCGGGAGTGCCAAACCAGGAGGTCGGGACCAAGTATCGATGCCACCCGGTCGACGATCTCGGGATGCGCACAACTGTCGTAGACCGTGCGGTTGTCGAGGTGGCGGTGCACATCGGGGTGTTCGGCCAGGACGGGCTCCGCCAAGCACGCGTCGATGCGCTCGCGAATGCGATCCATGTCCCGCACCGAGCCGACCCTCGCACCTCGGTGGAACCCCTCCCGTCGGTACGCCGCCAACTCGTCGTCACGAAGCACCCCGCAATGATCACACCGCGAGCGGCGCCGCGCCGCGTCACACCTCGGCGACCGCGCGAGCGAGACGCTCGGCGAGCGTCGGCGCCACGGAGTACTTGCCGGTGTCGACCGAGAAGTACGAACCGAGTCGGCTGATGCCAAGTCGGTTCCGGCGGTGGACCGCGGCCACGGGATCGTCAAGAGAGCCACCGCCCTGCGAGTACACCCAACCGCCTTCGACGCGGACCTCTGCGGCGGCGCGCTCAATGCTGCGCACCCACGGAAGGACGTCTCCCAGCGCCGCGAACACCTCCGTGGCGATGCGCTTCCGTCCGCGGTCGCTCAGAGCCGGGACGGGTGGCGGGTCGACGGCCTCCCCGCGGGCGAGCAGCCCCGCCGGGTACCAAGAGAGGTAGAAGTCGCGTTCGCTGTAGGTCTTCACGTCCCCGAACGGCCCCACCGCCAATACCGCGCTGGGCAACTCGAGCGCGGTCGCGGTGCGCACGAAGAGCGACACCCGATACCTGTGGTGCTCGGCCGCGTCGGGCCGGTGACCGAGGGTGCGGTCGATTCGGGGCCGACCTTCCCACAGCGCGTTCACGACGGCGTCGAAGGGCCCGTCAGCCTCGCGCCATCTGTGGCGTGCACGCGCCACCGGTCCCGACGCTCGACGGCGGGCGCAACACGAGTGACGTGCCGGCCCAGGCACAGCTCGACGAGGGGCTCGCCATGGAGCGCGTCGACGAACGCGTCCGCGACGCGGTTCGTGTCGACCGAGCGCTCCAGTACACGGAAGCCGGCGACGACGACTGACGGGTCGGCGAGGTCGAGGAGCTCAGCCGACGAGAGAGGCTCGACCCCACTACGTGACGCGTCCCTGAGGTACCGGTGCGCGTCCGGGTGCGAGCGTACGAGCTCGGCAACGGCTGCGAAGTAGCGCGACGCCGCGTCCGGGGCGGTCACGGAGTCGCGATGCACGAGATAGACGTCGTCCCCCGGCGTCGTGACGGGGCCGAGCGCGATCGCGGTGAGCGCTTCGACCTGGTCCTTGAAGTCCAGGCCGCCGGGGAGCACCGCGCGCGCGGTGTCGAGGGTCGGGTCGGCGGCGTACAGGACCCGAGGTGGATCTTGCCTTCGTTCCAGCGGCTGGCGCCGCGGAACGCCGCGTTCTCGTGATCGAACACAGTGACGTGTACACCGAGCCGCGCCAGGTGTAGTGCGGTTGAGGCGCCCATGATCCCGGCACCGAGCACCGCGACGCGGCGTCGCGTCATTCCCGGGGCACCGAGTGCGCTCGACGGAGCGCCTCCTGGGCGTCCGAGGTGCGGCCCGCGCTGCGGTACGCGTCGGCGAGGCGCAGCCACGCGTCGACGTTGGTCGGGTGCCGGCCGATGAGCGTGTCGAAGGCGGCGACGGCCTGCGCGTGGTCCCCGACGTGCAGCGCCCGTGCACCTGTCTCGCGCAAGAGGCGGTCGTATGCCTTCTCGACCCAGGTTCGCAGCGGCGGCGACAGCGTCTGCAGCGCGGGCGGAACGGTCATGCCGGCGAATACCGGGAGCAGGCGTTGCGGTGGGCTCACCGTCGGAGCGTCATACATGCGCTCGGCGGCGCGCATGCGGCCCGCCATGTTGACGAACAGGGCGAACAGCAGCACGGCTCGCTCCTCGGGTGGTGGGCGCATGCCGTCGATCACCGCGAGCGCATACTCGGCGTTCACGCGATGGCCGTCGATGATCTCGTCGACGCCGAGCGAGCGCCAGCTGTCGGTGAGCCCGCCGCCCCGGTTGTCCCATCGCCGGTAGAGCGTCTCCGGCACCCGCAGCGCGGGGCCGGCGGCCACCAGCCGTATCAGGAACGCTTCGTTGGCCCAGACGCCGGCGTTCGAGCCGGTCGGCATTCGCAGACCGTCGTTGAGCAGCGCCCGTCGCAGCACACTGCGAAGGAGTGACCCACGATCGGGCGCAACCAGGAACGTCAGCACCCGCTCGACCGCCGTCCCCTCGTACTGGCGGCCGGGATTGACCCAGTCGCTGCCGCCGAAATGGCCCACGTCGCAGTGGGCGCTCGCCGCGTCCGGTCGCTCCCGGAGGGTACCGATGAGTCGCTCGGTGTACGTCGGCTCGATGATGTCGTCGTGGAAATAGAGGAAGGCGAACTCGGTGTCCACGCGGTCGAGCAGGAAGTTCACGTTCCGTGCCCAGCCGAGCCGTTCGCAGTGGGTATGGACCTCCACCCGGCGGTCGGCGCGTGCGTGGGCCTTGCAGATCTCCTCGGTGCCGTCGTCGGACAGATCGATCGATACGACGATCCGCAGCGGGTCGTGGGTCTGCTCGCGGGCACACCGCAGTGTCCGATCGATGAAGCCCGCCGCGCGGAACGCCGGGATGCAAACCGAGACTTCGGCTGCCGCGCCGCGCCGCATCGCTCAGAAAGACGTCTCGTAGTTGGCCGGGTCGAACGGGTCGCTGGCGAAGACGACCAGCGCGCTCCCATCCTCGACATACCGCTGGACAGCCCAGATGCCGGCCGGGATGTAAAGCCCGCCCGTTTCCCGTGTCAACGTCACGGCGGTGCGCGCCGCGCCCTGCCTCAGCTCGACGTCGATGCGGCCGCTGATACAGACGAGGACCTGGGCGTCGGAACGGTGGCGGTGGCCTCCCCGCTTCGTTCCAGGGGGAACGTCCGTGATCATGAAGACGCGCCGCACCGTGAAGGGCAGCGCGTCGAAGTCGAGCTCGAGAAGCCTGCCCCGTACCTCGACGTTGGGTACGAGCGGCACCGAGGTGACGTCGTCGAACCGCGCGACCGCGCTCCGGTCCGCAGCCGCAGCACTCCGTGGGAACTCTTCCGCCCGGGCGACGGTCGGTCCGTCGGTCACGTTCAGATCGTAATGGGGCAGGAGCACCGCAACTCACACGGCTCAACGAGCGTTGTGTTCGCAGTTTGCGATGAGTTCGGCGGTGCGGCATCGTCTCATCGACATGCGAATCATCCTCGGTGACTTCATCAGCCTCGATGGCATCGTGCAGGCTCCGGGCGGCAAGGACGAGGACACCGACGGCGAGTTCCGGCACGGAGGCTGGTCGGCGCCGTTCTTCGACCCCGAGTCGATGGGAGCGGCCATCGGCGAGGTCATGGAGCGCACGGACGCGTTGCTGTTCGGCCGGCGGACGTGGGACGGCATGGCCGCCGCCTGGCCGGGGCGGGCGGGCGATCCGTACGCAGACCAGATGAACGCCATCCGGAAGTACGTCGTGTCGCGGACCCTGTCCGCGGAGGACGCGTCGACGAGGTGGAACAACACGACGCTCGTCGGTGGCGCCGACGATGCGATCGAGGGGATCCGCTCGCTGCGAACACGTGGCGGTGACGGCGGCCTGCAGGTCTGGGGCAGCGCCTCGCTGGCTCGCCAGCTCGTGGAGAACGATCTCGTCGACGAGTACCGGCTCATGCTCGAGCCGATCCTGCTCGGCGGCGGGAAGACGATCTTCCCGTCGGACGAAAGAGCTCGGCAGTTGGAGCTCGTGTCCGTGACGCAGGCGAAGACGGGGGTGCTGATCTGCGCCTACCGCCCGGTCGGACCCGCGCCGGTCGCGTAGGCGCGTTGTCCCGTGGTCACTGCCGATCGAGGTCGATGAGTCCGATCTCGCGCGCGTACTCGACGAGCTCCGCCCGTGTCCGGCGCTCGAGCTTCCGTTGAATATGGGCGCGATGCGATTCGACGGTGCGAAGGCTGACGCGGCACAGTCGCGCGACTTCAAGGTTGGTATGGCCGAGCGCGAGCAGCCGCAACACCTGCTCCTCTCGTGACGAGAGTCCTGCCGCCGGGTCCCGAGGCTGGCGCAACCGCGCGAGCTCGACACCCAACGAGGGTTGCAGGTAGGTCTCACCGCCGGCGACAGCGCGTATCCCGGCGAGCAGCTCAGCGGTCGGGGCCGTCTCCAGCACGTAGCCCCTGGCGCCCGCGGCAAGCACGGATTGCACCTCGACGGGATCGTCGATCGGAGTGAAGACCAGGATCGAGCTCTGTTGGAAGAACTCGCGTAGACCGCTGATCACCTCGTCATGTTTCGCGTCGGTCAAGTCGATGTCCGTGACTATGACGTCGGGTTCGACGTCGAGATTGCCCGCGTCGCGAACACTCGCCGCTTGGGCCACGACGACAAGATAGGACTCGTGGTCGATCACGGAAAACAGGCCCTCGCGCACCACGGCGCGGCCGTCGACGAGCATCACGTCTACCGCTCGTCTGAACGGCGACGACGACTCTTCAGATTCAACGATCCGAGACATTTCGCCTACTGTCGTGGATCGCGAGGCTGCGGTGCGCGGCCGCCATGGAGCGCGCCGCTTCCTCGGCGGAACGCTCGAGCGCGAGGTTGGTGGATTGCAACCGCTCGGCGGTGAGCCGCTGCTTGGCGTGGAGTCGGGCGTTGGTAAGCGCCGCCGCGGGCTGCTGGACGAGAACCCCGACGAGGAACTGCTGATGGTCGTCCGGCTCGCGGTTCGCCGCCACCACGAAATAGCCCGAGATGCCATCGAGGCTGACGAGCGAGTAGCCCCACGCCCACGTCGCGTCGGAGAGATCGAGCCGGCCGCCGGCCCGATCGAGTGGTTCCAGCTGCCGCTCCAAGTCGGCCGCGGGCTGCGTCGACCGGACGGAACGGCCGGACCACCAGGCGCCGTCGAAGAAGACCGCCTCGGCGCGAAAGAGCCCGAAGGACGGAATCGCGGTGGTTGCCATCCGAATGATCTCGTCCTCGTCCGAGGTTTCGGTCATCACCATCGACAGCGCCAGCAACGGCCGGAAGGCCGACAGGTGCTCGCGCAGGTCGCCGTCGCCGGTGTTCGAGACGCTCACTCCCGGGCGCTGCGTCTTGGTGCCGTCAGTATCGCGCTCGCCCTCGCGAGGGGCCAAGGGGCGACTTGGGGCTCACTCCGGGGTGCCAATGTTCGACGAGGCGACCGGAGCGGTACATGAGGGCGTGCTCGAGATGACGTTCGACGCGCGGCGAAGCGCGCGGCTCACCAGCGTCCGCCTTCGATGCGACAGGGACGTCGAGCTTCGCGACGAGCCGTTCGATCTTCGGGAACGGCTGCTGCAGCATTTTGCGGTCGCCTTCGGACGGCGGCGCCGCGACGACGGATCGGTGGATCTGTGGGCCGAGGTCGCGCGACGACGCTGACGAACTACGCGTCGACGTCTTCGCCGATCTCCCGCAGCGCGGTCGCGAGCGCGGCGCGCAGACGTCGCGCGCTCGACGGACTGAGGTGGCCGACGAGTCCGGTCCCCTGCTTGCCTGCTTCCTCGACGGTCAGCTCGACGCGCGGTTCTTCGCACTCCTCGCAATCGTCGAGCACGGCGACGATCCACGTGACCTGCACGCGCTCGGGATCATCCGCGGGGTGGTCGTCGGCGCCGTAGTCGGCGAGCTTCTTCATGGTCCGAGTCAATCACGAGGCCCGCGCAGCGCGCGAGCCGTCTCGAGCCGGACACGGAAGTCGGGATCCTCCGAGAGCGGCACCACCACGCCCCGACTCGGCTCGACGCCGAGCTCGACCAGCCCGCGCAGCGCCTTCCAGCGCGTCCACGCGTCGGCGTCACCCAATGCGCGCTCCAGGAGTGGTCGGAGCTCGGTCCGACCCGCGTCGACCATCGCGTCGACGGTCGCCCGCCGCACCCGGCGGCTCGCGTCGGCGAGGAGACGGCCCCAGGCGGCCTCGGCAATGTCGACGTCGGCGCCGATCATGAGGCGCGACGCGACCTGGCGAATGGCGGCATCGTTCGCCGACACCGCGGCGACGAGTCGGTCGAGGTCGCGCGGTTGGTCGGCGCGGAGCGTCCCGAGCTCCCGCCACGCGCGGTCGAGCGTCCCGGTGTGCGGTTCCGACGGCGAAGGAGCGTCCGGAGGCGGATCGCGCGGCGCGGCCCCGGCCGCGCGCGACATCGCCTCGGGAGTGGCCGGCGCGAAATCATCCGTGACGACGCGCAGCACGGCATCGAGTAATTGCTCCCATCCGGCGGAGTTGTGCAGCCCGACCGCGACAAAGTCCGGGCCCACGAGCACGTTGGCCACGTCGGCAAAATCGAACAGCCGCGCCACGCGGGGATCGTCGACGTCGGCGACCGACTCGTACCAGCGGCTCGGCCCGTCGTGAATCGGCGGCGTGACGAAGCGGATCGTGCGGGGATTGGGCGTCGCCTCGGGAACGACCGGGCCGTCGAAGGTCGCGGCGATGGACGCGCGCAACGGCGACAGCTCGAGACGGAACGCGCCCGCGCGCCATCCGAACTCGAACGCGAATCGTTCGCCGAGCTCGTGGTGCCACCAACCGTCACCGGAACCGACGAGATCGGCGAGGGCCGCATCGTCGCCGGGAGTCCAGGCGTCGGCCGAGAAGAAACGCTTGAGCAACGTCTTCACCGGCGCGAGGTCGGCAAAATCGATCTTCCCGAGCGCGTCGCGAGTCAGCAGCGTCACCGCGGACGGCGTGAGTCCGCTCGCCGCGACGTCGCGCCGGCACGCGTCACGGACCGCACGCGGCATTACGACAACCCTGCTCCGCGGCGGTACGCCTCGAACCGATCGGCCAATTCCTTCGGGCGGGCAAGCGCCGGCAGGTGGCCGCCGTCCATCTCATCGGGCGTGATGAGCAGCCGTTGCCGTACGACCCGCCGCATGAACTCGACCGGGAAGAATCGATCCTGGCGACACAGCAGAAACCTCGTCGGCACGTCGGGCCACGCCGCGAGCGGCCATGGCTTCTCGAACGGGGTGCCGGACTGCTTGCGTTCCCCCCGCGCCATCGCCTCGGCCGTCACCTCGGGCGGAACGTCGTGGAAGAACTCCGTGATCACGTCGAACTCACCGCCGGTTGGGCGGCCGTCGCGCTCGGCCAGCTCGAGCCGGGCCTGCTCCCAACCCGTGTTGGCCCACCACTCCCCCGGCGGCTCGCCCGGCAACGGCACCATCGCTGCTACCAGGATCAAGAGCCTGACCGGGACCCGGTCGCACACCAGCGGTGCGGTGAACCCGCCGAGCGACTGTGCCGCCACAATTACATCGCGGCGGTCGCCGACGGCCTCCGTCACGACGTCGGCGTACTCGGAGAGGCCGGCGGAGTCATCGTCGGTGGGCAGGTCGGGCGCGATCACGTCGTGACCGCGGGCGCGCAGCTCGGGAACGACCAGATGCCAGTACCACGAGTCGGAACCGGCGCCGTGAATCAGGACATAGGTTGCCATCGTGGACCCATCCTCCCTCAATGCTCTCGAGTCAGCGCCGAGGACCGACTTGTCGAGTGGCCAAACTCATCGAAGCTCGTGGCGGTAGGACGTCACGGTACAATCCGCGTACGTCATCGTCTTCAGGCATAGGGCTGCTGCTCGAGACTCCGGTAACGCCTCGCCCGTCATTTCGCAGACGCCGAGATATCCCCGGAGGCCCCTTGATCGGTCGACTCGAGCCGGAGCGGTTCGCTCAGGTCGTCGCCGCGCGCGCCGGGGACCACGACCCGGCCAGCGCCTTGTGCCTCGCGTGCACTGATGTCTTGGACGTCACGGGCGCGGGACTCATGTTGGTATCGGGCGAACGGTCACTGGGCTGCGTCGGCGTGTCCGATCGAGTCACCGCAGCGGTCGAGCAGGTGGAGTACACGTTGGGCGAAGGCCCGTGCGTCACCGCTTATCGCACCCAGACGCCGGCCTTCGACCCTGACCTCGCCGACGACGAAAACGTCCAGTGGCCCGAATTCCGCCGCGGTGCCCTGGAGGTGGGCGTTCGCGCGGCGTTCGGGTTCCCGCTCCTCGTCGACCGGATCTGCATCGGCGCCCTGAACCTGTACCGCGACCGGTCGGGCGCGCTCACCGACGAGCAGATCGACAACGCGGTCGTGGCGGCGCGGTTGGCGAGCCGAGCGCTCTTGTCGTGGCAGGCCGACGCGCCGCCGGGAACGGTCGCGTGGCAGCTCGAGCAGGTCCCGAACCACCGAATGGAAGTGCACCAAGCGACCGGAAGGATCTCGGTGCAGGCCGGGATCTCGCTCCCCGATGCCCTCGTCCTGTTGCGCGCGTACGCGTTCTCACGAGACCGCTCGATCAGTGACGTCGCCGCCGCTGTCGCGGCCGGTCGCGTCCGATTCGACGGGATCGACCTTTGACACCCGCCATATACTTTGCACCGAGCGTCGAGAGGAGGCGCCCGCATGACCCGTGAACAAGACCTTCTAAAGGCGTTCATCGAGTTCGCGGACACGATCGTCGACGAGTACGACGTCGTCGAGTTCCTGCATCGACTTGCGAAGCGTTGCGTCGAGCTCGTGGACGCGTCCGAAGCGGGCATCATGCTTGCCGACCGGGACGGGAAGCTGCGCTACGTCGCGTCCTCGAGCGAACGGATGCGCCACATCGAGCTCTTCGAACTGCAGCACGACGAAGGCCCATGTTTGGACGCATACCGCGCTGGAGTCGCGGTGCACACCGGCCTGACCGATGACGTGCGCGAGCGCTGGCCGCGCTTTGCTCCCCACGCCCGCGAACTCGGCATCCAGTCGGTGTCGGCGCTCCCCATGCGACTCCGAAGCGAAGTGATCGGTGCTCTCAACCTTCTCTCGACAACTCCCGTACCGCTCGACTCGGAGGACCAGCAGGTCGCTCAGGCCCTCGCCGACATCGCCACGATCGGCATACTCCAGGAACGCGCCCTGAACGACGCGCTCGTCGTCACTTCCCAGCTCGAGGGCGCGCTGGAATCGCGCATCTTGATCGAACAGGCCAAAGGCATCGTCGCCGAACGCAATCAGGTCGGCATCGACACTGCATTCGAGCTGCTGCGAGGCTACGCCCGGACAAAGAACCGCCTGCTCCGCGACACGGCCCGAGAGATCATCGACGGGACGCTCTCGACCAACGCGCTCACGGAACCGACGCGCAGCGGCACCACCTGACGCGTCGCTCCCCTACGGTCGCTGCGCTGTCGGCTCAATCGGGGAGCATCGGCACCGGTTCATGCGTCCGCCGGCCGAGCAGCACCGCGCGAGTGACGGCAGTAGATCCGAAGCGGTCACGGACGTCGTCGAGCGCGGTGTCGAGCGCGTTGTCGCTCTGCCGATCGAACGGCAACGCGAGCTGAACGACGCCATCGTCGTCGAGGTTCGCGACCGCGACTCCGACGAGCGTGAGACCGTCGCGCGCGATCGTCGGCATGGCCGTCGCCACGAGCTCGCGCGCGATGGCGAGAATCGTCGCCGTGTGCGCGGTCGCGCGAGCAAGCGTGTGAGAACGCGTTGCCCGCGAGTAGTCGTCGAAGCGCAACCGGAGCACGACGGTGCGCCCGACCCGCGCCGCCGACCGCATCCGGCGGGTAACCCGGTCGACGAGCGCGACGACCACGGCGTCGACGGCTTCGGGCGATCTCGACCGGCGCGCGCGGCCGAGCGCGTGCTGTGATCCGATCGACCCCCGGCGCCGGCCGACCTGAACGGGCCGCGGATCACGGTTGTGGGCCAGCGCGTGCAAATGGTGGCCCGACGCTCGGCCGAGCATGGAAACCAGCACGATCTCGTCCAGCCGGGCCACGTCACCGACCGTCCGGATCCCTCGTTCGTGGAGCTTGCGCGCGGTCACCGATCCGACACCCCAGAGCCGTTGGACCGGAAGCGGATGGAGAAACTGCAATTCACCGTCGGGTGGCACCACGAGCAGACCGTCGGGCTTGGCGACGCCGCTCGCCACCTTGGCGAGAAACTTGGTCCTCGCCACGCCAACCGTGATGGGCAAACCGACCCGGTCGAGGACGTCACGCCGCAGCTGCGTCGCGATCTCGACCGAGGTGCCCGACACCCTCCTCAACCCGCCGACCTCGAGGAACGCCTCGTCGATCGACAGCCCCTCGACCAGCGGTGTCGTGTGCTCGAACACCTCGAACACGGCCTTGCTCGCCGCGGAGTACGCCGACATGCGGGGCTCGACCACGATCGCCCAAGGGCACAGGCCGCGCGCCTGCCGGCCACCCATCGCGGTGCGGATCCCGAAGGCCTTGGCTTCGTAACTCGCCGCGAGCACGACTCCGGAGCCGACGATCACGGGTCGGCCGCGCAGGCGCGGGTCGTCTCTCTGCTCGACGGACGCGTAGAACGCGTCGAGGTCGGCGTGCAGGATCGTCGCCTCGCTCGTCACGAACATATGTTCGCATCTCGCTGAACGGAAGGCGAGCGCGAAATGTAAGGCTTCCGCTGTGCGCTATCGGCGAATGCCCATCGAGGTCGAGTCTCCGGAACAGCTCGGCTACGACACGATCGCCAACAACCTGTCGGAGAGCTCGGTCGCCGACCGCCGCCTCGCCGACCTGGGCATCGAGCTCGGGTCTCACGGCGGCGTTGGCGGCCTCGACGAGCTGCTGCTCTGCTACGGCGACCATCTCGGCGACCCGGTCCTGCGCGAAGCAGTCGCCGGAGGAGGCGCCGGTCTTCGAGCCGACGACGTGATCGTCACCCCCGGAGCGGCGGCCGCGCTCTTCGCGACCGCGACGTCGCTCCTCGAGCCGGGCGATCATGCCGTGGTCGTGCGCACCAACTACGCGACCAACCTCGAAACGCCGCGCGCGATCGGCGCCGAGCTCGACATCGTCGACCTGTGCTTCGACGACGCCTGGCAACTCGACACCGCGCGCGTTGCCTCGCTCGTGCGTCCCGACGTGACGCGACTGATCTCGGTTACCTGTCCGCACAATCCGACGGGAACCGTGCTCGACCTCGCGTCGCTTCATGCACTCGTCGAACTGGCCGAGCGGTCGGGCGCGGTCCTGCTCGTCGACGAGACCTACCGCGACCTGACGCATGCATCGCCACTGCCACCGGCGGCGACGCTTTCACCGCGAGCGATCAGCGTCTCGTCGATGTCGAAGGCCTACGGGCTGCCGGGGCTACGGGTCGGCTGGGCAATATGTCGCGACCCCCATCTCGCCGAAACACTGCTCGCGGCCAAGGAACAGATCGTCATCTGCGGCGCGACGATCGACGAGGCGATCGCGGGTCGCGTGTTGGCCGATCGCGCGCGAGTCCTCCCACCGATCCTCGACGAGGTGCGCACGCGCCTCGACGTCGTACGCGATTGGATGCGCGGCCAACGCACCTTCGAGTGGATCGAACCCGGAGGCGGAGTTGTCGGCCTCGTGCGCTTCGCGGCCGAGGTCGACGTCGACACCGCGCGCTTCTACGACGTACTGCTCGCGGACTACGGCACGTACGTGGGTCCCGGCCACTGGTTCGAAGTCGACGACCGGCACTTCCGGCTCGGCTTCGGCTGGCCCGGCGATCACGAGCTGCGCGCCGGGCTCGCCGCGCTGTCGGCCGCCGCCGAGGACACACGCACGTGAGGTGAACGCGCACGTAAGGTGATAACCGTGGCTGATGTCCTTCGTGGTTCCGAATCGGTTCTCGTCACCGGCGCGTCCGGTTTCATCGGTTCCGCAGTCGTGCGCGCGCTGATCGATGACGGCTACCGGGTCCGGGCTCTGTGCGAACCGGGACGAGACGACGGCAATCTCGAGGGCCTCGCGATCGAGCGAATCGTCGGCGACATCCGCGATCCCACGACGCTCGACAACGCGGTCGAGGACGTGTCGATCGTGTTCCACCTGGCCGCCATCTATCGGTTCTGGGCCGCCGATCCCAACCTCTTCTACGACGTGAACGTCGGCGGCACCATGAACGTCATTCGTGCAGCCAAGCGCGCGGGATGCAACCGATTCGTCTACACGAGCACGGTGGCGACGCTCGGCGTCGCCGAGGACGGGCGCCCGGCCTCCGAGGAGTCGCTGGTCCACTTCGAGCATCTCTTCGGGCACTACAAGCGCTCGAAGTACCTCGCAGAGCACGAGGTGTTGCGCGCGGGCGCAACCGGCTTGCCCGTCGTGCTCGTGCACCCGACCTTTCCGGTCGGTGAACGCGACACCGCGCCGACGCCCACCGGCCGCACCATCGTCGAGTTCCTGAACGGCCGTATCCCCGCGTACGTCGATACCGCTCTGAACGTCGTCCACGTCGACGATGTCGCCCGGGGCCACGTGCTCGCGGCGCAGCGCGGCGCACACGGGCGCAGCTACGTGTTGGGCGGCGAGAACATGTCGCTGCGCGCGATGCTGGAAACCCTCGCCGACGTCTGTGGTTTGGCGGCGCCACGCGTCCGGCTCTCTCCTCGAATGGTCCTGCCGGTCGTGCGCAGCGCGGAATGGTTCGAGTCGACGGTCATGAGGCGCGAGCCCACCCTGCCGTCAGAACCCGTGCGCATGGCGACGACGCGCATGGAGTACGACACCGATCGCGCGCGCAGGGAGCTGGGATACTCGAGCATGCCGGCCCGCACCGCCCTGACGCGCGCCGCGCGATGGTTCGTCGCGAACGGATTCGTCAAGGATGCTCGGGTCGAGCGGATTCGCCGTTCGGGCAAGCTCGGGCCGGAGATCGATCTGCGCGACGACGCGACGCGGGCGCAATCGCATGAAGGTGCGCGCCGACGATGAACGCGGACACAGCGACACCCGACCGGATCGAACCCTTCGACGTACGGACGCTGCTCGCCCAACGCGGGAGAGAAGCCTTCGCGCTGCACGAGCGTTACCTGAACCCGCAGATGCCGCGTGTGCTGCGGACGATCGGTTTCGACGCCGACTACGTGCGCGCGGAGGGGGCCTACCTCTTCGATGGCGACGGGCGGCGCTATCTCGATTTCCTCTCCGGCTTCGGTGTGTTCGCACTCGGTCGCTGCCATCCCGGCATCGAGCAGGCACTCCGCGACGCCATCGAGTGCGCGTTGCCGAATCTCGTGCAGATGGAGTGCCCGCCGCTTTCCGGCCTGCTGGCCGAAGCGCTCGTCGGCCGGATGCCCAACGACGCCTATCGCTGCTTCTTCACCAACAGCGGCTCAGAATCGGTCGAGACCGTCGTCAAGTATGCACGCTGCGCGACGCAGCGGCCGCGCATCCTGTTTGCCGACCACGCGTTCCACGGGCTCACGACGGGCGCGCTGTCGCTCAATGGCGGACGCGAGTTCCGAGATCGCTTCGGCGCCCTCCTGCCCGGGTGCCAGAGCGTGCCCTTCGGCGATCTCGACGCGCTGCAGCGCGAGCTCGCGGCCGGCGACGTCGCCGCCTTCGTCGTCGAGCCGATCCAGGGCAAAGGGGTGTTCGTCGCGCCGGACGGATATCTGCGGGCGGCGGCGGAGCTCTGCCACCGTCACGGCGCGCTGCTCGCGATCGACGAGGTGCAGACCGGGCTCGGACGCACGGGCACGTTCTTCGCCTTCGAACAATGGGACGTCGAGCCCGATCTCGTCACGGTCGCAAAGGCGTTATCGGGCGGATACGTGCCCGTCGGTGCAGTCATCGCGAGGAGCGACGTCGTCGAACGCGTCTTCGACAAGATGGACCGAGCGGTCGTCCACAGCTCGACCTTCGGTCAGAACGTGCTCGCGATGACCGCGGGTTTGGCGACCCTGCACACACTCGACGCGGAGTCGATCGTGGAACGCGCGTCCACGATCGGCGCGTCGCTGCTGTCGGGACTCGAAAGCGTCGCGAAGCAGCACGAGGTCGTGCGCGAGGTGAGGGGCCGCGGATTGATCATCGGCATCGAGTTCGGCCGTCCACGATCGATGCGGTTGCGGGCGCAATGGACGCTCCTGGAATCGATGCGTACCGGCCTGTTCACGCAGATGGTCATCGTGCCGCTCTTCCGTGACCACGGAATCATCAGTCAGGTCGCCGGCGACCACCAGAACGTCCTCAAGATCCTGCCGCCACTCATCACGACCGAAGAGCAGGCGGACGAATTCGTCGATGCCATCGACAACGTCCTGGGCAACCTCGAGCGCTCGCTCGGCCTCCTGTTCGGGGTCGGCCGTTCGCTGGCGATGCCGGCAATCCGAGCGCGTCGCTGATCAGGCGCTCCTCTCCTACTTCAACGAGACGACCTCGGGCGCCATCGGCCCGTTCACGTCGAGCAGTGCGTTGATCTCGGCGGCGCCCACGGGATGGCTGTACAGAAATCCCTGCGCGAAGCCATAGTCGAAGCCGACGAGATCGGCCGCTTCCTCGAGCGTCTCCACACCTTCGGCGATGCTCGAGTAACCCATGACCGTCGAGATCGCCGCCATGCTCTTCACCACAGCGCGCATCCCGTCTTCGTTCAGCCGGGAAACGAAGCTGCGGTCGATCTTCACGACATTCACGGGGAACTGTTGCAGGTAGGCCAGCGACGAGTATCCGGTGCCGAAGTCGTCGATCGCGATTCCGACACCGAGCGGCGCGACGTTGTCGACGAGGTTCTGACCCGCGACCTCGTCGTTCAGCACCGATTCCGTGAGCTCCAGCATGAGCTGGCCAGGCTCGAGGCCCGACGACGCGAGCGTCGACGCGATCTCGGCCGCGAACCCGCCCTCGCGGAGTTGTCGGGCGGAGACGTTCACGCTCACGTACAGACTGCGATCGCCCTGGTTCCACACCGCCGCCTGCGCGCAGGCCTCCTGCAATACCCATCGGCCGATGACGGTGATGAGCGCGCTCTCTTCGGCGATCGGGACGAACTCGGACGGCGAGAGCGTGCCGAGCGTCGGGTGCTCCCAACGAATGAGGGCCTCGACGCCGACGATCTCGCTCGAGCCCAGCGAGATGATCGGTTGGAACAATACGCGCAGCTCGTTGTTCTCGACCGCCGATGCGAGTTGCGTGCGAAGTCGCAGCCGCGAGTACGCCTCCCAACCCATCGACGCGTCGAAGACGGCGATGCGGTTCTTACCCAGCTCCTTCGCCCGGTACAACGCGGTGTCGGCGTCGCGCATCAGGTTGCTGTGGGCGTAGCCCTGCTCCGCGATGGCAATTCCGATGCTCGCGGGCACGGTCACCGATTGCTCGCCGATCTCGACCGGGAGCTGAAGCGCCTCGAGCAGCCGCTCACCGACGTTCATCACTTCGGCGACGTCGGCAACGCCGTCGAGCAAGACCGCGAACTCGTCTCCGCCGAGACGTGCGATCGTGTCGCTCGGCCGGAGGCACTCGCTGAGCCGTCCCGACACCGCGCACAACAGCGTGTCGCCCGCGGCGTGACCGAGACCGTCGTTGACGGCCTTGAAATCATCGAGGTCGACGAACATTACGGCGATACCCGCGCCCGTCCGGCGGCTCCGCAGGCGCGCTTGGTCGAGGCGGTCCATGAAGAGCGATCGATTCGCCAGCTTGGTGAGGTCGTCGCGGAACACCCGCTCCTCGAGCTGTCGAGAAAGCTCGCGCTTCAACGTGACATCGCGCATGGTGACGACCAGGCCGGCGACGTCCTTGTCGCCGATCATGTTCACGATGCTCATATCGAAGTCGCGCGGTTGTCCTTCGCCGTTGAGGAAGATGCCCACGAGCTCTTCGCGCGCTCCGAGTGGCAGCGCGACGGCCGCACCGACCTGGCGGGCGACACGATCCGACTCATCGAGCCCCAGAGAGTCGTCGAATCGCCGACCGATCAGCTCCTCGGAGTCGCGGCAGAGGATCGCGCTCGCCCGCGGACTCGCGTACGAGATCACGCCCGCGCGATCGACGACGAAGATCGCGTCGTTCAGCACTTGCACCAGCGCGCCGAGGCGTCGCAGACCATGGCGGACGCCGGCCGCCCGTGCACCTGCGGCGAGGTTCCACAACCTGAACGCGACCAGCACGATCATGACGATCACGCACGCGCCCGGGACCAGCGTCGTAACGTCGCGACGGCCCGACGACCAAGCGTCGGCGAGGGGGATCGTCGAGCACAACGCCACCGAGGTCACGATGCAGAGCACGCGGAGCCGGTTGGCCGGATCGATATCGACGCGCGGCGCCTGTCCCGTCGTCATACGGCGCGCCGCGATCGCGATGATCGAGAACGCGAACAGCGCGCTGACCTGCGAAAGACCCCGCCCCGTGCCGGTCGAATGCGTGAGACCGGCACTCTCGAAGAGATCGGCGGCTGCGAGCGGGACGACTCCGAAGAACAGGAGCCTCGCCGCGACTTCGTTGCGGAACAAGAGTCGCACCCCGACCGCGCAGACGACGATCGCAAGCAAGGGTCGGGCGGTGCCGAGCACGCCGCCCGAGGCCTCGGCCGCGCGGGACATCGCGGCGGGGTAGGCAAACGTCGGCCAACAGGCGGCGAACAGCGCGCAACCGGCGATCGCTCCGTCGAGGACCGACGCGCGCCCGTCGTCCGGGTCGGCGTCTCGGACGATGGCGCGGAAGCCGAGGACGAGAACGAGATACGCGGCGATCCGAAGTGCGTCGGCGCCGCGAATGAACGCCACGTCACCCGAGGTCACGAACAGCGTGCGCGCCGCCTCACCGAGAACCGCCAGGCCGGCACCGACGGCTATCCCCGTCCACCGGCGCGGACCCCGCCGGCGCACAACGGCCGTCACGATGAACGACCACACCAGTGCCAACGCGCCGAGGTACAGGAGCCGCCGGACCGAACCGCTCACTGGGACGACCGCGATCACGGCCGGCGCCAGCATGACAGTCGCGAACAGGCGCGCCTTCTGTATCCGGGCGCGTGGCGATCGCTCGACCTCGGGAACGAACTCGTCCGATGGTCGCGCCGACGGGTCGCCGACCGAGTGATTCGCCATAGACAGCACTAATCGGCTTCATCGTCTGGGAGCCGAACCGGCTTGAGCCGCTGTCGGACCCGAGGCGTCGGTTGCCGGGTCAGACCGAGATGGTCGGATCCGCCATCCGGCCGTCGACGAGGCTCGGGTCGACGTCGAGCGGCTCGAGGGGCTCCAGCGAATCGGCGCTCCGCGCCGGCGGGGCGACATGACGCGGTATGAGGAAGGAAAGCAGCGCGCCGACCGCGACAACCAGCGCCGCGAAGACGAGCGCGACGCGAGTTCCACCTGCAACGCTCGTCCGCAACGCGTGCTGCAGGATCGCCGTGTCGTGCGGGCTCGTCGACGCCGGCGGTTTGTAGAACGCACCCTGAGCGTGCACGCCCGCCAACGCCTGGGCCTTCACCGCGACCGGGAGCGCGGCGGCGCGAATGCGGCTGACCGAGTGATTCAGGATCTGCACGCTGAGCAGCGAACCGATCATGGCGACGCCCAACGCGGCGCCGACCTGACGGACCGTCGTGTTGGCTCCGCTCGCGACCCCCGAGCTCGACGCCGGCACCTCCGACATCACGACGTTGGTGAGCTGCGCACCCGCGAATCCGATGCCGATCCCGTAGAACGCAAGACCGGGCAGGAGCCGCCACACGGTGATCTCGAGCGACACGGCGTGGAAGATGAGCACCAAGCCGGCAACGTACGAGAACAGCCCGAGCCGAACGACGACGGTCGTACCGACTGCACGTATGAGCCGGCCGCCGATCTGCGCACCGACGATGATGAACACGCCGGTAGGGAACTGCCACCACCCGTTCTGCTGCGGAGTCAAGAGTCGCGCACCCTGCAGGAACACCGGCAGGACGAAGCTGAGCCCGAACTGACCCATCGCGAGCACGAGGCCGGTGAGGAGGCCGTAGCGATAGGTCTTGATCCGAAGGTGCGCGAAGGGGAACAGCGGGTGGGCGTCCCGCCGCTCCTTGGCGCGCTCGACAAAGTAGAAGGCGATCAGGATCGCGACCGCGGCCGCGAGAACGACCGGCATGATCGAGAGCGGTCTCGAGACCGGCCACACGCCGCGCCCCGCGATCGAGAACTCCTTCACCGGCGCCCACCAGCCGTAGGTGCTGCCCTCGCTGAGCGCGAACACCAACGAGAACATGCCCACGGCGATGAACGCCGCGCCGAGCGCGTCGAGCGGAATACGTCGCTCGGCCCGCTCCCCGCGCTTCATGAACAGGAGTGCACCGATGATCGCCAGCGGAGCGATGATCACGTTGATCCGAAACGACCAACGCCAGGAATAGTTCGATGTCAGGAAGCCGCCGACAACCGGCCCGAACGCGGCGGCCACACCCGCGGTGGCGCCCCAGGCCGCGAACGCAGTGGCCCGCTCGCGGCCCCTGAAGGTGGTCGACAGGATCGCGAGCGTCGACGGCAACATGAGCGACGCACCGATACCCTCGATGACTGCCTCACCGATGACGAGTTGGCCAACCGATGTCGAGATCGACGCGACCAGCGACCCCACACCGAAGAGCGCGGCGCCGATGACGAAGATTCGGCGATGCCCGTAGATGTCGCCGAGCCGGCCGCCGATGATGAGCAGCGTGGCAAAGGTCAGCGCGTAGCCCGTGACCACCCACAGGAGCGAAGGAAGAGTCGTGTGGAATTCGGCGCGGATCGTCGGGATCGCGACATTGAGCACCGTGTTGTCGAGGACCACGATGAACGCGGCCATGAGGACGACGAGGAGCGCGACCCAGCGCCGGGGATCGAGGTGCTCGGCGTCGTCGACGCACGCTTCGTCGACGATCACTTCACGCGCTGCTGCCTCATCCGACGCAGCTGTGCGAAGTCGAGCGGGCGGCCCGGAAGCGTGGTGGCACCCTCGGCGCGCAAGCCGTCGAGGATGATCCGTACGAATCGCTCCCGCAGGACCGGCTGGCGCTCGCCCGCGACGGCGGTCGCGTGCGCGACGCCCGAGAACAGCATCGAGACGTCGCCCGGTCCGATATCGGCCCGGATCGCGCCCGCGGCCTGAGCCCGAGCGACCAGCGCGGAGACCGCGCGCAACAGCTTGTCGCGCGGTGACGCGGCCGGTGCGGGCATGTTCACGCTCGCCATCTGATCGGCGAGCGCGCGATGACGGGCCTGGAAATCGGGCAAGGCGACGACGAATCGCTCGAAGGCACGGGCGGGGTCGGGATCGGCCAGCGCGTCCTCGGCCTCGTGCAGCAACGTCTCGTACATCGCCCCCACGACCGCCTCGACGAGCGCCTGCTTCGTCGGGAAGTTGCGGCACACCGTGCCCACTCCCACTCCCGCCCGGCGGGCGACCTCCTCGACCGGCGCCTTCACCCCCGACTCGGCGAAGACGACTTCCGCCGCGGCGAGGACCCGCTCCCGGTTCCGCCGGGCGTCCGCGCGCCGAGGCGCGTCGATCGCCGCGGCGTTCCGCGGGTCTTGAGACTTGGGACCATTGGTTTCAAGCGGAACCATGATTCCGATTATAGTAGGGATCCGGAATCGGTATTCCACTTCCGATTCGGGCCCGACCGTCCCCGAGAATCTCGCAGTCCCCCGGAGTGAACATGGAAGTCGAGACGAGGAGCGCGACCGATCTCGCGTTCGATCGCCGTTGGTGGACGCTCGCGGTGCTCTGCCTGAGCCTGCTCATCGTGTTCGTCGGCAACTCGAGCCTCAACGTCGCCATCCCGACCCTGTCGCGCGAACTGCACGTCAGCGAGTCGCAGCTGCAGTGGGTCGTCGCCATCTATTCGCTCGTTTTCGCCGGGCTGCTGTTCTCCACCGGAGCCCTCGGCGACCGCTTCGGACGCAAGGGCGCGTTACAGCTCGGGCTGGTGCTGTTCCTGATCGGCGCCGGTCTCGCGTCGATGTCGACGGGCATGGGACAGCTGATCGCGTGTCGCGCAGTGATGGGTGTCGCGGGCGCGCTGATCATGCCGTCGACCCTGTCGATCATCATCAACATCTTTCCCGGGCACGAACGTCCGAAGGCGATCGCGATCTGGGCGAGCGTCACGGGCGCGGCGGGCGCCCTCGGGCCGGTCGCGAGCGGCTTCCTGCTCGGCCACTACGGATTCGGATCGGTGTTCCTCGTCAACGTGCCGATCATCGTCGTCGCCCTCGTCGCCGGAAAATTCCTCGTCCCCAAGTCGCGCGATCCCGAGGAGTCGCAGTTCGACCCTTTCGGCGCGGTCCTGTCGACAATCGGCGTCGTGGCGCTCGTGTACGGGCTCATCGAAGCGCCCGACAAGGGCTGGCTGAGCGTCGGAACGCTCGCCGCCTTCGTCGTCGCGCTCGTCGTCCTCACGCTGTTCGTCGCCTGGGAGCTGCACACGCCGGAACCGATGCTCGACATGCATTACTTCCGCCGGCCGGCCTTCAGCACCGGCACAGGCGGCATGATCCTCGTGTTCGTCGCGATGTTCGGCGTCATGTTCCTCATCACTCAATACTTCCAACTCGTGCTCGGCTACAGCCCGCTGTCGGCCGCGCTGCGACTCATGCCCATCGCGATGATCATGCTCGTCGTCGCGCCCCTTACCCCACGCCTGAGCGCGCGGTTCGGCGCGCACCGCACGGTAGGTGTCGGAATGCTCTGCATCGCCACCGGTCTGTTGTTGTTCACGGGTTTGTCCACGCATACCGCGTACGCGTACGTCGTGTTGTGCGTGGTGCCGCTGACGACCGGCATCGCCCTCTCGATGTCGCCCATGACCGCGTCGATCATGTCCGCGGTTCCAGCTCGACGTGCGGGGGCCGGCTCCGCCATGAACGACGCGACGCGCGAGTTGGGAGCCGCGCTCGGGATCGCCGTCCTCGGCAGCGTCGCCGCGTCGCGCTACGCCAGCTCGGTCGCGCCCGCGTTGCGCGGCCTCAGCCGCGCCGACCAGGGCAGCGCTCGCACATCGATCGCCGGGGCGCTGCACGTTGCATCGTCACTACCGGCCGGCGCGCGCGACAACCTCGTATCGGCGGCGCAGCACGCGTTCGTGAACGGCATCCACCTCGCGGTCATCGTCGGCGCGACGCTCGCGCTGATCAGCGCCGGAATCGTGTGGCGCAAGCTCCCGCACACGCTCGCCCAGGATGGCGCCCTCCACAGCCCGGTCGAGGCGCTCGAAGAGGTCGCGGCGATGGGTCTCGGCGGCGTCCCTCCGGTCTTCGCCGACGAGCAACGGGACGAGGAACGCGAGCTCGAGCGCGACCGGAAACGGCACTGCGAAAGAGACCGGGAACGCTCCCGCTAGCTGTAGTTCCCAGCCAGGTTGTTCAGGCTGCCGCGTGTAGGCGGCTTGCGGGGGCTTGATGACCGAGGGCGCCGTGGGGTCGTCGGTGATTGTAGAACTGCAGCCACGGTTCGAGTGCGCGGGCGCGGTGTTCGC
>JBBQTI010000054.1:0-25599 GCA_038213435.1 Acidimicrobiia bacterium
GAATGGCAGCTCATCGCCGCGACCCACAACATCCTCAAGCTCTGGCGGCACCCGAAGCCCGCCTACGCCTGACCGAACGCGGCATCAGCCCCGCCGAACCCGACCTGCCGACATGTTGGTGCGACAGCCTCAGAGCGGGCATTCTGAGCTGGGCGGCCGGGACGATACGCAGCTCGACAGATCGGGATACGCGTGCGTGCCGGCCGCGAGAACTATGGTTTCGGCCCGCGACGGAGGAGCCCGCGATGACAACCGGACGTATCGACCGTGTCCTACCACTTGCCGGCGTGCTGTTCACGGTGATCTTCGCCATCGGTTTCCTGACGAGCGGCGACACGCCCGACAGTGATTCGCCCGGCGCGAAAGTCGTTGAGCACTACGACGACTCCGGCAAGATCTACTTCGGCGTCATCATGCTGCTGCTCGCGGGCATCGTGTTCATGTTCTTCGCGGCCGTTCTGCGCCGCCACCTCGCGGCAAGCGGGCCGGAATGGCTGGCCACGGTCGTTTTCGGCGGCGCGGTGGTGTACGCGGCCGGGCTCGGCATCTTCCTTTCGTCGCAGGTCGCGCTCGCCGAGGCGGCGGACGCCAATCAGGCAGCCGCCGCGGAAGCGCTGAACGTGATCGACAACAACAACTTCGGCCCAGCAGTCATCGGTTTGGCGGTCGTGCTCCTCGCGAGCGCGTGGCACGTATTGTCGACGCGTTCCCTGCCGGTCTGGCTCGGTTGGATCGCGTTGGTCCTCGGCATCCTTGCGGTGGCCGGGCCGCTCGGCTTCATCGCCTTCTTGCTCTTCCCGCTCTGGGTGCTCGCCGTGTCCATCGTGCTGTTCCGTGCCGGAACAGCCGCGGCTGCGCCTGCCACGGCATAGCTGTTTGAGGTAGGGCGCAACCGGCGGTTCACCGCACGTCGTTGGCATGTGAATCCGCGCCAGATCTGCCGATCTGCTCGCCGCACGCCGGTCCGAACGCTGCATGAGCCGGCGTCGGACAAAGCGGGACCGCGCCGCCGACTGCTCGGGACAGGTCGACGACGCAGCCCCACGGCGGTGTGCCCGCTTGTACGCGCGACGAACCGGGTCACAGACGCGCCGTGGTCGTCTACGAGTTGCGGCGGGTGTACAAGGGGCGCTGCCACCAACGCTGTTGCTTCAACGTCATGGTGTGCAACTCGGCCAGTGCTGCTGTACGAACCTTGTCGGGAATCGAGACCAGCGAAGATTTCGCAGCGGGTGCCTCGACGGCAGCAGGTATCTCAGCGCTATTTCGAGGTTCCGTCCTCGGGTCCGGGTGCAAGGTCGGCGTTCTCGTCGCTCTCCACTGGTCGACACTGCGTTCGGTCGGCTCCGTCGAGAGTTGTTTAGGTTGCGCGGCGAGCGACTCGAGTGCGTTGAGGGCGGTGGTGAGAGCGCGCCCACGTTCTTCGGCTACGCCCCGCCAAGTCTCCACCTCGGCTCGTAGGTGCGCCAGTTCGGCGGTGCATACCGCGTCGACGAGTCGTACCAACGTCGGCGTGACGTCTGCGTCGGTCCGTTCGGGGGGAGCAAGGGGGTCCTGTCCGAACACCAGCAGCGCTTGTCCTGTAGCGGCGACGCGTTCAGTCCACACTCGCCCATCCCGTGCCGTAACTCGGCGCCCTCGATAACCCAGCTTGGCAAGAGAAACCACTGCGGGATAACGCAGCAGCAGCCGCTCCACGTAACGTCTGCCCGTGATCGAGGCAGAGCGCGTCGTGCCCGCAGGCCAGCGTAGGAGCCGTGACATTCACGACGAGTATGCCCCAACTGGTCGCCCTTGAAAGGGCCGAGCCGCCTCCCGGACGGTGTTGCGATGTCTCAAGCGAGCTCATGCCAAGTGAGCGGCGGTCGCGCGTCTCCGTCGCCAGACGCGGAAAACGCCTCCGGGGGAGTTGGGAATCCTTTGGAGGCGTCCTCCGGCAGGGTCACGGCCCTTCAAGCGCACCGTGTTGGGCGCTTACCCCGGTTGTTGTTCCCGTCGTTCGCTTCCGTCATCCGGTAATCGCGCACCATGTCTGATCGGCCGACGGCACAACCGAACAGGCAACCGGCATCCCGACAAGCGTGTCCAACACGACCTCTATGCCCTACGGTGCGCGCGATGGCGACGTGTCCAGGTTCGCTGATTCGTCACGCGACGGCACCGTCGCCGCCTTGCAACACTGGAAAAGCTCGTCCTACAAATCGCCGTGCAGCTCGTTCGCATCGCGCGGGAGATGCACCAACTTCACCCCTAAAGAGGAAGTCCCACATCGCGCTCGATCTCGACGACGATTCAACCTAGGCCAGTACCAAGCTGACGACCCGTGAAACGCACCCGTCAGAGGTCCGTGTCTCGACCCGTCGAATGCACGGGGCAGAGGTCGGTCAGGTGGAACGTGTCAGCGCCGCACGCCGTACACGTCGCCATCGGGTCGTCGTCCTCGGGCGCCAGCATCGTGACACGCCAGCGCGCTCCGCAATCGCACGCGACCTCGTATTGGTGGTCGACCACGAGCCGACCCTACCGACGCAACAACCCGCCCGCTTAGGGCGCGCCCGGCGGGACGCCTCGGAGGGACCCCAGACGCGACCCGCCAGACGCGACCCGCTGCGACCGTACCCAGCGAAGGTAAACGCAGTGGCCGCGTCCGACACGGCGTCCCGCGAACAACGGCCCAGACGCGTCGCGGCGCGCGACGCGAAGCGGCCCGGTCCATCGGGTCAACCGACAAGACCGGGCCGCTCAGAATCCGGTAGTGGCTCAGTTTGAAATCGGGACCGGCTGGCCTTGTGGTGCGACACCCCAGCCGAGTTGACCGAGCATTGCGATGAAGTTCGTTCCGAGCCAGCTATCGGTGACCATGCCGTCGGCGTCGAGTTGTAGGGCCAGCAGGATCGAAGCGCGCATCGGACGGCCGGTCGGCTCCTGAACCATGAGCCACGGTCCATCTTGCGTTCCTGACATTTCGAGGAAGGAAACGACGCGGTCACCTTCAGCGACGGTCCACTCTTCCTCGAAGCGCAGATCCGGGAACCCTGCCAGCAGGGAACGAAGCGTGCCCTCGATCTGGGGTGATCTGGTGAAGCGGCCGATGGCCGTGTCGTCGTGTGCGTTCAGCACTTCAGCGAACAACGCGAGGACGCGAGCGCGGTTCTGTTCAGGGGTCATCCCCAGAGACTATGAGCGGCAGTTCGATCTCGTCGATGAGTGATGCCGGCGCGACCTGTGATCGGTCGAACCATGCTGGTGTCGTGGTGGTCATCGGATGCTTCCTCCTTTGGGAATCGGTCGGTCACCTAGTAAGCTAGGTTCACCTAGTGTACCTAGCAAGCACTACTTTTCGGGTTGGAGGCTTTACCGTGCAGACCGTGGCGAAGATCAACTACGACCTCCCCGATGACCTGCATCGACGTGCCAAGAGCGCGGCGGCGTTGCAGGGTGTCAGCCTCAAGCAGTTCCTCATTGACGCCCTCGAAATGGCGACGCGCCAGGCCGAGACGGGAACCAAGCGTCGGGGGCGGTAGTCGTGGCGTCTATCGAGAAGGCCCGCGCGAAGCGCGGAGGGTACGTCGTGCGGTACCGCGGCCCCGATCGTAAGCCGCGCGCCAGGTCGTTTCGCCGCAAGGTCGACGCCGAGCAGTTCCTACGCACGATCGACACCGACGTGCTGCGCGGTGATTGGATCGACCCGAACGCGGGCCGCGTGATGCTTCGCGAGTTCGGCGCGCGCTGGTGGGCGTCGACCGTCAACCTCCGGCCATCGACCGTCGCGCGAAACGACGCGACCTACCGGAACCAGGTACTGCCGGCGTTCGGCGACATGCCGTTGTCGGCGATCGACCACCTCGCTGTGCAGGAGTGGGTAGCGCGCCTTTCGGCTTCGGGCCTCTCGCCCGCGAGCGTGCAGCGAGCGCACCAGGTGCTCGCGAAGATCCTCCGCGCCGCGGTACGCGGTCAGCTCTTGAAGTCGTCGCCGTGCGATGACGTCGACCTCCCGCGAATCGAGCATGAGGAAATGCGGTTCCTCGGCCCCCCGGACGTCGCACGGCTCGCCGCGGCGATCGACCACCGATACCGGGCGCTTGTGCTCTTGGGTGCGTATGGCGGGCTCAGGGCGGGCGAGATGTTCGGCCTACGCCGCGGCCGGGTCGACCTGCTCGCCGGCAAAGTCGACGTCGCCGAGATCGCGGTGGAAGTGCGCGGCCACCACCACTACGGACCGCCGAAAACTCGAGCCGGCCGGCGCACGGTGCCAATCCCCCGGTTCGTCGCCGACGCGCTGCTCGACCACATCGCCGAGCACGTCGACCCTGGCAACCCCGACACGTTCGTGTTCACTTCGCCGACCGGGCAGCCGATCCGGGCGTCACTGTTCCGACGTCGCGTGTGGGCGCCCGCGTGCGTCGCGACGGGCCTCGGGACTATCACGAAGGTTGACGGCCACGACCACTACGAAGGGCTCCGCCTGCACGACCTGCGGCACACGGCGGTGGCGTTGTGGATCGCGGCGGGCGCGTCTCCGAAGGAGCTCGCGGTACGGGCCGGGCACACGTCCGTTTCGGTCGTGCTCGACCGTTACGGCCACCTGCTTCCCGGCCACGAGGAGAAGGTGAACGCGGCCCTCGATGCCTTCGCGAACGAGGCCCACGAGGCAGCGCGACCGGCGACGGTGCTCGACCTCGCGCGATAAACGCGCGAGGCACGTCCCGTCAGTCCGATTCCAACGTGTTGGAATCGGCGGTCCGTAGCCTCTGAGCAGGACGTTTGTCGGTGGGCCCGGCCGGTCTCGAACCGACGACCTCTGCTTTGTAAGAGCAGCGCTCTACCAACTGAGCTACAGGCCCGCGGAGGGCAAATCAGTCTCGCGCCGGCGTCGTACCGTTTCGAGGCGTCAAGCCGACTCGTTCCGATGCGACTTCCGGCTGGACCTCGAACCGGAGGTCCGGCGCTCGCTCCACGGGTTGACTCGCTCCACGAGCCGAGCCAGGCGGGCCGGCCGGCGCGGATGCTCCAGCTTCGGCGACGTCAGTTCGGGTGCCCCGTGAAGCGGGCTGTCGAGACCCCGCGCACCATCGCGCTCGATGATCGTGTCCGTCCTGTGAGAAACCAACCGCCAGCTCTCCCCGTCCCGCACCTGCATCCGTGCCGTACGCGACGTGTAGTCGGCCGCAGTCGAGTAGTGCACGACAAAGCTTTTGCGGGTCCGTCCCGGGCTCTGGATCGGCTCTCCCCCGTGCACGAGCCCGCCGTGCCAGATGAATACGTCACCGCGCTTGCACGTGAACGCCCGACGATTCAAGCCCTTCTCACGAATTTTGTCTTGCTGCCACACCGCGTACCCGGCACGCTTTTGGCGCGACACGTTCTGCCCGCAGACGACCACCCCGGGCTCGAACTCGAACCAAGGCAGGCGATGCGAACCGGGGACGTACGCGAGCGGTCCACTGTCCGCGGTGATGTCCTCGAGCGCAATCCACGCCGCGCACAGGTTCGACACTGGACGCGTCGCGACGAACATCGGGTCACGGTGGAGACCTTGCGTCGAGCCGTGCTCGAAGTAGAGCGACTGAAACGCGAGGGCGGGCTCGTCGAAGATCAGCTCGACCATACGGAACAGCGCCGGGTGCAGATACAAGGCCAGAGCCCGCTCCGAGTGACCGTGCAAATCGGGAAGACGGTAGCCAACGTCGCGAACGGGACCGTCGTAGTCGGGGAACGACATTGGCCGGCCGGTAGATGGTGAGACGGCGAGATCCGCCGGTCGTTGCTGCCACAGCGCGCCGATCTCGGCGTCCAGCGCGTCGCAGAACGCTTCGTCGAGACCCAGCGGGAGCATGAGGTAGCCGTTGTCGACGAAGCCATGCAGCTGCTCGGCCTCCGTCGCGGACACGCCACCCGAGGCGAGGCGCGCCTCGATCCGGTCATGGGCATCCGGCTGGTCGAGCCACAAATCGGAATGCACGTGCATCGTTTGCTGCCGATCTAATCAGTGCGTGCGCACGGCCCAATCCCGTAGTGCGCTTCTTGAGAGGCGAATCGAGAGGCGGCTAGGGTCCGCCAGATGTGCGCGGAGAGCACACGTTAGAGCAGGGATGATACTTTGCGCGCCAACGACATAGCCTCGGAAGTCGGCCTCGCATTGACGACACGCACGTTCGGTGCGGTCGTGTTCGACTACAACAACGACGGCTGGCCCGACATCTTCTTGAGTCGCCACGACGCGCCCGCATTCTTGTACCGCAACGATCACGGTCACTTTGTGCGGGACGAGTCAACCGTGTTCCCTGGACATGTCGACCGACATCAGGGGGCCGCGGGCGACGTCAACGGCGATGGGCGGCTCGACATCTTCTGTGTGGTAGGCGGTGATTCCGGCCACGGGCCGAAGCATACCGCGAACGAGCTGTGGATCCAGCAGGCCGATGGCACGTTCGTGAACGAGGGCGACCAACCGGGGCTCGCCGATCCCTACGGCAGAGGTCGCCAAGCCGTGATGTTCGACGCGACCGGAGACGGGCGCATCGACATCCTCGTGGGCAACGTCTCGCCTCGCAACGATGGCGTGCCGAGCCCGAACCGATTGTTCCTGAACGAGGGACCGAACGGATGGCGCTCGGCGCCGGAGCTCGGGCTGGATCTCGAGTACAGCGTCGGCGGCGCCGGCGCCCCCGGTTCTCGGTTCGGCGGAGGGAACTGGCCGATGGGGTGTCTGACCACGCTCGACGCCGAGTCGCGCGGCTGGCCGGACGTGCTGATGTGCGCCAAGAGCACCCAGGACGAGGTCCAGAGCCTCCACCTGTTCCACAACGATGAGGGGCAGGGGTTCCGCGACGTCACGGCCGATGCAGGCTTGGGCGAGATCGCGGCACTGCATGCTGCGGTCGCCGACCTCACCGGCGACGGTCAGCCAGACCTTGTGGTCGTCAACGCCAACGGCCTCACGATCTGCCTCAACGACAACGGAAAGTTCACGGTGGCCCACCAGATGCCGGTCGGCAACGCGTTCCGGGTCGCGGTCGCCGACGCGACCGGCGACGGTCATCCCGACATCTACGTCATGCGCACTCGCAGTGTCCCCGGCCCGGATATTCCGGATCTCCTGTTGCTGAGCAACGGCACGTTCCGCGATTACACATCGATCGACCTGCCGACCGTGCCGGGCACGGTGAGAGACGACGAGGTCTATCCCATCGACTACGACCGCGACGGCAGGTCTGAGTTCCTCGTCCTCCACGGACACTCAGTTCATCCCGCCCCGATCCAGCTCATCGCGGTGTCATGAGCGCGGGCGCCGGAAGTTCGGCAAACGACCCCGACTCCGCGGGCGACGATCTGATCCTTCTGTAACGTCTGCTCTCTCTGCCCTGTTCGCCCCCTTTGCAGACGGGGACATTGTGGCCGACAGCAATTGCTGCAACGCACAGAAGAGAACCTGACGCTCGGCGTCCGAGGCCGCGGATTTCCACAGGACGTTGAGCTCTGCAAGTCCGGCTTCCGCAGCTTCCTCTGAATCCTCGGCCGGAGGAACGAAGTATTCGGTGTTCCAACCGAGTTCTCCGACAAGACGTTGATTGTCTGATTCAAAGGTGGCGTGGGCGTACCGCTGCAACACCTGACGCGAGCGGGCAACAATCTCAGTTAGCGGAAGGTTCCATTGGAGGATCAGTTTTTTCAGCGGATAGAAGACCTTGTTGTCGTGCATGTTCGACCAGAACATTCCGAGCGGCGCGTCGCGCAGGACGATCGCCATTTCCAGCGGAATGCTTCGATTGGACCATCTCTCCGGCGTTGACGCAGGGGGGAGATCTCGCAGCCCGAGGAAGACTCGAGCAAAGTCGCTCACGACGTGCCCTCCGTCGAGAAGGTCCGCGCGGAACGGTCGCATCTCGAACGAAAGGTGGGGTGCGGCCTGTCGAACCCGATCGGATATCCGGAGGTACTCCAGCTTCGATCGCTGGCGCCGGAGCCAGACATCCGGCGGTCGAGGATCGCGAAACCCCCATTGCAACCAGGCCGACTCGAGCCAGGACTGTTGAGGGCGCACGTAGTACGCGACGCGCACGGAATGGGCGCGTGCGAGCGCGTCGAGGTGGCCGAGCACGGACGCACCAAAGGCGTCGACACGATGGCCTTCGTCGTGAGGAGACGTGACATCACCCTTGGCGTTTGCCACGTCGTTGAAGAAGACTTCGTATGACTCGCTGGAGACAACGAGCACGTCGGCATGCGCCGCGTGCGCATCGAGCTCCTCGCAAATGCGTCGCGCGACTTCAGGCCGGGTCGCCTGGTCGCGCGCCGCGGGCAGGAATTTCGATGTCGCGTTCGCGCGCGTCGACGGCACCAAGGCGACCGGGTCGGTCGGCCTCGACTGTTCGATTCGCATGGACTGGATACCGCGGCTCCGCAGCAGCGGAAGGTGTGCGGCGAGCCATTCTTGGATGCTGGTCGACCCGGTCTTGGACATCCCGGCATGGAAGATGATCAGCGCCATTTCTCGTCTCGCGGGTCGAGCGCAACGGGTGTCTGCGACCTCGGTTCTGAGATCGACCGGCTCACGGCGCACCCCAAGTTCGAGCTGACGCGGACATGGACGAGGGCCTCGAGGTTTCGACGACGAGCCCCGCTCAACGTATCCCACGATCCGCGCGCCTCTTCGCGCCACCACCGAACCTCCGCCCCGAGGTTTCCGCGGCTCTTGTCCCTTTCGCGACCTTCAGGAGCGGCGATAGCCCTCCGAAAACCACTTTATGTGGTGGCGTCGGCAACTCGCAGTGGTGGGCTCGTTCATGGTCTTGGCCGGCGTGGACGGGTTCGTCGCGTCGCGCGCCGGTGCCGCGCTCGAACCGACGGCCCCGCCGTCGGTCGTCGTGAGGCCCATCTCGACGCCGCACGAGACATCGACGACGCGTGCGAGCGTGCCCTCGACGACGACGGTCCCGCGCCGACGAGCGGCGGTCCGCACCCGGCGAGCCGTGACGCCCGCCGCACCGGTTCGGCCGGCGACACCGCCAGTGCAGCCGCCGCCATCGAAGCTCGTCGTGGCGGCCGCGCCGCCCGTCGCCCCGGTCGTATCGGCCCCTACGAGCTGCGCCGCGGTCGTGGCGAGCATCGTGTGGCCTGCGGGGTGGAACACGATCTGCGCCGGGCCACGGTCGGGCCTGCTCGGTCTCACGGCCCCGACCGGCACGACGACGCTGTACGTCCGCGCGGGCGAGTCCAGCGCGTTCATGCACGTCGTCGCCCTGCACGAGTCCGGACACGCATGGAACTTCGCTCGGCTGAATCCCGACAAGATCGCCCAGTGGTGCACGGCGCGCGGCTGTGACGCCGCCCATTTCTTCTCCGGCGGCGCACAGGGTGCCGGCTGGTCGGAACCGGGCGGCGCGGAAGACTGGGCCGCATCCTGGGACGCATGCCACGGCGGCGAGTACCACCGGTCCTACCTCGGCCTGGCACCGCCCGGCGCCGCGCTGTGCGCGCTGCAGAACACGCTGGTCGGATACCCGGCCTGACCGGTCGGCGCCCGACAAGTGACGATGCCTCAAGCGCGCAGCACGCTCGGCCGATAACGAGTCGTCGGCCATCCGGACGGCGTGATCCGTTGCGCGCCCGCTCATCGGTGGCAAGGCAGACCTCGCACAGGGAGGGAGATCATGACCCCTTTGGACGCCGGCACCACCGTTTCGCTCAGGACCGGAACCGAGGTCGAGGTCCTGACCCGCTACGAGGGCCACTGGGCGAGCGGGTTCGCGATCGCATCCGTCGACCAGGACCGGTTCCGACTTCGGCGCCACTCCGACGGCGCGGTGCTCCCCGTCTCGTTCAGCGCCAGCCAGATCCGGCCGCGCCAATAACCCCGCCGGGGAGTCGCTCGCGGGACAGCCGGCATCGGGGGACCACGGCATTGCGCCGCTCGCGGGCCGGGACTCGCATCCGTGAGCGGGCGGGGGATGCCGCTCACGTCTCGTTGTCCCGGCCCGCGCCTGCGGCGGACCCGGCGCGGTGCGCCGGCGCTCTGATCAGGCCGACTGCGCCCGCGGAACGTCCACCTCGGGGCGCACCTTGGGCGGGCGTCCGCGCTTGCGCTTCTGGGCGACGATCTTGCCGTTCACGAACAGCTCGCCACCCCAGACGCCCCACGGCTCGCGCCGCTCCTGTGCGGCCTCCAGGCAGGTCTCCTTCACCGGGCACTCGACGCAAAAGGCCTTGGCGGCCGCGATGTCGTCGAGCTGCTCGGAGAAGAACAGCTCGGTCATCGAGCCCGTGCCGTCGTTGCAGCGCGCGATTTCCTGCCATTCCGGTTCTCGGATGGGCTCGTCGGTCTCGAAAGGCTGGATGGCGAACATCGCCGATCACTCCCCGTCTTCTGTCGTCGTGTCTGTCGTCTCGTGTGCTCGTCGATCGTTTGCTGTGGTTCGGGCCGGAGAAACAAAAAGGCCGCCGGGTTGCCCCGACGGCCTGGTGGATGCTCCCTGGTAGCGGCTGCTACGGATGGAACACCTCGAGGCGTCGGGGCCGACCGTGCTTGTGTGCCGTCGTACCGAGCGAAATCGGCGACCAGGGCGCAAAGGCCGGCGAGACCGGGCACGGCTGGAAGGCACGCACGCGCGCGTTCCCGGCCATGTCATTGGCCTGGGTTGCGTACATGCGGGCGGTCATGCGAAGGGTGCCTTCTCGTGCGTCCAACAGTCGAGCGACCATCGGACCATGATCCGAAAGGCGCGTCAAATGATTTTTGGACCGGCGGCTCAGGCGGTTTCGGCCGTCGCGGCGACGATCTCGATCAGGGCGGCGTGGACGGCCGGGGGCGCGGCCAGCACGTTTCCCGATCGCAACCAGTCCCGGTCGTCGCCGTCCCAGTCGGTAACGACACCGCCGGCCTCGCGCACGATCACCCCGCCGGCGGCGACGTCCCACGGACCGAGGCGCAGCTCGAAGAATCCGTCGAACACTCCCTCGGCGGTCCAGCAGAGGTCGAGGCTGGCGGCTCCGACCCGGCGGAGATCCTCGAAGCCTCGCAGCGCGGCGGCGAGCACCCGCTCGTAGACGGGCAACAGCTCCTTGCGGCGGAAGGGGAAGCCGGTCGCGACGATCGCCTGCTCGGGAGCACGCGCGCTCACGTGCAAGGGTCGCTCGTCGCGAAACGCCCCGACGCCGTGCGCCGCGCAGAACGTGCGCTCGAGGAGGGGCGCGTGCACCACGCCGACGACGGGCACACCGTCTTCGATCAGGCCGACCGAGACGCCGACCGCGTCGAACCCGTGCACGAAGTTCGCGGTGCCGTCGAGCGGGTCGACGAGCCAGCCGGTGTCGAAGTCGTCTCCTCCGGCCTCTTCGCCGTACACCGGCAGGCCCGAATCGCGCGTCAAGAGCTCGCGGATGGCTTGCTCGCTCGCGAGGTCGGCTTCGCTCACCCAGTCGCCGGGCGATTTCTCGCGGACTGCTTCGAGGTGGCTGCCGAACGAGCTGCGCACGATGTCACCGCCGGCGCGCGCGGCGCGGTCGGCGCACGCGAGCAGATCGCGGTAGTCGAGCGCGCTCACGCAACTCCTGCGGTGAGCGCCTCGAGGAGCTCGGGGGTCCCGGCCGCGATGAGCTGGCGTCGCGCGTTGCAGTCGTCGGTGACGAGCGCTCGATCACGAGCGTCACGCACGACCGCTCCGGCTTCGACGCACGCGAGGTAGCCCGCGAGATAGTCCCACGGCGCGTGGAAGCTGCCTGCGTCGAGGAGGCCGTCGAGGCTGCCGGCCGCGATCTCACACAGTCCGAGCGCGGCCGAGCCGAGCGCACGAAACTGCTTCCACGGGGGCAAGGTCGGTGGGGTTCCCGTGAGGTACACGATCGCGTCCTCGACCCGAGTCGTCGACGCGCGGCGCAGCCGCACGCCGTCACGGAACGCGCCGCTTCCGCGCACCGCGGTGACACACGCGCCCGTGGCCTGGTTCACGACGAGCCCGGCAAGCGGGCCGTCGGCATCGAGCGCGCAGATCGAGGTTGCCCAGTACGGGATACCGCGGGAGCAGTTGGTCGACCCGTCGACCGGGTCGACCACGACCGTGATCGTCGCTCCTTCACGTTCGTGCACTCCCGACTCCTCGCTCACGATCCGGACGTCGGCGTGCTGCAGCACACGACACGCCTCGGCGTCGGCGACGAGGTCCAGCGCGTACTGCCCGTCGCGGTCGGTGCGCCGGCGCAACTCCATCGCGTCGATCGCGTCGACGGCGCGCCGCACGACGCGCGCGACGTCGACGAACAGCTCGAGGAGCGCATCCGGCGTCGTCATCCGACCGGAACCACTTCTACGACCGCGTTGTAGTCGGGAACACCCGAGATCGGATCTCGCCGGGCCGGTGCGAGCAACGGATTCGCTTCCGGGTAGAACGCCTGCACGTTGCCGGGCCGGATCGGGGCGACGTGCACCCGCGCGCGCATCTCGCCGTATTGCGACCGCACGAGCACCGCGTCGCCATCGTGTACGCCCAGCGCGGTCGCGTCGACCGCCGCGACGAACAGCGCATCGCGTCGCGCGCCGGTGAGAGGGTCGACGTCGTCCCAGACCATCGTGTTGAACTGTTTGCCGCGCCGGGTCGACAGCACGAAATGACCCTCGGGCCGGTTTACTGGATTGTGGACGACGACCGCGAAATGGGCGCGACCGTCGGGGGTCGGGAATGCGCCGCCCTCGCACAGAAGGGCGCCTCCGACCTGTATCGCGTCACCCGTTTCGTGCAGTCGCTCGATACCCGCGTACGCGGGCACGACACGCGCAATCTCGGCTCGGATCGCCTCGGCCGACTCGCACCCGAAGATCGCCGCCCGGTCCGGCCGCACGCGCCGTGCGATGTCGGCGAAGATGCGCCACTCACTGCGCGCCTCTCCGACGCGTGGACCTGGGATCTCGGGACTGAAGGCGACCCGGCGCTCCGTCGTCGTCGACGTCCCGCCGCCCTCTTGCTCGTAGCGCGTCGCCGCCGGCAACAGCACTACCACCTCGCCCGGGTCGACGAGCATCTGATGCGTGAGCACGATGTCCTGATGTACGCGCAGCGCGGCGCGAGAGAGCGCGGTTCGGGTGACGTCGGGCGCCGGCAGCACATCGAGAAAGTTGCCGCCGCTCGACCAGAGCACGTCGAGGTCGCCGTGCCGCGCCGCGTCGACCATCGCCGCCGCAGTGAGGCCCGGCGCCGCCGGCACGTCGAAGCCCCAAAGCGCGCCGAGCTCGGCGGCCGTCTCTCCCGTGATCGGGCCGCCGCCGGGAAACGTGGTCGCGTAACAACCCATCTCCGCGCCACCCTGCACGCCCGAGTGCCCGCGGATGGGCATGAGACCCGCACCGGGTCGCCCGACGTTCCCGCGCGCCAGACCGAGGTTCACGATCGCGCGCACGTTGTCGACACCCGAGACGTGCTGGGTCACACCCATCGACCAGACGAGCACCGCGGAGCGCGCCGACGCGTACATCCGCGCAAAGCGCGCCATGTCGTCGCGCGTCGTACCCGACCCCTGCTCGAGCACATCGAACGACTCGTCCTCGAGCTCACCGAGCAGCGCGTCGAAGCCGACCGTGTGCTCGTTCACGAAGCCACGGTCGATGCCACCGACGGCCAGTAATTCCTTGAGGACACCGTTGACGAACGCCACGTCGCCGCCGGTGTGGATGGCAAAGAACTCGTCGGCGACCTTCGTGCCGAAGAGGGCGCTCTCGACGTTCGACGGTACCCAGTAGCGCTCCAGACCGGGCTCTCGCAGCGGGTTCACGACCGCGACCCGCGCGCCGCGCTGCTTGGCGAGGTACAGGTACTTCATGAAGACGGGCTGGGCGTTGGCCACATCCGACCCGAACAGCACGATGAGGTCGCTCTCGATCACGTCGCGGTAGGAGCACGTCGTCGCGGCGACGCCGATCGCCTCCTTGAGTGCCGACGTCGACGGTGCGTGACACACGCGGGCCGCGTTGTCGACGTTGTTCGTTCCGATGAAACGAGCCGCCTTCTGCGACGTGTAGTAGACCTCGTTGGTGATCCCGCGCGCGGTCAAGTAGAGACCGATGCGATCGGGAGTCGTGGCGCGGATCCGCTGCGCGACGACGTCGAGTGCCGCGTCCCACGACACGCGCGTGAACCCGCGTTCGCCCTTGTGCCGAATCATCGGGTACGCGAGCCGCCCGAGCTCACGCAGGCGGCGGCCGTCGAGCCGGGTCAGCGCATCGACATCTGCGAAGTGTTGCTCGTCGACGGCACGCGCGGTATTGAGCTTCAACAGATCGAGGCGGGTCGTGCACAGGTGGACGCCGCTGATGGTCCAATCGTGGAAGCCGGCGACGCCGAGCGCGCACCCGTCGCACACACCCTTGCGCAGGATGCGCATCGCGTACGGCAGTTCACGACGGTTGTCCCAGATCGTGTGCGCGATCGCGCCGTAGTGGTTCGGCTTCTGCTCGCCGATTCCGTTCGGTCTCCAGCCGACCCACTGGTCGCGCCGCAGCCCGCGTCGGCTCCTGACGAGATCTTCGCCGCGATTGCGGCGTCTCCACCGCCGGTTCAACCTCATCCGCCCACGTCGACGCGCTCGGGACGCGTGTACACGTTGAACCGGCCGTCGCGGAGGAAGCCGACGACGGTTTGGCCCAGCGGTTCGGCGGCCGCGACCGCGAGGCTCGAGGGCGCCGACACCGCGCACAGCACCGGAAGGCCCGCGACCGCGGCCTTCTGGACGAGCTCGAACGACAACCGACCGGAGACGAGCAGGATGTCGTTCGCGAGCGGGAGCTCACCTTCGAGCAGCGCGTGGCCGATGAGCTTGTCGAGCGCGTTGTGCCGACCGACGTCTTCGCGGGCATAGCGCAGGGTCCCGTCGGGCGAGAAGCGCGCCGCGGCGTGCAGTCCGCCGGTCTGGTCGAACACGCGCTGATGGCGCGCGAGCTGGTCGGGCAGCGAAGCGAGCACGCTCGCCGCGACCGTCGGGCCCGCGCCGACCGGCACGCCGCGCACCTCGATCTCCTCCAGCGCGGCCTTGCCGCAGATCCCGCAAGACGAGTTCGACAAGTACCGGCGATCGCGCACATCCTCGGGAACGGGCGTGCGCAGCCGGACGGTGACGACGTTGAACAGCTGCTCGCGACCACGCCCGAGGCAGTAGGCAATGCCGTCGAGGTCGTCCGCGCCGGCGAGCAGTCCCTCGGTGAGGCACAGGCCGGCCGCGAGCTCGAAGTCGTTTCCCGGCGTCCGCATCGCGATCGCGAACGGCGCCGGCTCCTGTCGCGGGCCCGCCACCCGCACCTCCATCGGCTCCTCGGTGACCAGCTGATCGGGACGCCGCCGAGCCCGCTCCCCGTCGAACGCGAGCACCTGAACATCACTCACCGCACGACGAACAGGCGCGTCGGAGAAGGGCACGTCGAGGATGCTATGAGAGACCCAGCAGACGGAGGTCTGCGGGCGTGTCGACGTCGGCAAACGTGTTCGCCGGCCCCACGGCTCGCCATTGCTCCTCGGAAAGCTCGTCTCGGTCGCCGTCGCCCGCGCAACGCAAGGAGCGCTCGCCCGCCGCGAACGCGATCTCCGCCCGCTCGAGCGCATCCGATCCGTACCGCGCGCACGCGTACTGCAGGCGACCGTCGACGGCGGGGATCACCGTTTGCCGTCCCGGCCAATCGGCGAGCAGGCGAAGGATCGGCGGCTCGACGAACGGGAGGTCGCACGCGACCAGCACGACCGGACCGTGCGAGCGGAGGGCGCGCGCGCCGGCGAGCAACGCCGCGAGCGGTCCCGAGCCGGGCGGATCCTCGCGCACGCAACGAAGCTCGCTGGCGGCCGAGCCGACCTCGATCACCGGATCACACGCGACCGCGAGCACGCGTGCCGCACGCGCCGCGAGCGTCTCACCGCGCCATTGGATACTCGCCTTGTCGGTCGCCATCCGGCGGCTCGCACCGCCGGTAAGCAGCACTCCCGCGCACGTCACGTCGACGGGGCTGGGGGGACCACCTCGGAATCGGGTCGCAACGAGTAACCGACGACGACCCAACCGTTCGCCGTGTGGTCGAGCATGACGTTGTTGCGCACTGCGCCGCCGGCCACCACCCGGGTGACGACCAGCGCGGTCTGATGACCGGCGATCGACGTCTCCACCGTGATCCGCGCGCCGATCCGGGCATCTTTCCCGGCGTTCGCATACGCAGAGCGCTTGGCCGCGATGAACTGGTCGCGCCGCAGCCCGTCGCGGAGCTCGGCGCCCGACAGGTCGTAGAGAAGTCCGAAGTCGAGCTCGTCCCACGCGCGTTCATATGCGATCGCGACGTCGGACGGTCCGGGACCGGGTTCGCGACCCACGGAGATCCACATGAACAGGAGCAGCAACCCCACGACCACGAGCGCGACGATGACCGGCACGGTTACGCGAGCTGCTCGATCTGTTTTGCGAGGTCGGTGTCGTTTGCGGTGAGTCCACCCGAGTCGTGCGTCGTCAACGCCACACGTACTCGCCGCCACCGAATGTCGAGGTCGGGATGATGGTCGGCGGCCTCGGCCAGGAAGCCGACCCGGACGACGAACGCGATCGCATCGGCGAACGAGCTGCGTTCGAAGGTCTTCTCGATCTCGTCGCCCGAACGCGACCAACCCGGGAGGACGACGAGGGCGGATTCGACCTCGGCTTCGGAGAGCACCGGCATACGCCCCATACGAAACCCCTTTCCCCTCCCATTCAACCCCAGAGTGCGGCTTGGGCCACACTCGCGCGGTGCCGTTCGACCTTCCCGACGTCGAGGCCCCCACCGACGTCGAGCTCGATCGCGCCGCCGGTCTCACCTTGCGCTGGCCCGACGGCACGGTGTCGCATTTCGGCCTGGAGGAGCTGCGGCGAAACTGTCCGTGCGCGGAATGCCGGGGTCTGCGCGAGCAGGGGCGTGTCGTCGGGCCGAATCCGCGTTCGCTCCTGACGCTGACCGCGGTCGACGCCGAGCTGGTCGGCGGCTGGGGCCTCACGATCAAATGGAGTGACGGCCACGGAACGGGGATCTTCGCCTGGAGCATCCTGCGCGCGTGGCAGGTACCCGAGTGATCAGGCGCTGACCCGCTCGCTCCACCGGAATCGGCGGTGGACGAGCGCGCGGACGACATCACCGGGCTGCGGTCGCGCGAAGTAGTAGCCCTGAGCGAGGTCACACCCCAGCATGCGCATCGTGTGGAGCTGCATGTCGTTCTCGATGCCTTCGGCCGTGACCGTGAGGCCGAGCGCATGCCCCAGGCCGACGATCGCCGAGACGATCGCCGAATCCTGCTGATGCCGGCCGAGACCTTCGATCAGCGAGCGGTCGATCTTCAGGGTGTGCACCGGGAGCACGTTCAGGTGCGCGAGCGACGATTGGCCGGTACCGAAGTCGTCGATGGCGATGCGCACGCCGCGCGCTGCAAGCTGGTGCAGCACGTCCGCGGCCTGCTCGCGGTTCTCCACGAGGACCGTCTCGTTGATCTCGAGCGTCAGCAGCGGCGGATCGAGTCGCGTTGCCGCGAGCACGGAGTCGACGATCGAGACGAGCTCGGGATCGTTGAGCTGGCGAGCCGAGAGGTTGACGGCGACCGAGAGCGGCGACTCGTGCGGTCGCTCCGCGCACCAGCGGGCGGTTTGCGAGCATGCTTCGTGCAGGGCCCACGCACCGATGGGGACGATCAAGCCGGTCTCCTCGGCGATCTCGAGGAAGTCGACCGGTTCGAGCAGACCCAGGGCGGGGTGCTGCCAACGCAGGAGTGCCTCGAGACCGACCATCTCCGAATCGGCGACGGCGACCACCGGTTGGTAGTGGACGCGGAATTCGCCCCGCACGAGCGCGCGCCGGAGAGAGCTCTCGATCTCGAGCCGCCTCACCGCGCGATCGCGCATCGCGCCGTCGAACAGCTCGACCCATCCGCGGCCGAGATCCTTGGCGGCGAACACCGCGACGTCGGCGTCGCGCAGGAGCTGAGTGGGCGTGTCGTGCGGCCCTTCCGAGACGATGACCCCGACGCTCGCGTCGAGGAACACCTCGTCTTCGCCCAGCGAGAAGGGCTGATCGAACACCGCCCGCAGACGGCGGGCGAGCGCGAGCACGTCATCGACATGTCGCACGTTGCGGCAGACGACCGCGAGCTCGTCACCGCCGACGCGAGCCAGGCGGTCGCCGGCTCGCAGCACACGGTCGAGGCGGCGCGCCGCCGTCGCGAGCAACTCGTCGCCGGCTTCGAGGCCGAGACTGTCGTTCACCACCTTGAAGTGATCGATATCGAGGAGCACCAGACCGACGCGCGCATCGTCGGTGCACGAAGCGAGCGCCTCCTGCAGCCATTCCACGAGCAGCACGCGGTTTGGCAGCTCGGTCAGCGGGTCGTGGCGGGTGCGGTGCGCGAGCTCGGCCTCGATCCGGCGATGCTCGCTCACGTCGTACGCGGCACCCACGAGCGTTTCGCAGACTCCGTCCGTCCCGACCAGCGGGGTCACGTCGACGGCGACCCGGCGCGGCGGAGTCGATCCTCCCCACTCGGCTTCGAATGCGATCGTCCGGCGCTCGCGAGCAGCGCGAGCGAAGGCCCGCACGTGCGCGACGAGCGCGTTGGCGGGCACGACCTGACGCAGATCGCCGGTGGCCGTGTCGTCGCCGAGCAGCCGGCGGTATGCGTCGTTCGTATAGGTGAAGCGGAAGTCGTCGTCGCCGTCGACCGCGACCACGAACACGGGATGCGGGAGCACATCGAAAAGCGTCGTGCCGGCGACGTCGTCGAACGCCTCGGACTCGCCCTGCACACCGCTCGCCCGCAACCGCTCCATCTCAGCCCTCCCGGCTCTCAACGATTGTCGGCACGGCGGCCGTCGAACTGAACGCGAAACACCCGAATCAGGGCGTTGGTCACACCGGCAGACCGGTATCGTGAGCGGATGACCTGTCCGGCGTGCGGCGTGCCCGCACCCGAGGGCGCACGTTTCTGCGCGGAGTGCGGACAGCGCCTCATCGTCGCGGCCGACGAGCGCCGCCTCGTCACTGTGCTCATGGCCGATCTCGTCGGGTTCACGGCACTCTCGGCCGCGAGCGACCCCGAGCAGGTCAAACGCCTCGTCGACGCGTGTTTCGAGGCGCTCGTGGCCGACATCGTCGCCTTCGGCGGCCACCTCGACAAGATCGTCGGCGACGAGATCGTGGCCCTGTTCGGTGCGCCGGTGGCACACGAGGACGACGCAGAACGAGCCGTGCGCGCCGCGCTGAGGATGCACGGGACGCTCGTCGCGCTCGCCCCCGATCTCGGCATCCGCGTGCAGATGCGCATCGGGGTGAACACGGGCGAGGTGCTCGTGGGGGCGATGCGGGCCGGCGGCGAGGCGACCGTGATGGGCGACGTGGTCAACACGGCTTCGCGGCTGGAGAAGCTGGCGGGGCCCGGAGACGTGATCGTCGGGCCGGCCACCTACGCCGCCACCCGCGCCTCGATTCGCTACGAAGCGCTCGGGCCGCAGGGCTTGCGCGGGCGCGAGCAGCCGGTCGAGTCCTACCAGGCGATCGACGCGCCCGCGCCGCCGGGACGCCGACGAATCCGCGAGCAGGCGCCACTCCTCGGCCGCGACTCGGAGGTCGCCACGCTCGAGCAGGTCGTGGCGATGGCGATTCGCCGGCGCCGGGCACAGCTCGTCTTGCTCTCGGGTGAGGCCGGAGTCGGGAAGAGCCGGCTCGCGAGCGAGCTCGGACTTCGCGCCCTCGGCGATTTCGGCGCCGAGGTACTCACCGGACAGTTCGTTCCGTACGGTGATGCGAACCTCTTCGTCGGGGTGGGAGAGGCCCTGCGCCGAGCGTGCAACGTCGACCTCGACGGCGTCGATACCGATGCAGTGAGCGACCGACGCGCCCGTGCCGCCGAGCGCGTCAGCAACGCGCTGAGCCTTCCCCCCGACGCGGCCGAGTGCGAACGCCTGGTCGAGGGCCTGCTCTATCTGATGGACGGCGTGACCCGTCCGGGCGTCGACCCGACCCGTGCACGCGACGACGCCCTGCGTTCGACGATCGCGTTCTTCGAAGCGCTTGCGTCGAGCGCACCGCTCGTTCTCACACTCTCCGACCTGCACTGGGCGAGCGACGAAGCACTCGAGCTGTGTGATCGCATACTCGGGCGGCTGCACGACTTGCCCTTCGTGCTGGTCGCCACGACCCGCCCCGGTCTCGAGGACCGATGGAAGCCGGCGCCGGGACAGCACAACGAGCTGGCACTTCATCTCGACCCGCTCGACCGCGTCTCGACCGCCGCGCTCGTGCGCGCGCTGTTCTGCGGCGAGGCAGACGACGAGACCGTCGAGTTCTTGCTCGAGCGGAGCGGCGGAAACCCGTTCTTCGTCGAAGAGCTCGTGGCATTCGTGCAAGAGACACGCGAGAGCAATCGTCTCCACGCGCTGCCGGCGACGCTCCACGGCTTGGTCGCGGCCCGGCTCGACGCGCTCGAATCGTCCGAGCGGTCGCTGCTGGAAGACTGTGCGATCGTCGGTGGCAGCGGCCCGATCGCGGCGGTCCTCGCCCTGGCCGCACGCCCCGACGCGGGCCGGCTGGTCGACGATCTCGCCGAACGCGACTTCCTCCTCGTCGATCACGACGAGTTCCACTTCAAGTCGGAGCTCATTCGCGAGATCGCCTACGGCACGCTCACCAAGGCCGAACGGGCCCGCCGCCACGCCCTGGTCGCGCCCGTGCTCGCGGCGCGCGGTGAGCAAGCCGTCGACCAGGCCGCGCATCATCTCGCCACCGCCGCCGAGCTCGTCGAGGAGCTCGGCGCGGTGAACGGAGTTCCCGACGACATCCGCGCCCAAGCCGTCGACGCCCTGATGCGCGCCGCCGAGCGAGACGAGTCCATCGAATCGTGGCTCCTGTCCGAACGGCATCACGACCGCGCCCTCGCGCTGCTCGGAGGCGAGAACACCGACGCGCGGCGGACTGCGCTCCTCGGCCGCGCCCGGGCCCGCATCCAACGACGCATGCTCGACGACGGACGCGACGACGCACTGACTGCGCTCGCGGAGGCACGCGCCGCCGACGACCGGTTGCAAGAGGCCGTCGCGTTGACGTTGCTCGGCGAAGGTGAAGCAGCGATCGGTGCCTACGACCTCGCCGAAGCGACGTTCGGCGAAGCGCTGACACTTTGGCGCGACCTCGACGACGAGTCGGGCGCGGCCAACGTGCTGCGCGGGCTGGGTATGACGCACCTCTTCCGCGGCGACCTCGAGCAAGCAGAGCGGTTCGTGTCGGAAGCGCTCGGCTCGTTCCGCTCTTCCGGCAACCAACGGGGCTCGGCGTGGGCGCTGCAGAACCTGGCGTGGATCTCCTTCACGCACGGCAACATCCCCCGTGCCGAGAACCGGCTCGAGGAGTCGGCCGATCTCTTCGGAGAGCTCGGCGACTGGGGCGGCCTCAGCTGGGCCTATGGCCTGCTCGCCTTCGTGCGCTACAACCAGGGCCGGCTCGACGAGGCCGCCGCGATCGCCGAGCACATCTCGATCGAAGGACGCGAGACGGGCAATCGGTGGGCGGTCGGCATGATGGACGTGCTGCTCGCGAACGTCGCACTCTGGAGCGGACGAACACGCGAGTGTGTTGAACGCGGCAACGACGCCATCGAGCTGTTCCGCGAGATCGGCGACCGCTGGGGCGAGGTCATGTCGACCGCGTCGGTGGTCCGGGCCCACGGCGAGCTCGGTCACGACGACGCGTACGCATCGACGCTCGCGCGCTACTACGAGGTCGCCCGCACGATGCCGGATGAGGCCATGCATTCGTTCCCGTACCTCGTCGAAGCATCGGTGCATCTCCAGCGGGGCAACGCCGTGGAGGCCGCGCAGGTTCTGGAGAGGGTGCAGGCGGCGGCGGACGAGAACGAGCTCGGCGCGGCCGACGTCGCCGCCGCGATCGGGCTCGCACGACTGCAGCTGGGTGACGTCGACGGCGCGATCGAGGCGCTCGAGGGTGTGTACGCGGCCGCTACCGACGACGGTCCGCGGCTCGGACTCGGATGCCGGCTCGCCCTCGCCTATGCCGTTGCCCACCGCTGCGACGACGCCCGCCGCGTGCTGGAGGAGATGAACGAGCGCAGCGGCGGAACGTACTCCGACCGGATGATCGCGCTGTGGGCCGAGAGCCTCGTGCACGTGCAGACCGGCAGCGGCGACGGGCGGGGCAGCGTCGACGCCGCGCATGCGATCGCAACGGCCACCGACGCACGGTTGGAGCACGCGATCGCCGCACTCGCGCGCGCGTGCGTGCTGGAGGTCCTCGGCGATGAGGAGGCGAGCGAGGCGCGCGACGACGCCGAGCGCCAGTTGTTGTCGCTGCACATCGCGGGTACGGGTTGGCGCCGCGTGTTCGAGCTCGCGCTCGAAGGGGTTCCGGCCCGTACTTGAGCGCGGGCGTTTCGGTCAGCCGGCGTTCCGGTCAGCTCGCGGGCTCGAGCAACACGAGCGGGATCTCGCGCGTCGTCTTGACCTGGTACCCGGCGTAGTTCTTGTGATCGGCCACGACGAGCGGCCACATACGCGCCCGCTCGTCGGACGTCGCGACGCGTGCCTTCATACGTCGCTTCGGCGCACCCTTGAAAGCGACTTCTACATCGGGCGTGTCGCGCAGGTTGAGGAACCAGGCCGGATGATGGTCGTCGCCGCCGCGGGATGCGACGACCACGATGGTCGTGCCTTCCTGCAGCGGCGACGTGAGCATCACGGAACGAGGTCGGCCCGACTTGCGGCCGGTCGTCGTGAGCTCCAGAACCGGCATCTTCGATCCCTCCCAACCGATGCGCCCTCCGCTGATCTTCTGCAGGGCGCGGTGGATCCCATTCACGGTCTTGAAGGTCAGATCGCTCGGCATGAGCCGAACCTAGACCGGGAGCTACGACGGATCGACCGTGCCCGGGGCGAAAGGGGCGGCCCGGAGCTGGTCCAGCACGGCGTCACACGCTCGGCCGTCCGAGAACGTCGGCGCATGGGGCGGGATCTCGCCGGAGATGACCGCGTCTCGCACCACCTCGGCGAAGCGGCGCATCGGCGCGAGATGGCCGTCGGTTTCCAGGTCGTCGGCGAGGTCGATCGTCTCCCGTGAGCCGTCCGCCCGCCGGATGGAGATGCGTGCCTCGCCGACCAACTCGGCAATCGCGCCGGAGCCGAACACCGTGAAGCGCGGCGTGACGTTCGCCACCGCGGCGAAGCCGCTGTCGATCGCGACGGTCGCGCCGTTCGAGAGTACGAGCGACGCGCTGAAGCCGTCCTCCGCGGTGCAGGCGTGCAGGTCACCGCGGTCGTCGGGACGTTCGGGCACATCCATGCGCAGAAGCGCCTGCACCTCGGTCACCTCCGCACCGAAGATCGAGCGCAGCGTGTCGACGGCGTGTGAGCCCCACGCGCCGATCCAACCGCCGCCCAGTTCGCGATCGAAGAGCCAGCCCCAGCGCCGCAGCGGAACCCGAGAGCCGGCGGAGAGGCGTGTCAGCTGAACATGCTCGATTCGACCGAGCGCGCGTTCGTCGACCATCTCCCGCAGCATGGCCCGCGCCGGCGCGTAACGGAATTCGAAGTTGCAAAGCGCGACCACGCCCGCGGCACGCGCCTCGGCTTCGAGATCGGCCGCTTCGTCGGCATCGAGCGCGAACGGTTTGTCGCACAACACCGCCTTGCCCTCGCGCAGCGCGAGGCGCACGTGCGGAGCGTGCAGGAACGGAGGCGAGTGCACGCTGAGCAGATCGACGTCGGGACGCATCGCCGCGGCGCGCACCGCGCGTTCGTCGCGAGCCGTTACGACGTCGACGACCTCGCAGTCGTCCGTCTCGGTGAACACCGGCGCGACGACCCGCCGCCCGAACCCACCGCCGATGACCGCGACCCTCATGTTTCGAGGAGCGCCGACGATTCCGCGTCGAGATACAGCGTCGCGTTCGACTGCCGGCGCAGGACCGACGCCGGGCACGCGGTCGACACGTCGTCGTACAGCGCCCGGTGAACGGGCACGGCCTTGCGCGCTTCGGGGACGATCACCAGCACGCGGCGCGCGCGCAACAGCGCCGGAATCGTCACGGTGATCGCGTCGGTAGGGACCGCGTCGATGTTCGGAAAGTGCCCTTCGTTCACCTGCTGGCGACGCGACGCGTTCTCGAGTCGAACGACCTTGACGTCGCGCGGATCGTCGAAGTCGGCGACGGGCGGATCGTTGAACGCGAGGTGCCCATTCTCGCCGATGCCCGCGCAGCAGAGGTCGAGGGGGTGGGCGCGGAGCAGCGCCTCGTAGCGTGCGGCCTCCGCTTCCGCGTCGGGCGCGTCGCCGACGAGATAGTTGAACTCCATGAACGGCAGGCGGGCTGCGACCCGTTCTCGCATGTAGCGCTGAAAGCTCGCCGAATGCGAAGGCGCGAGGCCCACGTACTCGTCCATGTGGAAGGCGCGCACGCGATCCCACGCGATGTCGGGCAGTTCCACCAACTCCACCAGGAACGCGAGCTGGGAGTTGCCGGTGGCGAGCATGACGTTCGCCTCGCCCCGGGCCGCGATGGTGGCCCGCAGTGCCTCGGCGGCATCGACGGCTGCGTCGCGCGCCATCTGGTCGACGTCGTCGACATGCACCGTCAACTCGTCGAACTTCAGGATCCGGCTCACGGCAGGACCCGACTCACGCGAACTGCGGCAACCACCGCGCGGTGGCGCTCAGCATCTCGTCGGTCATCTGCTCGACGTGGTCGAAGTCGATCCGGCCCGCGAGCGGATCGAGCAGCATCGCCTCGACGACCTTCTCCCGATTCCCCGTGAGCGCAGCCGTCACCGTCGCCTCCTGGGCCGCGGCGATGCGGCGGAGCCATTCGGCCAGCACCGGCGGGAGCCGGACCTCGTCGCGCGGATGAAGGCCCTTCGCGTCGGCGACGCACATCGACTCGACCACCACGTCGGGCGGGAGGTCGGGCGCCTGCCCCGTGTTCGGGAGGTTCAGAGGGAACGCGTGCGCGCGGTCGCGCAGGAACGAGTCGATCATCGGCGCAACCATCTCGCCCGACGGCATGCGCGACACCTCGTTGGAGGCGCGCATCTTCGCGAGCGTCTCCTTGTGGCTGCCGGCGTCGCGCTCACGATCGGCGATCGTCGTGAGGGCCACACCCCAGCGCTTGCCCCACTCCGACTCCTCGGTGAGGAAGCCGGGAAAGAACTCGACGAGATGGCGGTCGCCCGCCCCCGGCAACACGCCGAACCGTTCGAACAACGCAAACTTCACCTTGTGATGGTCGAGGATGTCGCGCTTGCGTACCCCGCCCGCGAACGCGGCGGCTTCCTTGGCGACCCCCGCCGGCATGTTCACGGTCTGGTCGCCGAGGCCGTCGGGATCGGCGAGCATGGCGCGCAGACGCTCGAACCCGTCCTCGCCGTTCACCCGCAGCGACGTGAAGATCGGCAGGTGGTTGACGCCGACGAGCTCGAAGTCGAGGTCGAGGAAGCTCGCGTCGAGCAGGAGCGACAGGGCGAACTGCGCGCCCGCGATCTCGTGACAGAGCCCCACGGTCTTAATGCTCGTCTCGTGCGTCATCGAGCGGCACAGCGTGGTCATCGGATTGGTGATGTTCAGCA
>JBBQTI010000055.1:0-25561 GCA_038213435.1 Acidimicrobiia bacterium
CGGAGCCTCCCTCGAGGACCCGAAGAAGCTCTTCAATTCCAGCCTGGAAGGGAACACGCGGCGTGCGATCGACCTCCGCGAAGGGGAGAAGATCAACGAAGCTGCCTTCAAGCAACTCATCCGCGCCGCGGTGGCCGCCAATACCGCGGTACGCACTCAACGCGCAGCGAAGAAGAAGTAAGTCATGGCATCTGTGCTGAACGCCCGTGATGCGCAGGCGAAGATCCGTTGGGCGACGGACCGCTTCTTGACCGTATTGGGTCGCGTCGCCCCCACGCACTGGCAGTACCGCCCACCGCAAGGGCAGTGGTCGATGTCCGAAGTAACCGAACACGTGGCGGTCACGAACGACGGAGTGCTGTCGCTGCTGAACACCCGGCTGAAGCGTCCGTTGGCTGGTCCGCTCGCGCTCGAAGACGACGAGATCCCCTTCTTGTTCTACGGCGGCGGAGAACCTCCGGCTGGGCAGCCGCTGAGCGGAGCATGGGCGGACCGATCCGCCGCATGCGATGCGCTCGAAGCGAGTGCGCACCGAGTCATTGAGTGGGCCGACAGCACCGATCTCGACCTCCGCGCCTGTGGGCACGTCCATCCGGTGTTCGGCTTGATGGACGGCGTGCAATGGCTGTTGTTCCTCTATGCCCATACCGAACGCCATCGCGGAGAACTTGTCGACCTGGAACGATCGTCCCAGGCTGCTGCTACCACGTCATAACGGCGGCTCTCCGAATCACTGCAAGATTCGCCCCGTCACCCCGGGTGTCTCCCAGCGATTGTCAAACGCCGACGCGATGGGTCAGTGTGGTCGGAGCAATGAAGGACCGGACCGAGGGCGGCGCCCAGCGTGCCCGAGCGTGGGGGATTGCATGAGGCGACGCATTGCGCCGGTCGACGTCGGCTGTGTCGCGGCACTGGCCGGGTGCAGCTCAGGATCGTCTCACGCGACGAGCTCACAACCTGCTACGACGTCGACGACCCGCTCCGCTCCGCTCCGGCAACGAAGGACACCCAGGTCTGGCTGTGCAAGCCCGACCGGCCCGGCGACCCGTGCCTAACGAGTCTCACCACGACCGTGATCGGTCCGGACGGCACCAAGACCGTCCGGCAGAGCGCGCCCGCCGCGAATCCGAAGATCGACTGCTTCTACGTCTGCCCGACGGTCAGTCAGCAGACGACGCCCAACGCGAACCTCACGATCGACACCGCGGAAAGGAGCGTCGCGATCGCGCAGGCGTCGCGCTTCTCCCAGGTGTGTCGAGTGTTCGCGCCGATGTACCGCCAGATCACGATCGCCGGGCTGAACAGCACGAACGCCACGCCCGGCAAGATCGCGTTTCAAGACGTGCCGTCGGCCTGGAACGACTACCTCGCCCGCTACAACGACGGCCGAGGCGTCGTCCTGATCGGCCACTCGCAGGGCACATTCCACCTGCGGCAGCTCATCTCGAAGTCATCGACGCGAAGGCGTCGATACGGGACCGGGTCGTCTCCGCGATCCTGCTCGGCGGCAACGTGATCGTGCCGAGCGGCAAGGATGTCGGTGGGGACTTCGCGCACCTTCGCGCGTGCCACAGTGCGTCGGAGGTCGGCTGCGTGATCGCGTTCTCGACGTTCGATCACACCCCCCCGCCGAACAGCCTCTTCGGCCGTGCGCGGAAGCCGGGCGAGCAGGTGCTCTGCACGAATCCGGCCGCGTTGGCCGGTGGCTCGGGGACACTCGAACCCAACTTCCCCACGCATCTGAACGGTCTGTTCGGGGTCGGTAACCTCGCCGGCGCGGCGACGCCATGGGTCAGCTACCCGGATCTGTTCAGCGCCCGATGCGAGAACATCGGCGGCGCAAGTTGGCTGAATGTCAGCGACATCCGCAAGCCGGGCGACATCCGACCGGAGCTGCACGACTCGCTCGGGCCGACGTGGGGCCTACACCTCTACGACGGGAACATCGCGCTCGACAACCTGACCGACATCGTGCGATCCGAGGCGGCCGCATACCACGCGAACGGGGGATAGATGAGCTCACAGCCGGAGGTGACTCGCAGCATGGTGCCGAGTCTTCGGCTGCTCGCTCCGCAACTCCTCGTCGCCGGCGTGCTGCCCGTCGTCGCGTACGCACTGCTTCGACCGCATGTGGCGTCGGACGCGACCGCGCTGGCCGCGGTGATGGTGTTCCCGGTGGCCGAGATCGTCTTCGAACGAGTGCGCCATGGTCGCTTCGAACCGATCGGGATCATCGCCCTCATGGGTATCGCGGTCGGACTGCTCGGCGCCCTCGTGTTCCAAGGAGACGCCACACTGCTCAAAGTCCGGGACTCGCTGTTCACGGGAGTGTTCGGGCTCATATGTCTCGGTTCCTTGGCGGCGCGACGACCGGCGATGTATTACCTCGGCCGGTCGTTTGCGACCGGCGACGATCCGGCGAAGGTGCGCGAGTTCGACACCATCTGGGAGCTGCCGGGCGTGCCACGACGCTTCCGGTTCGTCACCGCGGTCTGGGGCGTTGCGCTCGTGGCCGAGGCAGTCGCGCGGACCGTGCTCGCGCTCACGGTTCCCACACAGGCGTTCCTGGTCATCACGCCGATCCTCAACTGGAGCGTGATCGGCGCACTTCTCTGGTTCACCACTGTGTACACCCGAAGGAGCGAGCGCCGGGTCGTGGCCACCATCGAGCCTGCTGACACCGACGAAACGGCCTGACCAGCGACTGTCCCGTGTCGGCGTGGAATCATCGACCATCATGACGAGGAGCTCGGCCGATTGTCGCAGTACGAGTCGATTGCCGATGAGTTCTTGGATCATGCGGTCGATGGCTTCTACAACGCGCACTACGACCGGCCCGCGTGCTTGGGTTTGCTCGGCGACGTGGCGGGCTGCGCGCCCCTAGCCCACTTCACGCGGCGTTGGTTGGTGATACCGAGATGCTGCTCGACGTCGGGAAATCGATCGCCGCGGGTCGGAACTCCTGGCAGAGTGCGACCGTGCCAAAGATCTACTTCGACGGACACAGGGCCGAGCGGTACGACGCGGACTCGACTGACATGTTCGAGCCAACTGTCCTCGAGCCGGCGGTGAGTTTTCTCGCCGATCTGGCGGGAACCGGCGCCGCCCTCGAACTCGGCATCGGCACGGGCCGTATCGCGTTGCCGCTCAGCCGGCGCGGCGTTCGCGTGCACGGGATCGACCTGTCGCCGGCCATGGTCACGCAGCTGCAGGCGAAGCCGGGCACGGAGAACATCGGTGTGACGATCGGCGACTTCGCGACCACCAAGGTGGACGGGACGTTCAGGCTCGCATACCTGGTCTACAACACGATCATGAACCTCACCACGCAGGACGAACAGGTTCAGTGCTTCTGCAATGTCGCCGCGCATCTGGAGCTGGGTGGGTGCTTCGTGATCGAGGTAGGTGTTCCCGGGCTCCAGCGCCTTCCACCCGGCGAGACCGTCCGGGCGTTCACCGTGAGCCCGACGAGGCTCGGCTTCGACGAGTACGACATCGCGGTGCGAGGCCTCGTCTCGCATCACTTTTGGCTGGTCGACGGCCGACTCGAGAGCTTCTCCATACCGTTTCGCTATGTGTGGCCGTCCGAGCTGGACCTGATGGCGCAACTCGCCGGGCTGACGTTTCGTGAACGTTGGAACGACTGGAACCGCGCGCCGTTCACGAGCTACAGCACGAACCACGTCTCGGTATGGGAGAAAGGTCGCTAGGTCGGCCCACCACGACTCGACGTGAACAGATGCCTGACGATCTGAGCGGTGAGTACGCCATTAACAAGTACCGGCACATCGAGGCGGTCGACGGCGATCCGGCGACAACGCTCGGTCAACTGATCGACGCGTGCAATGAGGCGAGCGCGGAGGACCTCGGGTGGCTCGCCATCTTGATCGTCGAGCCGTTCCTCGATCGTCACTGGGCAGACGTCAAGGATGCGTTCGCGGACGCGCTAAAGACGCATCCGAGGCTCCGCCAAGCGTATCGGGGTGCTGCACTTCTGCACATACCTCCCGACGCGGAACGACTCTTCGATTCCGCGTCGGAGCCCGATTAGCCCGTCGAGCATGATGTGTCGGTGATCGAACCGCGAGTGTTGTTTGTCACGGGTGCGCCGGGCGCGGGCAAGACAGTCGTCGCCGCGCATGTTGTCGCCCGACTCCCGAACTTCATCGTTCTCGACATGGACGCGCTCCTCGAACCCGCGAGTTGCCTCGTGGGCGTTGACCTCCGACGATCTGAAGCGGCTTCGCGGTGGCCCGCGTACAACGATCTGTTGGTCCGACTCGCCGCGATGTTGGCGCCCGCACGCCCCGTGTTGTTGCTCGGTCCACTCGGGCCTGACGAAGTCGACGAAGCACCGTCGCGGCGCATGCTCGGGGCGGTCGAATGGGCATTGCTCGACTGCTCCGATGAAACGCGCCGCGAGCGACTCATGGGACGCGGGTACGACTCGGTCGCGATCGCCAACGCAATCGCGCACGCCGGAGCGAAACGATCGCTGGGGCTCTACGCCATCGGGACGGACCGAGTAGCGCCCGATCAGACCGCCACCGAGGTGGCGCACTGGGCGACGGACGTGACGGGATAACTGCTGTGGTCGGTCGCCGAAGCTCTGCTGCTCGGACGAAGCCCTCGCGACAGCATCTAGAAGCCGCGCACTGCTGGGAGACAAACGATCGCGTGCCGGGACAACCGGCGATGACGGCCTATCGCCGCCGGCTGCGCTACCACCAGTCGCAGTGGCGCGAGGCGCACGGTCACCCGATCGGCACCCAACCGATGGTGCCGCGACGAGGCGCACCGGTCCGGCTCGTCGGCAGCCGGCTCCCGCTCGACTACGGGCGCGACACGGGTGCCGGCTTCCTCACAGCCGGCGCGCTCGCCGCCGCCCGCGCCCGCACATCGGTCATCGAACCCCACCAGAGCTTCGACCACCAGCGGCTGTGGGCCGACCTCCTGTCGTCCGAGGCGGTCAGCTTCAACCTGTTCGGCGACCTCGCGGCCGACCTCACGCGGGCCGACCACGCCGTGCATACGTGGTGGCCCGACACGCCCGGCACCGTGTGCGACGTCCGCTTCGCCCACTCGCCGGGTCGCCTCGACCCCCGATACCTCAACAGCCTCCGCGCGTTCGACGTGGCGTTCGTGCTCGACGTCGGCAGCGGCAAGCGGGCGGTGATCGGCGTCGACACCAAGTACGAGCGCAACAAGGTCGAGCAGCCGAAGCCGACCAACGCGGCGCGCAACCTGGAGGTGTGCGAACGCTCCGGCGTTTTCGCACCGACGGCGCGCGGCCTCCTCGAGCCGTCGGAACTGGCCGCGATGTGGCTCGAGCACCTTCTACTGCTCTCCATGCTCCAACACGAGAGTGGGAGGTGGACGTGGGGTCGGTACGTCGTCGTGTACCCAGCGGACAACACCGACCTTGCCGACGCCGCCTCCCGCTACCGCGACTTCCTCACGGACGATGCGACCTACGCCATCATGACTGTCGAGGCGCTGCTCGACTCCGGCGCGCTGCGGCGGCGAACTGCTGCGGCGCTGCGCACGCGCTACCTCCCACGCTGAACGACCAAGGCGCGCGGGCTCTTCCGAGCCCGACCGCGCCGGGCTTGTCGTCGATCAACCCCAGTGAGACTGACGGTGTTCCATCTCGACGCCGACGTCGACGGACTCCCCGGGGTACGCATTGAACGAGCCGCCGAGCACTCGCTCGCCGGGACGCGATGGTTCGATGGTGGAACCGCGCGTCAGCTCGTTCATCGTCTCGATGAGGGTCCGCCGTTCGAGTTGCGCAGCCTCGGTTCGCTCGATGAGCAGCGAGCAGACCTCATAGAGGTACTTCACGCTGTCGATCAGATCGTTCCTCGTATCGACGACCGTCGAATGGAGATGCTGCACCGCGACGCTGGTGGCGGCCTGCGCGTGCGCTTGCACTTCGAGACCCCGCTCCAACCGAGCCAGCGTCTGCATGAGTGCACCCCGGGCTTCGACTTCGGCTTCCCGACGCCGTCGGCCGAACACCCGCTTGACCGTCTCGATCAGATCATTCCCGGTATCGACGACCGTCGAATGAAGATGCTGCACCGTGACGTCGGTGACGGCCTGCGCGTGCGCTTGCTCTTCGAGACCACGCTCCAACCGAGCCAGCGCCTGCATGAGCGCACCCCGGGCTTCGACTTCGGCTTCCCGACGGCGTCGACCAAACACCCCCGACTCCTTGATTTCACGGAACGCCAAACGGGTCCAGCGCGCTTTCAACTTAGGCTCGGGTGGCGAGAGAAACGCGGACCCCTCCGGCGGGGAGCTCCGAGGGACGGCGGCCGCGTCGGCGCCGCCGAGGGCGACGAGTCCGAGCTGTTCGAGATGTTCGACGAACAGGCGCGGATGGCGGTACATCCAGTCGTGGTCGACCGGTTGGTGATCGTCGGCTCGCACCACGGTGAACGACGCGTGCAGAACTTGGGCGAACGAGCCACAGGAGGCGCACCGGATGCTGCAGCGCCTCCTCGGCGAGCATCCGCTCCCGCGACACGGCGAGCGTGTCCGCGAACACCAGCTCGACGACGCGCTCGGGATGGCGGGCCGCGAACCCGAGCTCGACCGCGCCGCTGAACGAGTGTCCGATGATCGTGACGCGGTCGACACCGCGCGCGTCGAGCGCCTCGCCGAGCCCGGCAACGATGTCGCGGTAGCGCCACGCGCCGCGCACACGGTACAGCTCGGGTGCCATCACGCGACAGCGATCGGCGAGCAGCGCGATGGTGTGCCGGTACGCCCACGGCGACAACGAGAAGCCGGGCAACAACACGACCGGCGGTCCCTCACCGCGGTCGATGGGCACCGCCAACATGGTCGCAGCGTAGCGGCGCCTCGAAATGCGGTGGGAATGACACGCATGCGCGCGTTGTACGCGCACCTCTTTCCTACCGCGGAGGTTGTGGTTTGGAGTGCAGGCACTGTGGCGCGGTAATCGACCCGGAGCGCGTCGAGCTCGGTTACGACTACTGCACTCGCGACGGACGCGTCGAGGCGGGTTTCGAGCCGCTCGGCCGCGCCGCGCACCAGCGCAGCACGCATCGCCGAGCTCGAAGCCCAGCTCGACGTGGATCTTGCGCGCGAAGCCGATCCGGTTCGGCGCGCCAAGCTCGTGAACGACTTCAACGCGCGGCTGCGGCGCCTGAACATGCGGTATCACCGCACCGCCCAGAGTCGACCCTGGTCTGCCGTTTCAGCCGCCGCATTATTTGGACGATTTGGCCATTCGGTCAGATGGGGCGGACGCCGATACTCCTGCATGGCAAAAGCGCCCGATGATGCCGTCGTCGAAGCACTCATCGAGAAGGTCAGCGAGACCCAGGCGCAGACCGAACGAGCCATAGACGTGGCCCGCGCACGCGAGGAACGACGCCAGCAGCCACCGCTATGGGATGCGCGCACGAACGGTAAGGACCGTCGCCGCCAGACGTGAGCGCCCAGGGACGCGTCTAACCCGTCCGGCGCGGCTCGTCGTGCCAGATCCACCACTGGTACGGCGGGGTCTGGGGATAGCCCGCCGGCGAGTCCTCCCACTCCTCTTGGCGCCCGAGCGCAGTCAGGTCGAGGTAGCTCCAGGTGCCGCCCAGCTCTCGTCGCCCCGGTTGTCGGTGAAGTAGGTGCGGAACACGCGGTCGCCTTCGCGGATGAACGCGTTCGTGCCGTGCCACTCGTCCACGCCGAAGTCGGCGTCGAAGCCGTCCGTCATCGTGTACCACGACATCTCCCAGCCCATCCGCGCCTTGACGCGCTCGATGTCCGTCTGCGGCGCGCGCGAGACGAACGCGAGCGTGGTGTCGCGGGCGTGAAGATGGGCAACGTGGGCGACCTGGTCGGCCAGCATGGAGCAGCCGATGCAGGCATGCTCGGGCCAGCCCGACACGCCGGGCTCGAAGAAGGCGCGGTAGACGATCAGCTGACGGCGGCCGTCGAACAGGTCGAGCAGGCTCCGCCTTCCCTCGGGCCCGTCGAACGCGTACTCCTTCTCCGCGGCAAGCCACGGCATCCGCCGACGCTCAGCGGGCCAGCGCGTCACGGGCGCGGGTCAACTCCTTCTCCTTCACGAGCAGTTGCCGGCGCGCAGCTTCCCACTCCTCGGGCGACACTGTCGAAGACGTAATCCTTGTCGATGCGCACCCACGGCAGCTCCCGCCGTTGACGGGCGAGGTCGTCGTTCAGGCGGGTCAGCTCCTTCCCGGTCTCGAGCAGCTCGAGCCGCGCTTCGAGCCACTCGTCACGGGTTCCGGTGCGGTGATTCGTCATCGATCAATCCTCCTGTCAATCCAGGTACCGAGCTCACGCGGGGCGTCCGACCATCCCACGTCATGCTGGACAAAGTGCAAAGGGATGACGTGCGGGAAGGTGCTCGTGCCACTCGGCGGTGCTGAGGTCGCGGCCGGCGACCGAGCACGCCGCGTGCAGCCAATCGTCGGGCGCGAGGTCCCAAAGCTCGGCGGCGCCGTCGGCGCCGACCGTCGCGAGATGTCTCCCGTCGGGCGCGAAGGCGGGACGGCTACGTGCGAAATGCTCGATGGAAACGGTTCGCGTCGTGTACGGCACGTGTCCGCCGACGAGGATCGCGCCGATCGAACGGCCGGCCGGTATCTCCCAGAGCCTCGTCGTGGAAAGACCGAGTGTGGTCGTCGCAAGCATCCGGCCGTCGGGGCTGTACCCGACGCCCGCGACCGTGCCTATCTGTCCCTCGAGGGCGGGAGGAATCTCACGGCCGGTACGCGCGTCCCATTGCCGGGTGACGCCGCTCGCGGTGCCCCCTATCACCCGCTTGCCGTCGGGACTGAACGTGACATCCGCGATCAGCGCATCGACGCTCTCGATGACGGGCGCGGCAGGGCGGCGCGTACGCGCGTCGTACACGTGCAGGAAGTTGTCGGCAGTTGCAACCGCGAGCAACCGACCGTCAGGACTCCACGCGAGCGAGATAGGTTGACCGTTGTCGTACGAGATCGGCTTGCCGACATCGTGGTGAGTGGCAGGGTCGACGAATCGAACGAGACCGACGCCGCGTCCGAACGCCGACTGGAGGTCCCCTCGACTGCGATCGACGGCGATGGCCAACTCCTTGCCGTCCGGACCGAATGCAAGCGAGTGGACCCAGGCTGCGCCGACGTCGACGCTCGCGGCCGGCGCACTCGTGTCGCGGCGCCAGATGCGGACCGCAGATCCGGTGCCTCCCCCGGCGATGAACTTTCCGGCGGGGTCGGAGGCAACCGTGAGCGTCTCGCCGCCGAGTCGGTAGGTCCGCAGGACCCGGCCGGTCGACCCGTCGCGTTCCGCGACGGTGCCGTCGGCGGCGCCAGTCAAGAGTCGACCGTCCGCGGTGTACGCGGCTTCGGCGATGACGCCGCGCTGGCCGGCGAGCGGAACCGCGATCGCGCGCCGGCCGTCGAGCGACCACAGCGCGCCGGTACGGTCGAGCCCCGCAGTCGCGAGCACCGAACCATCGGGACTGAAACTGACATCGTTCACCGCAGCGGCGTTCGCAGCGAGCGGCTCGCCCAACGATGTTGCCGTCGCGCGGTCGAACAGTTGGGTTCGGCCGTCGCCGCGCCCCACGGCGACCACCTCTGTGCCGGGTGAGAACTCGATGCTGCTCGCGACGTCGTCCGAGAGCGTGAGCACGGGTGACGCCAAAGCCCGGCGCCCGACGTCGACGATGATCACGGTACCCGTATCCGTGCCGATCGCGATCAGTGAGCCGTCGCGTGAGAGCGCCAGGGCCGTGACTTCTCGAGCGTCGCGCCCGAGCAGTTCGACCGGCTGCAAAGCCGCGCCGACCGGCGCGCGTGTCCGAACGTCCCACACCTGCACAGCCCGTCGAACAAGGGCAGCGCGAGCCGGCGCGCGTCGTCGCTGACGGCGAGCACGCGGTCGTCGGTATAGCTGTCGGAGAGTTTCCATGTGCCACCGCGCGGCTGCCATGTGCCGGTGTCCCAAACGATCACGGTGGTCGGCGGCGACGCGTCCGAGCGGGTCACGCCGCCCTGCGCGATGAGGGTCTTGCCGTCGCGACTCCACGCCGCGCTGCTCAACGAGCCGGAAGGGCTCGGAAGCAGACGCGCCAGCCGTTGCGCGTGCACGTCCCAGATCTGCATTCCGCTGCCCTCGGCTTCGCGCGCCGACGAGGAGATGGCGGGGACCGCGAGCCAGCGACCATCCGGGCTGAAATCGGCACCGAGGTTGACGAAGGCTTGGCCCAACAGCGTCGTGACGCGTCGATGCGTGCGCGTATCCCACAGGATCGTTCCCGTACCATCGGACGTCGGCGTGGCGAGGGTCGCGCCGTCGGGGCTGAAGGTTGCAGCCTCGAGACCCGATTGCGATCCGTGCAACAGCCCGAGCAGCAGCGGATGAGCCGTGAGCGCGGACAGGAGCGTGTTGCGCGTCTCCGTCGTGGGGTCGAGCCGGTCGGCCGCGACCGCGAGCAAAAGTCCGAGATCCGCTTGACGATCGATGACACTGCGGGATACCGCGGCGACACGGGCCACGTCGGCTCGGTCACGCGCGTCGGCGGCGCGCCGGCGCTGCACGAACGCGATCGCGCCGGCAACAAGGGCGATCACCAGCACGACTGCAACCGCGCCGAGCAGCACGCGCAAGCGGCGGTTCGTACGCATCTGCACACGCAGCACACGATCCTGCTCGGCGACACTCGCGTCGACGAACTCCTCCTCCGTGGTCGAGAGCGCGGGCCCCGACGCGCGCCACTCGGACACGGCCGCGAGACGCTGCCCGCGATACAGCTCCCCGGCGTCACGGCCGGCGGCCACCCACGCCTGGGCGGCCGCGGTCAGGTGACGATGCAGGCGCAACGCGGCGCGGTCTTCGTCCAGCCACCGCTGCAGTTGCGGCCATTCGCGGATGAGCGCCTCGTGCGCGAGCTGCACCGACACCTCGTCGACCGTGACGAGTCGCGCGTCGGTCAAGCGGGCGAGGATCGCGGTGACCTCGCTTTCGTCCGGGCCGGCGAACTCCGCCAGCGCGGCCCGCCGACGCGTGTCGTCCGTTGCTTCGCCGGGCTCGACGACCCGCAACAGCACCTGGCGGGCGAGAACTTGTTGCCGGGGATCGAGCGCCCCGAGAACACGATCCGCCGTAGTCGCGATTGCCGCTCGCACGCCGCCGGTGCGTCGATACGCATCGAGGGTGAGCGTGCGACCGTCGCGCGCTGCCCATGTAGCCAGAAGCGAATGGGAGAGGAGTGGAAGCGCGCCCGGTTCGCCGGAGACTTCGCGCACGAGCAGATCGACAAGAGCACCTTCGACCCGTAGCCCGCACGTGTGAGCGGGCTCGATGATGGCTTCACGCAGCTCTTCGTCGCTCATCGGACCGAGGAGCAGCTGCTCCCCCGCGACGGCGGCCGCGAGGGCGGGGTGGCTCGCGCAGCTTCCGTAGAAGTCGGCGCGCATCCCGATGACAACCGGTCCGTCGTAGGCGAGCACCGCGTCGATGAAGGCCGCCCGCTCGTCGTCGTCATGACAGAGCGTGAAGAGCTCTTCGAACTGGTCCACGACGAGAAGCGACGGACCGCACTCGATTTCCGGCGGGTGCTCGCCCGGCGTGACGATCCTGCTCTCACTGAACGCCGGCAGGAGACCGGCTCGGAGAATCGACGACTTGCCACTGCCCGAGCTTCCGACGAGCGCGACGAAGCCCGCACCGCGCACGCGATCCATCAGCTCGTGGACCACGTTCGAACGGCCGAAGAAGCGTGTGCTGTCGTCGACATCGAACGCGAGCAACCCTTGGTAGGGGCATTCAGTAGGCGATGGAGGCGCGTCGACGCCCCGCGCCGCGACCGCGAACACGGGCACGGGCTCTTGCACGCCGCGCAGCCGGTGCGGCCCGAGCTCGACGAGCGTCGCACCGGTTGGCATGGATTCGGCAACGAGCGCGGCGGTCGTGCCGCTCAGGAAGATCTGGTTGCCGTCGGCGAGACCGCGTACGCGCGCACCGACGCTCAGGGTCGGGCCGAAGTAATCGCTGCCCCGATGGTCTGCCTCACCGGTGTGCAACGCCATGCGCACCGCGAGGGCGAGATCGCCGGGCCACACTTCGGCGCGGAGCCGGCGCTGGCAGTCGATCGCGGCGGTGACGGCATGCTCGGCGGCGCTGAACACCGAAACGGTCGAGTCGCCTTCACCCATCGACTGCAGGAATCGCCCGCCGTGCAACTCGACGGTTTCGCCGATGATCTCGTCGTGGCGCACGAGCGCGTGCGCCATCGACGACGGGTCGCGTTCCCACGCTGGTGTGGAGCCCTCGATATCAGTCAGACAGAACGTGAGCACGCCCGTCGGAAGGGTCGAGCCCCAACCGGCGCGCAGCCGCTCGACGAACTCGCCCGGCGTCCGCGGTCGGCGCATCGGGTCGGTCGCGAGGCCGGCTCGAATCGAGGTCTCGAGCGCGGCCGCTTGCTCGGGGTCGATCCCCTCCCACGCGCTTCGGATACCCGTAGGCGGCGCGCCGGTCAGCAAGGCGTACGCAGTGGCGGCCAACGCATACACGTCTGAGGCGCGGCTCGCGGGCGCGCCCGTCACGAGCTCGGGCGCCGCGAAGCCGGCGGTGCCGAGACGACGCTCGGACGAACGGGCCGCGGTTGAGATCCCGAAGTCGACGAGCACGATGTGGCCGCCGCGAGTAAGCACCAGATTTGCGGGCTTCACGTCGCCGTGAATCACCGGACGATCCTGCGTGTGAAGATGCGTCAGTGCGCCCGCGACCTCGGCCAGCCACGCGACGACGCTCGACGGCGCGAGTCCGGGCCGCCCTTTGGAACGAAGGACGCGACCGAGGTCGACACCATCCACCCAGTCCATGACGATGACGTAGTGGTCGTCCTCGAAGAAGTCGTCGCGTACGAGCGGAAGGTTCGAGTGGGGCGGCAACGCGAGGAGGACGCGCGCCTCGTTGAGCATGAGCTCGCGGTCCGCGTCCGACGCGACGGTTCGGAGCTTGAGCGCGACGAACCGGCCGTGCTGCCGGTCGAGCGCCTTCACGAGCCTGCCTTCTCCGCCCTCCCCCACTACTTCGAGTGGTTCGTAGCGGTCGCGTATGAGCTTGGTCATGACCGCGTTCCCACCCCCGATCCGGCACTTCGAGGATACGAGACGCGTGGCTCGCGTACGCTCGGGGCCATGAGCGCCGCCGTCGAGGTCTGGGCGATCGCCGGCCGGCGCACGGTCGAGCTCCCCGGCGACCGGGTCACCGTCGGCAAGGGCGCGGAGAATGACGTCGCGCTCGACGATGACGAGACCGTCAGCCGCCTCCACGCAGTGTTCGACCAGTTCCCGGCCGGGTGGTGCGTGACCGACCTCGGCTCGTCGAACGGCACGTACGTGAACGGAGAGCGGATCTTCGCGGCCCGCCGATTGCACCACGGCGACGAAGTGCGCGTCGGTTCGACGAGGCTGCTCTTTCGCGATTCCACCGATGTCGGCCGGACCGTCACCAAGGCGCCCGCCCTGAGCCCCGGCATCACTGCCCGCGAGCGCGACGTCCTCGTCGTGCTGTGCCGGCCGCTGCTCGATCGTGACCTCTTCACCGAGCCCGCCTCGATACGTGAAATCGCGACCGCGCTCGTGGTCTCCGAAGCCGCGGTCAAGCAGCACCTTGGTCGGCTGTACGACAAGTTCGGCGTAGATGCCGCGGACCACCGCCGGGCACGACTTGCGAACGAAGCGCTGCGACGCGGTGCGGTGACGATCGCCGATCTCCACGAGCCGCCGAACGGACGAGCACCGAACGGCTGACCCGACCGGCGCGTCGCCGAGGGCCGGTGCGTGCGCACCGACCCTCTTCGTCATCCAGTTCGTGTGGTCGACGGCGCGTCAGGGCGAGGGGGTGTATGAGATCCACACCGTCCCGTCGAGGACGAACGTCCCGCCCGGGGCAGGTCCTTCATCATGGAACGTGCACACCGCGAGGCGCCCGTTGCTCGGCGCCGGCTTCTCGATGTCGTCCACGAAGAATTCGATCTCACCACCGGTGGGCGTGAACGACGCCTCGATATGCGACCGATACGGCACCGCGACCTGCGTGCTCGTCGTCACCAACCCCGGCGTCAATTTGGCATTGCCGTTCAGGGCGATCGTCAGCGTGCCGAGCCCCTGGTCGCATTCGATGGTCCGGATCTCGCCCTTCTTCGCATTCGTCGGGTCCGCGGCTGCTGCACCTGCGATGCCGAGAACCATTGCTCCGACGCCAAGCGCGGCGATCATCGCCTTCCATGACTTCATGTCCTACCCCCTGAATCAAACGATGGTCGTGTTTCGCTGCACCGTCTGAGCGTGCGGCATGACGCACGCTCAGAACATCCCCGATATGGCGACAGCGTCGTGACAAGAGGGAAGGGTTCTGTTGCCTTCCGGCAAGGGTCGACCGGTCGGTGAGGATCAGGTCGACCCCATGGGAACGCCGCTAGGCACTGCCGGGCCTCGTTATGGAAGCGTGTACGCGTGCACCTTCGTGCCGTCGCCGGCGTAGACCACGCCGTTCGTGATGGCCGGGGAGTAGCTGCTCGATCCCGTCCCGGTCCATAGCGGTGTGCAGGTCTTCGGTGAGCCGGAACACTTGCGGACGCCCGTGGCGTCGAATGCGTAGAGCGTCTGGTTGCCGGTCACGTACACGACGTCGTTCGCGATCGAAGCCGAGGAGCTCGACGCGAAGCTCAAGCTCGCCGACCACAGTGGCGTACACGCCTTTGGGGTGCCGGAGCAACCGGAGATCCCAGCCGCGTCGAACGTGAAGAGGGATCCGGCGAAGTAGCTGCCGTAAACGATGCCCCGGGCGACGGCGGGACCATTGAATTCGGCGTTGAGGGCGGGCGTGTCCCATAGCGGCGAACAGGTCGCGGGCGTTCCCGAACAGTTCGTGACGCCTGCGGCATCGAATGCCGTGATCGAGGTGTCGCCGACGTACACGACGCCGTTGGCGATCGCAGGCGCCGAGCGGACGGGACCCGAGCCGAGGGGCCGGTTGCCTCGCCACAGCGGCGTGCATGTCCTAGGTGCGCCGGAGCAGTTCGTGACGCCGGCCGCATCGAATGCGTACAGCGACGTGGTGTCGCCGAGCGTGCCGACATAGAGGACGCCGTTCGCGGCCGCCGGCGGCGCGTGAATGGAATCGCCGGGCGTCGCGGTCCATACCGGCGCGCAGGTCTTCGGTGTGCCTGCGCAATTCTTCACGCCCGCTGCGTCGACCGCGTACACGGTTCCCTGCGTTGAAGCCGCGTAGATCGTCCCGTTCCAGACGAGGGGGGACGCCTCGTAAATCGAGGTCGCGTCGCCGGTCCATAGCGGCGTGCACGTCTTGGGTGTACCGGAACAGTTCGTGACGCCGGCCGCGTCGAAGGCCAGTAAGCCGACCTCCGTGCTGACATATGCAACGCCATTCACAACTGCCGGTGCTGCGGCGGCGGAGCCGGTGAACGTCGCGGTCCACAGCGGCGCACAAATGCTCGGAGTTCCCGAGCAGTTGGTCTCGCCCGACGCGTCGAAGGTGCGCACGTACCCCGGCACATGCTCGAGCGAATCGCCCGAATCGACAGCGAACAGTCTGCCGCCGGTGACGACAGTGGCACCGGTGCCCGCCGTCGTCGTCCAGGCCTCGCGTAGGCGGTGAACGTTGGCCGCGGTGATCGCCGACTCAGTCGGGTTATAACCCGTGCGTTCCGGCCCGAAGTCGAGCATCGACCAGCCGGCGCATCCGCTCACCAGCAACACCGACACGATGAGCAACGCCGGCCAACACCGCGACCCGAACTGTTCTCTGGTCATACGCGCGGCCCCGTGCCAGGCGGCATCCGCCGGCAGTCTGCGCCCATTTCCCCGAGCTGTAAAGCCCAAGACGCCAACGTAATCGGAGCCACGCTCACCGCCTTGCTCGATGAACGGCGCACCCTGCTGCGCCTGTATTACGCCGACCAGATCGCCGACGTGAACCCCACGGCTCCGCAGGATTGCCACGCCGCGACTGCGAGTGGCTTCGTCGCTGTGCCGAGAACTCAGACCTTCCGACGGTACATCCGCACTGCGAGCGGCGCGGCGACCACGATGATGGCGAGGCTCCACGCGATCGCGGCGAACACTTTGCTCGTCGACGCGAACTGCCCGCCGTAGGTGACGGCCCGTACCGCGTCGATCACGATCGACACCGGCTGGTGGTTCGCGAACCACTCGAGCGGCGCGGGCATCGAGCCCGCCGACACGAACGCCGTCGACGCGAACACGAGGGGCGCGAGGATCGGGAACGATGCCGCCTGCGCGGCTTCGGCGTTGGCCGCCGACAATCCGACGAGGGCGAAGACCCACGAAAGGGAATGCGCGAACAGCAACATCAGAGCAATACCGGCGAGCAGGCCGAACACGCTCGTGTGAATGCGCCACCCGACGATGAAGCCGACCCCGACCATCAGAGCTACGACGAACACGTTGCGGACGAGGTCGGCGAGCGTCCGTCCGGCGAGCACTGCCGAGCGGGCCATCGGAAGCGATTGAAATCGCTCGATGAGCCCCTTGTGCAGGTCCTCGGCCAATCCGACGCCGGTCTGGATGGATCCGAACACGACAGTCTGTGCGAACACGCCGGGCATCAGATAGTCGACGTAGTGGGTAACGCCCGGGATCCGGATCGCGCCGCCGAAGACGTACCGGAACATCAGCACGAAGATGATCGGCTGGATCGTCGAGAACACCAGAACCTGCGGCGTGCGCTTCATCGCGACCAGGTTGCGCCACGTGACCGTCAGCGCGTCCTGCACCGCCCAACTGAACGCACCGTGCTTCGGGCGCTCGATCGTGGCCGGAATGGCGATTGCGGTCATGCTGCACCTCGGGTCCGCCGGCGGCCGGCCTCGACCGGCGCGTCCTCGGCAACGGGCTCCTCCGCCTTGTGGCCGGTGAGCGTGAGGAAGACGTCGTCGAGCGTGGGCTCCCGCACCGTGAGCGTGACCGGTTCGAGGTGCGCGCGATCGAGCGTCCGTACGACGTCGAGCACGACCCTCGCCCCGTCGTCGACCTTGAGCTCCACCACCGTCGACGCCGCACCGACGTCGCACAAACCGATGCGCGCGAGCTCGGCCTGCGCGCGTTGCGCGATCGCTCGATCGGCGAAGCCAACCTCCACGATCGTCGCACCCAACTTTGCCTTCAGCTGCGACGACGTGCCCTCCGCGATCACGACACCGTGATCGATCACCACGATGTTGTCCGCCAGGCGATCGGCCTCTTCGAGATACTGCGTCGTGAGGAGCAACGTCGTGCCCTCACTCACGAGGCCCTCGATCACGCCCCAGAGGTCTTGGCGACCGCTCGGGTCGAGACCGGTCGTCGGCTCGTCGAGGAAGAGAACCGGTGGGCGGTGTACGAGTGCCGCCGCGAGGTCGAGGCGGCGCCGCATACCCCCCGAGTACGTGCGCACGGGGCGATCGGCGGCCTCGGCCAGCGCGAACCGCTCGAGCAGCTCTCCGGCGCGGGCGAGGACAACCGCGTTCGACAGGTGCGACAGCCGGCCGACCATGCGCAGGTTCTCGTGACCCGTGAGGTTCTCGTCGACCGCGGCGTACTGCCCCGCGAGACCGATGCGCTCGCGCACCGCTTGCGCGTTGCGGGTGACGTCGAGCCCGAGCACCTCGGCGCGACCGGCGTCGGGCCGCAGGATCGTGGTGAGAACGCGCACGGAGGTGGTCTTGCCCGCGCCGTTCGGACCGAGCAGCCCGAGGACGGTGCCGGTCGGGACTGCGAAATCGACGCCGTCGAGGGCGACAACGGAACCGAAGCGCTTTTGCAGACCTTCGACGATGATGGCATTCGTCATGGCGTCGATCCTCTCACATTTGCTTGAACTATGTCAAGTATCTATGTCATCAACCTTCGAGGTACTTGAAACATCGCGTGAACAACCGTACGATCCGGAAGTGACCACCGAGCCGGTCCCGATTCACGACCCCGCCGACACCGTGTGGCGCCTGCTCACGGCACTGCTGATGGTGCGCAAGGAGCAGTTCCCCGCCCTCGCGGCGTCGTTCGGGCTCAATCCCGGTGCGATGCACGCGCTCCTCCAGCTCGACCCGGATGAACCGCAGTCGATGAGCTCGCTCGCGGGCGCATGGAAGTGTGACGCGTCGAACGTGACCTGGCTCGTCGACCGGCTCGAAGAGCACGGCCTTGCCGAACGTCGCGCCCACCCGGGTGATCGGCGCATTCGCACTGTGGCTCTTACCCGCAAGGGCGCGAAGATACGCGGCCAGGTGGAAGCGCGCATGTACGAAGCGCCCGACAACCTGCGCGCGTTGAGCCTGCGTGATCTCGAGACGCTGGCCAAGATCCTCCGCAAGATCGTGCCCGAAGACCGCGCACGTCGGTAGTGCCGCGCTTTCTGACCGATCACGAATACGGCGTGGTGTCGGCCGCGGCCGATCGCCTCCTACCACCGCTCGACGCGCATCCCGGCGGGGCGGCGCTCGGCGTCGCCGATTACGTCGACCACCTGCTCGGCGCGTTCACCTTCGATCCGCCGTTGATCTTCGCGGGCGGACCGTTCAGTGGCCGCTTCGGGGGCGAGGCCTCGTTCGCGCGGTTCATCCCGCTCTCGCCGCACGAGGAACTTGCGTGGCGAACGCGTATCGAAGGTTCGCACGGGATGCAGGAGCGAGAGTTCAACGGTCCCACGCGCGGCTGGCAGGAGATCTACCGCGACGGCATCGCCGCGCTCGGCGCCGACTTCTGCGAGGTCGACGGCGGCGAGCAGGATCGGCGGCTGCACGAGCAACGCGAGCTTCGCGGTGTGTTGTACGTCCATGCGTGCGAGGGCGCGTACGGCCCACCCGAGTACGGCGGCAATCGCGACCTCGCGGGCTGGCACGCCATCGGTTTCGAAGGCGACGTGCAACCCCGCGGCTACACCGACGACGAGGTGAGAGGGCGTGCCTGAGCCACGCGATTGCGACGCGGTCGTCGTCGGGACCGGACCGGCGGGAGCGACCGCGGCCGACGTGCTGACGGGCGCGGGCTGGTCGGTGATCGTGCTCGAGAAGGGTCGCAATCATCTCCTCTCGCTGAAGGCACCCTTCGCCGGGCTGGGTCACGTCTCGAACGACGAGATCAAGTCGCTACGCCGCTACTTCCTCGGGCCCGATCCGTTCCTCGAGCCGCGCACCTACCGGCGCGACGAGCACGACGGCGACCGTCTGTTCGCGGGCGAGGTGAACAACCTTCCGTCGACCGTGGGCGGCGGCGGCTTCCACGCCGACGGCAAGCTCCCGCGACTGCGCGCGGTCGACTTCAAGCCTCGGTCCGCGCTCGGTCCGATCGAAGGCGCCGACATCGTCGATTGGCCCGTGGATTACGACGAGATGGAGCCCTACTACGCGCACGCCGAACGGCTCGTCGGCGTCGCGGGCGACGCGGGCGCGAATCCGTTCGCCGAATGGCGCAGCGGGCCGTATCCGATGCCGCCCGGCGCCGACATGTTCGGCGCCGCGCTGACAACCGAAGCCGCAACCCGCCTCGGCTACCACCCGTACCGCGCCCCGACCGGCGTGAACTCGGTGCCCTACGACGGCCGGCCGGCGTGCAACAACTGCGGCTTCTGCGCGTACTACGGATGTCCGATCGAGGCCAAGGGCGATCCGATCGCACCACTGCGCAACGCACTGCGCAGCGGACGGTGCGAGGTCCGCGCGGACTCCTACGTCGAGCGCGTGTTGCTCGACCCGGCGGGCAAGCAGGCGCGGGGCGTGCGCTACCTCGATCTCGACGGCGGCGCGCACGAGGTCAGTGCCCGGTTCGTCGTCGTCGCGGGCGGCGCGTGGGAGACACCCCGATTGCTGTTGCGTTCCGAAATGGCGAACTCGTCCGGCCTCGTCGGCCGGTATCTCATGTACCACTTCCAGACGTTCGTGATCGGCCGGTTCCCGTTCCGGCTTCACGGTCACCGGGGTCGGTCGGTGACCCACCTGCACGACGACCACATGATCATCGACGACGACGTGCGCAGGATCGCGCGCGAGCACGGCCTCCCCTACTTCCGGGGCGGCCTGACCGAGCACGGTGGCGGGGGGAGTCCGGTCATGGAAGGCGTCTACACGTCTCCCGGTATCGCGCACACGCGCGAGATGCTCGACTCCGATATGCGCGATCGCATATGGGCGTTCACGGTCCAAGGCGAAGACCTGCCGCAGGCCACGAACCGCATCGACCTCGATCCGTCCGTTCGAGACGTGCACGGCTTCCCCGCCGGACGCGCGACCTACGACGTGCATCCGCACGAGGTCGTCGCGTCGCGCTACTACGCGCCGAAACTCGAAGCCGTGATGCGCGAGGCCGGCGCCGAGTCGACCTTCGCCGCCACCTCGCCGCCGCTCGAGGGCGACCGCGCCGGACGGCGAAGTGCGTCGATGTCGCGGCACATCATGGGCACATGTCGCATGGGCGACGATCCGGCGACGAGCGTCGTCGATCGGTGGCAGCGGTTCCACGACGTCGAGAACATGGTGTGCACCGACTCGTCGGTGTTCCCGACATCGACCGGTTATGGTCCGACGCTCACGATCATCGCGCTCGCGATCCGCGCGTGCCGTGATCTCGCGGGCTTGCCGAAGTTGACGAGCAGTCGGCCCGGGTAGGCTCGGCTGCGTGGATCTCGCCGCGCTCTCCGAGACGTCACTCGTCGATCACACCGGTGCGTCACACCGACTCGGCGATCTCTGGCGCGACCAGCCCATCGTTTTGGTGTTCCTCCGGCATTTTGGTTGACTGCACTGCCGCGAGCATGCCGCGCAGTTGCGCGAGCGCAACGACGAGATCACGAGCCTGGGCGCCCAGATCGTCGCGGTCGGAACGGGTGACCGCCGCTACGCCGAAGCCTTCGTGCGCGAGGAGCAGATCCCGTTCTTGGTGCTCGTCGACGACGACGCGTTGGCGGCGCGCGCCGCGTCGTTGCGAACGCTCAACTGGTTCCAACTCCTGCACCCGCGTACGTGGAAGGCCACCCGGGAAGCGTCGAAGCTCGGACATCACGTCCACAAAGCCGGCAAACGCGTGAAGCAGATCGGGGCGACGTTCGTGATCGGCGCCGGTGCTCGGGTCCGCTATGAGCACATGGACGCCGACAGCACCGACCATGCCGACGTCGACGAGGTCGTGGCGGCACTCTGCCAGACTTGACCGATGGTCAAGGCCGTCATCTTCGACTTCTACAACACCCTGGCCCAGACGACCAACTGGGGTCCGTCGTGGGAGGAGCTCGTCGGCGAGCTCGGATACGTCCTGCCGGCCGACGTGCGCGAACGCTGGTGGAACGACGGGATCGACGGCACCGAGCACGACGAGCACTCGATCTCGCGCGATCACTATGTCGCGTGGCAACAGTCGCGGGTTCGATCGATGCTCGGCGAGTGTGGTGTACCTGGGCCGGTCCAGGACGTGCTCATCGAGCGCGTACGCGAGATCGGTGCGCACAACCGTATCGACGCGTACGAGGAAGTCGAACACGTGCTAGGTGGGCTCCGAGCGGGCGGTGTTGCGCTCGCGATCTGCTCCAACTGGGACTGGGACCTGCACGAGGCGGTCGAGTCGGCCGGACTTACCGGCTCGGTCGACGTCGTCGTCTCCTCCGCATGGGTCGGCGCCCGGAAGGCGCACCCGCGCATCTACGCACACACGCTGGAGCAGCTGGGGGTCGCCCCGGAAGACGCGCTCTTCGTCGGCGACACCTGGGTGTGCGACGTCGACGGCCCGCGCCGCGCGGGCATGCGCGCGGTCTACCTCCGGCGTGCGCACCTCGGCGTCGATCACACCGCTCCCGAGCGAGATCGAACGCCGAGCGATGTGCACCACGCCCGAGACCTCCGGGCGGTGGCCGATCTCGCCCGTCAGTTCACGGCGCGATCGCGTCCCGCCCAGTAGGGCGCTCGCAGCTCACGCTTCAACACCTTCATCGCACCCGACAACGGCAACGGCTCCGTCCGGATCTCCACCGACTTCGGCAGTTTGTAACCGGCGATCCACTCTCGGGCGTGGTCGATGATCTCGGTCTCGGTCACCGTCGCACCCTCGCGGACCACGACGATGGCATGGACCGCCTCTCCCCATTTCTCCGACGGGATGCCGATCGCCGCCACCTGCTCGACCGCGGGATGCGACGCGATGGCGTTCTCGACCTCGACGGAGTACACGTTCTCGCCGCCGGTGACGATCATGTCCTTCACGCGATCGACGAGGAACAGGTATCCGTCGGTGTCGCGGTAGCCGGCGTCGCCGGAGTGATACCACCCACCCCGAAACGCCTCGGCGGTGGCCTCGGGTTGCTTCCAGTACTCCCGCATAAAGTTGCCGGCACGCGCACACACTTCGCCGGTTTCACCCGGCGCCACAACGTTCCCGGCGTGGTCTTGGATCGACAGGACGACACCCGGCAACGGCAATCCCGCCGATTGGAGCCGCGGACCACCGGCACGGTGCTCCCCCGGGCCGAGCGCCGTCAGCACCGCGGACGACTCCGTCATGCCGTAGCCCTGGAACACGTCGAGCGTCGGGAACGTCGAGAGCAGCCGTTCCAGCAACGCGGCCGGCATCGGTGACGCGCCGTACGTGAGCGCGCGCAACGCCGCGAGCCGCTCGGGGCGGAACTCGGGATGGTTCAGCAACATGCCGATCATCGTCGGCACCATCACGGTTTGCGTGACCGAGTACTGCTCGCACAACTCGAGCACACGGGCGGGTTCGAACAACGGAAGGAACACGGACGCACCGCCCTGCGCGGGAACGCCGAGCATTCCGCCCATCGACGCCGCGTGGAACATCGGCGTCTGGTGCAGGAACACATCGTCGGCGCTGAACCGCCACATCTGCATCACGTGATAGAGGTTGAGCATCTCGGCGCGGTGGTCGAGCAACACGCCTTTCGGGAGTCCGGTGGTGCCGCCGGTGTACATGAGGATGGCGGCGTCGTCCTCCTCGGGCTCGTCCGGGATCTGCGGAGCTGCGCCGGCGAGCAGGTCTTCGTACGCAACGTCGTGCGGGGCGTCACCTTCGCCGATCATCACGACCTGGTCGATACCTACGGCGGCGCGCACCTTGTCGACGACGGGTGCGAAGAACGGATCGGTGAAACACACTTTCGTGCCCGAGTCGGCGAGGATGTACTCGAGCTCCTTCGGCGCGAGCCGCAGATTCAACGGGTTGATCACGCCTGCCCCGAGAAAGGCGGCGTGGTAGCACTCGAGGAACTGGTGACCGTTGAGGGCCATCACGGCGAACCGGTCGCCCGGAGCAACGCCGAGGCCGCGCAACCCCGCCGACAAGCGCGCAACCCGGTCGAGATGCTCACCGAACGTCGCGCGGTAGTCGCCCTCGAAGAACCCCGCACGATCGGCGTTGCGTTCCACAGTGGGAAGCAACAGGTGGTGATAGACGAGCTCTTTCATGACCCGATCCCCCTCGCGCCGCGCCCGTCGGCGCGTCTCGACGCTAGTCGGCGCGGAGGGCAGAATTACCGGCCATGGCCCGGACCCCCGAGCTCGAAACCGGATACGGCCCATCGAGCCCCGGCGGCGACAACCTCTTGAACGACTTCGTGCAGGAGAGCGCCGCGTCGTACGCCGCCTTCGGTGCGGCGCGCGGCGATCGGCTCGGGCGGGTCGAGGGCGTCGCGACGCTGATCGATGCCGGCTCTCCTCTGCCCTTCATCAATCGCGCCGTGCTCGAGCGCCCGATCGTCGACCTCACGACGGTTCTCGACCACGTCCGACCCTTCTACGATGCAGGTCCGGCCACACCGTTCCTGCTCGACAGCGCGTGGCCCACGCCCGACCTCGGCCCCATCGGCTTCGCGCCCATGGGCTATCCGCCGCTCATGGTCCGCCTCGCCGGAGCGCCGTTCCCGCCGGCGCCGCCCGAGCTCCGCATCCTGCCCGTCGACGACGATCGCACCGCGTTCGACTACGAGCGCGCACTGATCTACGGCTACCCCGCGCCACAGCTGCAACCGATGACCGAGGTCACGCTGTTCACCCCCCGCGCACTCGGCGCCCCGGGTTGGCACCACTTCGTCGGCTACGTCGACGCCGAGCCTGTTGCCTCGGGTTCGGGATACGTCGGCGATCGACTGGTGCGCGTCGACAACATCGCAACGCTCGAGTCGGCGCGGGGTCACGGCTACGGCCTCGCGCTCACGGCCGCGGCGGCCGCGGTCGATCCGTCGAAACCCGCGACGCTCATCGCGAGCGACCTCGGCCGCGGCGTGTACGAGCGGCTCGGCTTTCTCGCGATGTCGCGCTCCACGTACTGGCTGGGGCTGCGTTCCTAGCGGAGGCGCCGTGGCGATGCTCAGACGCCGAGATCGGCCGCGTGCAAGATCGCGACGGCCGTGAGGTCGCCGTCGATCACGACGTCGGCCGCCTCCTTGCGTCCCGACATGTACAGCGTCAGCTCACCGGGCGCGCCGGTCATCGTCACCCCCGGGCCGGTCGTCGACACGACACGGTCACGACCGTCGGGGGTGCGCAGTGTCAGCGCGGCACCCTTCAGCGACTTCTTCGACATGCGGGCACCGAAGCCGAGCATGCGCCAGAGAATCGCGTCCATCTCGTCTTCGATGGCCCGGGGTCCCTCACCCGACGCGCGGCGCACGTCCTCGTGGTGGATGAAGTTCTCGTTCACGTTCGCGGTCGCGAGCGGGCCGGTGCGATGCATCCACGGTGGCCCGGTTCGGAGCATCGCGACGAGCGCGTCGTACCCGCGGGTCTTGAAGCGGCCCATCACGTTTTGGAGGTGCTTGGCGAACGGTCCCGGCAGTACGAGGCCGATCGCCGCGTCGGAGCGCGCCTCGCGCGCGACGAGATGGGCCGCGAGATCGAGCGTCAGCCAACCGGTACACAGCGTCGGTGCGTCGGACCCGTACTTCTCGAGGGAGTCGCACAGGGCGGCTCGCTCCTTCAGCAGCACCTCGGTCGCGGTCATGCGTGCTCCTCGTAGAACCTCAGCTCGATCGTGTTGCCGTCGGGATCCTGCACGTAGACGCTCGATGCGTATCCCTGGGCACCGAACAACCCGTCGGCCCGGTGCGCGCCGGGGAAGCGGGCGGCGAGCGCGTCGAGATCGGTCGGCTCGATCACCAAGCAGAAGTGACTCATGTTCTCGCCGGTCCGCTCGGCCGGAAGCAGATCGATCAGGGTCTCGCGCGCGACCCGCACCGACGGGAAGAGCACCTCCCCCTTCCGCCATTCGTCGACCCGCACCGGTTCGAGCCCCAACTCGTCGCAGTAGAACGCGAGGAGCGCCTCGGTGTTCAACGTGTTCACGACGACGTGATCGAAACCGACGACCTTCACGCGGGGCAGGCTACGTCAGGCCGCGACCTGGAACGTCGGAGTGACCACCTGGAACACTGGGGCGATGGGCTGGACGGTGGCGCCGGAGACTCCCGAGGTCGTCCTCCACTACAGCGAGGATCCCGGTATCCGCGCGTTCGAGCCTCACGTCCCGCGCTCGAACCCCACGGTCGCACCCGC
>JBBQTI010000056.1:0-25211 GCA_038213435.1 Acidimicrobiia bacterium
TACGCGATATGCACACCATCACTCGTCTTCGCGTATCGCGTCGGCGGCATCTCCACGGGCGCGGAGGCTACTCACCCCCCAACACGCCCGAGAGCGACCCGCGACCCAGCCACGAGAAGGACGCACGTCCTCGCCGAGCACGTTCGGGTCCATCGGGAGCGTCCCAAAACGAGCGCCCAATATCCCACATGCGAGGTGTCCCTGATCGCCGGGTCCGTGACATTCGCGAGTGATCGAATCGAGAGCCCGCCCACGCGGGCGAGCATGCGAACACCCGACTTCTTCTCGCTACCCGCGCCTATGCCCGCCACACCATGTCGACCCGCGCTGGATCGAACGCAGCGCGGCTTGCCGGGTTGATGATGATGCGATCGATGAGGGCGGCGAGGATGGCGCGGCGTCGGTCGAGCACCAGTCCGTCCCACGTCTTGTGCACGTCAGCCCCCCGCATGCTCTCGAGGACCGTGCTGTTCGCGGTCGCGGCCACGGCCCGCCGCGCCATGTCACGGCGACGTTCGAGCGGTTCGCGGGCAGCGAACCATTCTCGGCGGGTGATGTGTTTCTCGCCGTAGTCGCGGGCGAGTTGCTCCAGTTCGCGCTCGACGTCGGCGAGGTCCTCAACGTCGCGGTGTTCGCGGTCGTTGGTGGCCTTCGATGCTCGCGTAAGTGCCTTGTCGAGGATGGGGGAGGCCAGCCGGTTCACGACTGCACCGGTGATGAGTTCTTCCAGCGGTTCGGCGACGATGGCCAACCGTCCACAGCCGCCTTCGGGGCTGGCGGCGCACATGTACCGGCGGCTGCCGTTCTTGCGGCGGCTGGTGTGCATCTTTTCTCCGCACCGACCGCAGCGCACCAGCCCGGCGAGGAGATGCACGACCGGCCGGCCCCGCTGAGTCCGGCGCGGGTCACCCAACAGTGCACGGATGCGTTCGTGGGTCGCGGAATCGAGGATCGGCTTCCAGATGGCGTCGCCGACGACCTCGCCGCGATGGACCCGCAAGCCCGCATAGCGCGGGTTGGTGATCATCGACCGCAAGGTAGTCACCCGCCACTTCACGCCCGAAAACGTCGGGATCTCGCGGGCGTTGAGATCGAACCCGATCGTCCGTAACGACTCGCCGGCCAAGAACCGCTTGGCGACCTCGCGCACGATCTTCGCTTCGGGCTTGTTGATCGTGATCCCGTCGGACTCGTACCCGTAGGCGCGCCGACCACCCATTGGGCGTCCCGCGTGCGCGGCCTGGTCACGTTGGCGACGGACCCGCTCCGACTTCTTGCGGGACTCGTTTTCGGCGACGACCGCCAACAACTGCGCCTTCAACACGCCATCCGCGGTGGTCGTGTCGATCTCTCCGGAGGCCAACACGATCGGTGTAACGGTCTTTTCGCACAAGCGGATCAGCCGGTCTACCTCGCCGACCCGACGGACCAGGCGGTCCTGGTCGACCGCCAAGATCGCGTCTCGGAATCCGCCTTCAACGTCGGTGAGCATCTGTTCATACCGCGGGCGTCGTCGCCCCGAGAACGCCGACGCATCGTTGTCGCCGTACACCTCCGCAACCTGCCAACCCCGGTCCTGCGCGACCTTGCGGCACAGCGTCTCCTGGCGGTCGACGCCCAGTTCGGTGCCGTCTCGGTCCTGGCTGATCCGGCAGTAGACCGCCGCCGCCACAACCTTCCTCCGAGCCATAATGGCGATAATACTATAAACAACTAATAGTGCTCGCAATGAGGCCGGATCGGATCGTCGTGGGTGAGGTGCGGGGCGCCGAGGCTTTCGAGCTGACGCGCGCGATCAATGCGGGCTGTGGGTTCTTGTGCACGCTCCACGCCAACAGCGCTCACGATGCCGTCAACGCGCTCGTGAACGCGGCGTTGATGGCGGGCGAGAATGTGACCGAGCGGATCGTGCGCCGGATCTTCGTCGAGGCGCTCGATCTCGTGGTGCACGTCGACCGCGACGATGTCGCGCGGGCCGACGGTCATGTACGGCGGCAGGTCACGGAGATCGCGGCGGTCGTGCCCAGCTTGACCGACGGAGAGACGTACGAGCCGATCTTCGTGCGCGACGGCCTCGGTCGATCGCTCGAGTGGACCGGTGCGCTGCCGCCGGCATTCGAGCAGCGCGTGGATCGCGTCTTGCCCGACGGCGACGGTCTCCGACGGCTGCTCGAGCGTGGGCGGGTGCCGACATGAGAGTCCTCGCCGCCTGCTTGATCGGGCTGAGCTGCACACTCGTCGCGGGTGCGCTCATGGGGTCGCTGCCGAATCTGCAGCTCCCGTCGCTGGTGTTCGCGCCGCGCCGGGCGCGCAATCGCCTCTGGCTTCAACAGGCCGGGGCCGGTCTGACCCCGACTCGGTTCTGGGCGGGCAGCGCAGCGGCCGGCCTGCTCGCACTCTTGGTCCTCGTCGCGCTGACGGGCTCGCTCTTCGTCGCGTTGGTGCCGTCGGTGGCGGTGGCGCTCTTTCCCCGGGGTTACTTCGCGCGTCGTCGCCGGCTGCGGATGCGCGAAGTGCAAGCCGCATGGCCCGACGGTCTGCGCGACGTCGTCGCCTCCATCTCGGCCGGGCGTTCGCTCACGCAGGCGGTCAACGCTCTCGCCGCGACCGGCCCGCCCGCGCTACGGGAGGCCTTCGCGCGCTTTCCCGAGCTCGCGCGCGTTCTCGGTACCGGACCGGCATTGGAGCTCGTGAAGGAGGAGCTCGCGGACCCCACCAGCGACCGCGTGCTCGAAGTACTGTTTCTCGCGCACGAGCGCGGCGGGCCCATCGTCCGGAGCATCCTCGAGGATCTGGTCGATGCGACGACGCGCCTTCTCGGCCGGCTCGGACGCGACGCGACGGCGAACGCGGCTGCGTGCGCCAGCTGCCGCACGCGATATAGCTCGGGTGTGAGGTCGTCCATTGCCGCTTGTCGCAACATGCGCGCGAGGTGTTCGTCGCCGCGCGACTCGATGGCGTTGCTCACGTGCGTTGTCGCGGCGTGCAGGGCCGGACCGAACAGGCGTGGCAGCGTCGCGTCGATGACTCGTTGCGGATCGCGAGAGGCGAGGGGCACGGGAGCATGCCCGAGCGCGGATCGGGCGACCACCACATAGGGACGGACACGCGGTGAGAGGTGACGGGTCGGGGGCCGACACAAGCCTGCGACGCCGGCCGCACCGGCGCCCACCGCCCCCGCCGCGAAGAGCGCCGTCGTTGCCGCCGTGACGCTGAAGACGCCGCTCATCGTGTTGGTCGGTGGTCTCGCCGGCTTCGCCTACGGGGCGAGCCGATCACGCGCGCGGCTCGAGCGCACGATCGCAGCACGCGCGGCTCGCATCCGGCTCGAGCTGTACACGGTGAACCATCTCCTGGCAATGCAGGTGCGTACCGGCTCGGGTGCGATGCAGGCCGTACAGCGGGTCGTGGAACGCGGACGAGGTGCCGTGGTCCAAGAGCTGGGCGACGTGCTCACCTGGACGCGCAGCGGCCTCGGCGAGGCCGAGACGTTTCGGCGCGCCGCGGAGCTCACGCCGGAGCCGAGCGCGGCGCGGACGTACCACCTGCTCGCGGCCGGCGTCGAGCGAGGGGTCGATCTCGGCGGTGGATTGCTCGCACTGAGCAGCGACATCCGCGACGCGCGGCGCGAGCAGATGCACAAGGACGCCGTGCGGCGCCGCGCGGCGATGCTCGTCCCCACGATCGCGATCCTCGCTCCCATCATGTTGCTCTTCATCGCCGCACCGCTTCCTTCCATTGTTCTCGGACACCACTGAACCTGAGGAGACCTGTGAACATCCGCGATCGTGACGAATCGGGAATGACCACCGCCGAGCTGCTCGGCAACGCCGCGCTCGGAGTGCTTGCGCTCGTAGTGATCTGGGGCCTGCTCCAGACCCTCGGCGTCGACATCGTGAGATCGCTGCGCGATGCCCTGATCCACTAGACGTGCGACGACGAGGTGAACGCGGCTTCACGACGATCCAATACGTCGTCGCGACCGCCTTCTCGCTGTTGTTGTTCGTCCTGGTCGCGAACCTGCTCGTCGATCTCTACGAGCGCGGCGCGGTGCGTGACGCACTCGACGAGGGCGTGCGCGCCGGTGTTCCTGTCGCGGCGGATGCGGACGATTGCGCCGTGCGATCCCGCGACGTCGTGCAGTCGATCGCGAGTGGATCTTCATTGCGGGTCGACGATCTGTCGTGCGTACGCGACGGCGACCGCATCGTCGCGACGGCGCGGGTCGCGCTGCGCTCGTGGTTCCCGCTCCTGCTGCCCGACTGGCGCTTGACCTTGCGCGCCTCGGCGCACCGGGAGCGTTGACGTGCGAGCCGCGAACCGACGTGGGTCGGAGTGCGGCTTCGTCGCGATCGAATGGGTGGCCGCGATCGCGATGTTGCTGCTCCCGATCGTCGTCTTGGTCGCGACCATGCCGGGGTGGGCCGAGCGAAGGCATGCGGCGACGGTCGCGGCGCGTGAAGCGGCGCGCGATCTCGTCGACAACTGGCCGAACGGCAGTCCCGAATCCGCCATGCTCGTCGCGTTAGACGTCGCGGCCGATCACGGAGTCGATGCGACCGACGTCGACGTCCGGGTGCCATCAGTGGGGGAGATACGTGGGGACGACGTGGTCGTGGAGGTCGAGGTGACGATGCCGGCGATCGGTGTCTGCGGGATGTCGGTCGGTTCGTGGCATTACACCGCACGTGCGACCCGCAGGGTCGACGACTTCCGGAGTCGTTGATGCGACCACTCCAGTGGAAGAGGTCCCCCGTGGAGCACGGCACGATCACGCTTTGGGTGCTCGGCCTGTGCATCTCGCTGCTGTTCCTGGGCGGGCTGAGCCTCGACCTCTGGCGCGCGGTTGCCGACCGGCGCCAGCTTTCGTCGATGGCGGACTCCGCGGCGACCGCGGCTGCGAACGGTGTCGACGTCGAGGCCTTGCGCGCCGGCGTCCTGCGGCTCGATCCGGTGCGGGCACGCGCGATCGCGCTCGCGTCGCTCGACGAGGACGCGCACGCGCGGTTCCTCGACGCGATCGACGTCGAGGTGGTCGGCAACCGCGTGACGGTGTCGCTGCGCGATCACGTCGGCTTCTCGTTGCTCGGCCTGTTCATGGGCGGACAACGATTCGACGTGCAGGTGCACGCGTCGGCCGCCCGAGGAACGGTCCTAGGCGGACCCACGAGTCTCTTGCTCGCGGGCCGCAAACAGGTCGCGCTCGACGGGATCGTCGAAGTACACGAGCGCCCACGCGTCGGGTGCGCGAGCGCGCGCCAGTGCCTCGTAGCGGTGATTGCCGTCCTGGAGCAGCAGCCGGCCCGCTTGATACTCCGCGAGGAGTGGTGGCGGTTCCCAACCCTGATCGAGACTCTCGTGCATCTCCTCGATGTCGTCTTCCCATTCCTCCTGAGCAACGCGAACGAGCGCATCCTCCTCGGGGCCGGCGAGCCGCTCGAGGTCATCGAGCCGCACCCTGATCGGACCCACCCACCAGTGCCGCTTCTGCGCAAGCGCCGCCGCCAGCGCCCCGTTGTCGCTCCCACGGCTCGCGAGGAACTCGCCGACCCAGACCGCGGTTCGATCTGCGGCGGCAGCAGCCCGCGCCGAAGCCAAGTCGAACCGGGTCATGCGCGGCGGAGGGGACGTGCGCGTCGGTTGAGCGTTCTTCGCCTTGCCGCCGGAGAAGAGCCCGGATCGCGTGCCGTGCGGGTACGACTCAGCAAAGCTAGCGGGGACGGGTCGACGTCGAGACCGCCCGAAGTCGCTCGACGACACGGTCGGACCGCTCGATCGAACGATCGACCTCGTCGTCGGTCTTCTTGGCCTTCTCGTCGAGCTTCTCGAGCTGCTTGAGGAGGTCCGGCCTGCTCGCCATCGCGCCGACAGAGCCCTGGTCCGCCAGCGTCTTCGCAGCATCACGTTGGGACTGGAGCTTCTTCACCTTGCTCTTCAAGTCCCCGATGACGACCGCGCTGTCGCTAAGGGCATCATCAGCCGTGACGCCCGAGGTGCTGAATCCCTTGAGCCATCTGCCGCCGACCACGAGCGCCGGAACGCTCGCGATGACATACAGGGCGAGCAGAACGAGTCCGAATCTGACGAACCCGATGGTTGTTCGATCCGACAACACCTGCTGCGCGAACGTCGGGTCGGTTCTCGTGACCGGCAGCGTCTCGGCGAAGACCCACTTGCCTTCCCACGCGATCACGAAGGCAGCAATCAGCGTTGCCGCCGCCGCGAGCTCCTGCAGTACGCGTCTGTCGATCCTGAGTGTCACATCGACCCACCCCTTACCGAAGGTTCGCGCTGCGCGACGACGAACGCAACCAGTGGTCGGCGGGCTGCGGGCTGACGCCGACGTCAGGTACGCTCGGGCCCGATTCCCAGGACGACCGAATCCGAGCAACACCGCACGTACGGGGAGCACCGATGCCTGACGCAGTTATCGTCGCCGCGGCCCGCACCGCGATCGGGACGGCCCGCAAGGGCACGCTCCTCGACGTGAGCGCCTTCGACCTCGCCAAGTACGCGGTCAGCGAGGCGCTCAAACGGTCGGGTATCCCCGCGCCCGAGGTCGACGACCTCGCGCTGGGCGAGTCGCTCCAGGGTGGGGGGGACATCGCCCGCTACGCGGCCGTCGAGCTCGGCCTCGTCGAGATTCCCGGCGTCGCGCTCAACCGGCACTGCGCATCGGGCATGGCATCGGTGCAGGGCGCGGCCGCCAGCATCATGGCCGGCATGGACAAGGTCGTGATCGCGGGTGGTTCCGAGTCGCTCTCGACGTCGCCGCAGACCATGAAGCGCACTCCCGGTACCGACGACTACGCACAATGGATGTCGCCGTCGCACCCCGCAACTCCCGACGCACCGGCCTTCGACATGTCGATCACCGTCGGGTACAACACCGCGCAGTCGGCCGGTCTCACGCGCGCTGACTGCGACGCGTGGGCGTTCCGTTCACACGAGCGCGCGATCGCCGCCATCGACGAGGGTCGTCTGCAGGAAGAGATCGTCGCGATCGAGGTCACGCTGCGCGACGGCACGACCAAGATCTTCGACACCGACGAGCACCCGCGCCGCGGCAGCACGATGGAGAAGATGGCGTCGCTCAAGCCCTTGCACCCCGAGATCGACGACTTCCCGATCACGGCCGGCAACTCCTCGGGTCTCAACGACGCGGCGGCCGCGATGATGATCGTCAGCAGCGACTACGCCAAGGCGAACGGCCTCACCCCTCTCGGCAAGATCGTCTCGTGGGCCTCGGCCGGCGTACAGCCCCGCGACACCGGACTCGGTCCGATCTCCGCGATCCCGAAGGCGCTCGAGCGCGCCGGCTTGTCGATCGACGACGTCGACCTCGCCGAGATAAACGAGGCGTTCGCGTCGGTGCCGGTCGCGGCGTGTCGCGTGCTCGGCCTTTCGGAGGACATCACGAACCCGAACGGATCCGGCTGCTCGCTCGGTCACCCGGTCGCCGCGACCGGCGCCCGCATGATCATCACCACGATGTACGAGCTGCGCCGTCGTGGCGGCGGCATCGGCCTCGCGAGCATGTGCGCGGGCGGCGGCATGGGTTCCGCGACGGTCTTCGAGGTCTACCCAGGCTAGTCGGTATCGCTTCCGACGTCGCCGACGGCGAGCGCGGGATAGCTTCACGCCGTGACCGCGCCCATCCGGTTCGGTGTGCAGGCGGGCGTAATGGGTGCCGGGCGGGCTTGGCCGGACCTCGCTCGGAAGGCCGAGGCGTGCGGCTTCGACGCCCTGTACGTCAGCGACCATCCCGGCGTCACTGCGTCGCCGTTCTCCAGCCTCGCGGCCGCGGCGCTGGTCACATCGACCTTGAGGCTCGGGACCTACGTCTGCAATACCGGAGTTCGCGACCCTGTTCAGCTCGCGTCCGAGGCTGCGACCGTCGACGTCCTCTCGGACGGCAGGTTCATCCTCGGCCTCGGCGCCGGTCACACGCCGGCGGAGTGGACGATGGCAGGCCGTCGCTACCCGACCGCCGCCGCGCGGGTCACGCGCTTCGGTGAAATGGTCGGGGTCGTCACGCGGCTGCTCGCCGGTGAGGTCGTCACCTTTTACGGCGGCGACGTGAACGCCGAGGAAGCATTCCTGTTGGCGCCGCGGCCGGTGCAAGATCGCATCCAGCTGCTGGTCGGCGGAAACGGCAAGCGTCTCCTGCGCATCGCGGCTCGGTACGCCGACGCCATCAGCCTGACCGGTCTCGGTCGCACCCTGGAGGACGGGCATCGTCACACAGCCGACTGGAGTGTCGATGGGATCGACGAGCGCATCGCTCTGATAACCCAGGCCGCGGCCGAGCGCGCTCCGGTCGTTCTCGACGCGCTCGTGCAACACGTCGAGATCACCGACGATCCGGCCACCGTCGCGGCACGCGTCGCGAGCGCCGCGCCCGGCCTCACCCCGAACGACGTCCTCGCCGCTCCGTACGCGCTCGTCGGCGCGGTAGACGAGATCGTCGACCAACTGCTGGCGTACCGGGAGCGGTGGGGCTTCACGTCCTACGTCGTGAGGGCCGACTCGATGGAAGCCGTGACGCCCGTCATCGCGCGACTGGGCCGGCACGACTCGAGGTGATGTCGCCATGAGCTGCGAGGGCGACTGGCGATTGACACGCGCTCGATCGCCGAGAAGGGTGGTACATCGTCTACCGGAGGTATCTGCTGTGTCAGAGAGCGTGTACAAGATCATCGAGTTGGTCGGTACCAGTACCGACTCCTGGGAGAAGGCCGCGGCCGCCGCGGTCGAGAAGGCCTCGGGAAGCCTGCGCGACTTGCGGATCGCGCAGGTCGCCGAGCTCGACCTGCAGATCGAAGGCGGCGCGATCAAGGCCTATCGAGCCAAGGTGAAGGTTTCGTTCAAGTACGAAGACTGACGCACCTGCAACGACCAGAACCCGCCGGGCGTAAGTCGCGCGCGCTTCTTCGACCGTCGAAGCCGCGCGCCGCCCGGCTCAGAAACGATCTCGGATGACGCGGGCCAGGGCGGCGCCGATCGTCACGATGAGCACGACGCCGCCGGTGCCGATGAGCACGCCGATGCCGAGCACGACGGCGTCTTCGAGGATGATCGCCAGCGAGATCGCGACGACGCCGAGCGCGGGGAGCGTATCGAGCCCCGAGAACGGCGGCGCGATTGCGGCGCCGACCGTGAGGCCGATGATGATCAGCCCCACGATCCGGATGAACTCGCGTTGCCGGAACAGCTGGACAAGTCTCGGGCGCGAGAACTTCTCGAACCAGCGGACGCGCCGGATGATGAACGGAACCGCCTTTCCGGTGATCGTGGCGCCGAGCTCGCGCTGCTTCCACCGCCGCGGGAGCCAGATCGTGCGGCGCCCCAGCACCATCTGGAGAGCGACGAAGATCGTGATGACCTCGAAGACGTGCGTGATGCCGCCGGTGGGCAGCGGCAATGCGGGCAGGAACATGAGCAACAGGATCGTGACGGCGAAGCTCTTCTCCTTGAACGCGTCGCCCAAGGCGCCGAGCGTCTTCGGGGTGTCTGCACGCAGCCAGTCTTCGAGCTCGTCGCTGAACTCTCGTTCCGCCGTCATGGGAGAAGAATCTACGGAACTGGTTCTGAGCACCGGAGCCCAAGCGACGCGGGCGCGTCGTGGTCGAGTCGGAACCGGATGGTCGGCCCAGTGCGTCGAACTATTCTGCAATCCGGATAGAGAGGCCGATATGACCGAACACGGGCGGCGCTGGGAAGCGGCGTCGTATGCGATTCTGGGCCTGGCGCTGTTGACGGTTTCGGGTTGTGGGGGGTCGTCGGTCGACGCGGCGAGCGGCGGACCCACCACGACAGCAGACACAGGCACCGCCGTCCGGCGGAGCTCCCAGGTGGAGACGACGACCACCGAGGTCTCCCCGACACCGGGCAGCGGCATCGCCGGCGCGGTGTATCGGAGCGCGTGTGGGTCCCAAGCCGATTGTGCCGCTCCGCCCGAGCCGGTCGCGGCCGAGATCCAGGTCAGCCGCGCTGACGCGGCCGCAGTCATCGCGTCCGCACGCACGAACCCGGTCGGGCGATTCCAACTCGCGGTCCCGGCGGGCGACTACAAGGTCCGAGCGAATCCGGACGACACTTCGATTCTTTGCGAGCCCGCGGCCGTCACCGTGGCGGACGGTTTCACCGAGATCACCTTGACGTGTTCCTGAGCGACTTCCTGAGCGACGAAGTCTTTGTCTTGTGCACAACACTCAACTCATAGCGTGAGCAGATCGACCCTCAGAGTGGCACGGGATTCCAAAATGTCGCCCCTTGTCTGCTTGTTCTCGGCTCAGGCCTACATCTAGCGTGCGCGGCGAGGACGTTTCGCGGTGGCGAGCGTAGGGGCGGACTGTTTCGGCTGACCTGTAGTTGTTGTTCGGCCCAGCTTTCGTCGTTGCTTTCTCGTTGCCTGCGTCTCGCCCGAACCGAAGCGTTGTCGAGTGTGAACGACGACGCGAAGAACACGGGGGAGCAGCACGCATGATCAAGAGAAAACCAGTGTGGGGTGCCGTCGCGGCGTTCGCGTTGGCAACCTCCGCCATCGCTTGGGGGGTACCCAGTCTCAGCGGCGCCGCGTCGCAACACGCGAACGTGTCGCAACAAGATGCATCATCAGCCCCGGTATCCCAGGGGACGACCGGGCGGGCCACATTCCAAAACCTGGCCACCGCGCCCGAGCGTCCCGCCACCCTAGGACCCGTGGACAACGACGAAGAAGAGTATCTGCAGCGCGCGCCGCATGGCACGAGCACGGCGGCGAGCCTCGGGCCGTCGCAACGCGTCACAGCTCCGGCGGGCAACGCACCGCCAGCGCTCAGGGGAATCAACTTTGCGGCGACAAACCAGAATCAGTCGGGAAGCTTCCCGCCGGACAACGACCTCGCGGTAGGTCGGAACCATGTGGTGCAAGTCACGAACTTCGCCGTCAGCATCTTCAACAAGTCCGGCGGTCTCGTGAAGCGAACGAGTTTCGCCACGTTCTTCAACACCAGCGCCTTCGTGTTCGATCCGAGGGTCATCTACGACCCGTACTGGGATCGTTTCGTGATCCTCACCCTCGGTAGCACGGGAAGCGGTACGTCGCTGGTCCGGACGTTCCGGCTGGCGATCTCCACCACCGGAGACCCGACGGCTGGCTACTTCATGTACAACTTCGGACTCGGGAACGTCTCAGGGGACGCCCTCGACTTCGAGCAGCTCGGGTTGGACCAAGACGCGATCCTGACCACGGTCGTGAACTTCAAGGGCAACGGCGGTTTCGACAACTGGGTTCAGGCATTCTCGAAGGCAAAGATGTATTCGGGCCAGGGGACGGGCTTCAATGTCTTCGGCGGCAACCCCTGCCGGATCACACCTCCGAACGTGCTCGACCAGAACGTCAACTCCTACTTCCTGATGGCGTGCCCCAACGACAACAAGGTCACCATCAAGAGGATGAGCAACAGCAGCCGTCTGCCACCGACGTACACCGCTCAAGCCTCGATCGCCGTCCCGGCGTACACGAGCCCGCCGACGGCACCGCAACCAGGTGTCAACTATCCGCTCGAGACGTCGCTGAGCAACGCCTTCGAGAACCGGACCATCCAGTTCGGCAGCAACCTGTGGGGTGTCCACACGGTCACCGTCGGCACTGCCACACCGCGGTGGTACCACTTCAACCCATCCGCGAACACGATGCTCGCGAATGGCATCTGGTTCCGCAGCGGCACCTCATCGGACTGGAGGCCACATCTGACGGCGAACGCCTCGGGCGAAATCTTCGGGACGTGGATGTCGGTGGACAGTCCGAACAACATCAATCTTCAGGTGCGTTACATCGGCGAGCAGGGGAACGCCAGCGCCGGCAGCGGAGCCGGATCGCTGCTCGTGCAAAGTTCTCAGCCACTTACCGGTCAAACCTTCCCGGCGGGTCGGAACCGCACCGGTGACTACGCCGCGGCCGCACTCGATCCCACGGCGATCACCGGCTGTGCAGCCAACCGGCGGGCCTGGATCGTCGGTGAGAAAACTGCATCGGCGGGCGTCTGGGGATCCCAGATCGGTCGAATCGGCTTCTGCTGATCTTCCGGATGCCCGGCCCGGCGTAACAACCGGCCACCTCTCGACCGGGGGGACCGTCGCAAGTCGGCGGTCCCCCCGATCGACCGAAGCTAGGTCAGCCCGCGGAGCTCACGCAGCGCCACTGACAACGTCGCGACGTCGAAGACTGCGTGGGCGCGGATCTCGTCGAGCAACGCGAGCACGTGGGCAACGAGCGTCGCGCGCGGCGTAGCCCACGCCTCGTAGGACCCCTCCGTCAGCGATGCATCGACAACGCGCCGGTATTGCGCGGCGGCGTCCTCGCGCAACGCGTTGCGGGCCAAGGCGTCCCAGCGGTCGGCGCGTGGCAGCTCGACGATCCGGTCGCCGAGCCAATCGAAGCGGAGCTTTTCGCCCACTTCGTCGTACGTGGCGGCCACGGCCTCGACTTCTACGTGATGGGCATCGGCCAGCTCGGCGATGTCGAGCGCGCGCGGTAGATGGGCGAGCGCGGCGATCCGTTGCGCGAGCTCACGGGGAATACCCCGTGCCGTGTAATCCGCCGTGACGGGTTCGATCCGGGGCGAGATGGTCGCCATCGCGTTCAGGCGAGCGACTGGCCCCGAGAAGAACGCGACCGTCGCGGCGAGGGGCAACGGTTGGCGACGATTGCGCAGCAGCCACCGAGCGCCGCGCTCGACGAGACGCCGGCTCGCAAGGTACATGTCGGTCTGCACGTCGACATCGACCGCATGGTCGAGCGCCTCGATGTCGCGCCACAGGGCGTCCTGATCGAAGATCGCCCGCGCCGCTTCGTGCGCGCGCACAGTGTCCGGTCCGTGGGCACCGGTCTCCTCGCCGAGCCGGAAGGCAAATGTCGTGCCGGCGCGGTTGACCACACCGTTCACGAGCGAGGTGGCGGTGATCTCGCGACGCAACGTATGGGCGCGGATTCGCTCGAGGAATCGCTGACGCAACGCGTACGGGAACGCCCGCACCAACTCGGGCATGAAGTCGGGGTCGTCGGGGAGCTCCGACGCGAGCAGCTCCTCCTCGAGGGCGATTTTCGCGTACGCGAGCAGCACCGCCAGCTCGGGCGCCGTGAGGCCGAGACCCGCGTGGTGCCGGTCGGCGAGCTGCTCGTCGGAGGGCAGGCGCTCGATGTCGCGGTTCAGATGCCCGTCCGATTCGAGCGCATGCATGAACCGCGCGTGAACCTGCTCCATCGCGACCGCTTGTGCTCGTGCATTGTCGAGCGCGCGGTTCTGGCGGTAGTTGTCGCGCAGCACGAGCGCCGCGACCTCGTCGGTCATGCTGACGAGCAAGACGTTGCGATCGATCTCGCCGAGTTCACGGTCGCGCACCGCGCCATCGAGCAGGATCTTGATGTTCACCTCGTGGTCGGACGTGTCGACGCCCGCGCTGTTGTCGATCGCGTCGGTGTTGACGCGGCCGCCGGCGAGCGCGTACTCGACCCGGCCGTCCTGGGTGAATCCGAGATTGCCACCCTCGGCGACGCTTCGGCACCGCAAATCGTGCCCGTCGACCCGCACCGCGTCGTTGGCCTTGTCGCCGACGGCGGCGTGGCTCTCGAGGCGCGCCTTCACGTAGGTACCGATGCCGCCGTTGTAGAGCAGATCGATCGGAGCCTGCAGGATCGCGCGGATGAACTCTGCCGGCGTGAGCGCATCGACACCGTCGTCGATCGCGAGCCGCGAACGCACTTCGGGCGTCATCGGGATCGACTTCAACGTGCGCGCGTACACCCCGCCACCTGCGGAGATGAGCGCGGTGTCGTAGTCGGCCCACGACGAGTGCGGCAGCTCGAACAGGCGACGCCGTTCCGCGAACGATCGCGCCGGATCCGGAACGGGATCGAGGAAGACGTGCCGGTGGTCGAACGCGGCCACGAGCTGTATGTGCTCCGAGAGCAACATGCCGTTGCCGAACACGTCGCCCGACATGTCGCCGATGCCCGCCACGGTGAAGTCGTCGCGATCCGGATCGATGCCCAGATGGCGGAAGTGGCGGCGAACCGACTCCCACACCCCTCGGGCGGTGATGCCCATCGCCTTGTGGTCGTAGCCATGCGCACCACCCGAAGCGAACGCGTCGCCGAGCCAGAAGCCGCGCCCGCAGGCGATCTCGTTCGCGGTGTCGGAGAAGACCGCCGTGCCCTTGTCGGCGGCGACCACCAGGTAGGGATCGTCGCCGTCGTAGCGGACCACCCGGCTCGGCGGTACGACCTTGCCCCCGACGAGGTTGTCGGTGACGTCGAGCAGTGCGCCGATGAACAGCCGGTAGCAAGCCTCGACCTCTTCGCGCAACGCCGGCGGATCGGCGGGCGGTCGCTTGACGACGAACCCGCCCTTCGCGCCGGCCGGTACGATGACGGCGTTTTTCACGCGCTGGGCCTTCATGAGCCCGAGCACCTCGGTGCGGAAGTCTTCGCGCCGGTCCGACCATCGGATCCCGCCGCGTGCGACCTTGCCGGCGCGTAGGTGCACGCCCTCGACGCGCGGCGAGTACACGAAGATCTCGAACATCGGCCGGGGCAGCGGCAGGTCGGGGATCGCGCTCGGGTCGAACTTCAGCGCGACGCACGGCGGCGGATTGCCCGCGGCATCCGTCTCTTGGAACCAGTTCGTGCGCAGCGTCGCGAGCTCGAGATGCAGGAGCGCGCGAAGAATCTGGTCCTCGTCGAGCGAGGTCACGCTGTCGAGCAAGGAGCGGATCTCGTCGGCCAGGCGTTCGGCCGCGTCGCCGTCGCCGCTCGCGCCGCCGCGGCCGTCGGCGCCCGCGATCCACGGATCGAGGCGCGCAACGAACAGCTCGACGAGCCGGCGCGCGACTTCACTGTGCAGGCTCAGCGCGTCCTCGATATACGTCAGGCTGAACCGGGTACCCGTTTGGCGCAGATAGCGGCAGTAGGCCCGCAAAAGTGCGACCTCCCGCCATGCGAGCCCGGAGGTGAGGACGAGGCGATTGAAGCGGTCGTCCTCGGCGCGGCCGTCGACCACCGCGAGGAACGCTTCCTCGAAGAGCCGTACCGCGGCGGGATCGACGATCGTTCCGGTGGGCGCACGGAGGCGGAACCATTTCATCCAACGGCCGTCGAGCCCTTTCGGCGTCAGCTCGTAGGGGTGCTCGTCGTCGACGACGACGCCCATGTTCGAAAGGCGGGGGAGCACTTCCGACAGTGACGGTGGCCCACCGATGCCGTAGAGCTTCAGGTCGAGGTGGTCGGTGCTGATCGTGAGCCGCGCCGCGAGCGGCTTGATATCGCCGAGCTGCTGGAGCAAGGGGAGGTCGGCGAGCGCTTCGGTCGCGTCGAAGTCGTACTCATATGCACCGGGGAACGCGTCGGCCCAGACGCGCAGCAGGTCGAGGCCCGTCTCCTCGCCCTGCGACGCGATCAGCGCGTCGCGCAGATCGTCGACCCACGCGCGCGCCGCCGCCGCGACGGACCGTTCCAACTCGCCGACATCGACGGTGGCGCCGCCCGGCGTCTCGAGGTGCAGCACATAGTGCAACCGGGCGAGCACCGACTCCGACAGGCGCGTGTTCCATTCGTAGCCCTTCGATCCGTACGCGGCGACGAGTAGCTGCGCGATGTGCTCGCGCACCTCCGTCGTGTATCGATCGCGGGGAATGAAGACGAGGCACGACACGAACCGGCCGTACGGCTCGGGGTGGACGAACAGGCGAACCCGGCGTCGCTCCTGCAGGTGCAGGATGCCCATCGCCGTGTCGAAGAGGTGATCGACGTCGATCTGGAAAAGGTCGTCCCTCGGATACGTCTCGAGGATCTGCATGAGATCCTTCTGATCGTGGCTCGCAGGAAGGAATCCGGCCCGTTCGATGACGGCGGCGACCTTCCGGCGAAGCACGGGCACGTCGAACGGGCTCCCGGTGTACGCACCCGACGAGTACAGCCCAATGAACCGGTGCTCACCGACGACCTCGCCTTTCGCGTCGTACCGCTTGATCCCGACGTAGTCGAGGTGGGTCTTGCGGTGCACGGTCGAGCGGGCGTTGGCCTTCGTCAACACGAGCAGCGTTTTCGCTCGGGCTTTCGCGCGCACGTCGGCCGGGAGGCGGGAGAAGCTCACCGACGGGTCCTCCGGCGCGTCGCGCAACAATCCGAGCCCGGTGCCCGGCTCCGGTAGCAACCGGTCGTCGGCGGTGAGCTGGTATTCGCGGTAGCCGAGGAACGTGAAGTGCTCATCGGCGAGCCACTGCAGCAGCGCCTTGCCTTCGGAGAGCTCCTCGAGCGCGCACGGCGGCGGCATCTGCTCGAGCTCGGCGGCGACGTGCCGCAACGCGTCGAGCATCGGGGTCCAGTCGCGCGTCGCGGCGCGCACGTCATGGAGAACCGAGAGCAGATCGGTGCGTACCGAGTCGAGGATGTCGGTGTTGGTCTCGCGGTCGATCTCGATGTGCGTCCAGGACTCGAGCAGCCGCTGCTCGCCGTCTCGGGCGGGCTCGTCATCCGGTGCCATTCCGAGCAATTCGCCCTGGTTCGAACGGCGCACGCACAGGATCGGGTGCACGACGAGGTGCACGCCGAGATTGCGACGGTCGAGTGCCATGGTGAGGGAGTCGACGAGGAACGGCATGTCGTCGACCACGACATCGACGGCGGTGTGACCGTGTGCCGGCGCATACACGCGTACGAGAGGTTCGTTCGGCGCGCGCCGCGCGCCGAATCGCCAGTGCTCGAGCGCGGCGGCGGCGAGCTCCTCGGTCGTCCAGATCGCGAGGTCGTCGTCGCCGAGCTGCCCGTAGTAGGAGCGGACGAACGCGTCGACACCCGCGGGATCCGGCGCACTCACGAGTTCGCAGATCTGCGCCATCACGTCGTCGCGACGGGCCACGACGTCGACCATACCGTGCGTGGCGTCCTCCCCGGCACGTTCGCGCGCTCCCGTATGCTCGCAAATGTGGACACCGCCGACGCCTTGGGGCTCGCACTCGAGCTGGCCGATCTGGCCGATCTGCTCACCATGTCGCGGTTTCGGAAGTCGGATCTGAAGGTCGCAACGAAGCCCGACCTCACGCCGGTGAGCGAGGCCGACGAGGCGGTGGAGAGCGCGATCCGCGAGCGGCTCGGGGCATCGACGGGTCACATGGTGGTCGGCGAGGAGTTCGGAACCGTTGCGGGCGACGCCCTCGCGGACTCCGAGTACCGGTGGATCGTCGACCCGATCGACGGCACCAAGAGCTATGTGCGGGGCGTGCCCATCTGGGCGACGCTCATCGGGCTGGAACGCGCGGGCGAGCTGATCGTCGGTGTCGCGTCGGCGCCCGCGCTCGGCATGCGGTGGTGGGCGGGCCGGGGCCTGGGCGCGTTCCGCGATGGTGCGCGCATCTGCGTGTCGTCGGTCGCGGCGCTCGGCGATGCGCAGCTCTCGTTCGCCTGGGACACATCGGAGCGGTTCCACGCCCAAGGCGTCGGCAACAAGCTCGTCGACCTCTCGCACCGCTGCTGGCGCACGCGCGGAATCGGCGACTTCTGGCAGCACCTGCTCGTCGCAGAAGGCGCGTTCGACGTATCGATCGACCCGATCGTCTCGTTGTGGGACATCGCCGCTCTCATACCGATCGTCGAGGAGGCGGGAGGCCGCTGGACCGCGGTTGACGGGCGCGCCGACGTCGACGCCGGCGGCTTCGTATGCACCAATGGACTCTTGCACGACGCGGTCATCGCGTCACTGACGTAGCCTCGCCCCCCGTGTCCGAGCTCACGGTCGGGATCGACATCGGCACTTCCTCGGTGAAGGCGGTCGCGGCCGACGCCGACGGGAACATCGTCGCCCGGTCGCGCGTCCCGCACGATTTCTTCGTCCCGTCGCCCCTCCGGTTCGAGCATGATGCCGGGCTCGCGTGGCACGAAGGCCCGCGCCGCGCGCTCGACGCGCTCGGCGAGGTGAATCCGCGCGCGGTGTCGGTCGCCGCGATGGTCCCGTCGCTGACGGCCGTCGACACCGAGGGCATGCCCTGCGCGCCCGGCCTGCTCTACGGCGACGAGCGCGGCCACTCCGATCGCGGCCACTCCGGTAGCGATGGCGCGATCACGGAGGCGGGCGAGCTCGCGCAGTTCTTGCGTTGGCAATCCCACGAGCACCCGGACGCGCGTGGCTACTGGATGGCGCAGGCGGTCGCGAATCATGCGCTGTCGGGTGATGCCGTCGTCTCCACGACCGTCGCGGCCACCGCGGTCCCGCTTTTCGACTGGAAGCAATGGGACGAGGAGCGCCTCGCCGAGTGCGGGGCGCGTCCCGACCAGATGCCGAGGATCGGACCCTCGGGTCAGCCGCTCGCCGAGGTTCGCGACCGTCCCGGCTGCGTGCTCGAAGGCGGAACCATCGACGCGATGGCCGAGCAGCTCGTCGCGGGCTGCGACGACGTCGGTGACGTGCTGGTGATCTGCGGCACGACGCTGATCGCGTGGGCCGTGATACCCGATCCGGTCGACGTCGCGCGCCATTACACGATCCCGCACACTGCGCCCGGCAGGTTTCTCGTCGGCGGTCCGAGCAATGCGGGCGGCCTGTTCCTCAACTGGGTCGATCGCATCTGCGCGACTGCGGCTCAGGGCGAGGTTGGTATGCCGGCGCGCGTCGTCGATCCGGGCCGGGTGCCGATCTGGGCGCCGTACCCGCGCGGCGAACGGGTGCCGTTCCAGGACGCGGCCCTGCGCGCGCAGCTCGTCGATCTCGACCTGACGCACGACGCCGCGTCGATCCGACGCGCCGCGTTCGAGGCCGCCGGGTTCGTGACCCGTCGGATGATCGACGTGTCACCGACCCCCGCGCTCCGCATCGTCGCGACAGGAGGAGGGACACGCGTGGAGGCGTGGATGCAGGCGCTCGCCGACTGCACCGCATTGCCCGTCCATGTGTGCGCGGTGCCCGAAGGTGGTGCGCTGGGCGCCGCGTTCCTCGCCCGCCTGGCCGTGGGGCTCGAGACGTCGACGCACGAGGCCGCGCGCTGGGCGCGCACCTCGCACGTCGTTGACCCGGATCCGGCATGGGCGACCGCCGTCGCCGACCGCTACGCGCGCTTCTGCGAGATCGCGGGTTAGCGTGGTCGCCGTGCGGATGCAGCGGAGGTGCGCCGGAGAGGTCGCGCCGGTAACGACGCGGGCAAGCTGAACGTGGCGCTCGACATCTCGATCGACCGCGACGCGTGCATGGGCTCGGGCAACTGCTCGTTCTGGGCCCCTGGCGTCTTCGACCTCGACGACGACGGAATCGCGGTGGTCGTCGATCCCGGCGCGCAACCCGACGACAAGGTGATCCTCGCCGCGCAGGGGTGCCCGACCCAGGCCATCTCCATCGTCCGCGACGGCCAAAAGATCGTCTGACCCACCGTTTCCTTGCCAACTGTTTGCAGGTTTTCTGCACGCCGCGCGTCGTTTTTCTTGCCAACTGTTGTGCTCGTTTTGGGGAATGTTGTCGCCGGAGCTGACGCGGGCGTCAGGCGCGCGCGACTATCGACGAATGCCGATCGGGATCACAGAGGAACACGAGCACCTGCGACGCGCCGTCCGGCGTTTTGTCGACGACCACATCGACCCGGGTGTTGTCCGCGAGGCACTGGAAGCTGCGACGCAGGACCGCCCTGCGTTTTGGGACGCGCTGGCCGAGCCGGGATGGATCGGACTCCACGTCGACGAGGCGCACGGGGGAGGCGGCGCGAGTCTCCTCGAGCAAGCCGTGGTGATCGAGGAGCTCGGCCGAGCGTGCGCGCCCGGACCCTACGTCCCGACTGCGATCGTCGCCGCGCTGCTGCAAGCCGACGGCGGTCCGGCCGCCGACGCGCTGTTGCCGACGTTCGCGGCCGGCGGGCTCACGGGCGCGGTCGCGCTCGACGGTGCGACGCTCGTGACCGGCGGAGCCGCCGCCGACGTCATCGTCTGCACGGTCGACGGGGCTTGGTACGCCCTCGACGCCGCGGCCGCGCGCGTGCACGAGGTCAAGAGCATCGATCTGACGCGCCGCTTGGCGCGCATCGACCTCGACGCGGCAACAAGCGCAGCCAAATCGGCACCCGAGCGGATGCTCTCGCACCTCACCGAGGAGCGGGTTCGCCTGATCTCCGCGACGCTGTTCGCGGCCGAGGCGATCGGCATCGCGCAGTGGTGCGTCGACACCGCGTCCGAATACGCAAAAGTGCGTGTGCAGTTCGGCCGTCCGATCGGTCAGTTCCAGGGTGTGAAGCACCGGTGCGCGGAGATGCTCGCGCGAGTGGAGCTCGCCCGCGCCGCGGTGTGGGACGCGGCCGCCGCGGCCGACGACCTCAGCGATCCGGGCACCGCGCTCGCGATCGCCGCCGCGGCTGCGCTCGCGTTCGATGCCGTGTTCGCGAATGCCAAGGACTGCGTGCAGACCCTGGGCGGCATCGGCTTCACCTGGGAGCACGACGCGCATATCTACCTTCGCCGTGCGATGACGCTGCACCAGCTCACCGCGACGCCCGACGAGTGGCGCATCCGTGCGGCGCGAGCGGCGATGCAGGGCGCGCGCCGTCGCTTGGCCGTCGACCTTCCCCGTCACGGTGATGCCGACGGTGACGGCCAGATCGAGCTGTTCAGAAACGAGGTACGCGAGCTGCTCGCCGAGATCAAGAAGCTGCCCGCGCGGGAGCAACTCGACCGGCTCGCCCACGCGGGCTTGGTCACGCCGGGTTGGCCCGCGCCCTGGGGACGCGACGCCAAGGCGCTCGAACTGCTCGTCATCGAGGAGGAGTTCCGCGCCGCGAAGATGACGAAGCCGAACATCGGGGTCGGCGGGTGGGCGTTGCCCAACCTGATCGTGCACGGAACCGTTGCGCAGCGGGAGCGTTGGATCATGCCCACGCTGCGCGGCGAGATCGGCTGGTGCCAACTCTTCAGTGAGCCCGGCGCGGGTTCGGATCTCGCGTCGCTGTCGACGCGCGCGGCACGCGTCGAGGGCGGCTGGCTGCTGAACGGCCAAAAGGTGTGGACGTCGATGGCCAAAGAAGCCGACTGGGGCATCTGCCTGGCGCGCACCGATCCCGAGGCGCCGAAGCACGACGGCATCTCGTGCTTCATGGTCGACATGCGCACGCCCGGAATCGACATCCGGCCGTTGCGAGAGCTGACCGGCCAGGCGATGTTCAACGAAGTCTTCTTCGACGACGTGTTCGTGCCCGAGGACTGCCTGGTCGGCCGCGAGCACGACGGGTGGCGCTGCGCTCGAACGACACTCGCGAACGAACGCGTGTATATGGGTTCGGGCAATACGATCGGTGGCGGCGTCGTCGGCGTGCTGAAGGCGATCGAGGCACGCGGCCTGGCCGATGACCGCTTGACGCTCGGCGAGGCGGGCGGCCTCGTGGCGACCGGCCACGCGTTGTCGGCCCTCGGGTTCCGCCTGACGCTGGCCGCCTTGGCGGGCGCCGACCCTTCGGGTTCGGAAGCGGCGGTCCGCAAGCTGCTCGGCGTGCAGCATGACCAGCACGTGCAGGAGGTCGGCATGCTGGTCGCGGGCATCGAGGCCATGGCTGCGGAGGGCGACGCCTCGGCCTGGTCGGCGTCGTTCCTGTTCAACCGATGCCTGACGATCGCCGGGGGCACGAGCGATGTCCAGCGCAACGTGATTGCCGAACGTCTGCTCGGTTTGCCTCGCGATCCGTAGCGAATCTCGGGCAAGGCCCGCCGGCGGCAGACGCGGTTCCGGAACCGGCCCAGAAGTTGACGCCGGTGTCAGGTAACCGATAGTCGTAGCGCTCCATGGGTGAGCGCGCACTCGACTACACACGCCTCTCGGCCGGCGATGCGGGACCGGCGATCAGCCATCCGCTCACGCGTACCGATCTCGTCAAGTACGCGGGTGCGAGCGGCGACTTCAATCCGATGCACCACGACGAGATCGCCGCGCAACAGGCCGGCCTGCCGTCGGTGTTCGGCCATGGCATGTTCACGGCAGGCATCCTCGCGACGGCGATCACCGACTACGTCGGGCTCGGCAACCTGAAGTCGTACCGGGTCCGCTTCACGAAGCAGACCTGGCCGGGCGAGGTGCTGACAACGAAGGTCACGGTGCGCGAGAAGCGCGCCGGCAACGAGGTTGTGTTCGATTGCTCGGTCGCCAACGAGCAGGGCGAGACAAAGGTCCAGGGCGAGGCCGTGGCGGTGATTCCGTGAGACGACAGCGCAGCGACCGAACGGGAGCGGAGCGTGGAGTCGACCCAGAATTGAGAACGAAGTGACCACGGCCCGCTTCGACCTGCCGTCGACCGACAGCGAGACCCAGCCTTTTTGGGACGCCCTGAAGGACGGCAAGTTCCTCATCCGGCACTGCGACGCCTGCGGCCGCGACCACTACTACCCGCGCCCGTTCTGCCCGACCTGCTGGAGTGAAAACGTCGCCTGGAAGGAGGCGTCGGGTCGGGGCACGCTTTACACGTACTCGGTCGTGCACGTGAATGATCTGCCGCCCTTCCACGAGCGCGTCCCCTACGTCGCGGCGATCGTCGAGCTCGAAGAGGGTCCGCGGGTGATGACGAACATCGAGGGCGTGCCGTTCGACGAGCTGCGCGCCGACCTCCCCGTCGTCGCCGAGTACAAGGCGATCTCGGACGACGTGACGATTCCCGTGTTCCGCCGCGCGGGCTGACCGGTAGCGTCACGCCCCGTGAACGAGGACGAGCAGGACTGGAACTTTCCGTTCGAGGAACCGCTGCACGAGGTGTTCCCCCAGCTGCATGCCGCGCAGAACGCGTGGCTTTCGCAGATCGATTCCATCTCGGCTCCCGATCGCAAGACGCACGAGCTCATACGCCTCGCCGTGACCGTCGGATTGCGTAATCCCGCGGGCGTGCGACGCCACGCGCGTCTGGCGCGTGAGGTCGGTGCGTCGTGGGAGGAGATCCTCGGATCGATCATGTTGACCGTTCCGGGTCACGGGCTGTTACCCGCGGTCGAAGCCATACCGCACGCGCGCCGCGGCTTCGAAGAGGCGCGCGAGGCCGAACAGGAGTGACCGTGCCCGACGTGAAGGAGACGGCGCCGCCGTTTCGTATCCTGCCCAAGCTCAACGATCGCAATCGCGACTTCTGGACGGCGGGCGCGCGCGGCGAGCTGCGGTTCTGGCGTTGTCAGGACTGCGGCTTCTACATCCATCCGCCGCAGCCGCTCTGCCCGATGTGCTACTCGAAGAACATGAAGACCGAAGCGGTGTCGGGGCGCGCGACGCTCGCCACCTTCTCGGTCAACCACCAACCATGGATGCCCGGCCCGGAATTGCCGTACATCGTCGCGATCATCGAGATCATCGAACAGCCCTCGGTGCGGCTGACGACCAACCTCGTGGACTGCGCGCCCGACGAGGCGCGCATCGAGATGCCGCTGCGGGTCACCTTCGAGCATCACCCCGATCCCGAAGGCGACATCTATATCCCGCTGTTCCGCCCGGATGTCGAGCGGGGGGAGTGACGTCGTGGACGAGAATGAGATCATCGAGCGGCGTGCCTGCATCTCCGGAGTCGGCCAGTCCGACATCGGCCGGCGACTGTTCCGCGATCCACTCGAGCTGACGCTCGACGGTTGCCTCGCCGCGATCGAGCACGCCGGCCTGACGACCGCCGACATCGACGGCGTATCGACGTATCCCGGTCCGATGGGGACGCCGGCGGGCTTCTCGGGTGCGGGCGCATACGACGTGATGGACGCACTGCGCCTGAACTGCGGTTGGTACGGCAGCGGGCTCGAGACGTCGGGACAGCTTGGCTCGGTCGTGAATGCGTGTCTCGCGGTCGCGTCGGGGCTCGCGACCCACGTGCTGTGCTTCCGATCGGTCTACGAAGGCTCGGCGCAGGGCGACAAGGGGCGCTCCGCGGTAATGCCCGGCGGCGGCGGTGGAGACCGTGGCGGTGGCGGGTTCAAGGCTTCGGGGTTCATGCAGTGGAATCTGCCGTTCTCGGCGCCGTCGGCCGCGATCTGGATCGCGATGTTCGCGCAGCGTCATTTCCACGAGTACGGAACGACGCGCGAACAGCTCGCGTGGATCGCGATCAACGCGCGCCGCAACGCGGAGCTCAACCCGAAGGCGATCTACCGCGACCCGATGTCGATGGACGACTACATGGCGGCGCGCATGATCTCGTCGCCGTTCTGCCTCTTCGACTGCGACGTCCCATGCGACGGCGCGACCGCGGTCATCGTGTCGCGCCGCGACCGCGCCAAGGATTTGCGCAACCCGGCTCTGCGCGTCGAAGCCGTCGGAGTTCGCATCGACGGCCGCCCGTCGTGGGATCAGTTCGACGACCTGTCCACGATGACGAACCGCGCCGCGGGCAAGCAGTTGTGGGAGCGCACCGAGTACCGGCCGTCCGACGTTCAGACGGCCCAGCTGTACGACGGCTTCTCGTGGATCACGATGTCGTGGCTCGAAGCACTCGGCCTGTGCGGGTTGGGTGAGAGCGGTCCGTTCATCGAGGGCGGCACGCGCATCGCCCGCGATGGACAGCTGGCGCTCAACACCCACGGCGGCCAACTCTCGGCGGGGCGACTACACGGCTACGGATTCCTGCACGAAGGCGCCACCCAGATGTGGGGACAGGCGGGGGAGCGTCAGATCGCGAGGCCGCCCGAGGTGGGCGTGATCGCGGCCGGCGGCGGAAACACGTGCGGCTGCCTGCTCCTCGTGCGCGAGTAGCACTGCCCCGACTGCGTACGCTGGCTCCATGCCGTTCGTCGATCCCGAACACATGCTGAGCGGAGAGCCGCTTCCCGGATGGCGCGGTCGGTTCTTCCACTCCGAGAACATGACGTTTTCCCACTACGACATCGCGGCCGACGCGGTTCCCCTGCATGAGCACGAACACGAGCAAGAAGAGGTCTGGCACGTCGTCGACGGCGACCTGCTGATATCGATCGACGGAGTCGAGCAGTGTCTCGGTCCGGGCGCGGTCGCGGTCGTACCCCCGAACACCCGGCATTCGGTCCGGGCGCTGACCGCCGCTCGGGCAATCATCGCCGACTACCCGCTGCGCCACGAGCTGCCCGGCGGCATCAACTAGCCCCGATAGTTCACGAGTTCGTGGGTGAGGCCGGTCGCTGAGCGCGACAAGTGCCCTGTCCGTAAGGCATTCTTGGGGTTGCGACACACCAAGCATTGCCGACGGGAAGGGCACTTGACGGATGAACGTTACCAGCA
>JBBQTI010000057.1:0-23699 GCA_038213435.1 Acidimicrobiia bacterium
GCTAAGCGGCTCCGAGCCGTTCTTGCCGTAGATCTCCGACGTGCTTGCCACGAGGATCTTGCTCCGGTAGCGATGCGCCGCACCGACGACGATCTCGGAGCCGCGAATGTTCGTCGTGAAGGAGCGCAACGGCTCTTCGACAATGAGCTTTACGCCGACCGCGGCGGCGAGGTGGACGACGACATCACAACGGTGCACGAGCTCGTCGACCTTGAACTCGTCGAGCACCGAGCCGACGACGAACTCGAGGCGGGGATGCCCCGCGACGCGTCGTAGGTTCGCAACCCTGCCGGTCGAGAGATCGTCGAGCACGACGACCCGCTCGCCCCGCTCGAGCAGCGCCTCGGTCAAGTGGGAGCCGATGAACCCGGCCCCGCCCGTAATCAGGTAGCTGTGCGGCATCCTCAACGCCCCCCGTGATGAACAACCTTGCTGCTCGGCGGTCAGAACCCGCGCCCTGTGCTGGACCTGATACGAGTCGCGCGCACGTCTTGTCGGTACCGACTGCTCGTCGTGACGGGCTACACGCGCATTGCGGCGCGCACCTTAGCGGCGCAGATTCCGCGAGCCAAGGCGGATTCGTGAAGACCGCAGACACAATCGCCTGAAGCCTCCCTGTCAGTACACCGTCGCAGCGAGAGTTCCCACGCATCGTGAGCGTCGCGCGCGCTCGACGTGGCATATGAGTGCGCGTCCCGCTTCGCGCGGACCACACGTACAGGGTGGACAAGACGCGTCGACACTTCAGGGCACGACCCACTTCAGGGCGCGACCCCGCGCGCCTAGAAAACGTGATCCGGCCCCACACTGATGAAGGTTTGCAGAAAGAATGCCGCGAGAACGATCCCCACTGGCGGATGCTCGGCCCGCGTTGGCGCTCGAGGGAGCCGCATCGCGGCAATCGATGACATCAGTGTTGTCCGATCGCTGAGGCTCACGGCGTCCGTGTGCGTGTCGCCTCGCAGGTTGCCCTCGATCAGCGCACGGCTGGCGCACCACACACGATCATCAAAACCTTGCGCATCGCGATACGAATGCCTTCGGTCCGCAAGTGGAGAGCTTCTCGTGCCAGCCACGTCGCGCCCGAGTCGACTATCGCCGAGCGGTCGTGGGCCTTCAGCGCCGAAGGCTCAAATCCACGGTCCACGGGCCGCGAGCGGAGGTCAGCGTGACGCTCGCCGATCGCGACGCCGTCGTCGCTCGGACCGGAGCAGCCGCGTGAACGGTCACTCCCACCACGTGCGCGTCCGGAGTATGCACCGAAAAGTTCACGCGGTCTGCGTTCGGCAGCACCTGGGCGAGATAGTCGAAGTGATATTGCCCGGATGACAGATCGACCGACCCATCGAGGTCAAGGACCATCGTCCGTGTCTTGCCCGCCGGAATGTCGACGAACGCAGAGTAGACACGGCGACCAAGCTCACTTTCGGCGTCCAGTTGCAGCGGCCGCGCATCGAGTGATGCGTTCCGTAACGCGAACGGGGAATAGATGGACACGTAGAGGCGGCTCGTGCCCACCGGAAGTCCAAGCTCGTTGCCAATCACGGACAACGGCACGCCCTGGGTTGGCGCATCGTTGTGCAGACCGACCTCGGCATGGACGCTGACGTGTCCCGTCGTGCCACTGACTGTCGCCTCGTATCGAACGATCCGCTGGAGATAGTTGTCGATCTTGTTGCCTCCCCCGTTCTGCACGACGACGCCGAACGAGTCGCCTCGGAACGGTGGCAGCCCGGCGTCAGCGCCGATATTTCGCACGAACGCCTGGCCGCGCGCGTCGCGAAGCCAGAGCGCGAGATTCGCCGTCCGAATTGCCGGGCTCAACGCATTGCCGAAAGCCGACGGTCGCGCGGAGCGGCCCGAGGTCAAACGGTCGAAGACGGCTCGAGCGATGTCGCCCAGTAGATCGGCGCGTCGCTGCCGGTCGGCGATCAGCGCATACTCGTCACGAAGCAAAAACGGAACGGCGTTTTGCGCGTTCAGCGTGACAGGGAGGCCTGGAATACGGACGGGACCGGTAAGGCTGAGCAGTCCAGCCAGCGCCACTGGATCTACCCGTATGACGCCGTCGATTGGTGCCCCACCCGATTGCGGATACAGCTGCGCCATCACCTCGCCGACCGACGGGAAGTCAGGTGACATCGTCACGTTCTGCCATGTCTGCGCAGGCTCGAACCTGCCGTAACGCGCGAGATAGTCGCGTGGACCCGTGAGCCGCTTCGGGTGCGCGCCGACCACGTTCAGAGTCCCGCCACGGCCGACCTTGCTGAGGCGCAAGCGTCCGCCGGACACTGTGAGTACGCCGTAGTTCGCCATCAGGCCGCCTGAACCTCTCGACTCGGCGGGCGTGACAATCGCCACGAGGTATGTTCGTGCGCCCGATGCACCGAGCAGTGACGGCGCGAGCGTGACAGCCTCGTCGGCAGTGTGCGCGTCGTCGTCGGCCTTCGCGATGGTGGCCTCGAACCGCGCGAGGTGGTGATCGAGAGGCGGCGCCAGCCACATCCGCGGGATGCGCGCGAGCTGATCGCGAACCGCGCGCGTCTCCGCCGCGACCCGGTCGAAGATGGGACGGTATGAAGCGATGGTAGCGAGATCGAGACGTCCGTCGACGAGCCGCAACCGGTCCGGGTCGACAGTCGTAACGCTCGAACGCGCGATCGGGGTGATGTGCGCACCGATCGACGCGACGCGGTCGATCACCCGCAGCTGCGGCCCGACAATCGGCAGCTGACGACCCGGCCAGGTCACCCACGATTCCAACGTGCTCTTCGCGCCGTCGAAGTGGTCTTGGGCGGTCGCGAACGCGTCAGTCGCCCGTTGGCGATCGCCCGAACGCGCAGCATCGACGGCGGCGCGCGTATCGGCCGCCGCCGCTTGTAGCAGCGTGTGGCTATGCGCGATCGCGTACAGGGACGCGATCGCCGCCGTGAGCGCAATCGCACCAACGATGAGTGCCGACCTCCGGATGACACGTCGCGCGTCTGCAGACGTGCCGCGCACGCTCGACATCAAGATCACCAATATGGCGAGCGACGCGATTGCCGCAGAACCGCGCGCCGGTGACGTCCAGGGAAGCCGAAGCAGCGCCTGGACGATCAACGCACCCACGAATGCGCGGAAGGCAACCGGCGTCGACCGACGGCGCCTCTCGACAACCGTCGTTGCCAACACCGCGACTACACCGACGAGATGCATCGCCGGCGACCCGCCGGCGGCAACAATGAGCGAAGCGGCGATGAGGGCGGCGCCCGAGGCGTACACGGCCGCCAGAGCAACCACTGCCGCGACGGCGCCGGTGAGTAGGTGATCAAGGGTCGCGCTTCCGACGGGCGCGCACCCGGCGGTGGCCCCGACAACGCCGCTCGCGCCCACGACGAGGTAGACGCCCAATGTGCCGGCGCTGAACCTGCCTTCGCCAGATCGACGAAATCCCGCGCCGAGCACCGAACCGACGCTACACGTCACGTCGCCAGTTGCTTTCGCGGTAATCGAGTGGAGAGCTGCGCAAACCACTACTACGAGGCCCTGCGTCTACAGCCGCTCGACGTTCGATCCGCCGCGAAGCCGGTTCCGGGTGTCGAGCACGTACCGCGCGTGGAGGCAGACAACATCGAGGTCGAAGGCATCGTGGTCGACCAGGAGCACGACTGCGTCCGCGGCCCCGCACTCTTCAGGGGTCGGCTCCACGAAAGCGATGCGCGGGTCGACCCGTTCGCTGAGTAGGTCGGGGTCGGCGGCGCGGACCTCGGCCCCCATGTCGAGGAGCAGGTCCGCCACACGCAATGACGGCGATTCGCGCGCATCGCGGGTATTGCGCTTGTAGGACAGGCCGAGCAGAAGGATCCGGCTGCCGTACACCGGCTTGCGCCGAGTGTTGAGCCCCGCGACGATCCGACGCACGACATAATCCGGCATATGGTCGTTCACGTCGTTCGCGAGCTCGACGAAGCGAAACTGCTGGCCGAGTGTGCGCTTCACACGCCATGACAGGAAGCTTGGGTCGATCGGCAGGCAATGCCCGCCCGCCCCCGGTCCCGGCGTGAACCGCATGAAGCCGAACGGTTTGGTGGATGCGGCATCGATCGCTTCCCACACGTCGATGCCGAGGTCGGCCGCGAACATTGCAAGTTCGTTGACCAGCGCGATGTTGATGTGCCGGAACGTGTTCTCGAGGAGTTTGGTCAACTCGGCCTCCCGCGTGCCCGAGACCGAGATCGTCTGCTCGACGAGCGTGTCGTAGAACGCCTTGACCGCAGTCAGCGATGCGTCGTCGACACCCGAGACCACCTTGGGCGTATTCACGAGCGTCCACGTCGGGTTGCCGGGATCGATGCGTTCGGGGCTGTAGCCCAGAGAGAAGTCACTCCCCGCGTCCAGGCCCGAGCCGCTCTCGAGCGCGGGCGCAACAAGCTCCTCGGTCGTGCCTGGATACGTCGTCGACTCGAGGATCACCACCACACCGGGCTGGACGTAGCCGGAAATCGTCTCCGCGGACGCCTCGATGTAGGAGAGATCGGGAACGCCCTCGCGCAGGGGCGTCGGAACCGCGATCACCGCGACGTCGAATCCCGCACACGAGCTCGGATCGCTCGACACCCGGTAGCGGCCGGACGCCAACGCGGCCGCGAGCACCTCGGAGGAGACGTCCTCGACAAGGGACTCGCCGGCCTGGAGCCGCTTCACCCGGGCCTCATCGAGGTCGAAGCCGACAACGTCGTAGCCGACGGCGACCGCCCTCATCGCAAGCGGCAGGCCGACATATCCCTGCCCGACGACCACTACTCGTGCCTGAACGCGCGTTCCCATGTCTCTCATCGTCGCGCGTCGCGCGCGCCGAGGCAGCCACGGAGCGCGGCCTTGCCACGAACGCCGGGACCGACGACCACGACTCTGTGAGTACCGTAAAACGCGTCCGGTGCAGTGACGTGCAGTTTCGCGCCGTCAGCAGCGGCGCGTCTCGGGCGCTACAGGGATCGCCGTGATGTGCGATCGGGTGACGAGATCCTCTTGGCGTCGATGGCCTCGAACATCGCGGCGGCTTCGCTCGCGCTCAGAGGGAGGTTCCGTGCGTTCTCGGCGAGCGATTCGTCGCGCGTCAGGTCGATGACGTCGTTCACCTCATCCACCGCGACCTCCTCGGCGACGGGCTCGTCGTGCGTGGGGTCCAAGACGTCGTTCACCTCATCCACCACGACCGGCTCGGCTAAAGGTTCGTCGTCTGTCAGGTCGATGACGTCGTTCACCTCGTCCGCCGCGGTCTGCTTGGCGATCAGCAGACGCTCGTAGCGACGCTGGGCCCGGAACTTTGCGTCCGCGAGGTTCGCGGCCGGCCGCCTGATCTCGACGTCAACGACCCACGTGACCTCACGCATCTTGAAGCGCCCGAGGACTCCGCCCGTGGAGTGGCCGAGTTCGATCCCGTAGCTCTTCTCGGTGGCGCGGAGTTCACCGCCGGCGACCTGCGCGGACCAGTGGCCGCCGTCGCGGTTGTGGTGGGCGGGAGCCCATTCGTAGGTCGTCATGCCGAGACGCTCCGTCTCAGTCGGTGAATTGCGTGATCGTGGGGAACTCGAAACTGCTCCGCCTCGCTTGCCGAGTTCGTCAGACCTCCAAGCGTCGCGAACCCGCGCCCATCACTGTTTCGTCACCTGCACGTCCAGGGCCGATCGGATCGGAGTGAACTAACTGTTCACCACGAGCGACGCGTGTCGTTCGAGCGAAGGGAGACTGACACTGTTTCAACCCGCGCGACGAACGTCAAGGCCCGAGAAGGCAACGTTGCTTCGTTGTCCCATCTCTCACGCGATGGCTGCTTGTCGAGTTATGCGCGCGGTCGACCGTGCGCTCGGGAGATGCTCGTGGTCGCGCACACGAAACGCGCGCCGCTGTTCACTATGGCGGGTCGCCGCGAACCTGCACGAACGACTCGGGACTCGACGCACGACGTGAGAAAGGAGGATGTAGGCGCAGGTCATAGATCACTCCGACTCCACCCCTGCGCCACCGTGCCAAGTCGCGAACAGCGACCGCTCGACAGCACTCGGCCACACGGCGCTCCTCGTGCGCCGCCCGATGTGACTGTTGCGTTCACTGCCGCGCGCCGATCCGCGAACCGTCCCCGCACGTCGCCGGTCTCGGGGCTCGACCGCTACAGTCGCCGCTTCGACCGCATATCTCGGGGAGCTCTGGATGACCGTCCGGGTGTTGGGTGTCGGGGCCGCCGCGCCCGAGCTGCGCCTACGCGCCGCCGACGTCGGCGCCGCGTGGGGCCGCGGCGGCCGAGGCGAGGTGGCGGTCTGCGCGCCCGACGAGGACACGTTGACCCTCGCGTGGCAGGCCGCCAACCGTGCGCTCGCCGCCGCCGGGGTCGAGGCCGGTCAGATCGATGCCCTCTACTGGGGAACGAGCCGGCCACCGTTCGCCGAAGGCCCGAGCTTCGCGTTCCTCGCCGCGTCGCTGAGCCTCGCGGCGACCGTCGGGGGCGCGCTCTGCGCGGGATCCACGCACGCGGGCATGGAAGCGCTCGCGGCCGGCACCGACGCGATCTCGGCCGGCTCCGCGCGCGTCGCGCTCGTGGTCGCGTCCGACGCGTTGCGGCCCGGCCCGGGCACGGGCTTCGAAGCGCGCTGCGGCGCGGGCGCGGCCGCGCTCGTCCTGGCCGTCGACGGTCCCGTCACCGCGACCATCGGCGCGCGGGTCACGCGTACACGACCGTTCCTCGACCGCTACCGCGGCGACGGCGAGGTCGACAACCGCGACATGTACGACGCCCGGCTCTTCCGCGAGGAGATCTTCCTACCGGTCGTGCGCGATGTCGCGGAGACCCTCGCCGCGTTCGACGTGCGCGCGTGGTCGCTGCCCGACCCCGACGGCCGGCTCGGCGCCGTGCTGGCGCGCGAGGTGCGCGCGCCCATCACGACATCCGGCACGGTTTACAGCGCAATCGGCGACGCGGGTGCGGCCGCCGCGCTGCTCGGCGGTATCGCCGCGCTCGACGCGGCCGGGCTCGTCGCGATCGTCGGCACCGGAGGCGGGCGCACCACGGGCGTGCTCGTCACTGCCGAAAGACCTGTCCCCGGCGCCGCCCTGACGGCCGACGCGATCTCCGGCGGTCGGCCGGCGAGCTACACCGAAGCGTTGCGCGCACGCGGGCAGCTCCAACCGGTGGGTGAGACGATCCCGATGGGCGTCCCGCCCGAGAGCGCGATGTTCGTGCGCGGCGCCGACGAGATGCTCGGACTGCTGGGCGGCCGGTGCGTCGATTGCGGCACGATCAGCACACCGCCGTCGATCCATCCGCATTGCATCAACTGCGGCGGTCCGAAGCTCGAGCCGGTGCCGCTGGCGCGCGACGGCCGCGTGCACACGTTCGTCGTCAACCAGACGATGCCCGCGCCGTTCGTCGCGCCGTTGCCGATCGTGGTGCTCGACATGGACGACGGCGCCCGGTTGATGCTGCAGGCGATCGGTGACGGCACCGACATCGAGATCGGCCGGCAGGTCGCGCTCGTGCTGCGGAAGTACGCACACGAACGCGGCGTTCCCGTCTACGGGTTCAAGGCCCAACCGAAGAAGGAAGTCGCCGCGTGAGTTGGAGACAGTCGTGAGTTGGAACAAGGTCGCCGTCGTCGGAGCCGGGCTCATCAAGATGGGCGAGCTGTTCGAGCAGAGCTATGAGCAGATGGCCGCAGGCGCGTTCGACGCCGCGGTCGCCAGCGTCGACAAGGGATTCGAACCGCACCAGGTGGATGCCGCGTTCGTCGCCACGCAACGAGGCACGCTGTGGGGCCAGGAGGGCATCGGCGGCAACACCATCCCGACCGCGATCGGTCTCGCTGGTATCCCGTGCACCCGGATCGAGAACGCGTGCCCCTCCGGTTCCGACGCGTTCCGCGTCGGTGCGATGGCGGTGGCGAGCGGCGTGCACGACGTCGTGCTCGTGATCGGGGTCGAGAAGATGCGCGACAAGTCGTCGGAGGAGGGGCTGCTCTCGCGCGCCGCCGCCGGACATCCGATCTTCACGCGCGGCGAGACTGCGCCGGTGCTGTTCGCGCCCTTCGCGACCCGCCACATGCACGAGTTCGGCACCACGCGCGAGATGCTCGCTTCGGTCGCGGTGAAGAACCACTACAACGGCGCGCGTGATCCGTATGCGCACTTCCAGAACGAGATCACGGTCGACGACGTGCTGAAGTCGCCGTCCGTTTGTCATCCGCTGCATCTGCTCGATTGCTGCCCGCAGACCGACGGCGCCGCGGCCGTCCTGCTCGTCAATGCGGAGCGAGCCCGTGAGTTCACCGACAAGCCGGTGTACGTGGCCGGGTTCGGTGTGGCAACCGATCACCCTTACCTGCACGAGAAGGACAGTTTCACCGAGATCAAGGTCACACGGATGGCATCGCAGCGCGCGTACGCCATGGCCGGCGTCGGTCCGACCGACATCGATTGCGCCGAGGTGCACGACTGCTTCACCATCACCGAGATCCTCGACATCGAAGACCTCGGCTTCTTCGACAAGGGAGACGGCGGGCGGGCGAGCCTCGAGGGCGACACGTCGCTGACCGGACGCATCCCGGTCAACACCAGCGGAGGCCTGCTCGCGAAGGGGCACCCGATCGGCGCGACCGGCGTCGCGCAGATCACCGAGTGCTGGTGGCAGTTGCGCGACGAGGCCGGCGAACGTCAGGTCGAGACCCGAAACGGCTACGCCTTGCAGCACAATGCGGGCGGGCGCGGCTCGGGCGTCGCCGTGGTCAACATCCTGACGAACCGAACGGACACTTCATGACCCAGACCGACCTCCGCGTCGAGCGCGACGTCGACGGCGTGGGCCGGATCGTGCTCGATCGCCCGGAGGCGAAGAACGCGCTGACGATCGGGATGCGCGACGGGATCATCGACGCGATCCGAGAGTTCCGCGTCGACCCGCTCGTGCGCGTGGTGCTCATAACCGGAGAGGGCGACGCGTTCTGCGCGGGCATGGATCTCTCCGCCTCGACGGTCTCGCAAGCCGCCGAACCCGGATTCAACCCGCGAACGACGTCGGAGGCCCTGCGCGCCGGCGTGCAGACCTTCATCCGCGAGCTGTGGGAGCTCGACAAGCCGACCATCGCGGCAGTGAATGGAGCGGCCGTCGGACCCGGCGCACATCTCGCGCTCGCATGCGATTTCGTGTTCGTGCATCCCAGGTCGCGCTTCATCTGGTCGTTCGCGAAATGGGGACTCGTTGCCGACGCCGGTGGCGCGTACCTCCTTCCCCGCCTCGTCGGCCTGGCCCGCGCCAAGGCGATGTTGCTGCTCGGCGAGGGCGCCACCGGCGCGGAGGCCGTCGACCTCGGGCTCGCATACCGGTGCGTCGACGATCCCGACGCGTTGCTCGCCGAGGCAGTAGCGGTCGCGCACGAGCTCGCCGCGGGCCCGACCCGTTCCCTCGGACTCTCGAAGCGATTGCTCAACAGGTCGTTCGAATCCGATCTGTCGAGCTCACTCGAGCTCGAGGCGCATTTCCAAGCCCTCGCCACGTCGTCGCCCGACCTCGTCGAGGGCATGGCCGCGTTCCGCGACAAGCGCGACGCGAAGTTCACCGGCGAGTGAGCGAACTCGGCCGCATCCAGCGAGTCGCCGCGTACAACCTCTGCCTCGACTCCGACGATCGTCTGCTCCTGGTCCGGCTCTCGGAGAGAACCGAGGCGCCGGGATCGTGGACGTTGCCCGGTGGCGGCCTGGAGTTCGGCGAGCATCCCGAGGCCGCGGCGCTGCGAGAGCTCCGCGAGGAGACGGGACTGCTCGGGCAGACCGCAGAGCTCCTCGCCGTCGACTCCGTGCACCGCGCCGCACGCAACGGTGCAGACGAGTTCGACTACCACGCAATCCGCATCATCTACCGGACCACGATCGTCGGCGGCGAGCTCGCGCACGAGGCCGACGGATCGACTGACCAAGCGGCGTGGTGCACACGCGAGGAGCTGGCGACGATGCCGCTCGTCTCGACGAGCGAGCTCGGCGTGCAGCTGGCCTACGCGCGCTCCTAACCTGACCCGCTCGTCAACAAATGGTTCATCACCCGATCACGCACGAATGAGGAGTTCGCAGTGGGTCTGTTCGACGGCAAGGTCGCGATCGTCACCGGTGCCGGGCGCGGCATCGGCCGCAGCCACGCGTTGCTCCTCGCGTCCGAGGGCGCGGCCGTCGTCGTGAACGACCTCGGCGGATCGAGTGGCGGAGAGGGTGCCGATGCCACGCCGGCCCAGCAGGTGGTCGACGAGATCGAAGCATTGGGCGGCCGGGCGATCACCAACTACGACAGCGTGTCGTCGTGGACCGGCGCGGAAGCGATGGTGCAACAAGCCGTCGACGGGTTCGGCGGACTCGACGTGCTCGTGAACAACGCCGGGATCCTGCGCGACAAGATGAGCTTCAACATGGATGAGGCCGAGTGGGATCAGGTCATCGACGTCCATCTGAAGGGTCACTTCGCCACCTCGCGCTTCGCGGCCAGCTACTGGCGCGCCCGCTCGAAGGAAACGGGTGAGCCGGTGAACGCAAAAATCGTGAACACGGCGTCGGAGTCGGGACTGTACGGCAACGCCGGCCAGGCCAACTATGCGGCCGCGAAGGCTGGTATCGCGTCGATGACAATCGTGATGGCGCGCGAGCTCGAGCGCACCGGAGTGCGGGTGAACGCCATCTGCCCGGTGGCGCGCACCCGCCTCACCGAGAGCGTCGCCGGCGATTTCATGAATGCCAAGGAGGGCGAGTTCGACCGGTTCGCGCCGGAGAATGTCTCGGCGGTCGTGTGTTGGCTCGCGTCCGACCTGGCGGTGGGCGTCACCGGGCAGGTCGTCAAGGTCATGGGCGGTCACGTGCAGCTGTTACGGGGTTGGCGGCCGATCACCGAGGCGACCGATGACAAGCCGTGGACGATCACGTCGATCGACGTGGCCGCGTCCGCGCTGTTCGCCAAGTCCGCCAAGGGAACACCCCCGTTCATGCCCAACGTCGGAGAGATCTGAGCCCCGCGCAGCCTCTAGGCTCGGCGCGGATGAGCATCGACCTGCCCAGAACCGACCTGCCGCTCGACGACATCCGCCTCGGCGATATCGAGCAGTGGATGCGCCCCGACCGCGAAGGCATATTCGCCAAGCTGCGCGCCGAACGCCCGGTGTCGTTCCACGAGGAGCCCGTCCCCCCGCCCGACCTGGGTTTCGACTTCCCGCAGGGTCCCGGGTTCTGGGCGCTCACCCGCTACGCCGACGTCATGCAGGTGTCGCGCGACCCCGACACCTTTCATTCCGCACCCACGTCGACGGTCGGCGACATGCCCGCCGAGATCGCGGAATGGCTCGGCTCCATGATCAACATGGACGCCCCGAAGCACACCAAGCTGCGCTTGATCGTGAACCGGGGCTTCACGCCGAGACAGGTCGCCAAGATCGACGAGTCGGTACGTCAGCAAGCAACAGAGATCGTCGACCGCGTCGCCCCACTGGGCGAGTGCGACTTCGTGAGTGAGATCGCGGCCGCACTTCCCCTGCAGATCATCTGCGACATGATGGGCATCCCCCGCGAAGACATCAAGCAGATCTTCGATCTCACGAACACGATCCTCGGCGTCGGCGACCCAGAGTACGTGCAGACGATGGAACAGCTCATGGGCGCCGGCATGGGGTTGTTCCAGTACGGCCTCGCGCTCGCGCAGGATCGGCTCGACAACCCGCGCGACGACATCACGACCCAGCTGATGCACGCCGAGGTCGAAGACGAGAACGGCAAGCACCGCCTGACCACCGGCGAGCTCGGCTCGTTCTTCTTGTTGCTCGTCGCCGCCGGCAACGAAACGACGCGCAACGCGATCAGCCATGGAATGCGCGCGCTGACCGAGCATCCCGACCAGCGCAAGGTGTGGACCACGGACTTCGAGGCGGTGTCTCCTACCGCGGTCGAGGAGATCGTCCGCTGGGCCACACCGGTCATCAACTTCCGCCGCACCGCGACGCGCGACGTCGTCGTCGGCGGTCAGGAAGTCAAGACGGGCCAGAAGCTCGTGATGTTCTACAACTCCGCCAACCGCGACGAGCGCGCGTTCGACGATCCCTTCCGCTTCGACGTGCTGCGCACGCCGAACGAGCACTTCGGCTTCGGTGCCGGCGGCCCGCACTTCTGCCTCGGCGCGAACCTCGCCCGCCGCGAGATCCGCGTGATGTTCGAGGAGGTGCTCCGCCGACTGCCCGACATCGAGATCACCGGCGAGCCCGACATGTTGCAGAGCAACTTCATCCACGGCATCAAGCGCATGCCCTGCACCTGGCACACGGTGAACGACTGACGCGCTACGTTTCCTGACGCGTTTCCTGACGCCGGCGTCAGGTTCACGCCGAGGGTTCAGGGCGTCGGTTCGTTGAGTGGAGGAGTGAAGTGCAGCTCGCGTGGAGCCCCGAGGACGAGGCGTTTCGCACCGACCTGATCGCCTTCCTCGACGAGCACACGCCGGAACAGATGCTCGTCGGCTTCGATTTCCAAGACGTCGATGACGAGCGCGAGCTCGTGCCCCAGTGGCTGCGCGACTGGCAGGCGACCCTGTTCGACCACGGTTGGATGATCCCCGGCTATCCGCCCGAGCGCGGTGGTCGCAACTGCACGCCCGTGCAGACACTCATCTATCTGGAGACGCTTGCGAGCCGTCGCCTGATACGCAGCGGCCACTTCCCCGGCTACGCGATCGTCGCTCCGAGCCTGCTCGAGTACGGCAACGAGGAGCAGCAGAAGTTGGTTCCCGCGGCGATCCGAGGCGACACAATCTGGTGCATCGGGATGAGCGAGCCGAACGCGGGCTCGGATCTCGCCGGCCTGCAGACGCGCGCCGAGGTGCGCGACGACCACTTCGTCGTGAACGGCCAGAAGGTCTGGACGAGCTACGCGATGATCGCCCAGAAATGCTTCTGTTACGTCCGCACGGATCCGACCCTGCCGAAGCACAAGGGCATCTCGCTTCTCATCATCGACGTCGACTCTCCCGGCATCGATATCCGCCCCCTACGCCACATCAGCGGTACCGCCGGGTTCGCGGAGGTGTTCTTCACCGACGTGATCGTTCCCCGCGAACACCTCGTCGGAGGGTTGAACGGCGGTTGGGCGATCACCCAGGGTTCGCTCGCGCACGAGCGCGCCGGGCTGTGGGTCGAAGGGGTCGCGCGGTTCGAGCAGACGATCGAGGGACTCGTCAGGCTCGCACGTGAACAGGACCGGGCCGGCGATCCGATCATCCGCCGGAAGATTGCCTCCGCCTACGAGCTGGCCGCCTCCTTGCGCGCGCTCGGCTACAAGGGCTTCGCTTCATTCGCCCAAGGGTCGAGCGCACCCGAGCACAGCTACATGAAGATGGCGATGTCGGAGGCGAGCAAGGCGGCGTTCGAGCTCGGCATGGAGATCTCGGGCGCCTTGGCGCCTGTCACCGACCCCGGGATCGCCGCGTCGACGAACCGGTTCGTACACGGGTTCTTCATGTCGTTCGCGAATACGATCGCGGGCGGGAGCTCGGAGATCCAGCGCAACATCATCGCTCAGCGGGTGCTGGGCCTCCCGAGGCGTTGAAGGCACCCGCTCCGTGGACTTTTCGCTGACTCCCGATCAGGAACTATTGCGCGACACGAGCCGCAAGCTGCTCGAGCGCGAGTGCCCGCCGGCGCTCGTGCGTGCCCACATAGACGACCCATCTGCATACGAGCCGTTGTGGCGACACTTGGCGGAGTACACCGCGCTCGGTGCCGGACCCGCGGCCGATCTCTGCCTGTTCCTCGAGGAGACCGGATACGCGGCCGCGCCCGGCCCGTTCCTCGCGACGACGGGGTACGCGGCGCTGACCGGCGACGACACCGCCGCGACCGGCACGGTCGCGCTCGTCGGCGATTCGACGCATCCCTTCGTGCTCGAGGCCGACCGCGTCGAACGCATCGCCGTCGTATCCCCCGGACCGCGGCTCGCGGTAGTGGACGTTGCCGCCGTCATGCCGGCCCGATTCGTCGCGACCGTCGACTTCTCGCGGCGCCTGTTCGCGCTCGACCTCCCGCCGTGCACCTCGCGCCCGCTTGCTCCCGACGTGTACGCCGGCTGGCGCGAGCGCGCCTACGCGTCCATGGCGGCCGAGATGGTCGGAACCACGCGTCGCATCTTCGACATGACGCTCTCGTACGCGAAGGAGCGCAAGCAGTTCGACGTGCCGATCGGTTCGTTCCAGGCGATCCAGCACAAGCTCGCCGACATGTCGCTCGCGCTCGAGCGCGCGACCGCGGCCGTGCACTATGCCGCGATGACGATCGACGGAGACGACCCCGAGCGCGCCCGTGCCTGCCACGTAGCCAAGGCTGCAGCCGGCGAAGCTGCGCGCCGGATCCTGAAGGACGGCATCCAGATACACGGCGGCATCGGCTACACGTGGGAACACGATCTGCATCTCTACCTGCGGCGCGCCACCGCCGACGAGTACCTGTTCGGTACCACCGGCTGGCACCTCGACCGCCTCGCCGACCTCCTCATCGGCCCGTAGGTCCCGCGCGCAGAAGCCCGCTGTCGCATTGTCAGGGTTTGGCATACGCTGCGACCATGGCGTACCCAGCGGTGCGCAAGGTCTTCACGGTCGTCGGAGTGCTGGCCTTGACGATGATCGCAGTCTCGTGTTCGGGCGGCGCCAAGCGTGTGACTGCGGGGCCTCCTTCGACGCGATCACCCGGGGATTTGTCGCTGACGACGTCTTCCTCACCTTCGACGAGGCGATCGTCAACGACGCCTTCGACGAAGCGCGGGTCGACCCCCACTTCGACCACGCGTAAAACGGCATCGTCGACCCCTCTGGGAACTGCACTGGTGCCGTTGGAGGGGTCACCCTCGTCGTCGCCGGACTCGATCGCGACCTCGCCGACGATCGCGCCATTGCGTATCACGACCCCGCGCACCTCGCCGCCCACGCCCACGACTGTGGCCGGGCCGCGGCCGTACGACCCTTCGAAACCGATCGATCTGAGCGGCACGCCCGGCGTCACCTCCGCGCAGCAGGCCCGGGCCGAGGAGTTGGTGAGAGACACGCTGAGAGATCTGCCGAAGTATGCCGATTCCCAGGTTGCGTATGCCGCGGGGTATCGCTCGATCGGTGACCGCGCGACCGGAGACGAGCACTACGTGAACTGGGCCTACGTCGACGACGGCCGGATCCTCGACTCGAAGTATCCGGAGTCGTTGGTCTACGAGTATCGAAACGGCAGGCAGACGTTGGTCGCCGCGATGTACATGATGCCGTTGGGAACTCGCTTCACCGATGCGCCGGATGTGGGCGGCGCGCTCACGCAGTGGCACGTCCACAACGACTTGTGTCTCATCGACAGTCCGAGCGACCCGTTGCAGAAGCTCGTGTCGTCGCTCGTCGCGGTCAACGGGACGTGTCCGACGGGCACGACGAAGGCCGGCTCCTCGCCCATGCTGCACGTGTGGATCGTCGCGAACCGATGTGGCCCGTTCGCACCGCTGGACGGCATCAGTGGCGGTCAGGTCTCGCCCGGGGAGACACCTCTGTGCGACGTGGGTCACGGTTCGGGCTGACGTGGCCGACGATCGGCCCGAACTGAATCAGATCAATCTCGTCGTGCGCGACATCGACGCGATGGTCGAGTTCTACGGGAGGCTCGGGCTGGAGATACAGCCGATGCCTCCGCCGTGGGATCGTCACCACCGCACCATCTCAGCGCCCGATGGGCTCGACCTCGAGCTCGACAGTGCCGAGTCCGCGAGACAGTGGAACCAAGGATGGCCGCCTGACCGAACCGGACCCTTGATCGGGTTTCGCGTTGCAACGCGAGAGGCCGTCGACGCGACGTATGCCGACCTCACACGCGCGGGCTACGTCGGACAACAGACGCCGTATGACGCGTGCAGCGACACGCCGACCTCGAAGCCGCCCACGCCCTGATAGGACTGTTCGCGGGCTGCGTCGATCTGCCTGCGCTCGTGTTGCGCGCGGCCAATGTGCAAGTTGACGCCGCCACCCGGGCCTGCCTACTCGACACCCTGAAGACGTCGGACGCGGCGTTGAAGGACTTCATGGCCCTGAAGATCGCCGGCAGCGACACAACCAGCCAGGAAACGACCCTCGCGGTCAGCATCAATCATTGCCGCCCCGGCGCGCGCACGGGCTTCACAATTCCTGCTGGTTGAGCCAATCCGGCCGACGCGAGCGCGACGCGACGCGCCCGCCTGCGCCTTGGTCAGGCCCGAAGGCAAGGTCTACACTCCACTCCCTGACGTCTGCGTCAGTTTCGCGAGGAGGAGCCCATGACGAACGTCGATCTGGTGCGACTCGCCGGAAGCCGTGGCCGCATCTCCGATGCGCCAACCGCCGATCTCGTGACGGCCGAGGTCATCCGGGGCGGCATGGAAACGGTCTGCTTCGAGATGGCCGAGTACGTCTCGCGTACCGCGACCACGCCGATCCTCAACCAATCGAACGAGCGCAACGCGACCGTCCTCGACGCGCAGGGCCGGCTCGCCGCGCTTTCGGTCGGCATACCCCAGTTCATGCTCACCTCGACGTTGCCCGTGCGTTTCGCGCTGGAGTTTCTCGGTGTCGACGAGTTCCGCGAAGGCGACGTGTTCGTCGCCAACGACCCGTACCACGGCGGCGGCCATCTTCCCGACTACAACGTGTTCGCGCCGGTGTTCGCCTCCGATCCCGCGACTCCCAGCGGTCGCCGCATGGTGTTGATCGCAAGCATCCAGTGCCATCACGGCGACACCGGCGGTGGCGTCCCCGGTGGTTACAACATCACCGCCAACGACATCTGGGGCGAGGGCGTCCGTTGGCCGGTGGTCAAGGTGCTCGACCGCGGGGTGGAACGGCGCGACGTGCTGTACGCGCTACAGGCCAACAATCGCATCCCGAGCTACATCGGCGACCTGCGCGCACAGATCGGTTCAGCCCAGCTGGGCGCGCAACGGCTCGGCGAGCTCATCGAGCGTTACGGCGTCGATGCGATGGAGGAATCCGTCGACTACATGATCGACTACGCGGCCCGGCGTTTCCGCGAGGAGGTCGCGCAATGGCCCGACGGTGAGTACGAGGCCGACTCGTACGTCGACCACGACCCGCTCGGCAATCCCGACATCCACCTGCACGTGAAGGTCTCTGTCGCCGGCGACGAGCTGACGATCGACTTCACAGGCACTGACACCCGCAACGAGCTGCAGTCGTGGTCGACGTTCGGCAACACGCGCGGTTACACCGTCGGCCAGATCGCAGCGATGATGGATCCCGAAATCCCGAAGAACGAGGGGTTCTTCGAACAGATCAAGCTGATCGTGCCCAAGGGTTGCTTGCTCAACCCGGAGCCGGGCAAGCCGGTGTCGGCGGGAACGCACCACCCGGGTGCCGATGTGGGCGAAGTCATCGCCAAGGCGATGCAGTACGTGCTACCCGACCGCGCTGTGCCCCAGACGTACAAGACCGGCATCCCGACGATCATCGTCGGCGTCGACCCGCGCACGGGCGCGTCGTTCACCGACCACTCGGCCGAGGTGTACTCGGGCTGGTGCAACGCTTCCAAGGGGATGGACGCGTGGGGCGCGCTCAACGCCAGCTTCGGCAACCTGTGGAAGGCGACGGCGGAGATCAACGAATCGCTCTATCCACACGTTCAGTGGAGTCGCGACTATCGCACGGATGGCGGTGGTCCCGGTGAATGGCGCGGGATCTGTGGCTCGCACTACGAGAAGGAAGTCCTCGTCGACGCCAAGGTGTACACGTATGTCGTCGGTATGAAGTATCCGATGCCGGGGATCTGCGGCGGCCGCGACGGCTCGCCGAACGAGATGATCATCCGCTATCGCAGCGACGACGAGTTCAAGGTGCGGCATACCGCCGACTGGGTGCCGATCCACGCCGGTGAGCGCATCATGTACGACTACGGCGGCGGAGGCGGTTGGGGAGATCCGCTCGTGCGCGATCCGCAAGCTGTGCTCGACGACGTGCTCGACGAATACGTGTCAGTCACCGGCGCGAGCCGCGATTACGGCGTCGTGCTGGAGGGCTCGCTCGAGGAGCTGACGCTCGAGGTCGACGAGGTCGGGACGCACGCCCTGCGCGAACGGATGCGGGCCGAACGAGCCTGACATGGGTTTCCGTGTAGGAGTCGATGTCGGTGGGACGTTCACCGACCTGATCTGCGTGACACCTACGGGCGAGATCGTTCTCGACAAGACGCCGACGACCCTCGACGACCAGTCGACCGGCGTGATGAACGGTCTGGAGCAGCTCGCCGGCCGCTTCGGTATCGAGCTCGACGCGTTCTGCCGCGACCTCGACATCCTCGTACACGGCACCACCACCGCCGACAACACGATGATCGAGATGAACGGTGCCCCGACGGGTCTGCTCGTGACCGAGGGCCATCGCGACGAGATCGAACTGCGGCGCTGCCACAAAGAAGAGATCTGGGACCCGAATTACCCCGGACCGATCCCGATCGCGCGTCGGCGGGCGCGGATCCCCATCCCGGAACGCATGAACTTCGAGGGTGAGCCGCTGCTGGCCCTCGACGAGGACGCGGTACGGCGCGGCGTGCAGCGCCTGAAGAAACTCGGCGTCCGGTCGATCGCGGTGATGTACCTGTTCTCGTTCGTGAACCCCGCACACGAGCGCCGCACCCGCGAGATCATCCGCGAAGAGTTCCCCGACGTCGAGCACATCTCCCTCTCCCACGAGGTCATGCCGCGCGGGCCCGAGTTCGAGCGGGTGTCCACGACGTTGGTGAACGCTTACGTGGCACCGCGGATCGCGACCTACACGCAGAACCTCCAGGACAAGCTGCGCCGCGCCGGCTACCTCGGACCGTTGCTCATCATGCAATCGACCGGCGGCGTCATGCCGCCCGAGTACGTTGCGCGACGCGCGGTCACCCTGCTGGCCAGCGGCCCGACCGGCGGCGTGATGGGCGCGACCGTCGCGGCCCGGAAGGCAGGCATCGGCGACTTCGTCGCGATCGACATGGGCGGGACGAGCTTCGACATCTGCCTCGTTCGCCACGGCCGTCCCGAGATCAAGACCGACTGGAACTGGCGTTACCGGTACTACATCGGGTTGCCGATGGTCGACGTACAGAGCGTCGGGGCGGGAGGTGGATCGATCGCGCGGGTGCGTCAGGGAGCACTGCTCGTAGGTCCCGAGTCCGCAGGCTCAACTCCGGGACCCGCGTGCTACGGGCGGGGCGGAACCCGGCCGAGCGTGACCGACGCCGACGCGGTGCTCGGTTACCTCCCCGTCGACGGGTTCGCGGGCGGGCGCATGCACCTCGACGTCGCCGCGGCCCGAACCGCGATCATCGAGCACGTGGCGAAGCCACTCGGGATCGAGATCACCGACGCGGCCTGGGGCATCGAACGCATTGTGAACTCGAACATGGCCAACGCGACGCGCAAGGTGCTCGCCGGTCACGGCGCCGACCCGCGCGATCTCGCGCTGATCGCGTTCGGCGGCAACGGCGCGGTACACGCGGTTGCGATCGCGCGCGAGCTCGGCGTCGCCCGGATCATCGTGCCGAAGGCTGCACCCGCGTTCAGCGCGCTCGGCGTACTCGTCGCCGACTACGTCGTCGACCTCGTTCGTTCGTACGTCACTCCCCTCTCGCAGGTCGATCTGGGCCGCGTGCGCGACCTCCTGACTGATCTTCTCCAGGAGGTCGACAAGGAGCTCGACCCCACCGGCGTCGCCTCGGCCGACGTCAAACGCGACCTGTTCGCGCAGATGTGTTATCCGGGTCAAAATTTCGACATGAGCGTGCCCGTACCCGAAGGAGTCGCGCTCGACGAGCCGGGCCTCCTCGACCTCGCGGGGCGCTTCCACGACCAACACCATGCGGAGCGGGGCTTTTGCTTCCGTTCCCAGCAGCCGTTGATGCGCGGGGTTCGGGTCATCGCGCGCGGCACCACCCCGAAGCCCGATCATCTCGCGGAGACGGGCGCACTGGCCGACGCGAGCCAGGCGCGGCGCGGCACCCGTCCTGCGTACTGGGGCGCGGGGTTCGTCGACACGCCTGTGTTCGACGGCACCCACCTCGGTGAGGGCGCAACAGTCGAGGGACCCGCGCTGATCGAGGAGCCGTACACCGTGGTGGTGCTGCCCCCGGACGCGACCGCGACGCTCGACGGTCTCGGCAACTACGTCGTCTCGGCTTGACGCACCAGATCCTGCTCGTCTCCCACTTCCATTGGGATCGGGAGTGGTACCGGTCGTTCGAGGTGTTCCGCGGGAGGCTCGTCGACGCGGTCGACGCCGTGCTCGATCAGCTCGGGACCGACCCGGGCTTCCGTTTCGTGCTCGACGGGCAGGCGATCGTGCTCGAGGACTACCTCGAGGTGCGGCCCGACCGTCGCGACGAGCTCGTCGCGGGACTCCACGCCGGACGGCTCGCCGCCGGCCCCTGGTACGTCCAGCCCGACTCGTTGTTGCCGGGCGGCGAGAGCCATGTTCGCAACCTGTTGGTCGGCCGGGCGGTCGCGGGCGCGCTCGGACCGGTGTCGGCCGTCGGGTACGTCCCCGACTCCTTCGGGCACCCTGCGCAGTTCCCCCAACTTCTGGCCGGTTTCGGGCTCGACCCGTTCGTGTATTGGCGAGGCAACGGCTGCGAGCTCGACGCGCTCGGCCCGCTCTACGTCTGGCGGGCGCCCGACGGCACGTCGGTGCGCGCCTGGCAACTTCCCGAGGGTTACTTCGCGGCCGCCGGTCTCGACGCCGACGACGACCTCGAAGCGACGGTGGCGCGGCTCGGGCCCGTCATCGACCGTATCGTCGTCGCGGGTGCGGAGCCGGTGCTCCTGATGAACGGCTTCGACCACCTACCGGCCGACACGTCGACCGGGCGCGTCGCGGCTCGGCTCGGGGCGCGGCGGGTTCTGCTCGACGACGCGGCCGCGCGCCTGCCCGAGCCGGCGACGCTCGTCGAGTGGTCGGGCGCGCTCGTCGGCGCGCGTACCGCGAACCTCCTGCCTGGTGTGTGGTCGGCGCGGATGCCATTGAAGTTGCGGAACCGCGCGGTGGAGACGCTGCTCACGGCGTGGGCCGAGCCGTGGTCGGCGTTCGCAGGGGCGCTGGGGCTTCCCGACGAACGCCCCGCGCTCGGGCAGGCCTGGCGTTCGTTGCTGTGCAACCAGGCCCACGACTCGATCTGCGGCTGCTCGATCGATCCGGTACACGAGCGCATGGCGGCGCGCTACGACGATGCCGAGGGCCTCGGCCGCGCGACGTTGCAACGCGTCCTCGAACGGCTCGCGGGTGCGAACGTCACGCGCGACACGCCGTGGTGCGACGAGCAGGCGATCGTCGTGTTCAACGCGTCCGCGGAGGCGCGTACCGACGTCGTGCGCGTTCCGCTCGACGCCTTCCCACCGTGGCGGGTCAGCGTCACGCGCTTCGATATGCACCCGCTGGCAATGCCCTCGTTCCGAGGTGTCAATATCGAAGGCCGTCCCGCGCGCCTCGTCGCGAGCGACGACCCGACGCGCGTCCGTTTCCTGCCGGGCATGGGAGGTCTCGACGTCGAGTTCACCGCCGCGGCCGTTCCCGCCCTCGGGTGTCGCCGCTACACGCTGGAACCCGCCAACGCGTCGGCGGACGATGTCGACGAGGGGCGCGAGATCACAGCCGGCGACCTGCGGGTCACCGCCTGCGCCGATGGAACACTCTCGATCACGCTCGGCGACCGCACCTATGGCGGCCTGTTCGGCATAGAAGACGCTATCGACCGGGGCGATTCCTACGACTGCGATCCCGATCCTGTTCGCGAGGTGCAGGTGCGCGTCCTCAGCGTGCAGCGCACGCGCCACGAGTCGGGCATCGCGCGCCTGCGGATCGCGCGCGAGCTCGACGAGATCGGAACGCTCACAATCGAAGCGTGCATCGCACCGGGCGTTCCTTTCGTTCGTTGCGAGGTTGCCCTCGACAACCGTGCGCCCGACCACCGGCTGCGCTTGCGCTTCCCGACCGGCGCGGCGGCCGACGCGTTCGACGCCGCGACCACGTTCGACGTCGTGCGTCGACCCACCACGCCGGTCGACGACACCGGCTGGGTGCATCCCGCGCCGCGCACCTTCCCGCATCAGGGTTGGATCGCGGCGAACGGCCTGGTCGTCGGCGCACCCGGTCTACCCGAGGCCGAGGTAACTCCCGCGGGCGAGGTGATCATCACGCTCGTCCGCAGCGTCGGTGCACTGGCACGCATCGAGGTGCGTACGCGCCCGCTACCGGCCGGACCCGAGATGATGGCCCCGGGCGCCCAGACACTGGGCCGGATCGCCGCGACCGTCACCATCGCCCGCACGCCGGGCGACGCACGCGCGGCCGAGATCGGACTCCAAGGCGTTGTCGGTGGCGATGCGCCGCTGCTGCGCTCGGACGCGTCGTTGCTCGAGCTGGAAGCGCGCGACTCCGCGCTATCGGCGTGCAAACCCCCGCAGGACGGTGACGGGATCGTGGTGCGAGTCCTGAACCCCACCGACGAGCCCGACGACGTCGTCCTGCACCTGGGGCGCGAGGTGCGGCGCGCCCGTCCCATCGGGCTCGACGAGCAATCATCCGACTTCCTCGTCACGCACAACGGCGCCGATGTCGGATTCCTGGTCCCGCCGCACGCGCTGCGCAGTGTGCTGCTTTCCCTTGTATGAGCGCGTAGCGATGAGATTCGGCGGGCGCAACGGTCGGTAGGGGTGAAGGGCCGAACTCCGACGACAGGAGACCCGCAATGCCCCGCATCACTCCCAACCTCTGGTTCGACACCGAGAGCAAGGAGGCAGCCGAGTTCTACGTCTCGGTGTTCCCGAACTCGGAGATTCGCAAGGTCACCTACTACGGGGAGGTCGGGCCGCGACCCGCCGGCACCGTCATGCTGGTCGACTTCGTGCTGGACGGCCAGGAGTACACAGCCATCGATGGCGGCCCTGAGTTCACTTTCAACGAGTCCATCTCGCTGTTGATCAACTGCGCCGACCAGGATGAGGTCGACTACTACTGGGCCAAGCTTTCCGAGAGTGGAGAGGAAGGCCAGTGCGGGTGGCTGAAGGACAGGTACGGCGTGTCCTGGCAAGTCGTGCCCGCCGAGGCGATGGCGGAAATGCTCGACGACCCGGACAAGGGACGCGCGCAGCGAGCCATGCAGGCCATGTTCGGCATGAAGAAGCTCGACGTGGCCGCGCTCTATGCGGCCGCCGACAACATCTAGAAGGCGCGGTACAGTCCACTCCGCGCTCGGGCCAGCACGGAGGATCGGAGAGATCATGAAGCCGACACTTCGTCCGAATGGCGAGGCCGCTTCCGCGAACATCACCGAGCGGATTCAGGAGTTGGGGGATTGGAGAGGAGCGACCCTCGCTCATGTCCGTCAGCTCATCCACGATGCCGACCCCGATATCGAGGAGGAGTGGAAATGGGACAAGCCAAAATCCGGCGGAACCCCCGTCTGGTCCCATGACGGCGGCGTCTGCACGGGGGAATCGTACAAGCAGGTCGTAAAGCTCACCTTCTTCCGCGGAGCCTCCCTCGAGGACCCGAAGAAGCTCTTCAATTCCAGCCTGGAAGGGAACACGCGGCGTGCGATCGACCTCCGCGAAGGGGAGAAGATCAACGAAGCTGCCTTCAAGCAACTCATCCGCGCCGCGGTGGCCGCCAA
>JBBQTI010000058.1:0-22390 GCA_038213435.1 Acidimicrobiia bacterium
CGTTCACGAAATCCCTCTGGTCAGTCTCAGCCATGCGGATCCTGTCGGGCTCGCGCACGTACAAGGTTCCATATTCGGTCACGCTCAAGATGAACGCTGATCGCATCAGTGGCAGCAGCCGTTCGCACTCCGAGTGCGCGCGCGTGCGAGCTGTCATGTCATCTCCCAGTGTTCGTCAATGAAGCGGCGCACCTCGCGCACGAGCTCGTCATCCTCGGGCGCTAATCCTAAGAAGCCGCCGTGGGGTGCCGCCTCCAGGACGTGGAGCTCGGCCGGAACTCGGGCGGCGCGCAGTGCGCGATGCATGCGCACCGTGTTCGAGAGGTACAGATCGCGCGTCCCGCTCGACAGCAGCGTCGGCGGGAAGCCTTTGGTGAAGTCGCCGAACAGGGGCGAGAGGTACGGATTCGCGAGGTCATGGCCCCCGGCGTATAGAAGCCGCTGTGGGGTCCCGCCGCGGAGCATGGTATCGACACCGGCGTTGGTGTGGAACGTGTCGCCGGACTCGGTGAGATCGGCTTCGGGTGTGAGCAGAACCGCGGCCGCGGGCATCGCAAGTCCCTCATCCCGGGCGCGTAGGATCGTCGCGGCGGCGAGGTTGCCGCCGGACGATGTGCCGCCCACGATGATCTCGTCGGGCCGATGGTCGTGCAAAAGCGCGCGGTAGGCGGCGACACAGTCGTCGAGCGGTGTCGGGAACGGATGATCCGGTGGCATCCGGAAGTCGACCGCCCACATGCGTACTCCCGTGCGCGCGACCGCGTTCACGGCCATCGCGCGGCAACAGGCGCCACCGCCCGTGATGAACCCGCCGCCGTGGATCTCGAGGAACACGCGACGGTCGTCGTCCGGTGTTCCTTGCGGGGTGATGACGTAGACGATGACGCCGTCGAGGTCGATCTCGGCAATGTCGGCGGCCACACCCGACGCCTGCTCGGCGATCATGGGGAGCACCGCGTCGTCGCGCGCGGCGATTATCGTGCGCCACGCTTCGAGAGCGTCCAGAGCTGGCAATTCGCGCCGTTCCATCGGGGCCATGGCCAGCACGGACCGTGCTTGGGGGCTCAGATGAGCCGGAACCGGGATGTCACGAGCGGGGACGTGCAGCGCCGGCTTGGCGTCGGTTGTGGTCATCGTCTCCTCGTATCACTTGTGACGTGAGGTCCAGGTATGCGCCGCTGATGTCGGCCAACACACGCCCCAACAGACGCGACTGGGATAGCGACCGCCTCGCACCTCAAGGTTTAGTGACAGGAGGCACGTGGCGTACCGACGCGCCCAGGACCGTGGTGTTCGCAGGAACGTCGCGCACGACGACGGCGTTCGCGCCGATGCGCGCACCGCGGTGCACGACGACCGGTCCTAGCAGCTTGGCGCCAGTGCCGATCTGTACGTCTCGTCCGATGATCGGGCCGCGATAGTTCCCCGCGACCAGTCCGATACTCGTCCACGGAGCGATGATGACGCCGCGGTGGATCTCGGTGAAACCGTCGATGACGGTCTGGCCATGGGCGATGTACACGCCGGGACGAATGACGACGGGATCGCCGATGCTCACCTGGGCGATCATCATCGCGAGCCGGTGAAAGACGCGCGGCAGCGCGGGGACACCGAGAGCCTGCAAGCGCGCCTTCGCCCGGTAGCAGATCTGCGCGAGAAACGCATCGCTCACGCACATCAATCGCATGACCTGCACCGCGGCGTCGACCCGACCTCGAAAGCGGAATCGCTCACTGCGGTACGCGAGCGCAATCTTCGCGTCGGCGCGTAGCGCTTCGAGAAAGCGAGGGTGCTGCGCGCGAACCTCGGCGCGAAGTTGCTTCCTGCCGCGCTCGACCGGAACGGATGGTGCCGAAGCCTTGCTTGGTCGATCGCTCACGGGAGCTGTCCAAGCCATCGGCGGGCGTTCGCGTAGGCGGCGACGTCGACCATATCGCGCGAGTCGATTCCCTGGCACGGGACTTCGCTGTGGTCTGAGCGCCTGCGAAGTTGAAACGCGACCAACGCGCCGGCGGTTTTCATCAGATGGATGAAGAACCGACCGTCGTTCCCATTGTTTCCGAATCCGGACATGGGTCCTGCCTCCATTCAGACCTTTGTTCAGACTCGCTCGCTCGACGCGATTCTGTCAACGCGACTGCATCATTCTGCCATCAAGAATCCTACTGGACTCGCTGGAATCCGCGCACGGGGTGCACGATCAGCGCCGCTACCTGCCGTCTCCGCCGAGCCGGCAGGTAGCCTGATCGCGGTCGTCAAGGCGCCCGAGGTGTGCAACTGACGAAGGCGCCGGGGACGTCCTCGAGGCGATCGCCAAGTGCGGTCGTCAAGTACGCCCGCAACTCGATCAGGTTGGATCGTCCGTCGGCGCGGTACTGCGAGATCTGAGAAGGAAGCGTCACAAATATCTAGCGATGGTGTGTGTGTGTGTGAACTCTCTCTAACTTTTGGCGCGCTACCACCCCTGACACCCCCGTGCATCGCGCATGACAGTGCGGCATCCTGCCTGCGAACCGGCGATTTCGCACATCGCGTGCGCTAGACTGCTTTGCAAGCATCCTCTCGAGTTGCCGATGACCTCCGAGCTCGTCACCGACCAAGATGTCGTTCCTCCCGTGCGCGCACGCGCGCGCGCGTTGTCACTCGACTCCGCGCGAGCTGCCGCGATCGTGTTCGTCGTCGTCGAAGTCGTGGGCTTCATCATCTATTTCCTGGCGGCTCGCAAGATTTGGTTCTTCCGCGACGACTGGGACTTCCTCGCCGGCCGCAGCTTCAACATCGGGGATCTCCTGCGCCCGCACGGGGGCCACTTGGTCGCGCTGCCGCTGGCCGTGTTCCGGGGCCTGTACTTCCTCGTCGGCCTACGCAGCTATCTGCCATATCAGATCCTCACAATCGGCTTGCACCTGACCGCGGCTGCCTTGTTGCGCGTGATCATGCGAAGGTCCGGAGTCAACCCGTGGATCGCGACGGTCGTGGCCTCGGCGTTCGTCCTCTTCGGAACCGCGAGTCAAGACATCTTGTGGGCGTTCCAAATCGCGTTCACGGGCCCGCTCGTGCTCGGGCTGGTACAGCTGCTCCTTGCCGACCATGACGGCGCCATCGACCGCCGCGATTGGATCGGCATCATCGCGGGAGCAGCGGCGCTCATGTGCTCGGGCGTTGCGGTGACGATGGTCGGCGTGGTCGGTCTTGCCACGCTCGTAAAGCGCGGGTGGCGACCGGCCCTGTTCCACACGGCGCCGGTGGGGGTGTTGTACGCGGCCTGGTGGCTCCACTATGCCCGCAACCAGGGAAAAACCGTCACCGACGTGTCGGTGCTCACGGACTGGGTTCGCACGGGTATCTCGGGAGCCTTCGACGCCCTCGGTCAGGTGCACTTCGTCGGCTGGGCCATTGCGATCATGTTGGCGACCGGGCTCGTACTCGGGTGGCGGAGATGGGACAGGACCGAACGACGACGCATGGGCGCGCTGCCTGGAGCGATGCTCGTCGGCGCGTTCGCGTTCATGTTGATCAGTGGTGTCAATCGTGCGTGGATAGGAACGCAGTTCGCCTCGTCGAGCCGCTACCTGCACATCGCAGTCGCGTTGCTCCTCCCCGCGCTCGCCGTCGCCGCTGACGCGCTGGTTCGGCGGTGGCGCGGGTTCGTGCCCATCGTCCTCGCACTGTTCCTCATCGGGATACCAGGCAACATCGCGACCATCGACGACAACTTCTTGAACTCGACCTATTTCACGAATTACCAGCAGATGGTGCGTTCGCTCCCGCGCATGGCCCTCGCCGGCCGAGTGCCCACCGACGTGCGACCAGATCTTGTCAACGGTCCGTGGATCACCGTCGGCTGGTTGCTGGAGGGCGCGCGTTCGGGCCGGATCCCGGCACCTCGTGCTCCGACGACGAGCGAGCGAGCAACCAATCGGCTCCGGTTGTCGCTCGATCAGCTCGACGAGGGTTCAGGGTCGCAGTGCGCGGCGCTTCGTGAGCCCATCGTCCGTCACCTCGAGTTGAATGGGTCGATCGTCGTTCGGGGGACGGTTCAGGTACAGCTCGTCGACGACACTACGGGGAAGCCCTCGCGTCCCATCACTATGGGGGTCTCGTTTCTTTCGGGCGCCGGCCAGCACACGCTCAAAGACGTTGCGGGACCGCTCACGGTTCAGTTCACCTCGTCCGGCGCGGGGCAGTCGATGGTGTGCGAGAGTTCGCGGTAGATTCGATCCGGTGAGTGCCGACCGGGTGCGAGAGGACAAAGCCGGGTTCGCATCGTCGCCGGGAGGCGATCCCGATGAGATCGCGCGGCTGCGCCGTCGCTACATCGACCTGATGGAGGGCGCGCTCACGCATCTGATCTACCGCCCGCTCGACGTCCGTTGGGATGAGAATCCGGCCCCCGACGATTACGGCGGCAGTGACGAGCTCCGCGAGGCGGCCGCGAAGGAGTTCGCGCGCGAAGACTTCGATTGGGCGAACGTGCGCGCGGACGGCCGCGACTGGCCCCAATACGCGCAGACGATGGTGGGCCTGAAGCGTCTCGCAAACGTCCGGAACTGTGTCGAGCGCGTCATCGCCGACGGAGTCCCCGGCGACCTGATCGAGACAGGTGTGTGGCGGGGCGGCGTTGTCATCCTCATGCGCGCGATTCTCGACGCATACGACGACCACGAACGGATGGTCTTCGCGGCCGACTCCTTCCGCGGTGTCCCGCCGCCGAACGTCGGCACGTACCCGCCGGACACCGGGAGTCAGCTCCACACTGCGAAGGCCCTCGCCGTGCCTCGTGCCGAAGTCGAGAGGAACTTCGACCTCTACGGCCTGCTCGACGATCAGGTCGAGTTCCTCGAAGGATGGTTCAAGGACTCGCTCCCGGGCGTCAAGGGACGAACCTGGGCGGTGGTGCGTCTCGACGGCGACCTGTACGAGTCGACGATGGATGCGCTCACCAATCTGTACGACGGCTTGTCGGTCGGCGGCTTCCTGATCATCGACGATTACGGGCACGATCCGTGCCGCCAAGCGGTCGAGGAGTTCCGCGACGCGCACGGTATCGCCGAGCCCATCGAATCCATCGACTGGTTGGGCGCGTACTGGCGGCGCGCGCACTGAGCCTCGCGTTGTTCGCCTCTGCGGCACGACCGACTCCTGTCGTATGACGACAACCCACTACGCTGGATGCCCGTACGATGCGCGCACGTCGTTTGCGACGACGACCCGCCCGCTCGACACGTGACGATCCGGCAGGCGGATGCGCGAAAGAGCGGCGCAACAGCAGTTGACGACAGGCGAACGCCGAATGGGCTCTGAGAATCCGCGTGGCGCTCGCAGTCGGGGCCGCTGGATCTTGCTTGCCGTGCTCGTCGCCGCTGCGGTTGCTTCGGCCGGGTTGGTGACGTGGAGGGCAAGGGCCCGAGGCTCTGGCGCCGTTCCCACCGGCTGGGTCGTGCAAGAGAACTTGCGCCCCGGCACGTCCGCGTGGCGAATCCCCAGCGCGTCGTATGGCGGCGTCGAAGGATACATGAACCGCGTCAGCGCCCGCGTGGGCGATGCCATCTCGTTGTATGTGTCGACGTCGGCTCCGGCGTTTCATGTCGAGGCCTATCGCGTGGGCTGGTACCAGGGGCTCGGCGGCCGCCTCGTATGGCGATCCTCGGACGTGCCCGGCAAGCAACAGCCGGCGGCGACGATCACGGCGGCGACTCGCACCGTGAGCGCGCCGTGGGAACCTTCGATGCGCGTCAAGGTCTCGACGGACTGGGTTCCAGGTGACTACTTGTTGAAGTTGGTGTCAGGACGTGGTCAGTCATGGGTGCCCTTGACGGTCCGCGACGATTCGAGCAAGGCGCCAGTACTCGTGATGAACGCCGTCACGACGTGGCAGGCGTACAACGACTGGGGTGGTCACAGCTTGTATTTCGGTCCGAACAACGACGCCGGCCGGCGGTCGACCGTCGTGTCGTTCGACCGGCCCTACAACTGGGCTGTCAGAACCGATATCGATCCCGCAGGGTACGACGTCTGTTGTGGTTTCGTGGCGACCGAGCTCGGATATGTCACCTTGCTCGAGCGTCTGGGTCTCGACGTCGCGTACACCACCGACGTCGACGTGCAAGAGCATCCCGAGCAGTTGCGCAGGCACAAGGTGGTCGTATCGCTCGGCCACGACGAGTATTGGTCCGTGCAAAAGCGCGACGCGGTGGAGGCCGCGCGTGACCACGGAGTCAATCTGATGTTCCTCGGTCCGAACGCGGTGTACTGGAGGGTCCGGCTCGAGCCGTCGAGGCTCGGCCCCAATCGTCTCGAGGTCAACTACCGCAAGGCGCGCGACGACCCCTTCTTCGGGAAGAACGACGCACAAGTGACGACGTTGTGGCGTTCACCGCCTCGGCCGCGCCCCGAGAGCACGCTCACCGGTGTGATGTTCTCCTGCATCGGAGCGAAGAACGACGGGGTCGTTTCCGACGCGTCATCCTGGGTGTTTGCGGGGACCGGCCTCAAGAACGGGAGCCACGTCCGGGATCTCGTCAAACGCGAGGCCGACCGCGTCGACACTCACTTTGCGACACCGAGCAACATCGAGACCCTGTTGCATTCTCCCGTGTCGTGTGTCGGCCTTGGCGGAACGCGGTTCGGGCTCTTCTCCGACACGACGTACTACACCGCACCGAGCGGTGCGGGGGTGTTCGCGACCGGGGCTGCGTGGCAATGCAAGGTCTTCGACGGATGCCTCAGCGGGCGCCGCGGCACCGACCCCGTCGTGCGGCGGATGATCGAAAATGTCGTTCGCGCGTTCGCGCCCGGGCCGGCCGGCAAGACCCACCCGTCCCGCGCGACAGCGTGAACAACGTGATCGCGTGCCCTGATGTAAACGGTCACCGCCACGCGAGGCGAATGTAGGATCAGTCGATGCCGTCGCTCGAGGAGGAACTCAAGGGCGCTCCGTGGATCTATCCTTGGAGACTTCGCGACGGCATCGAGGTGCGGGTCGCGAACGCGGAACTTCCGAGCATTCACCGCACGCGCGCCGAACTGATCGAACCACGCGTTCGCGCTGCTCTTGCAGCGGCCGGTCCGGACGCGACCGCACTCGATCTTGCCTGCAATGAGGGCTGGTTCTCGCACCGCCTTCTGGAATGGGGAGCTTCCCACGTCGTAGCACTGGACGTCCGTGAGAAGAACCTCCAACGGGCTGCGTTCATGCGAGATCACTTCGACATCTCGCCCGACGCGCTCGACCTGCGCCGCGCCGACGTCTTCGAGATAGGGCCGGCGGAGCTCGGAACGTTCGACGTCGTGCTCGTTCTCGGGTTGATCTACCACGTCGAGAACCCGATGGGCGTGCTCCGGCTCGCGCGTGCCTGCACCAATGGCCTCTGTGTCATCGAGTCACAGCTCACCCGTCAGACACAACCGATCGTGCACGGGTTGGGTCAGACCGGTCAGCTCCACGAGTCGGAGGGCAGCTTCGCCATCCAACTGGAACGAGGCGACAACACGCTTGCTTCTACGGGACGCGTGATCAGCCTCATTCCGAACCGCACGGCGCTCGCACAGATGGTGCGGGTCGCCGGCTTCGACGTCGTAGAGTTCGCGACTCCGGGCACCGACCACAACCCGCAATACGTCGGCGGGGACCGCGCTCTGCTGTTCGCGTCGTGACGACGTCTCGCTGACCATCGACCGTGGCTGTTCGTGTGCTAGATATTTCGTAGATGCTGCGCGCCTGGACAGGGAGTGCCGTCGTACTCGTCGTTCCGGGCGCCGCGATGGCATCGCTGCTGCGCCTTCGGTTGCGTTCGCTCACAACATGGGCTGCGATCCCGGCATTCTCGCTCGCGACGGTCTTCGTCATCGCCGAGGTCCTCGATCTCATCGGTCTGCCGTTCAATGTCCCGACCGTGTCGGTCGTGGTGATCGCCCTTGCCGGGCTCGCCTTCGCCCGCCGGCGCGAGACGGGCAGCGTCGGCGGGCTCGATGAGCGGATGTCATCCGAAGCGGGAGCGGACGATGGCGTCGCACGGCGAATTGCGCTCGGCATGCTGGTTCTGGCGATCGCCGTAGGCATCCTCATCTGGTTCCGTGGTGTTGACGGGCACGGTCTCGTGCCACCGCAGATCGATGCCTCGAACCATGGCTTCTTCGTTGCGCGCGTTCTCCACTCGAGCTCGGTGGACGTGTCCAAGGTCGTCGTGTCGGATGCGAACGGCACACATGCGGTGGCCTCGTTCTACCCACTCGCGATGCATGCCTCGGCGGCCACGGCCGTGCGACTGACGGGTGCGGACATCGGCCGAGTGCTCCTCGTGTTCGACATCGTCTTCGCTTCGGTCGTGCTGCCGCTCGGCATGTTCGTCCTCGCTCGCTTCTTTGCCCCGCGGGTTCCTCTCGTCGCGGGCTTCACGTCGGTGGCGGCTGCATCGTTCTCGCTCTTTCCCTATGCGTCGATCGGTTTCGGCGACGTTCCGCTCGTCGTCGGGATGGCATTGGCTCCGATCACGGTCGTCCTCGTCACACGTGCACTCATGGTTGACGACGACGATGAACGGAAGCGCGTTCCGGTAGCCCAATTGAGCGCCGCGGCGCTTACGATCTTCACCGCCCTCGCGGTGCACTCGAGCCAGGTGCCTCTCATCTTGGCTCTTGTCACTCTCGTAGTACTCGAACGCGCGTGGCGCCGCGGATCGTTTGGCTTGGTGGCGCGTGCCGTGCCACGTGCCTTGGTCGCCGGCGTGGCGGCGCTGGTGCTCTTCGCGCCGACGCTGACGCGTCTGGCAACCGGCGTGTCGGAACGGTCGTCGGTCACCTTGACCACGCATCGGAGCTTGGGCATCGCGTTCGGCAGGCTCGTCACGTTGCAACCGCCACAGGCCACGACCCGCCAGACGCTCCTGGCCGCGCTGGCCTTCGTGGGCGCCGCGGTCTGGTTGTTGCGTCGCCGGCCCGCTTGGGTGCTCGGGTACGCGCTCGTGCTCGGCATGACGCTCTTGGTGTGGGTGTCGAACGGCCCATTGAGCCGGTTGTTGGGGGTGCCGTGGTACCGCAGCTCGGTCCGCCTGGACTTCAACCAAGCGTTCTTCGTCTCGTTCTTTGCAGGAGTCGCGCTCGGGTATGCGGTCGATGCAGTCGTCCGGCGACGCGGCGGAAACACTCGATCAACGCTCTGGGTCGCGTCGCTCAGCGCTCTCGTCGTGTTCGCGGCGGCGATCGGCTACAACGGTCAGCGCGACAGCGTCAGTCTCCTGCGACGCAGCTTCACCGTGGACGCCCGTGTCACTCCCGCCTCCCTTGCAGCCTTCAGGTGGCTCCACGACCACTCCCGCGATGACGATGTGATCGTCAACGACATCAACGCCGACGGGTCGCTATGGATGTACGCCTTCCGACGCCTGCATCCGCTCTTCGCGATCAAACCGATCTTCTCCGATCGTGCCGCAGTGGGCGACTGGAACGATCGGCTCTATTTGCTCGACCACCTCGACGAGCTCGGGAGCAACTCCCGCGCCGACACGTTCGGCACCAGATATCGTGCCCGATGGGTCTATTTCGATGAAGCCGTGTTCGGTCTGTTCCACCATCGGCTACATCTCGACGCGCTCATGCACAACAAGAACCTGCAGCTCGTGTTCGAGCGCGGCACCGTGCACGTGTTCCGGATCGTGACACCGGCGTAGACGGCGCGATCAGCGCGGCGTGCCGAGCACGAGGAATTGCTTGCCCAGGAGCCGCCAGAGGATCGGCATGCGCAGATACAGCGCAGCCAATTGTCGTGACGCGGGGAGCCGGCTCCGGAACGAGTAGGGAAGAAAGCGGGGGATGACATCGGTCACGTCGTACCCGGCCGCGTAGAGATGCTCCTGAATCGACAGATGGGTGAGCGGGAGCGCGTGGTCGGCGCAGTCGAAGTACTCGCGCGCGCAGTACTTGAAGTTCGGTCCCATGACGGCGACGACACCACCGGGGGCAAGAGTGTCGCGCATGCGCTCGAGAAATCGGGCGACGTTCTCCGGCTCTCGGAAGTGCTCGAGGATGTTGGATGCGAACACGCCGTCGAAGTGCGCGCTCGGCAGTGCGATGTCGAAAATGTCGCCGATCACGACCTTCACACCAGGATCCGTCTCGCGCTCGGGATAGTCGATGACGTCCACGAGCCAGCGCTCTTCAGCGGGTACGGCGTTGACGAATTCGCCGAAGCCGCCGGCGGGGTCTAGCACACGGCGAGGCCGACCCATGCGCTCCCACACGAAGCGGCCGACCTCCTCCCAAACCTCCCGGCGCGTCTGATGATTCACGCCCTCGAACCGAAACTCGTAGAGACCCGCGTAGTTCAGCTCGTCGTTGGGTCGTTTCGGCTCGCCGGGTGAGGCAGTCATCGCGACGCCATTCCATCACAGGCCGACGTTCGAGTCGCATTGACCGGGCCGCGAGGTGGGCCGAACATTTTCGACCGTTGTCGTTCTCTCTGAGCGTCGGCGACCTCGGCCGGCTTGCCCAACATTACGCCCTCGGCATGTTCGACCATCGGATCCACGAGCTTTCAACGTGCCACTCGTCTAGCAATCGTGTACCCGACGAGGTTGCCCCTGCGCAGGCGTTGAGATGCGAAGATCGACGCTTTGCCAGGGCCGTGGGACGATGACACGGTGAGCGATTACGTGGCTGTCAACCGGGCGAATTGGAACAGCCGGGTAGCGCATCACGAGCACGCGTACGGACTCGAGCAATTCCGAGCCGATCCTGCGCATCTGTCGAACGTGGTGCGCTTCGATCTTCCGCACCTCGGCAGTATCGACGGCCTCGACGTAGTGCATCTGCAGTGTCACATTGGCACTGACACTCTCTCGCTCGCCCGGCTCGGTGCAGGCAGCGTCACCGGCCTCGACTTCTCTCGCCCCGCGCTTGCGGTAGCTGCGCAACTCGCCGCCGATTGCGGTGCGCAGATCGACTATGTCGAGAGCGAGCTGTACGCGGCCGTCGACGCGCTCGGCTCCGATCGCTTCGACCTCGTGTACACGGGCATCGGCGCGCTGTGCTGGCTGCCCGACATCCGCCGTTGGGCGCAGGTCGTTGCCGAGCTTCTACGACCCGGTGGCCGACTCTTCATCCGCGAGGGCCACCCGATGCTTTGGACGTTGGCCGACCCGCGACCGGACGGTCTTGTCGTTGTGGAGTTTCCGTACTTCGAGACCGCGGGCGTGCACTTCTCGGAGCCGGTCAGCTATGTCGCGCACGTCGAGCCACTGGGATCGCCTGACATCGTGCACTTCAACCACGGCCTGGCCGAGGTGATCACTGCGCTGATGAACGCGGGCATGTCCCTCACATCAATCGAGGAGCACGACACCGTGCCATGGAACCCGTTGGACGACGCAATGGAGGAAGTTGGTGGCGGGGAATACCGCCTGCGGCACACTCCCAACCGTTTGGCCGCTACCTACACCCTGCAGGCCACCAAGTCCCCCTGAGGATCCGCGATCGAGCTTCGTCTAGCTGCCGCCCTACGCAACCGCGCCGTCGCAACCGCTGGTGTCGCAGATAGCTCGAAGTTGTCCCAGATGGCGGCTAACGTGCGGCCCCATGCCGACCCCCGACGGCGACTCGCCCACCGCGGCCAGCCGCTACCCCGAAATCCTGACGACGGCGCTCGCCGCCGAGCTGCTGCACGTGCACGTCGAGTACCTACGCCGGATGGTGCGCGAAGGCCGCATTCCCGCGCACCGCTTCCCGGGCGGGAGGGAGATCCGCTTTCACCGCGACGAGCTGATCGCCTGGGTCCGGGCGCAGCCCGGCGAAGACCGTTCCCCGAGCGCGGCCGACAAAGCGCAGTCGTGAGCGACCTCGCCGGGAAGGTCGCGGTCGTCACCGGCGGCAACAGCGGCATCGGCAAGGAGGCCGCGATCGGGATCGCCCGCGCGGGCGCGCACGTCGTGATCGCCGCCCGCAACCCGGCGAAGGCCGCGGCCGCGCGCACCGAGATCGAGACGCGCGCAGACGCGCGCGGCCGGGTCGAGACGATCCCGATCGACCTCGCGTCATTTGCGTCGGTTCGCGCGTTCGCCGACGCGTTCACGGCCCGGCACGACCGGCTCGACGTCTTGCTCAACAACGCCGGCGGCGTGCTGCGCAAGCGCGTCGTGACGGTCGACGGCCACGAGGCGCAGTTCCAGGTCAACCACCTCGGCCACTTCCTGCTGACGAACCTGCTCCAGGACGCGCTCGCGCGTGGCGCTCCCGCGCGCGTCGTCAACGTCTCGTCGTTCGCGCACACGACCGCGCGCAACGGACTCGATTTCGACGACCTCGACTGGGAGCGTCGCAGGTACGGTGGCTTCGGCGTCTATTCGGCGACGAAGCTCATGAACATCCTGTTCACGCGCGAGCTCGCCTGCCGCTTCGACCCCGACGTGCTCACGGCCAACGCCTTGCATCCTGGCTTCGTCGCCAGCAACTTCGCCCGCGAGGGCGACCTCGGCCTGCTCGGATCCGTCGGAATGCCGCTCATCCGTCCCTTCGCGATCTCGTCCCAGAAAGGCGCGCTCACCTCGATCTACCTCGCGACGTCTCCCGACGTCGAAGGCATCACGGGCCAGTACTTCATCAAAGGCAAAGCCGTGAAGCCCGCCGCGCCGGCGCTCGACGACGCGGCCGCCGCCCGACTTTGGGAGATCAGCGAGAAGCTGACGGTCGGTTGAGCGGCGCCGGGACCGCGAACGATCGATCGCCGCTTGCCGGCACCGAGGTGCACTTCCTGCGTTCGGAGCACGTCGGCGACGAGTTCAAGATCTTCGTCGGAAACTGCGGCGCACCGGATGCGGCGCCCCCCGCGGTGCTCTACGTCGGCGACGCGAACGGGATGTTCGCGAGCGCGGTAGACATCGTCCGCTTCATGCAGCTTTCCGCCCAGCTCCCGCCGATGCTCGTCGTCGGGATCGGCTACCGCCTGGGTGGCATCGACGAGACGGTCGTCCTGCGTACCCGCGACTTCACGCCCACCTACGACACCGGCTACACCGACATCTTCCCGGCGCAGACATTGATGGGTGGGGCCCCGCGGTTCCTCGCGTTCATCCGCGACGAGCTTCAGCCGTGGGTGCGGTCGCGATACCTCGTCGACGGCGGAGACTCCGCCTTCTTCGGGCACTCACAGGGCGGCCTGTTCGCGACGTACGTGCTCCTCACCGAACCGGGCACGTTCCGGCGCTACGGCATCGGGAGCCCATCGCTGTGGTGGGACGACGACATGATGTTCGGCTACGAGGCGGGCTACGCCGAGACGCACGACGACCTGCCGGCGAAAGTGTTCTTCGCGGTCGGCGAGCACGAGGACCACGACGGTCGCCAACGCGAGGTGAGCCGGATGCCGGCCGACGAACGAGAGAAGGCCGGTCTCCGCCACATCGACATGGTCGCCGACACCGAGCGGATGGTCGCGGCCCTACGCGGGCGCAATTACCCGAGTTTCGAGATCGACAGCGTCGTGCTGCCCGACGAGTTCCACGTGACCGTGCAGCACGTGAACCTGTCACGCTCGCTGCGCTATCTGTTCGACGCGCCGCGCTGATCGTTCACTCGCGCCCGGCGGTCACCCATGCGATATGCGCGATCGGGACGATCGTCTCGGCGCCCGTTCGAGTCGCGATCTCCACGAAGTCGCGATCGAGCCGGAGCGTTCCGTCGATCCCGTCGGGCCGCTGGAGCGTCCCGACCCTCACCGCCTGCGTATCGCGCGCGAGCAACGCGTCGCGAAATCCGCGACGCGACGCCGCGCGCATCCCGCCCTGCGTTGCGTGCTCGACGAGCTCGAACGAGAGCGGGACGCCGGCGCACACGTGGATCTCGACGAGGCCGGACGCGCACCGCAGCGCGAGCAGATCATCACCGACCTCCTCGACGAGCCCCACGAAGGGCTGCTCCACAGCCGTCACCGCGATCCGGTCGCCCGCGTGCATGCGTTCGCACAACCAGTTGACGAGGGTGCGGCCATGGCGCCACTGCGCGGCCGCATCGGCGGCGGTCGTTTCCTGCTCCGCGCGCCATGCCGCACGCATCTCCCCGGCGACGCCGGTCAGATCGGGGTGGTCCGAGTGCTCGGTGTGATCGTTCCCGTCCGTGGGCCAGGCCATCAGCCGGCGGCGGCGGACCGGTACTTCGACGTGGAGTGCTCGGAGTCCGTGTCGAACCGCGGAATGACCTCGTCACCGAACAGCGTCACGGTCCGCTCGAGCAACTCGTGCGGGTAGGTGCTGCCCGACGGTCCCATGATGAGCTGGTCGACGCCGATGTCGACCCACTTCTGAATGCCCTCCGCGCAGTCGTCGGGCGTACCGACAATTGCGCCGCCGCTCCGGAAACCCTTTTCGATCGCCTCGGGAGTGGGGTCGGGGATCTCCGCGGGCCATTCGGGTACGAACGGGGGCTTGGGGAACGTGTCGAGGTAGTGGAACACCAGCGTCTGCTGGCGTCCGTTCCCCGAATGCGCCATGTAGTTGCGCGCCTCGTCGCGGTCTTCGAGGCACATGAAGCTGGTCGTGATGGCGATGTTGTCGTTGATGTACTCACCCACCGGCTCCGCGTTCACGATGTGCTTCTTGTACGTGTCGACGAGCGGTGCCATCTTCTCGGGAGTGCCACCGGTGAAACAGATCACGCCGATGCCCATACGCGCCGCGCGCTCGAATGTCTCGGGATTGCCGGCTGCGACCCACAACGGCGGGTGCGGCTTCACGTAAGGCTTCGGCAGCACGTTGCGCTCCGGCATCGAGAAATACTTGCCGTCGTACGAGTACGGCTCGTCGCGCCACATGCGCACGATCTCGCGGATGGCCTCGTCGAACATGTCGCGGGTCTCTTCGGGGTCGGTGATACCGAAGCCGCCCATCTCGGTGCTCGACGAACCTCGTCCGGTGCCGAACTCGAACCGGCCGTTCGAGACGACGTCCATCATCGCAACCCGCTCGGCGACTCGCGCGGGGTGATTCACCGGTGGAGTGATGTTGATGATCCCCGACGCGACGTGGATGTTCTGCGTGCGCGCGAGCACCCACGCCATGAGCGTCTCACTCGCGGAGATGTGCGAGTACTCCTTGAGGAAATGGTGCTCGGTGAACCAGGCGTACTTCCAGTTGTGGCGGTCGCCCACCTCGCACAGCGCGACCTCGCTCATGAGCCGATCGTGCTCGGCGTTCGGGTTCTTGGCCGCGACGTCCCTGTGTACGAAGCCGCCTTGGAATAGGCCGAATTCCATGATCCGTGAACCCTCCCCTTCGCCATCGACCGGCGTTTTTAGAACGTGTTCTAAATCCTAGAGGAGCGGGCGATGGGTGTCCAGCACGGGTCGCTCGCGGCCTGCGCGCTCCCACCGCGCCATCCGCGACCAGTGTCACACCCCGGCAGTACCGTCGCATCATGACCGGATCCGAGACCGCCGATCCCGGACGCGAGCCGGTCGGGCGGGTCCTCGGCACCGAGGATGCGACGCCCCTTGCCTTCTGGGTCGCAGTCGCGCCCGAGCAGTACCTCCAACTCGACGACGTCGTCGTCTGCGAGCGCCGGGTGCCCGGCCGCGACGAGTCGGTCCACCTGTCGGGCATCGTCACGCAGGTGCGCGCCCGGCACGAGGGCGCGCGCTTCGACTCCGACGTCTTCTTGATCGAAGACGGGCAGCTTCCCGCCGAGCCGGTCGAAGCGGCCGAGGTTCTCACGACGCGCGTCGAGCCCGAGGTGTTCGTGCCGCCCACTCCCGGCACGGCCGTCCACCGGGCAAGCGGGGAAGCGCGCGACCAGGCACTCTTCTTCGACCAGATGGAGCGGAAGCTCCCGATCGGCCTCGGTCGCGACGGGCGCCCGCTGTACGCGAACCTCGAGTTCCTCGACGGCACCCGCGGCGCGCACGTCAACATCTCGGGGATCTCCGGCGTCGCGACGAAGACGACGTACGCGACCTTCCTGCTGTACGCCGTCTTCCACTCCGGCGTGCTCGACGACGAAGCGTTGAACACGCGCGCGCTGGTGTTCAACGTGAAGGGTGAAGACCTCCTCTTCCTCGACCACGACAACATCGAGCTCGCCGACTCCGATCGCGACAAGTACCGCGAGCTCGGTCTCATGCCCGGCGCGTTCAAGTCGGTTGCGGTGTTCGCGCCGCCGCGCAAGGGCGATGTGAACGCGCGTCCCGACGTGGCCACACGTACGCTCGGCGTGCACGCCTTCTACTGGACGCTCGCCGACTTCGTCGCAGGAGAGCTGTTTCCCTTCGCGTTCGCAGACGCCGAGGACGATCGCCAGCAGTACACGATGGTGGTGCACAACGTGGCCGCCGCGCTGCGGCGCGACGGGGTCGCGGCCGCCGACGGCGGATGGCGGATCGACGGTCGCATGTTGCGCACGTACCGCGAGCTCGTCGACCTGGTGATCTCCAAGGTGCAGAGCGACGATGATCTCGTCCGCCGCGATTGGGCGGGGCCGGCAACCGGCACCGGCACGATCAACGCGTTCGTGCGTCGCTTGCTCACGTCGCAGCGGGCGCTCGATCAGCTCGTCCGCGCCGACATTCCCGAGACGGCGCAGCACCGCATCGAGACCGACGACGCGCAGGTGACGGTCGTCGACCTCCACAACCTTCCCGATCGCGCCAAGCGCTTCGTCGTCGGCGTGACGCTGCGCACCGCGTTCGACCGTAAGGAGCAGTCGGGAACGGCTCGGCCGCTCCTGTTCGTCGTGCTCGACGAGCTGAACAGGTACGCGCCGCGCGAAGGCGACTCGCCCATCAAGGAGATCCTCCTCGACGTGGCCGAGCGCGGCCGCTCGCTCGGCATCGTGTTGGTCGGCGCGCAGCAGACCGCGAGCGAGGTCGAGCGGCGCATCATCGCCAACTCGTCGATTCGGGTCGTCGGTCGCCTCGACCCCGCGGAAGCCACCCGGCCCGAGTACGGCTTCCTGCCCACTACGCATCAGAAGCGGGCGACCATCGCGAAACCCGGGACCATGTTCGTGATGCAACCCGAGATCCCGGTTCCCCTCGTCGTCGAATTCCCATTTCCGGCGTGGGCGACCCGTCCGTCCGAGCGCGGCGCCAACCCCTCGGCCAGCGGTGCGGCGGCGCTTCCCGACGATCCGTTCGCGGGGTTGCCCGCATCCGCCGCGCCCGCCTGACGTCGTGAGGATCCTGCACACCTCCGATTGGCACGTCGGCAAGCAGCTCCGCGGCATGTCCCGCCTCGGCGAGCACCGAGCGGTGCTCGCCGAGATCGCCGATATCGCGCGCGCCGAACAGGTCGATCTCGTGCTCGTCACCGGCGACCTGTTCGAGTCGGCCGCGCCCCCGCCCGACGCGCAACGCGTCGTATGGGAATCGTTGCTCGCATTGCGCGACACGGGCGCGCAGGTGATCGCGATCGGCGGCAACCACGACAATCAACAGGCGTTCGACGCGTGGGCCCCGGTGTTCCGGGCCGCGCGGATCACCCTGCTCGGTCACGCCGCTCACCCCGACGCGGGAGGCGTGGTCGAGTGCACGACCGCCGCCGGCGAGCAAGCCGTCATCGTGCTCGTGCCCTTCGTGTCGCAGCGCTTCGCAGTGCGCGCCGAGCAATTGCTCGAGCTCGACGTAGCGCAGAGCACGGGTCTGTATGCGGAGCGCATGCGCGTGCTCATCGACGCGCTCTGCCGCAGTTTCCGTCCCGACGCGGTCAATGTGCTGGCCGCACACTGTTACGTGCGCGGCGCCAAGTTGGGCGGCGGAGAGCGAGATGCTCAAGTCACGAACGAGTACGGCATCGAAGGCGTCCAGCTCCCGGTCGGCGCGCACTACGTCGCTCTAGGGCACCTGCACCGCGCGCAGCGGATCGAGGCGCCCGCGCCCGCCTGGTACGCGGGGTCCCCCATCCAGGTCGACTTCGGTGAAGAGCGTGACGCGAAGCACGTCCTGCTCGTCGAGGCCGCGCCGGGAACTCCGGCGCGTGTCGAAGCACGACCGTTGCGTAGCGCATGGACTCTGCGCACCCTCCAGGGCACGCTCGACGAAGTGCGGGCGCAGGCCTCCGAGGTGGGCGACGCGTGGCTGCGAGTCGTCTTGCACGAACCGATCCGGGCCGGTCTCGCCGACGAGGTCCGCGCCCTGCTTCCGCGCGCGGTCGACGTGCGCGTCGAGCGTCCGGAGAGCGAAGGGTGGCAACAGCCGTCGCGCTCGCGTCGCGGCCGGAGCGCACACGAGCTGTTCGCGGAGTACGCCGCGTCCGAAGGCATCGACGACGATCGTGTTCTCCAACTCTTCGCCCGCCTGTTCGACGACGCGCTGGTCGACGCCCGCTGATGCGCCCGGTGCACCTACAGCTCGAGGGCTTCGGCGTGTTCCGTGCTCCGGTCGAGCTGTCGTTCGACGACGTCGACTACTTCGCGCTGGTCGGGCCGACCGGTGCCGGGAAGTCGACGATCATCGACGCGTTGTGCTTCGCGCTCTACGGCAGCATCCCGCGCTACGACGACGAGCGGCTCGTTGGACGGGTCGTCAGCCTCGGCTCGCAGCAAGCGAAGGTCTCCTTGACATTCGACGTCGGCGACGCGCGCTACCGCGCGACGCGCGTCGTGCGACTCCAGAAGGGCCGCACCGCGGGCGATGCGCTGCTCGAACGAGTTCTCGCCGACGGCACCACCGAGGTGCTCGCGGAGAACCGTAGCAAGATGAAGGGAGCGGTCGAACGGCTGCTCGGGCTGTCCTTCGCGCACTTCACGAAATGCATCGTGCTCCCGCAGGGCGAGTTCGCCCGCTTCCTGCACGACGAGCCCGCCAAGCGTCGCGACCTCCTCGTGCGCCTGCTCGAACTCGACGTGTACGACCGGATCGGCCAGCTCGCACGCGAGCGCGCCAAGGAAGCCGCCGGCGCGATCGAGCTGGAGAGCCGCCAACTCGAAGAGCTCGCCTTCGCCACCGATGAGGTCCGAACGACCGCGGCGCAGCGGGTCGCGCAGCTACGCGAGATCTACACGGCGGTCGACGCAGCCGGCGTCGACGACGACGCCAATGCCGCCGCAATCGCCGATCTGCGCGCGCGCCTCACGACGGGCACCGCGCACATCGAGGTCGTGCGCGCCGTCGTCGTACCTCCCGGGATCGACGACATTGCGGCAGAGCTCGAACAGACACGGGCCGCGCTCGACGCGGCGACCCGAACGCACGCCCGGGCGACGGCCGAGATCGCCGCGGCCCAGGCCCGCGTCGACGCCGCGGAGGACCCGGCCCAGCTGGCCCGCGCGCACGATGCGCACCTGGCGTCGGCGGTGCTCGCGGCTCGGATCGAGGACGTCGAGGATCAGGTGGCGCAGGCGTCCGAGGAGCAGGCCCGCACGGAGGCACTCGTCGCGGGGGCACAGGAGCTCGTTGCCGATCGGCAGCGCGCGGTCGACGCCGCGCACGACGCGCACCGGGCACACGCGTTGCGCGCGCATCTCGTTGCCGGCGAGCCGTGTCCCGTGTGCGAGCACGACGTCGCCGAGGTGCCCAAGCGCCGCAAGCCCGCGGGTGTGGCCAGAAGCGAGGCCGCGCTCGACGAAGCTCGCGACCTGCTCGTTCGAGCGGAGAACACGCGCGCGGTCGCGACCGCCTCCCACGTCGCCGCGGTCACGACACGAAGCGAGCTCGTCGAACGACAAGCCGGGTTGCGGGTGACACTCGTCGACTACCCCGATCCCGCGACCGTCGCCGCCGCGATCGCCGACGCCGAACAGCGGCGCGCGGAGCTGGTCACGGCGCGCACCGCCGAGCGAGTCACGGCAAACGCGGAGGCCGACGCACGCGCGCGCCGGCTCACCGTCGACGAGCAGGCCGACAGGATCCGGCTCGAGTTCACCGCGGGGCGCGAAACGCTCCTGCGCGCCGGCCTCGACCCGCCCCGGCCGACCTCCGAGCTCGCGGCCGACTGGTCTTCGCTCGCCGCCTGGAGCGAACGGGCCCGCACCGACCTCGAACGCAATGCCGGCGAATCGCGTCGCGCGCTCGACGCGCGGCACGGCCGGCGCGCGGATCGCACCGCCCAGTTGACCAACCGTGCACGCGCCGCCGGGGTCGTGGTCGACGATCCGACGCTCCCGGTCCTGCGCGACGCGGTCATCGAGCACGGCACGGACGCGCGACACGAGCTCCTGCGGATCGACGACGCGATCGAGCGCGCCGCGAAGCTGCGCGAGCAGGTCGACGCGGCCCGCGCCGAACACGACGTCGCCCGGTTGCTGGGCGAACTGCTGCGCTCGAATCGCTTCGAGAGGTGGATGCTCGCCGAGGCGCTCGACGTGCTCGTCGATGCCGCCTCGCAGACCTTGTACGCGCTCTCCCAGCGCCGCTATTCGCTCGCATCGAACGACGACGAGGAGTTCGTCGTCCTCGATCACGGCAACGCGGACGAGACACGATCGGTGCGCACGCTCTCGGGCGGCGAGACCTTCCAGGCGTCCCTGGCGCTCGCCCTCGCGTTGAGCGACCAGCTCGCGTCGCTGTCGACCGCGGGTGGGGCGAAGCTCGACGCGATCCTGCTCGACGAGGGTTTCGGCTCCCTCGACGCCGACACGCTCGACGCGGTCGCGTCGACGATCGAGGCGCTCGGCACCGAGGGACGGATGGTCGGGCTCGTCACGCACGTCCCCGCACTCGCGGAACGTGTGCCGGTTCGCTTCCGCGTCGCGAGCGGCGCGGTGACGCGGGAGGAGTCGTGAGGTTCACCGTCGATCCGTGGGATCCGGGCTACGGCGCCTCGACCGAGGCCGAGATGCAGGACTCCGACGCGCCGGTGGTCGTCGACGTGGAGTGCGCGCCGCACCAGTGGAGCCCTCGGCGGCCGCCGGCGGCCACAGTCGTGCCCGACGCGCTGATCTTCGTCGACGGCGTGCGGCGACTCGAAGCGCGCGTGTGGGTCGACGAAACCGACGGCAACGCGGTCTCGGGCATCTTCGCGTCGTACGCCGCCGGAGCGGTCCGCTGCGACGGGCGGGCCAAGGTCGTCGACGTCGTCGTCGCGCGCGGAGTGTACGCACCGACGGCGGCGATCACCGACGTCGGGACCCGCGCCGGCACGTTCCTGGCGCACCGCACAACCGACGCGCGGCCCGAATCGCTGATGTACGCGGTGCACTCCGATATGAGCGATGCCGAGGTGCTCGTCGCCGAACAGGCGCGCGGCCGGGGTGACGAGCTGTTGCTGCTCGACGGCCCGTTGCGCAAGCGGGCCCACGTCCCGGACGCGGTCGGGATCGTCAAGAGCCACCACGTCCGCTACCTTCCCGCCGAGCTCGATCGCGTCGTCGGCGCGCTCGCACCCGGCGAGCGCACACCGGTGTTCCGGGTCGAGGCGCAGCCGTTCAGTCGCCAGTCGTGGTACGTCCGACTCCCGGGCCCCGAGGGTGGACCGTGGGCGGGAATCGTCCGCTGCGAGGCGACCGGCGCGCTGGCACCCGACACGGTCATCGCGCTCGCCGATCGGATCACGCTTGTGCTCCCGCCCTTCGCGTCGGCTCCGCACAAAGACACGAGAGCGCCGCAAAACCTGTACCCGATCGGCGGCCTCGAACGCGAGCTGCGCCACCGGCTCGGCGATGCTGCCGTCATCCATCGCGCGCTGCGCCGCGCGAGCTCGGTCACCGCGTCGGTCATCTAGGAAGCCCGGCGCCGACAAGAGAAGCTAGAGGCGGCGGCGGGAATCGAACCCGCGTGAAAGGTTTTGCAGACCAGCGACGCCACGCTACGTGGCCGTTTCGGTGAACCAGTGACACATCGTCCCTGGTCCTCATCTTGGTCGACTTCCTCGAGGTCGGGTCGTTGTTCGCCAGCGATGACGCGCATTCGTGGCTTGGTCAATGACGTCCTAGGCGTCGTGTTGTTCGGCGAGCACCACACCAACGAGGCGGATCATTGGGCGAGGTCAGCACGGCGGAGTAGCCCCAACGCGACAGGTGTAACCCGTGCCAGAATCGCATTCTCGTCGTCTACTCGCGGCCACATGAGCCACATGAGCCACACAGGCCATCTCAAGCGACCGCGCTAAGTGGCCGATCACATTGCTATGCCCATTTCGCGCGCGTCCGGAAGCAGACGATTCCCCTTCGGGGCCCGCTCGCCCTTCGCCGTCAACCGGGGCGTCGTGACTCTCACGCTCGTGCTCGCCACCACGCTCGTTGCGTGGGCCGCGGGCCCGTCCGGGCTGCTGCCCAAGGCGCCGGCCGCGGGTCGCGCCCATCCCACGGGAACGTCCCTCGACTCGACGTCCGGCAGCGCGGCGAATCGGATCGTGTTTTGGGATGCTTGTAAGGATGTGGTTGGGTTTAGTGATGCTGATCTTGATCGGTGGGCGGCTCGCGGCCTTGGGGGTTTTGTCTGTGAGACGCAGTTTTTGGCGGATCTCGGGGGCGACCA
>JBBQTI010000059.1:0-21308 GCA_038213435.1 Acidimicrobiia bacterium
GAGCGACTGCGGAGCCGACCGGAGGGGAGGCGCAGCGCGAGCGACCACTAGTGATGGGAGGCGCAGCGCGAGCGACCACTAGTGATGGGAGGCGCAGCGCGAGCGACCACTAGTGATGGGAGGCGCAGCGCGAGCGACCACTAGTGATGGGAGGCGCAGCGCGAGCGACCAATGATCTTGCGGGGTCAGTCGCGATCCAGCGGCTGGGCGAGGAGCAACAGGTCGTACAGCGCCTTCATCGTGCCGCCGATCACGAGCGGCCACCCGAAGCTCGTGTGATCGAGCATCAGGCCCGCGAGTGCCGGCGTCGCGGCGGTCGCGAGGCTCCGGGGCACATTCGTGACGCTGGCCGCTGCAGCCCGCTCGTCCGGTTCGACGAGGCGCATGACGAGTGCCTGGCGCGCCGGTACGTCCATCTGCGAGAGCGCGGCGCGGAGCAGCAAGAAGGTGACCGCGAGCGGCGCACTCGGCACGATTCCCGCCAGAATCAGGAAGATATTCGCCGGGAGGTGCGTGAAGACCATGGTGCGAACCAGACCGAACCGGCCGGCGAGTCGCGCCGAGGCAAGCTGAGAGAACGCCGTCAGCACGCCCGCCGCCGCGAGCGTCGCGCCCGTCACCGCGGGCGAGAGCCCGAACCGAAGATCGAGGTAGAGCACGACCAGCGATTGCACGGCAAAACCGCCGCCCGCGGAATCGAGCGCGAACAACGCCGACAACCGAATGACGATCGAGCGCGAACGATGCAGGCCGCGACGCGGTGACGCGAGTGCAATCTGCCCGCGCAGCCCGCGGTAGGTGAGCGCGGCACCGATCGCCGTCGCGACGTACACCAGGAACGACAGCCGTTCGATCGTCGCGACGTCCCACCCGTTCGCCGTGGCCAGCTTCTCGGGAAGCGCCGACGCGAGCGCGCCGGCCGCCGCGGTGAGCGCCGCTGCGAGGTTGTAGACCGCGAAACGGCGGGGTCGCTTACCCGTCTCGGTGAGGTCGGCGAGTACGGCCTGTTCGGTGGGCAAGAACAGGCTGACATCGCCACCCGAAGGGTTCAAGGTGCCGACGAACCCGACGACGAGAAGTGGAGCGAAGCGCGTGACCGTGGCGAAGCCGACACCCGTGAGCGCCATCAGGGCGCACGACGCGAGCAACACCCGCTGCGAGCCCCACCGGTTGAGTCGCAAACCCGCCCACAGCGTGAGCGCGGCCGAGCCGAGGAGCGTCGCCGTGATGATGGCGCCGATCCGGAACCCGCTGAAGCCCAGGTGCTGGAGGTATCGCGCGAGAAGGACGCTCGCGAATCCGTCGGCGAACGCGCGGATCGCGCGTGCGATCACGAGTGGCCGCGTCGCTTCTCCGCCCGCGCCCGACCCGTGCACCCGGAAACGGTAACGCGCTCGGAGCGGCCCGAGGAGCGGCAGCGGAGCCGACCGGATGGGACGCGCAGCGCGAGCGACAAATAGTGAAGGAGCGGCAGCGGAGCCGACCGGATGGGAGGCGCAGCGCGAGCGACCAATAGTGAAGGGGCCACAGCGGAGCCGACCGGATGGGAGGCGAAGCGCGAGCGACCAGTATTGATAGTTAGCCGGCGACGCGAGCGGGGATCTTCGCCATGCGCGTCTCAAAAACTCCGACGATGTCGGCGATCGCGGTGCGGCCGTCGATCGCGGCCTGGCGCCCGTCGGGTCGCGCGAAATACAGACCCATCAGCACCCGACCACGGCGGAGGTACACCGCGACCGAGTGCGACGACTCTACCGTGGTCGCGTCGGTCGCCACGAAGTCGTAGGCGAGTCGCTCTACCGACGGCGTGCGAGGCCACGCGCCGTCGCCCCCGGACGGAGTGCGATACAGAATCGCCTCGGTGCTCAGGAGCAGGTTCCCTTGGGCGTCGGTGAGGGCGACCTGGCGGCGTGCGGTGCGCTGTGCCTCGCTGTCAAATCGCCCGTTGCACAGATCGAGCGTGGCGACGGTGAGATCTGCACCCCGACGAAGGAGCGTCACCTTGTCACCGGAAGGTACGTCGCTCTGCTGAAGGGTGATCGCACCGAGAACGCTGTCGTCGGGAGCCACGGTCACGGCCCCCCTGGGGCTCGAATCGCGCGCGTTCACGACGATCGTCGCCACGCCGAATCCGACAACGAGCGACACGACGGCCAGTGCGGGGGCGAGCGTTGCGACTGGCCGTCGCGCGGCACGCCGAGGCGTCGACCCCGAGTCGGGAGCCGGAATCGGATCCGGCGGTAGCGGCGCGACGGTCTCGAGATCGGGGTCGACGTGCTCGCTCACCGTCAGCACAGTAGAGCGCCCGCGCCGGCTTTCCGGACGCGGCGAACCGGCCGCACCGGTCGATTACGGCCAGCCTCGCCAATCGTCGATGTCGATCGCGACGACCGCACCCTGCGGGGGCTCGGCCACGTACACGGGGTACTTCTGCGTGAGGAGCACGATCGCGGCCGAGCGCTCGGCGCCTCGGTCGAGGACGCGCCCCTCGCCGTCCAATCGCACCCACCACAGCGCCGACCAATCGTCGGAGTAGTAATCGATGAGCAGGGCCGCGTGTGGATTCGCGTACAGGTTCGCGAGCCGGCGCACCGCCATCGTCGACTTCGGCTTCGCATCGATCGCGGAGTACACGACGTCGCCCGCGAGCGCGAAGCAACAGGGCACGAGGTGCGGTCGACCGTCGCTCGTGATCGTCGCCAGACGGCCGACGCGGGCGTCGCGCACCCGCCGACGCATCTCGTGCTCGTCCATGCCCGACACCGTAGATTGCGACGGCGTCGCGAGCGTGAGACGGCCATGACGCGCGAAACCGCCGAAGCCGATGCCGCCGAGCGGCGCCGGTGGAACGACGAGCGCTGGACCGCGGTCTGGCCGAAGCGGGAGCGGTTCACCAATGCCGTCACCCCCCACCTGCTCGACGCGCTCGCGCTCGCACCGGGCGAACGCGTTCTCGACATCGGCTGCGGCGGGGGCATGGCCGCGATCGAGGGCGGCCGGCGCGTCTTGCCGGAAGGATCGGTGGTCGGCGCGGATCTCTCGACCCCGCTCGTCGAGCCGGCGCGGCGGCGAGTGCGCGAGGCCTCTGCCGCCAACATCTCCTTCCGGATCGTCGACATGCAGCACGACCACGTGCCCGGCGCTCCCTTCGACGTCGCGATGAGCCAATTCGGCGTCATGTTCTTCGACGAACCCGTTACCGCCTTCGCCGACATCGCGCGCGGTCTCCGCCCGGGCGGGCGCGTCGGCTTCGCGTGCTGGCAGTCGGCCGACCGAAACCCGTGGTTCTTCGCGTATGCGATCGCGCGCTTCCTGCAACCGGTCCTTCCGCCGGCGGAGGGAAAGTCGCCGACCGGGCCCTTCGCACTCGCCGACCCCGAGCGAACCGTCGGGATCATGCGTGACGCCGGGTTCTCGGACATCCGGCGCACCGCGACCGAGTTCACGGTCGACCTTCCCCAGGACGCGCTCGTCGACGACGACCAGCTCGCGTTCATGGGCGTGGCCGATTCCGACATGACCGACGCGCGCCGGGCGATCGAGGAGCACATGGCCTGGTTCAAGCTGGGCCCGGACGTTTCCCGCTTCCCGCTGGCTCTCCAGATCTTCGAGGCTCGCCGCTGGCCCCCACCATCGCCCAGACCGCGTACAGCGGATCACCATGCGGCGGCGTTGCGCATTGGCGAGTCCGCGCGGGCTCGTAGCCGCCGGCCGCGGCGAAGTATTCGGCCACGATCTGCTGATGCATCGCACTCTCGGAGACGAGCCAGCCCCGGATCGCCTTCGTGGGGAACAGCCGGTTCGAGAAGCTACAAACGAACAGGCCACCGGCGCGCACGACGCGCGCGACGTCGCGGAACACGTCGACCGGGCGCGTGAGGTAGTCGACCGAGACGCAACACGTCGCGTGATCGAACGAGTTGTCGCCGAAGGGAAGCGAAGGGTCGGCGTTCAGGTCGTGCACGACCCACGAGCCGGCTTGTCGGTTTGCCGCGAGCTCGTCGGCATTCATGCCGAGCACCGTGAGCGCGTCAGGCGACTCCCGGAAGTGTGAGACCCAGGAGCTCATCAGGTCGAGCACGGCACCGCGCACCCCGAGCTCGTCATAGAGGGCGCCCACGGCGTCGATCGCGCCGTCATCGATGTGTGTCACGTAGCGCGGGTACGAGTAGAACTCCGCGTCGTCCGTCTCGTCGTCGCGCGCAAAGAAACCGCTCGGAAATTGGCGGCTCACGAACTCAGAGCTCACGACGCACAGCCTCCGTTCCTCGTCAACCGGTGTCAATCGGGCGACCCACACGAGGGCGACTGGCGTGAGAGCGACACGACGGTGGAGCATCGCGCTCCGTGATGACCGAGTACGTACGCAGTCAGCCCGACTTCTTCGCGGTCGGGCCCGCGTCGTCACCCGAGGCGATCGACATGGGCCAGGGCATCTGGTGCTCGCCGGGGATGTCGAGCAGCTACCTGATCACGACCGACGACGGCCGCGTCGTGGTGAATACCGGAATGTGGTTCGAAGCGCGCACTCACAAACGCAATTACGACGCGGTGAGCACGGCGCCGACGCGCTACATCACGCTCACGCAGAGTCACACCGACCACATCGGCGGCGTCGACCGTTTTCGCGAGGACGGAACGCTCCTGATCGCGCAGGCAAACATCACCGCGTGCCAGGCGGACGACGTGCGCATCCATGGTCTGCGCATCCGGCGGTCGCTGCCGTTCTTCTCCGACGTCATGGGCCAGCCTGGTTTCGCGCGCGGCGACGATGTCGAACTTCCACCGCCGGCCAAGGCCGCCGCGCCCGACGTCGTCTTCGACGACACATACCACTTCGAGTGCGGAGGACGGCGCCTGGAATGCATCAGCGTTCCCGGGGGCGAAACGATCGACTCCCTCGTCGTGTGGCTCCCGGACGACGGCGTCGCGCTCGTCGGCAACCTCTTCTCGGCGCTGTTCGGCCACTTCCCGAATCTCGTGACCATGCGGGGCGACCGCATGCGCAGCGCGCTCGCGCTCGCGCTCGCGCTCGCCGATTCGGTGCAGAAGATCATCGACCTCGAACCGCGGCTCCTGCTGCTCGGTCACCACGGACCAGTGCGCGGCGATGCAACCATCCGCTCGGAATGCGAACGCGTCCGCGACGCGACGCTGTACGTGCACGACGCGACGGTCGCGGCGATGAACGAGGGAAAGGACGTGTGGACGGCGATGCGCGAGATCGCGCTCCCGCAAAACCTCGTCGTCGGCGAGGCGTACGGCCGGGTCGACTGGAGCGTCCGCGCGATCTGGGAGTCATATGCCGGTTGGTTTCACCAGCACTCGACCCTCGACCTCTTCGGGACCGCACCGGAACATGGCGCCTCCGAGTTGATCGGGCTCGCCGGCGGGGTCGATGCCGTCGCCGCGCGGGCCGCCGCGCTCGCCGCGCACGACCCGCTCGACGCTGTGCGACTGTGCGAGATTGCGCTCGCCGTCGACGCCGACCACCGGGGCGCGCTCACCGCGTACCGCGCCGCGCACGAGCAACTCTTGTCCGAGCACGGCCGCGCAAACTTCTGGCTCACCCGTTGGCTCGAAGGCGAGATCCGCAGCGCGACGAACCGCATCGATCGCCTCGGACACGAATGAGCGACGAGCTCGACAACGTCATCCGTATCGACGACCTGCGCGCACCGCGCCTCGACGCCGGCCAGCAGGCAGCACTCGACTATGTCGCATCGCTCGATCTCGACCTCGCTGAGGAGCAGCTGCTCGACGAGGCGCGGGGCCGGGCGCAGTGTGACGACTTCGGCGACCTCGGCTTCCTTCCGCGGCTCCGCGCCACGATCGACGCAGTCGAGGCCGACACCGGGCTGGGACCGGTCGGTCGTCTCGCCATCCGCCAGAGGACGGTGCGATTGCTGACGAGCCGGTTGCTCGTGGAGGACCTCGTTCGACGGCGCCCGGAGATTCTCGAGATCGAGCTCGTCGCCCCGATCATCGTGATCGGACTTCCCCGCTCGGGGACGACCCATCTCGTGAACCTGATCGCGTCGGACACGCGGCTGCGCTCGCTGCCGTACTGGGAGAGCCTCGAGCCGGTTCTGCTTCCGGGCGATGGTGCGATGCGCGACGGCACCGACCCGCGCTTTGCGCGCTGTCGACGCGACTACGACGCGCAGATACGCACGGTTCCGCTGCTCAACGCGATGCACCATCAGCACCCGACGGCGATCGAGGAGGAGATCGAGCTCGAAGACCTCGACTTCGCGTCGTACACGCTCGAATGGCTCGCCCGCGTACCGAGGTGGCGTGACGTATATCTCGGGCTCGACCAGCGCTCGCACTACGCGTACATGAAGAAGGTGCTCCAAGTGGTCACCTTCCTGCGCGGTCCGAACCGCTGGGTGCTCAAGTCACCGCAACACCTCGAACAGATCCCGGCGCTCCTCGCGACCTTCCCCGACGCGGCCTTCGCGATCACGCATCGCGATCCGGTGTCGGTCATCCAGTCGGCCGCGACGATGCTCGCCTACGGCGACCGCATGCGACGAACTGCGATCGAGCCCGAAGCGTTGGTCGAGTACTGGATCGATCGCGTCGATCGACTGCTGCGCACGTGCGTGCGCGACCGCGACCTCTTGCCCGCCGACCGCAGCATCGACGTGGTGTTCCACGAGTTCATGGCCGACGACGTCGGGACGGTCGACCGCATCTACGAGCGGGCGGATCTGCCCATGACGCCGGCGGCGCGTCGACGGCTCGACGCGTTCATGGCCGACAACCCGCGTGGCAAATTCGGCAGACTCCGCTACGACCTGCGCACCGACTTCGGAATCGAACCCGCGGCGGTGCGCGCCCGCTTCGGCTACTACTTCGACCGGTTCCCCGTCGCAGCGGAGGAAGCATGAACGAGTGGGAGAGGGTGTGGAGATGACCGGAGCGACCTTCGACTTCGCAGGCGCGCGCGTCCTCGTCACCGGCGGGACGTCCGGCATCGGTCTCGCGATCGCCCGCGCGTTCCACGACGCCGGCGCGACCGCCACCGTCACGGGCACCCGAAACAATGCCGCCGAGTACGACGTCGACCTCTCACCCTTTGCGTACCGACGCTGCCGCATGACCGAGACCGCGGAGATCGAGTCGGTCGCCGCGAGCCTCGACGCGCTCGATGTGCTCGTCAACAACGCGGGGCAGAACCTGCCGGGCGGACGCAGCGAGTACGAGCCCGAAGTGTTCGAGGAAGCGGTGACCGTAAATCTGTTCGGCGCGTTCCGTACCGCGAGCGCCATACGAGACCTTCTCGCGGCGAGCACGTTCGACGGAGGGGCGAGCGTGGTGAACCTGGCTTCGATGGCGTCATTCTTCGGCATCGAGATGGTCCCGGGATACGGCGCGGCGAAGGCCGCCGTCGTGCAGATGACCAAGACCCTCGCGGTCGCGTGGGCGAAGCACGGCATCCGGGTGAACGCCGTTGCGCCCGGCGTCGTCGAAACCGCGATGACCGCCCCCATGATGCAGCTCGAGCAACTCACCGCGCCGCTGCTCGCGCGGACCCCGCTGGGCCGGTTCGCGATGCCGGAAGAGGTCGCGCCGGCCGTGCTGTTCCTTGCGAGCCCACAGGCGCGTTACATCACCGGTCACACACTTGCGGTCGACGGCGGATTCTCGGTCGCCGGCTGAGTCCCGCGGACGCCGACATGCGATGGCGAGGCGACATCAGAGCGTCAACGCCAGGGCATCAGCGCCATCATCATGGCATCCGGGTCTTCGACCAGCTCGACATAGAGGCCGAACGCGTCCCACGTATCGAGATAGCAGAACCGCAAGGCGCCGAAGGTCGCGCCTTGCACGCGCTCGAAGCCGAGCCCCTGCGCCGCAGTCACCTCCACGTCGAGATCGTCGACGAGGAAACCGAGGTGGTGAGCGCCCGGACCGTTCGACGCGAGGAACTCCGAATGCAATCGTGCACCGGACGGAGCAACTCGACCTGCACGTTCCCGCTGCGCGCGAACCCGATCTCGATCGCGCAGGTGGTCCGCCCGCCTCGGAAGTCGTATTCGATATCCGTCGCCGGCAGCGTCACGAACTCGCCGCATCCGAGGGTCGCACGCATCGACCTCTGCGCGCCGTCGAAATCAGCGACGACGAACGCCTGCTGGAACAGACCGCCGCCGACACGCGCGAGCAGCGCATTCATCGATGTCCTTCCGGCCACGGCGCGCACGGTAGCCGGAGCGAGCGGCTCGGCCGGCTCGTCTCGGCCGGTACTTCTCGGTCGCTCTACGTCCCGCGCGATCCGGCTGGAACGGTCGAGGTCGTCGGGCGCGGCGCGAGCGGTGGTGACGGATCCGACGGAGGGATCGTCGGGACCGGTGCGCCGGCGAGCAGACACAGGAGCGGATACGGATTGACGACGACGCCCTCCGAGCCGGGCACGCTCCCGGCGAGCGGCGGAGTCGGAGTCGTCGCCGGAAGGTCCGGAAGATGCACCTCGAAGTGCAAATGCGCAGGTCCGCCGCGGGCGTTCCCGGTGTTACCGACAAGCCCGAGGTATTGCCCCGCGAGCACGGGCACGCCGTCCATGAGGCTCGGCCCGTACGCGCTGAGGTGTGCGTAGTAGTAGGTGGTCCCCGACACTCCCTTGATCCACAATCGCCAGCCGCCGAGCGCGTTCCAACCCACCCGGTCGAGCGTGCCCGACTCGATCGCGACGACCGGCGTGCCGGCTGCGGCCATGATGTCGGTCGCATCGTGGCCGTGGCTGCCCGTATCGACGGCGACATCGGCGCGGAACGCTCCCCACGAATCGTCGAACTCGAACGGTCCGTCGACAGGGAACACGCGCCCCCCGTGCGATGCATCGTCCGCGACGGCGCTCAGCATCAAGACAGTCTTGTACGCCTCGGTGAGCCCGTCGTTCGCGACGGCGAGCGCGCGGGCTGCGACGCGGTCGCGGCCCTCGAGGACGCCGAGGTTCCCGGTCTCGCGATCCAGATGGGCTTCGATCTCGTCGACGATGCGCGCGTCGGCGCTCTGACCGGCGTTGGCGTAGATCGCGCGGCGCGCCTGATCGTTGATCGATGGCGCCGACAGGAGATCCGAGATCAGGACCGCGTCGTCGCCGCCCATGTACGCGCGGACCGCGCGATCACGCTCGCGCCCGATGGTGACCGCGCGTGAGCGATCGAGCTGCGCGATCCGGTTGTGCGCGGCCGCGATCGCCTCGCGAACCTCGGCTACGTGCGCGCGCGCCGCGCGCAGGATTTTCTGGGCCTGGGGAACCCCGGCACGCGCGGCCGCGAGTTGTTGAATTGCGCCCTGCTTCGCCGTGACGGGACTGCCCGCGGTCTTGGCGGCCGTGAGCCAGTCGAGCGGGGGCGCAGGCGGTACGCCGGACAGAGGCGCGGCAGGGATCGGAAAGCCCGGAGGAGCCGGGAAGACGGGCAGGGGTCCCGGTGGCTCGGGCGCGGGCGCGGCCCCGGCCGCCACGGGCCCAACTGTCATGAAGGCAAACCCGAGTGTCGCGACGACAGCCGCCCAACGTCCCCGCGCTCGCAATGGACCGCACTCCCTCTCGGCGCGGCTCGGACCGCGCGCACAGGAGTTCTTCGGTCGTATCCGGGTCGACCCTGAGCCGAGCCCTCAGTCGGTACTCAGGATGCGGGTTCGCCATTGTCCCGTCACCGCGATCCGCCGCGTCGCGCCGCGGGGATCAGAGCAAATCGTGAATACTCAGCGCTTCTTGGCAACGCGCTTCGAGGCCTTCTTTGCCGATTTCGTGGTCTTTGCGGCCCGCTTTGCGGCGCGGCCCTTCGCGGCGCGAGCCGCACGCGCTTTCACGAGGTTCTGCGCGAGCTTCGCGCGAGCCTCCGGCGAAAGCGGGCGACGCTTCTTGGCGACCTTCTTCGCCGCCTTCGAGGCACCCGTCTTGCGGCTCGCCTTGGTAACCGGCGGTCGACCGACCGCGGGAGCAACGTCGGCGACCTCGACAGTGTCGCCGAACAGATCGCGTGCGACGATCGCCGCCTGGTATTGGTTGCTGGCCTCGACGATCTCGATGGACGAGCGTCTCAAGGTGACTCGGTATCGCGGCATTGGGAAATCCCTTCGGGTCGGTCTATTGATGACACCGTAAACGACCGGCAGCACGCGAGCGGAAATCGAAGCCACCTGCTCTCGGCAAAAACAGTGCCGCGCGGCAACTATCGCAGGGACATCACAGGGAGCGCAATCAGGGAAAACCCGCTACGAGGGCCGACGGGCGTTTGATCAGAGCCCTCGCCATTTTCCTCTCAGCCGAACCGCCAGAGGGAGTTCGCGGGTAACTCACGCGCCGACTCAAGACTTCGGCTCGCCACAACTGATGAGGCCAGGTAAACATCGAGCAGGACGCCGCGCCACCAGGAGTTTCTCGCGATTTGGCTCGCGCGCACGGCGGCTCGCCGGAAATCGCCGGAGCCGACGAGGCCGCGTCATTACCCTCGAGGAGCGATGTCCGGAATCGTCATCGCGGTGAGCCGCCGCGCGATCCACGCGATGAGCAAGCCGAACGTGGAGGCGATCCGTTTGCGGACCGGGCTCGGCGTGGAGGGCGACGCGCACATGGGCGTCACGGTGAAACATCGCTCCCGCGTCGCGAGCGACCCGGACCAGCCGAACCTCCGACAGGTCCATCTCATTCACTGCGAGCTGCACGACGAGTTGCGAGACGCAGGGTTCCTCGTTGCGCCGGGTGACATGGGCGAGAACGTCACGACGCAGGGCCTCGATCTGCTCGCGCTCCCAATGAGATCCCGGCTGCACCTCGGCACCTCGGCGGTCGTGGAAGTCACAGGCTTGCGCAACCCGTGCGGGCAGCTCGACGGCATCCGGGCCGGACTCATGGCGGCAACCCTCGCCCGCGACGAACGCGGCGACCTCCTGCGCCGGGCGGGCATCATGAGCATCGTCGTCACCGACGGAGAGGTGCGACCCGGCGATGCGATCACGGTCGAGTTGCCGCCGCCGCCCCACCGAGCGCTGCAACCGGTGTGATCGGTTCGGCAATTACCCTTGGTTGATGACCGAAGACGCGGTCTATCAGGGACGGAACCGATTCTTGCGCTGGTGGCCCAAGCTCCTGCTCGTTCTGGGCGTCATAGTTCTCTACGTTGATTGGAACCACGCGGTCCAGTGGGCGACACTCCTCGCGGCAATGGCGTACGTACACGGACGATGGCTCCCTTGGAAATTCACGATTCGCGAGGGCGGGCTCGCGCTGACCTTCCCGTTCGGCCGGCACCTGTTCTTGCCGAGGAGCTCGCTCACCGTTCGGATGGAGGTCGTCGGCGCGGTCGCGCTCGTAGGTCGTCGACGCCACTTCGGCTATCTGCTGATGGAGCGCATCGGTTTCGAGCCGGAGAGCGAGCGACGCCTCCGCGGCGCGTTCACCGGTTTCGGTTACACCCTGAAATGAGTTCGGGCTGGTGTGAAGTTCAGACCCGCGGCCGATAACTCATTCGTCGAGCGCTTGCGGTTCTCGGTGCTCGCCGAGACGTGCAGCCGGCGTTTTGCCGGAGTCGATCGGGTCGTACGTCCAGTCGGGCTGCTTGTCGGCATGATGTTCGTCGACGCGCGCGACTCCGTCGTCATCGATGTCGACGAGCTCGGCAACGAGATAGGGGGTCGTCGGAGGAGCCTTGCGTTCGAGATGTGCGGCGATGTCGGCGGGGAACTCTTCGAGCAGGCTCGCGGCGACGACTTGCTGTTGGGTGGCGAGCGAACAACGCGCGCCGTCGGCGACCTTCGCGATGCGCGATCGCAGCTCATCGAGATCGTTCGTGCCGGCCTCGCCTCGCGTCGCCGCGTCGAGGAGCTCCGCCATACGCAGCCCGTCGAGCTTGCAAGGTGAGCACTGCCCGCACGACTCGACCGCGAGGAATCGGGCGACTCCGGCCGCGACGGCGACGAGATCGTCGGCATCGTCGAAGACGATGAAGCCCGCCGAGCCCAGGCCGCTGCCGATCGCGGCGAGCGCTTCGTAGCTCACGGGGGTGTCGAGCGCGGCGCCGTCGATGAACCGGTTCGAGACACCGGGAAGGACAGCCCGGATACGCCGGCCGGGCCGGGGGCCGCCGCCGATCAGATCGATGACTTCGCGAAGCGACGTGCCCATGATGACTTCGCCGACCCCGCTCCGGCGGGTGGAGCCCGTCACGGTGCAGACGATGGTTCCTGGAGACTCGGGCGTCCCTTCGGTCCGGAACCACTCGGCGCCTCGGGCGAGGATCCGAGCAACATTGGCGAGTGTCTCGACATTGTCGACGAGAGCCGGCGGCGCCTCGGCGTCGTCGCCGGGCCCGGCCATCTCGACGTGCGCGGACAGACCGCTCTGGGTCCCGAGGTCGGCCGCCGTCTCGACGACCTCGCGGACTCCTCGCCGATACGGCGGCGCAATTCTCGGGAAGGGGTAGCGCCCGTCGATGGTTTCCAACAGCGCCGTTTCCTCGCCGTACAGATACTCCTTCGGGCCTTCGAAAACCTCGATCTCGACGTCGTCGAACCAGCCTGCGCCCTTGACTTCTTCGATCGCCTTCCGGAGCCGATCGACTTCGACGGAGAAGGAGTGCTTGGTGGCAACGATGATCTGGTCGGCGTCAACCGCGCGCGCGGCGATCAGCGCGCCTTCGAGAACCTGGTACGGATCGTTCCGCAGGATCGTGCGGTCCTTGAACGTGCCGGGTTCACCCTCGGCCGCGTTGACGACGACCGATGTGCGTTCGAAGGTGGAGCAATAGTCACGCACGGTCCGCCATTTGCGCCCCGTCGGAAATCCGGCACCACCCCGGCCGCGCAGTCCCGAGGCCTCGATCATGGAGATGATCTCGTCGGCGCCGAGTTTGCGCGCGTTGGCAAGGCCCGCTCCGCCGCGCGCCGTGAAGTACTCCTCCAGCGAGCCGATCGGCGTCGGATACAGCACCCGATGCACAAGCGTCATGAGCGCAGTCTCGCGCGCTGAGAGTGCGACGAGGCGCCTCCTCCCCCAGGCTCCACCGACCACTCGAAGCTCGTCGAGGGGATACGTTTGCGGCCGAATGAGCCGAACGCGCACGGTTGACGAGCTGCTCGACGACGCGCGCGCGTCAATCCGGCGCGTCACGGCGACCGAGGCCGAGCGCGCCGCCGCGAGCGGAGCGTTGCTCGTCGACATCCGGCCGTCGGAGCTGCGCTCGCGCGACGGCACCCTTCCCGGCGCGCTGACGATCGACCGCAACGTTCTCGAGTGGCGCCTCGACCCGGTCGGCGCGCACCGCATACCGCAGGTGACTTCGCACGACCAGGTCGTCATCGTCGGATGCGACGAGGGCTACGCATCGAGCCTCGCCGCGTCGTCGCTCCAACAGCTGGGCCTGCATGACGCGACGGACGTCATCGGGGGGTTCCAAGCATGGAAGGCTGCCGGGCTGCCGACCGACCATCGCTGAGCCGAACGCCAGCGCGAGGGGAAATCGAAAGGCCCATAAGGCGCGAACCGCCACGTATTCGGCCGCGACCATTTGCGTCGCCGTCCCGGGGAGGTGTATTTATCACCTGGGCAAGCTGGCATCGCTGCGGGAGGTTGAGATGCACGGTCTCAAGGGGTTGCGTCGTCACGTCCTCATTCTCGGGACCATCACGTCGGTGATCGCCACTGGTCTCTGGGTTCAGCTCGAAGGCGCGGCCGCGACCTCGACGAACCCGGACACGATCCAGTACGTCCAGACCACGGGATCCAATGGCACGTACATCAAGTACGTCCCGGGCGACGGCTCGGCACCGACGAACCAGGCGATAACGAGCGGCGGCGGATGTGCGACACCCAATCCGAACGGGCCGCCGATCCTCGCCTTGAGCGCGAAGTATTACGCGAACGGCTACAGCGGGAGCTCGGTGAACGCCACGGTCGGCGCGTACAAGGCGCGCACCGGGGTGTGCCGGATTACCCAGGCATGGTCGATCGAGGTCAACGAAGCGCTCATCTTCGCTCCGGGCTCGAACACGTTGACGTTCGGGCGGCTCTTCACGCGTGCGCAGATCCAACTCCAGCGCGAGGACAAGCCGACGTCGATCCCCGGCCCACCGACCACCGGCCAGCTCGTGGAGCGCCTCGGGTCGACGATCGTCGGAACGACCAACTTCTCGATCTCCGGTGGGGCCGGAGGCACGCCGATCACCGGCGACACCGGCACTGTGGCGAACGGCTTCGACTCGGTCGAGGTCCGCGTGCTCACACCGTCGACGGGTTCCGTCTCCGTCGTGGGCCCGACGTCGACGTTCACACTCGCGGGCCAGGTATGTCCGGGTGAGTCGATCACGACGAGCTCGGGCGACGTCACCGCGACCCTCACCTTCGTCGCCGGATCGTCGTGCAAGTCGTACACGGGCTTCAGCGCGAGTGCGGAGGACAAGTCGGTCACGTTCCTGTCGCAGCAGCTCGCCGGTGCGCACATGACGGCGGACTTCGATTGGGGCTACTTCCCGTATTGCCGGGCCGACGGGGTCTCCGACACGGTGCCGCCCTGCCCGGCGACGCAAGTCGATTTCGGCGATGGGGTGTTCCACACCGAGACGTATTGCGCGGCCGTCGATCCGGGCGCGCAGACGAGTACTCCGTACGATCCTCCCCCGTGGTGCGCGACCTCGCGCCACGTCGAATACGTGCTCGACCCGGGCGGGAGTGGCCAGACGGTCGCCCACATCACCGAGACGTGGGACGGCCTCGGCGACATCATCTGGCGGCACTAGGTCGTCAATGATCTCGCGCTCCCGGAGCGGTCGGCACTCGCCAACCGCTCCGGGAGCGCGACAAACCGGACGACGCCCAGTTCGCGCGCCAGTTCCTCGCGTTCGTGCGCGTCCGCCTCGAGCCCCATCCGGTCGGCCAACTCGAGCAGCAACAGCAGGTCGTACTTCGCGCCGTCGTCACGGGCCCGGGCGACCGCTTGCCCGAGCCGCGCCCCGGCGCTCGTTTCGTCGCCCGACATCGCGGTCAGGGTGACCTCGACCCGGTCGAGCAGGACCGCGAGGGGCGTTTCGCCGAGCTCGCGTTCGAGCTCGCGTGCCTCGGTGAGCGCCCGTGCCGCGCGCTCCGCATCGCCGACGAACGCACTGACCTCCACCAGGCGGGCGCGCGCTTCTATCGACCCGACGAGCACGCTCGCGTCATCGAGCGTTCTCGTCGCGGCCTCCAGCATGGCCAAGCCCGCGTCGTAGTCGCCCATGAAGGCGCGCGTACGGGCGAGGTGCAGCGTCGCCAACGCGGCGGCGATGAGATATTCGAACGACTCGAGGGTGCGGACTGCGGGAACGAGCAGGGCTTCGGCTTCCTCGAGACGACCCTGGTTGACGCGCACCTCGGCGAGATTCGTGTGCGCGATTGCCGCGATCGCGAGATCGCCGGCTTTCTGGCCGGCCTCGGCGGCCCGCATGAAGTAGTCGGCCGCCTGCTCCCAGTTCGACTCGAAGAACGACACACCACCGAGATTGCCGAGCGTGATCGCGACGTACAGCTGGTCACCGAGCTCCTCGTAGAGGCCGAGCACTTCGGCCATGTGCGTGGCCTCCTCGGGTCGGCCCAATTCGACGAGACACGAGTCCAGAACGCCCATCGCAACGGCGAGGGCGCGACGTTCTCCTACCCGCTCGGCATCGACCATGGCTTGGCCGGACAGCCTCGCGGCTTCGTGTAGGCGGCCCTGCTTGAAACGGAAGTCGGCCTCGCGCGCCAGGAGCTGCGCGCGCACTCGATCGGCAACGATGTCGGAACCTTCCACCGCGGCGAGCAGAGAGATGCCGGCGCGGATGTCGCGAATGGCGGCCGTCAGCCGTCCCTGGCATTCACCGCGAACATACGAACGGCGCTCGAGCACGCGGGCATGCTCGATCGGGTCATGGCGCAATGCCATCGCGGCCCGCCGGTATGCGTCGTCAGCCTTGTCGAACACGCCGAGCGTGACGAGGGCCTCGCCGAGCTCGACCAGCAGCTCCGCGATCTCTTCGCTCGGGACGTCACCCAGCCGCCGCGCCGCGGTGATCGCCCGCTCGAGATGCGTCGCAGCCTCTGCGGGCGCGTAGGCCGACGCCGCGTGCCGGCCCGCGACCCGCGCGTACGTCCACGTGCGCGCCCAATCCTGCGCGCGAAAGAAGTGCATCGACAGAAGGGCGTCGGCCGCTTCACCGTCGTTCGTCGACAGCCGAAGGATCGCCTCGCCCGCCCGTCGGTGCAGCTCGACGCGCTTACGAAACGGCAGGCTCTCGTACGCCGCTTCTTGAAGCAACGCGTGCCGGAACTGCAGGCGTCCCTCGTTCGCGACGAGCAACGCTGCCAGCTGGGCCAAGGTCGCGTCGTCGAGCACGTCGTCGCCGAGGAGCTCGACGAGCAGCTCCCGGTCGAAGACCTGTCCGAGCACCCCGGCGCTACGAACGACACGCCGCGCCGCGTGCGACAGCGAATCGATCTCCCGGGTGGCAACCGCGTCGAGGGTCTCGGGTAACGCGTCGAAGCCGGTCGTGCGCGCCACGCGGAGAAGCTCCTCGAGGAACAGCGGATTGCCCGCGGCTCGGCGCACGAGCTGGTCGCGCTCTTGCGGTCGCAGCGGCGCCCCGACGGTGACCGCATCGACGAGCTCGCAGAACGTCGACTCGTCGATCGGTTCGAGCTTCATGTCGGCGCCGCCGGCTGGGGGGCGGGACCCCGAAGAGTCCGGCCGGCGGGCGACCACGATCATCCACGGGAAGCCGCGGACCGCCGCAACGACGCGCTCGAGGATGCTCGCGCTCGCCCCATCGAGCCATTGCGCGTCGTCGACGATGACGAGCCGCGAAACGGGCGCGGCACCGAGCAACTGGACGATGAGATCGGCGAGGCGCTCCCGGCGGAAATCGGGCGCGATCGCCGCGCTCTCGGCCGTCGGCGGGAGCTCGACGTCGAGGACCGGGCCGAGCAAAGGTGCGAGCGGCAACTGACCAGGCGCGATCGCGCTGATCGCGTCCGTGAGCTGGGCGCCGGCCTTCACGGGATCGCCGGCGTCGACGTGCAGCAACTCGCGCAGCGGTGCACGCCAGGCCATGTACGGGATCGCGGTCGCGTACGCCTCACCCTGCAGCTTGAACACCGGCGCGTCACAGCGCAGGACCAGCTCGTGCAACAGTCGGCTCTTGCCGCTGCCGCGGTCGCCTTCGATGACCCGGACCGAGCCGGAGCCGGCGCTGATCACTCGGCACGCCTTCTCGAGCCGTTCGAGCTCGTCTCCGCGTCCCACGAACGGGAGCGACGACAATTCCGCGCGGCGCGCGCCCTGAACCGCGCCGACGGCGTACGCCTGCACGGTGTGCGTCTTGCCCTTTACGTGGAACGGCTCCAGCGCCTCGGTGGCGAACAACGTCCCCGACCGCTCGAGCACCTCCGCGGTGGCATAGAGCCGCCCGGGTGTCGCGGCCGCCATCAAGCGCGCCGCGAGGTTGACCGTGTCGCCCATCACCGTGAACGTCCGCCGGAACTCGGTGCCGATCTCGCCGGCGAACACGTGTCCGCGATTGACGCCGATGCGTACGGGAATCGCGAACTCCCGCTCGACGATCGTGCGCGCCGTTCGCAGCATCCGACCTTCGTCGTCGTCCTGGGCGAGGGGAACTCCGGCGACGAGAATTATCTTTCCGCCGTTTGCGTCGATGTCGGACGCGAGGAACGTGACTCGCTCCTCATCGGCCGCGTGTTGCACACACGTCACGATCTCGTTCAGCGCCCGGGCAGTCGCGTCGCTGCCGTAGGTCGCGAGGTAGTCGTCGACACCTTGAAACTTGACGAATCCGATGCTCGCGACGCGGTGTTCGGATTCGCCGCCACCATCGCGAAGGTGCTCACGCAATGCGACCGGCACTCCAGCGGCGATCTCGGCCGAATCCGACTGGCTGATCCCCCGCGCTCCCGGGCCGCCCGGCACGACCGCTCGCCAGCGGAGCAACCTGCCGTCAGCCTTCTCGGCACCGACCGCGCCGGCCGGGAGTCTCTCGGCAGTCGCGGCGCTGATCACGATCTCGCCCGCGTCGGCGGTCTGTTCCATCCGCGTCGTCGACGTCGCCGCGGGTCCCGCGACCAGAAGCTCGTGGTGCGACGCGCCCACGCGGAAGAAGTCGAAGGCGCCCGAGTGGAGTCCGACCGACATGCGCAGGTTCAGGCGCCCAACCGACGTGGGCAGGGTGCGCGCCTCGCGCAGTGCGGCCCGCATGGCGACTGCCGCCTGCGCCGCGAGCACGGCATGATCGTCGGCCTCGAACGCGAGCAGCAGCGCGTCGCCGCCGAACTTCAACAAGCTGCCGCCCTTCTCGTAGGCGACACCGAGCATCCGCGAAAAGACGTGGTTCAGGACCTCGGTCAGCTCCTCCGCGCCGATGCGACCCCGGCGGGCCAACCGCTCGGACAGGGCAGTGAACCCGGAGATGTCGACGAAGCAACACGTCGCGTCGAGGCTGCGCCAGCTCGCGCCGGGCGCGTCGAGGTCCCACTCGGCCGCGAGCCGTGGAAGATAGGGCAAAAGTGTCGCGTCCAACCAGGTCGAAGTGTACGTGGGCACCGGTGACCAGGGCATGGACGACCAGGGCTTTGGCCAACGAAACGACCCGATTTGCACCTTGAACGACCGGTGGTCGCCGAACGCGGGGTCGCGGCGACGAACGTGGCCGCTCAGGATCGAGTCGGTTTGGCGCTTCCAGCGCGACCGCCGTCGCGTCGAGCCGCAGGTCGAAATGTGGCGAACGGACGGTCAAGCACCCACGGTCCGCCGGTAGCGGTGCCGGTTGTCATGGTGTGACCTTTCTGCTCACGTACACCGCGTCGCCGGGGTCGCCCGGTGCCGGGTGCACTTGGATGTCGACGAAGCCCGCGGCGGTCAGCATGCGGCGCGCGAGCTGCTCGCCGAACATGGTTCCGATCCCGGCGCCGCCGTGCGCGAGCGACACGGTCAGGCAATGCAGTGTGCTCGTCGCGTACAGCAGGGGTGCCATCGGGTTCGCGATGTTGTCCTCGAGGTTGTCCGACGCGTGCGGCTCCTTCATCACGAAGGTTCCACCGTCGGTGAGCGCGGAGTGGATCCGTTCGAGCACGCCGGTCGGGTCGACCTGGTCGTGGATGGCATCGAAGACGAACACGACATCGAAGGGCCGATCGACCTCGAGACGCGCGGCATCGCAATCGTCGAAGCTCACGTTGGTGAGGCCGGCACCGCCCGCCTCGGCGCGGGCGCGCGCAATCGCGCCCTCGTCGAGGTCGTACCCGGTGAACGTGGACGCGGGAAACGCGCGCGCCAACAGTACGAGCGCGTGACCCGTGCCGCAGGCGACGTCGGCGACCCGCGCGCCCGCTTCGAGTCGTTCGGCGAGCTCGGGTACGAGGGGAAGGTAGGCATCGATCAGCAGCGCGTCGTAGACGTCCCGCCCGAGGGCGTCCATCACGTCGGTGAACTCCGGGCGGTACTCGGCGTAGGACACGCCGCCCCCTTCGCGAAAGGCGCGCGCCACCTGGTGAACATGCTTGCCGAGATGGGTGTTCATCTGGGCGAAGGGCGCCATGTTCGACGGGCCGTCGGTGAGACACGCCGCGCGTTCGGGCGGCAACGAGTAGCGCTTGTCCGGCGGTACGTAGTCGACGATGCCGCCGGTCACCATCGCGCCCAGCCACTCCCGCACGTAGCGCTCGTCGAGTCCCGCGCGTCCCGCGAGCTCGCCGCTCGTCGCCGGCCCCCGAGCGGCGGCCGCGAAGAGCCCGGTCCGGTGGCCGAGATCGATCATGTAGGTCAACATCGAGCCGGAGTAGAGCGAGAGGAGGCGTCCGGCGAACTCCTCCACCTGCGCGGGATCCACGGTGACTTCGTTGGTGGTCATGCGGCCATGATCCGACCGGCGACCGATCCGCGCATCCGTGAGACCACGGGTCCTAAGCGCGAGCGCCTCCGAACGCGGTGGTCGCGCTCAGCACGGACAGCTGGCCGCGGTTTTCGACCTGCAGCTTGGCCAGCAACGACGAGACATGCGTCTCGACCGTGCGCACCGAGAGATACAGGCGTTCGGCGATGACGGCGTTCGACAGACCGTCTCCGAGCAAGCGCAGCACCTCCGCCTCCCTGGAGGTGACACCGTGCCGCGCCAACTCGTCCGGAACGTCGGCGGCGACGCGCCGCCTGCGGGGCACGGGCCCGCCTGCCTCGCGGAGGAGTCGCCGGACGCGGGCGCTCTCCTGCGCCGCGCCCGCGTCCTCGTAGACGTCGAGCGCTTCGCGCAGCCAGCGCGCCCGCGCGGGCCCGGCGAGTATCTCCGCCGCGAGCACGTGCATGAGCGCCACGTCGAGCGGCATGCGACCGACGACCGACGCGATCGCGTCGTCGAAGCCACTCTCGTCACCGTTGAGCACCGCTTCGACGGCGACGAGTTGTACCGGGCGGCCGTGCCAGCGGGCGAGGTCGGGCATGGCCCGCGCGTCGCTCAGCGCCCGACGCGCGTCCTGGGTGCGTCCGGCCGCGGCGAGCGCCCAGACGAACCAGCACGGACTGTCACTCGGTACCCCACCGGGTATCGAACGCATCGTCTCGACGCAACGCCCGGCCCATTCGACGGCCTCGTCGTAGCGACCGCCGCGCAATGCAATATCGGCCCGGAGACCATTGGTGTGGATCGTCATGTAGGGCGTCGGATCGAGGCGTTCGGCCTCGTCGAGGAACGCCGCCGCCGTATCGGGTTCGCACAAGCTCGCCGCGCCTCCTCTGGCGGCGAGGAGGTACGCGAGCTGGTCGAGGTGAAGCGCGCGGCAGCGAGCGATCGCGTCGTCCAGAAGGCGCGCTCCGGCTGCGGGGTCGCCTTGGATGATGAGCGCGATTGCGAGGTTCTCCTCGGCCCACGCCTGCTCGACGAGTGCGCCCGCGTCGCGTGCGAGGTCTCTGGCCTCGTACAGCCGTTCGGGCGGACGGCCGTCGAACAACTCGATCTTGCCGAGCATCACCACGGCTCGGATCCGAGCCTCCGTCAGACCGGCCGCCTCCGCTTCCTCGGCTTGGCGCGCCCAGACGAGCACGGCCTCGTCTCGCCTACCGGCGTAATCGAGGGCGCGTCCCTCGAGGTCGAGCGCGGCGCACCGCGCATCCGCGTCGCCGGCCGCGGTCGCGGCGGCGCGCGCGCGCCTCGACGCCGCCAACGCGGCGTCGACATCACCCGCCGAGATCGCCAGTCGTCCCGCGATCACGTGTACGTGTGCCGACTCGTCACCTTCTTCGATTGCGCGCGCGATCAACGCGGACGCGATATCCGGTCGAGCC
>JBBQTI010000060.1:0-21182 GCA_038213435.1 Acidimicrobiia bacterium
CGACCGGCGCGATCACGCTGAATCAGCCGATCGTCGGCATGACGGCGACCCCGACCGGTAACGGCTACTGGTTCGTCGCATCCGACGGCGGGATCTTCGCCTTCGGTGACGCGAAGTTCTACGGCTCGACCGGCTCGATCGCGCTGAACAAGCCGATCGTCGGGATGGCCGCCACGCCGTCCGGCAACGGCTACTGGTTCGTCGCGTCCGACGGCGGGATCTTCTCGTTCGGCGACGCGAAGTTCTACGGGTCGACCGGCTCGATCACGTTGAATCAGCCGATCGTCGGAATGGCCTCGGCGTGACGTGACCACGTAGACCAACCGACCTCGCACCACGGCTACGTCGGTGGTGCGGGGTCGGGGACGTCGTGCTCGACGTGCTCCAGCTCCGGGCCGCGAGTCACCCCCCACAACGACGCGACGACCACGGCCGCGCCGGCGCCCTCGAGCAGTGTGACCGACTCGCCGAAGAACACCCACGCGCCGGCCGCGACGATCGGCGTCTCGCCGAGCAACATCGGCGACGACACCGATGTGGGCACGTGACGGTGCGCCCAGATCATCAGCACGTGTGCCGCCGTGCCGCCGACCATCGTGCACACTGCGAAGAACAAGCCGCGGGCGCTGATGCCGAGCCCACCGTGCGCAATGAGCGCGACCGGCGTTATGAGCACGGCGGCCGCGGTGAGAGTGCCCAGCATGAACGCGAACGGATCGACGACGAAGCTCGTGCGAAGCACCCGCCCGTAGAGGAACCAGCCCGCGTTGAACACGAGACTGACGACCGCGACGACGTCGCCGGAGAAGCTCCACGAACCACCGCTCGACGCGGCGACCGCCACCATGATCGTCCCGCCGATCGCGACCCCGGCCCGCACCAAATGCGTGCGCGCGACGTGCTCACCCAGAAACGCGACCGCGAACCCGATGATCAATACGGGTTGCAACGACCCGATCAGCGTGACATCGAGCAACCGGGTCAACCCCAGCGCCGCGAACGCCGTGGCCGCGCCCGCGACGAAGAAGGCGCCCGCGCCGACCAGCAGCGCGATCCAGCGCAACGGGGACACGTCCTGCGGCCAGAAGGGGGCGCTGTCACTCCGGCGCGAACGCCAGGACACGATCGCCGCGAGCGGCGGCAACGCGAACCACAATCTCCATGTCGTGAACACGAGCGCATCGGAGTGCCCGGCCCGAACGAACAGCGCGGTTCCCGACCACAATCCGACGGCGACGAGGATCGCGACGATCGCGCGTTGCTCGACGGGCATCGCGCGCGAGCGACTCGCGAGATCGACCACTCGGGCAACCTACCCGGCCGCGCTCGATTCTTCCGCGGTGAATTCTCGGCTCAGCGCTTCTTGCGCTTGCGGAACATCCCCTTGCGCGACGCGCCGCGCTTCGCCTGCTCCGCGAGCAGGTCGACACCGGCGGCGTTGACGATGTCCTCGACCTCGTCGAGCAGTGCCCCGACATCGGCGTTCATCGCGACCTCGGGCTCGGGCGGCGCGGGTTCCATTCCCTTCGCCAGCGATCCGTACTGCCAGCCGGCATCGATCCGGCGACGTTCGTAGCGCGGACAGTCGGCGGGACAGTTCCACGGTGCTTCCGGCGCGAGGTCGAGAAGGCACTTCCGAACCGCCTCGCCGGACGCGTAGGTCCGGCTCTCGTAATGCCGGCAGTCGGTGCGCATCGCCACGCAGCCATGCTACATGCGGCTGCTCTGCATTTGGTTGCTCGAACTGCGGGTGCCAAGGCCCCACGTGCGCTCAATCGAGCCAGCCCACGGCCTGATCGAGCAGGTATCGGCTCACCGCCAGACAGGCCTCGAGGGTGTCGCAGGGAACCTCCTCGCCTCTGCGGATACCGATCAGCGACACCCGCTGGTGGGCGACGATCCGAAGCGATCGCTCGGATGCGTCGGTCGCAGCGGGGTACGAGTCGGTGGCCGAAACATCGAGCGGAAGATCACGGCCGCCCACGCCCGCGAGATCGGTCGCGAGCACCAGAAGATCCGGCCCGTGGGCAAGGGGCGGCAACGCCCAGGTGAAGCTGAGCGGGAAGTGGAACGTATCGTCGGGCTCGGCCTCGTCGCCGACCTCTATCACCGCGTCCTCGAAGCCGAGCAGGACGCGCGGGTCGATCTCGAGGGACAGGTAGAGGTCGACCGGTCCTTCGCAGCCTTCCTCGGGATGGAGGTCGACCTCCCAGGTCTGGCGGAGCGAGTAGCTCTCGACGAAATGTCGTTCGTCGTGCACGTGGAAGCCGTGCTCGACCGCGTGATCCTTGAGATCGGCCACGAATCCGGCGACGTCGAGTACGGCCATGTCAGTCGGAGAGAGTACCGAAGCCGTCTCGCACCGCGATCACGCGATTCCGAGCGCGCCGCGCAGCGCCGCGATCGATGCGTCCCACGCATCGCGGCCGGGCGGCATGAACTCGTGCAGCCCGAAGAAGCCGTGGATGAGACCGTCGGCCCGCACGACCTCGGTCGACACCTTCGCTTGTTGCAGTCGCTTGCCGTACGCCTCGCCCTGGTCGCGCAGCGGGTCGAATTCGGCGGTGATGACGACCGCGCGGGCGAGTCCCGAGACGTCGGGCGCGCGCATCGGCGAGAACCTCGGATCGGCGAAATCCGAAGGCGTGCGCGCGTAATGGTCGTAGAACCAGCGCATGCTTTCCGCTTCGAGGAAGTAACCCTTGGCGTTGTCGATCATCGACGCGCTCTCGAACTCGTAGTCGGTCACCGGGTACACGAGCAGCTGCAGTTTCGGTTGCGGAAGTCGCCGCTCGCGAGCATCGCGCGCGACGACCGCGGCGAGGTTGCCGCCTGCGCTGTCGCCGCCGATCGCGACCCGCCCCGCGTCGGCACCGACCTCGCTCGCGTTCCCGAGCGCCCATTCGTACGCGGCCAGACAGTCGTCGGCCGCGGCGGGAAACTTCGCCTCGGGCGCGAGCCGGTAATCGACCGAGACCACCACCGCGCCGACTGCGTCGCACAAGAGGCGTCCGAGCTGGTCGTGCGTATCGAGGTTTCCGGTGACCCAACCGCCCCCGTGGAACCACAACAGCAACGGGAGACCGGTCGCCGCGCTCGGCCGGTACACACGCACCGGGATGTCGCCGGCCGGGCCCGGGACCGTGCGATCGGCCACGTCGTGTACCGGCTGCTTCGGAAAGGACGGGTTGGTCGTGGCCGCGATCATCGCGGCGCGACGCCCTTCCGGCGTTGACTCGGGTCCGAACGCAAGGCCGGCGTCGCTCAATACCTGCAGCATCATCTCGGCGGACGAATGCAACGCCATGTGATCTACCTCTCCTTCAGATAGAGCACTTGCGCGAGCGCACGGAACGCGCGCCCGCGGTGCGACACGGCATGCTTCTCCTCCGGAGTCATCTCCGCAAACGTGCGACCGTCGCCCTCCAACGGCACGAACACCGGGTCGTAACCGAATCCGCCCTCGCCGCGAGGCAGAGCGGCCACGAGACCCTCGACGCCGCCCCGGGCCACGACCTCTCGCGCGTCGGGCCCGCGCGCGATGGCGACGGTGGTGAAACGGCCGGTTCGCAGCGAAGGGTAGACGCCTTCGAGCTCGCTCAGCAGCTTGCCGACGTTGTCGGCGTACGACGCATGTTCACCCGCGTAGCGCGCCGAGTAGACGCCCGGCGCACCGTTCAGCGCGTCGACCTCGAGCCCGGTGTCGTCGGCGACTGCGAGGAGGCCGAACGCGTCGGCGAGCGCACGCGCCTTGATACGCGCGTTCTCTTCGAGGGTGCTGCCGGTCTCCTCCACGTTGGGCGCCGCCCCGAGCGTCGGGAGCGCGGCCACGGAAGCCGCGATCCGATCCGGGACGTCGACGAGGAACGCGATGCCGTCGATGGAGTACGCGATCAACGGAATGTCGGCGAGCGCGACGAAGATCTCGACGATCTCGCGCGCCTTGTCGGCATTCTGGGTTGCGAGAACGAGAGGGAACGCGAGTGTCACCGAGCGCGCGGCGCAGGGGGCTCCGCGACCATTTCCTGCTGGGCCGCGATGATCTCCTCGATGCCGATCTCGGCGAGGCCGAGCAGCGCGTCGAGCTCATTGCGAGTGAACGCGACCCCCTCGGCCGTACCCTGCACCTCGACGAAGCGACCGTCGCCGGTCATCACGACGTTCATGTCGACTTCGGCGCGCACGTCCTCGGTGTACTCGAGGTCGAGCATCGGAGTTCCGTCGATGACGCCCACCGAGATCGCCGCGCACGGCTGGAGGATTGGATGCTTGGCGAGCTTGCCGCTCGCTACCAGACGGCTGCACGCGTCGTGCAATGCAATCCAGCCTCCGCAGATCGACGCGGTGCGCGTACCACCGTCGGCCTGCAGGACGTCGCAGTCGACGGTGATCTGCACGTCGGGCATCAGCCGTAAGTCGATCGCCGCACGCAGCGACCGTCCGATCAGGCGTTGGATCTCCTGGGTGCGGCCGCTCTGCTTGCCGCGCGCGGCTTCGCGACCGACGCGTTCGGGCGACGAGCCCGGCAACATCGAGTACTCGGCCGTCACCCAGCCCTTGCCCGATCCCTTCAACCACGGCGGGATGCGTTCCTCGACCGACGCGGTGCAGAGCACGCGTGTCCGCCCGAACTCGACGAGCACCGATCCGTCGGCCATCTCGGTGAAGTCACGTACGAAGAGGACGCGCCGGAGATCGTCGGGGGCGCGGCCGGAGGCACGAGCGGGCAATGCAGATCCTTCCGTGCCGGGTGGTGCTAGAGGTGCGTGATGAGGTGCGGTGCCGCGAGGGTCACCGCGTGACCGAACGCTTCGGAGCCCTCCTCGACCGAGGCTACCGGGTCGAGCATCGGCCACAAATGGGTGAGCATCAGGCGACGCGCCTTGGCGCCACGCGCGGCTTCGCCCGCCTGGCGCGCCGAAAGATGGATCGGCGCGCGGATGTCGTCGTGTTGATAGGTGGCCTCCGAGAGCACGAGGTCGGCTCCCGGACGGAACGCCTCGACGCTCCAGCCCGGCCCCGTGTCAGCCGTGTACACGAGCCGCTTGCCACCCTGCTCGAGCTCGACGCCGATCGTCGGGAGCGGGTGATCGGTGCGGGAGAAACAGAGCTGCGTGTCGAGGATCGAAGCCCGGTCGCCCTCGCCGACGAGGTTCCAGTCGAACGTATCGGTCCAGCTCCCGACGAGTCCTTCGAGCGTCTTCTCGACACCCTCGGGTGCGTACACGGGCAGACCACCGCAGTCGATCCCGTACTTGTAGAGCACATGCAGGCCGTAGATGTCGACGCAGTGATCGGGGTGCGCGTGCGTGATGACGACCGCGGTGAGGTCGGCCGGGTTCGCGTGCTGCTGCAGGTTCGCGAACGAGCCGTTCCCGCAGTCCATCCAGATGACGGCGTCGCCCGCGCGCACGAGGTAGCCGCTGCACGCGCCGCCCGCGGGCGAGCCGTAGCTACCCGAGCATCCGAGGACGGTCAGCTCCACGAGAAACCCTCCACCTGCTCGACCTCCGGGCCGAGGAACCGCGCGCCCAGCTCGCGAAACTTCGTCGGGTCACCGCTGGTCAGGAACCTCACGCGCCTCGGCTCGTAGCGGGTCGGTTCGCCGCGATCAGGTCGAAGGTGGACCGGAGCATCGAGCGCGGCGCGCACCTCGAACGCGGTCTCGTCGGCACTCGATACCAGCACGACTTCGGGGCCCATGACGTCGGCGATGGTACGCGCCAGCAACGGATAGTGCGTGCATCCGAGCACCAGCGTGTCGACGCACGCCTGCCTCACGGGCGCGAGCAATCGCTCGGCCAGCACATGAACCTGATCGGAGTCGACGTCTCCCTGTTCGACGAATTCGACGAATCCCGGACAGGCCGCACACGTGAGCTCGAGGCGGGAATCGAGCTGCGCCGCCGTCCGCTGATAGGCACCCGACGCGATGGTCCCCACCGTCCCGATCACGCCGACCCGACCCACACGGGTCGCGCGCTGCGCCGCGCGCAGGCCGGGCTCGATGACGCCGACGACCGGCACGTCGAGACGCTCCCGCAGATGATCGAGCGCGACCGCGGCCGCGCTGTTGCACGCGACGACGACCATTCTCACGTCGTGCTCGAGCAGCAGATCGACGATCTCGAGCGCGTACTTCAAGACCTCGTCGGCGGGTTTGGGCCCGTAGGGAAACCGCCCGGTATCGCCGAAATACACGACGTCGGCGCCGGGAACGAGGTCGAGAAGTGCCCGAACCACCGTGAGGCCGCCGAGGCCGCTGTCGAAGATCCCGATCGGCCGGTCGTCATTCACCATCAGAGAAGCTAGTGGGCCGCGGCCCGCCGGAGGCGATCCGCCACAGCGGCGCCGAGGCCCCGGGTGGCGGGCGGCGGGACCGCGAGGATCACGTCCACGCCGCGTCGGTCGAGCTCGCGCAATCCTTGATAGAGGACGCGCGCGTATTCACCGACGTCGTCGGGTGCGTCGAGCACGCCGACCACGATTCCCGCGGCGCGCAGGCATCCGAGGCGCGCGTCGAGCTCGGCGGCGCCGACCAACTCGACGCGCGCCGCGGGTGCGTAGTGCGACTCCAGGGTTCCGGGCGCCGCGACCTCACCTTCCGTGCGACGAGTGAGCCGCGGTCGACCGACGAGCTCCGCGAGCCGTTCCTCGCCGATGCCGCCGATGCGCAGCACCACGGGCTCGGCACCGGTGACGTCGACGATGGTCGACTCGATGCCGACGGTGCACGGACCACCGTCGAGCACGAGGTCGACATCTCCGTCGAGGTCGTCGCGCACGTGCCGGGCGGTCGTCGGGCTCACCCGGCCGAAGCGGTTCGCAGACGGAGCCGCGATGCCACCGCCGAACGCGTCGAGCAACGCGCGCGCGACCGGATGATCGGGAACGCGGATGCCGACCGTGTCGCGACCACCCGTCGCCTCGGCGGCAACGCGATCACCGCGCCGGCGGACGACGAGCGTGAGCGGACCAGGCCAGCACGCCGCGGCGAGCGTGTGCGCGACCTGGGGCACGTCACGCCCGAAGTCATCGAGCTGCGTGGGCCGCGCGACGTGCACAATGACGGGATGATCAACCGGGCGCCGCTTGACCGCGAACAGGCGACGCAGCGCGCGCGGGTTTGCCGCGTCGGCACCCAGCCCGTACACCGTCTCGGTCGGGAACGCGACCAGGCCGCCGACGCGCAACACGTCGACCGCGTGCGCGATGTCGTCCGTCACCGGATGGTCCATGCGTGCACGGTCACCAGTAATTGATACGTGACGCGCGTTCGACGACCTCGTCGATCGGATCGGTCCACGCGCCCGACGACAGGTACTTCCATCCGCCGTCGGGGAGCAGGGTGACGATCGTTCCCCGCTCCATCTGCTGCGCGGCCTTCACCGCGCCCGCCACCGCGGCGCCCGACGAGATACCCGCGAACACACCGCACTCGTTCAGCAGCCGCCGCGTCCACTCGATCGAATCGCGCGGGCGAACGATGAGCTTTCGATCGAGCACGTCGGGATCGAAGATCGGCGGGACGAAACCGTCCTCGAGATTGCGCAATCCCTGCACGAGCTCGCCCGCGGGCGGCTCGACCGCCACGACCTTGACGCCGGGCTTGTGCTCCTTCAGATAGCGGCCGACGCCCATCAAGGTCCCACTCGTTCCCAGGCCGGCGACGAACACGTCGATCTCCGGGCAATCGCGAAGGATCTCGGGACCGGTGCCTTCGTAGTGCGCCTGCGGGTTCGCGGGATTCCCGTACTGGAACAAGAACACGTACCGATCGGGATCGTCCGCATGGATCTTCTCCGCCATACGGATCGCTCCGTTGCTGCCCTCCGCTCCGGGCGAAAGCGTGACCTCGGCGCCGAAGATCTCGAGCAGCTGGCGGCGTTCGACCGAGGTGTTCTCGGGCAGGATGACGCGCAGCTTGTAGCCCCGCAGTCGCGCGACGAGCGCGAGACCGATGCCGGTGTTGCCCGACGACGGCTCGAGGATGGTCGCGCCCGGTCGCATCGCGCCGTCGCGTTCGGCGAGCTCGACCATCTTCAACGCGATGCGGTCTTTCGACGAGCCACCCGGATTCTGACCTTCGAGCTTCGCCCAGATTCGAACGTCGGGGTTGGGGGAGAGCTGATGCACGCCGACGAGCGGCGTTGCTCCGATCAACCCGAGGATGTCGTCGTGCTTCACACGCCGCCGGCGACCGCAGGCAGGATCGAGAGCACGTCGCCGTCCCCCAACTTGGTATCGAGGCCGTCGAGGTAGCGGATGTCGTCGTCGTCCTTGTAGACGTTCACGAACTTGTGGAGGCTCCCCAAATCGTCGAGCAGGTTGCCGCGCAGGCCGGGATAGAGAGCGACCAGCGCGTTGAAAACCTCACCGACCGTCGCGCCGTCGATGGAAACGGTGGCCTGGCCATCGGCCTGGGCCCGCAACACGGTGGGCAGCTTGATCTCGACGGCCATGCCGGCAGGATACAACCCGACCCCCACGGTCGAGTTTCCGATCCGCCGCCCCCGCTCCGACGAATTCGCACCGTGTTGAAGAATCTTCGGAAGAATCTTCGACACGGAGCGCAGGGTGGACCACAGGGAGGCGGGTTCGAGGCTCGGCGACCGGCGCAGTCGCGCGGTCAGCCCCGTTCGAGCGCCACCGCGAGCTCGGCGATCCCCTCGCCGCGGATGCGGAACGCGCGCAGCACCGGCGCCTGGTCGCGCAACGACACGATCACGTACATCCAGGCCGGGTCGACGGACTGGCGCACGTCGGTGGGTGAGGGGTAGGCGTCGGTGTGGGTGTGCGAATGCCACGCACCGATGATCTCGTCGCCGCGTGCCTCGGCCGCGCGCATCGTGCCCAGCATGTCGCGTGGATCGACGGTGTACGTCACGGCCGACGCGTCGGCATTGCGGCACGGTCGCGCTTCGGACACCGCGCCCGTCGGTTCGCCGTTCCCGCCGAGCGGACCGACGAGCAGACCGCATGCCTCGTCGGGCAAGCCGTCGTAACAATGGCCGACGATCGTCGCGTACTGCGATTCCGTGAGGCGCAGTGTCGGCTGTGCGAACTCCGACGTCATCCCCGCAGCGCCCGCCACACCCGCTCGGCCGTGCACGGCATGTCGATGTGACGGATGCCGAGGTGCGAGAGCGCGTCGATGATCGCGTTGTGGACGGCAGGCGTTGACCCGAGCGTCGCCGACTCGCCGATTCCCTTGGCTCCGAGCGGATTCAACGGAGTAGGCGTCACCGTGTTGTAGGTCTCGTACGACGGCAGCTCGGCGGCCGACGGCATCGCGTAGTCCATCAGGTTCGCGGTGATCGGGTTGCCGTCTTCGTCGTACTGCACCTCTTCCCACAACGCCTGCGCGACCCCCTGCGCGATCCCGCCGTGTTGCTGACCGGCGACGATCATCGGATTGATGATCGTGCCGCAGTCGTCGACCGCGATGTGACGTACGAGCTCCACGCGACCGGTCTCCGAGTCGATCTCGACGACCGCGACATGCGACCCGAACGGGAACGACGATCCACCGGCCTGGAAGTCGAGCTCGTGCTGCAGGCGCTCGGCGACACCGTCCGGTCGCTTGCTCGGATCCTTGGCGGCGGCCGCGAGATCGGCCCACGCCAACCGGCTCGTCGGCACACCCGCAACTTCGAGCCCACCGTCGCCGAGGACGATGTCGTCGGGGTTGGCCTCGAGCAGGTGCGCGGCGAGCCGCTTCGCCTGCGCGAGGACCTCCTGGCTCGCGACGAGCAACGCGCTGCCCCCGATCTGGCCGGAGCGCGATCCCCCGGTTCCGGCGCCGCGCGGCACCTCGTCGGTGTCGGAGTGGAGAACCCGGACGTTCTCGAACGCCACGCCCAGCGTTTCGGCGACGATCTGCGAGAAGGCGGTCTCGTGACCTTGGCCGTGCGCGCTCGTGCCGACGCGCGCCGTGACCGTGCCGTCGTCTTCGATCTCGACCGACCCGAACTCCTTGCTGAGCACCATCGGCGCGCTGATCTCGAGGTACGACGCGAGGCCGACCCCCAACAGCATGCGATCACCACGATCGCGGCGCGCCTTCTGCTCGGCACGCAGCGCGTCGTAGCCGGCGTGCTCGAGCACGGCGTCGAGGGCCTTGTCGTACTCGCCGGTGTCGTAGGTCGCTCCGAGCCCGGTGTTCGGCATGTACGGGAACGCGTCGGGCGGGATGAAGTTCTTGCGGCGGATCTCCACGGGATCGATGCCGAGCTCGTCGGCCGCCATGTCGAGGACGCGCTCCATCATGTGGATCGCCTCGGGCCGGCCCGCGCCCCGGTAGGCCGCGACGGGCGTCGTGTTGGTGATGACCGCCTGCCAGTTGAACTCGACCTTGGGCACCACGTACACGTTCGCCGCCATCATCTGCGTGAAGAACGGCAGGAACGAGCCGATGGCGGCGTACGCGCCCGCCTCGGCGTTCGTGAAGACGCGCAGGCCGGTGATGGTGCCGTCTCGCTTGAGGCCGAGCTCGACGTCGTGCACCATGCCCCGGCCGTGCCACATGGCGACCATGTTCTCGGAGCGGGTCTCCGTCCACTTCACCGGCCGTCCGAGGGCGAGCGCGGCCTTGGCGACAAGGAGGTGCTCGACGGTCATGCCCTGCTTCGCCCCGAACCCACCGCCGACGGCCGCGTTGCGCGCCCGGATAACCGCGGGATCGAGTCCGAGCAGCATCGCGATCTCGTCCCGGACGCCGTGTGGTCCCTGCGACGCGACCCAGATCGACAAACCTCCGGCCGGGTCGCCGGGAACCGCCACGATGCCGCCCGGCTCCATCGGTACCGGCGCGACGCGCTGGTTGACGATGCGTTCGCGCACGATCACGTCGGCATCGTCGAGAACCCCTTCGACCGGGCCGGTGCCCATCGCGTTGGCGACGTTCGAACCTTGCGCCTCGTGGACGACGGGCGCGCCGTCGGCGAGCGCGGCGACGACGGTGGCCAGCGCGGGTAGCTCGTCGTAGTCGACGATCACGGTCTCGGCCGCATCCATGGCGTTGCCTTTGGTGTCGGCGACGATCATCGCGACGATGTCGCCGACGAAGCGCACCTTCTCGTGGGCGAGCGGCGGCCGGTTCATCGTCGTCGGCAGCATCACGAAGCCGTGCACGGTGGGCAGCTCGAGATCAGCCGCGGTGTACACCGCGACGACGCCGGGCATGCCTTTCGCGTCACCCGTGTCGATCGACGCGACGTTCGCGTGCGCGACGGTCGATCGCACGAACGCCGTGTGCAGCAGTCCGGCCACGTCGAGGTCGTCGTAGTACTTCGTCGTGCCCTCGAGGATCCCCGGGTCCTCCTTGCGAAGTACCGGGTTGCCCAGTATCGAGCCCGACGGCGGCATTGCATTCCTCCTGCGCTGCGAGAACCGGCCGCAGACTAGCGGTGAGAGAATGCGGGCCGTGCGAGCCGTGCGGAACTCCCAAACCGGCATCCGCGTGGTCGACGTACCCGTCCCCGATCGTCCCGGCACGCGCGTGCGCGTCCGCAGCGCGGGAATCTGCGGATCCGACCTCGAGATGGTCCGAACCGGGCTGGCCTCGGGGACCCTCGGTCACGAGATCGCCGGTGTGCTCGACGACGGCACCGAGGTCGCGGTTCATCCCTTCGTGCCGTGCGGCGCGTGCGCGCAATGTTTGAACGGTCGTCCCCACCTGTGTCGCGAGACAACGGCGACGATGCTCGGCGTTTTCACCGACGGCGGAATGGCGGACGAGGTCATCGTGCCCGAGTCGTGCATCGTTCGCTTGCCGCGAACGGTCGGCGCCGCGGACGCCTCGATCGTCGAGCCGCTCGCCGTCGCGCTCCACGCGTGCAACCGCGCCGGGATCGGTGCAGGGATGCGCGTCGGGGTCATCGGTGCCGGGACGATCGGATTGCTGTGCGGCGCGGTCGCCCGCCACCTCGGCGCCGAGGTCTCGATCGTTGCCCGGCACGACGCGCAACGACGCGCCGCCGAGGCGCTCGGTCTCGCGCTCGACGCGCCACGCGATTGCGAAGTCGTGTTCGAGGCCGCCGGCACTTCCTCCGGGTTCGACGACGCGGTGCGCGCGTGCCGGCGGGCGGGGAAGATCGGGCTCGTGTCGACCACGTGGGAGCCGATCCCGATCTCGTTCCTGAACGCGCAGATGCGCGAGGTCACGATCGTCCCGGCATTCGTCTACGGCGAGGCGCACGGTCATCGCGAGTTCGACACCGCGGCGACGATCTCGGCCGCGCACCCCGAGATCGCTGCCGCCCTGATCACGCATCGCTTCGGCCTCGACGAGGCGCCCCGGGCCTTCGCGGTGGCCGGCGACCGGGTGCACGGCGCGATCAAGGTCGTCCTGCACCCATAGAGCACAGCAGCATGCGTGTGTAGCGCAAGGGATGCGCGTCAGTGGAGGGCGGCGGCGAACTGGTCGTGGTGGTCGGTCCACCAGCGGCGCCGGCGGTCGTAGCGCTCGCTGCCACCGGTCCGGTTCCACATCGCGATGGAGTTCGGGTTACCCGCGTCGACGCTGCGCCGCACGGCTGCTTCGATGCGGGCGATGGCATCGTCCATCGCCGTGAGCAGCTCCCGTCGACCGTCCCGGTCCAGTCCGTAGGCGTCGGCGACGAGTCGCAGCCGTGCCGGCCGGTCGGCGGGCCGCCAGCCGAGCCGGGCCTGGTCAATGTCGTCGTCGATCGGCACACAGAGGCGGGCGAGGTGAGCGACGTCGTAGACGGGGCGGCCAGGGGCAGCGAACTCGAAGTCGAGCAGCGCAACGGCGATGCCGTCACGGAAGACGACGTTCTCAGGGCACACGTCGTTGTGGCACACGAGCGTCCCGCCCGCAGGGTCAGCCAGACTGTCGTCCCAGGTGAGACCCTGAGGGTCGAACCCGCGGGCGGCGTCGTGCAGCCCGCGCAGCAGCCTGGCGATGGACGCCAGCGCGGTGTCGGACTGGCTCCAGTCCGGATAGGGCGCCACGGGGACCTCGCCGTCGATGAACACGAGGCGCTCGCGTCCGTCCTCGTCGACGCCGACTGGTGACGAGGCGCCCTCGAATCCGGCGTGTCTCACCGCCCGTAGGAAGGCGTGGATCGAACCCGAATGCGGACTCGAGGGGCGAAGAACATGCGGACCGACGCGGACGACCCGGCCCGCGTTCGCGATCCCGCCATCGAGCTGCTGCTCAGCCACACCGCCACCTTGACAGACGACTGGTTGGAGCATCGGGCGACGTACATGTCGCTGCGTTCCCTGAGGGGGTATGGAATGTCACACGCGTCGGCTCAAGAGCCGTAGCGCGCGCCGACCTGCCGGAGAACGGACTCGCATTCCGCGATCGTCTCGCGCAGAATCCGCGCGACGGGCAGCACTTCGTCGATCCGGCCCGCAACCTGGCCGCTGAAGGCGAACGACGCTTCGAGGTTGCCGCCGAAGTACAGGTCGTGCACGGCTTCGAGGCTCGGGATGACCGCACGGTCTTCGCGCTCGGCTCCCTCGCTGAATCCGGTGCGCAGTACTCGGAACGCGGGTGGCGAGTGCCGGTTGAGCAGCAGAGTGTCGCCCTCGTTCGAAGTGCAGATGAGCTGCTTCCAGTTCTCGTGGACGGGTGACTCCGCCGCGCTCACCATGCGGGTGCCCATCTGCACGCCCTCCGCGCCGAGCACCAGTGCGGCGGCCATCGACCGACCGTCACAGACGCCGCCGGCCGCGATGATCGGGACGTCGACGCGCGAGGCGATCAGGGGCAGCAGCACCATCGTCGACGCGCCCGTCGGCGCCTTGAACCCTCCGCCCTCGTTGCCCTCGACGACGAGCCCGTCGACTCCGGCGTCGACCGCCTTGAGCGCACCGCGCAGCGACGGAACGACGTGGAAAACCGTGAGCCCGGCGTCCTTGAGCGCGCGCGTGAACTTCGTGGGGTCGCCGGCCGAGGTGGTCACGAACGAGACACCGTTCTCGGCAACGAACTCCACGATCGAGGGGTCGCGCACGAACAGCTGCGCGATGTTCACGCCGAACGGCTTGCCGGTGAGCTCGCGCATCTTGACGATCTCGTCCCGCACCTCCTCGAGGCGACCCGAGGAGGTCTCGATGATTCCCAGCCCGCCGGCATTGGAGACGGCCGATGCGAGCCGGGCTCGGGCGATGAATCCCATCGGTGCCTGGACGATCGGATGCTCGATTCCCAGCATTTCTGTGATTCGCGTACGCACGCGTGCCACGCTATACAGATGACCGCGAACGACGCTCCGGTGATCATCGAGGCCGCGCTCAACGGCGTGACGAGCCGCGCGCACAACTCCAACGTTCCCGCGACCGAGGACGAGCTGGCGAAGGACGCGCTCGCGTGTGTCGACGCGGGCGCGACGGTGATCCACACGCACGCGCCGAACATCGCGGTGCCGCCCGACGAGGCGGCCGACCAGTACGCGGTCGCGTTCCGGCCCGTCGTCGAGCAGCATCCGGGTGTCGTGTGCTACCCCACCACCGGCATCGGCGACACGATCGAAGATCGTTACGGTCACGTCGGACTGCTCGACGACATGGGGCTGATCCGCGCCGGGTTCGTCGACACCGGATCGGTGAACCTGGGCGGCACGGGCGCCGACGGCCTGCCGCCGAACAGCAGCTACGTCTACACAAACACCTTCGCCGACATTGCCTACAAGATGGACGCCTGTCGGGAGCGCGGACTCGGCCCGAGCATCGCGATCTTCGAGCCCGGTTTCCTGCGCGTCGTGCGCGCGTACTACGACGCGGGCGCGCTCCCGGCGGGCGCGCTCGTAAAGTTCTATTTCTCGGCCGGCGGCTATCTCGGCGGCGGAGATCCGTTGTGGGGCGCGCCACCCATCATCGAGGCACTCGACCTCTATCTCGCGATGCTCGCCGACGCCGACATCGCGTGGGCGGTCGCAGTGCTCGGCGGCTCGGTGCTCGACACGCCGATCGCCCGCGCGGCCTTGGAACGCGGCGGGCATCTCCGCGTCGGCCTCGAAGATTGGGACGCCGGGCCTCCGAACGTCGAGCAGGTCGCGGGCGCGGCACAACTGTGTCGCAGCGTGGGACGCGACGTGGCCGGAGTGACCGACGCGGCGCGCGTGCTCGGCCTGCCCTCCTGAGTTACGCGCTCGCCGTGCGCAGTGGGAGCTCGCGCATGAGGGTGGGCGATATCCCACTCGGCCCGATGAATCGCTCGACGTCGGCACGGATGACGGCCTTGCCGGCGTCGGAGCCGTAGAAGCGATCCTCGAAGTCGGCTCGCGTGCGGAACCGAAGCTCGGCAACGCCGTCGATACCGGCGCCCCCCGGCGTATACGTCGTTCGCACGACGTTCTGGGTGTAGTCGGCGAGGCCGACGTGATGCGTACGTGCGAGAGGCGCGTGCACCTCGGTCCAGTGGCGCACGAACTGCCCGTGAGACACCTCCTCGGCGCGCCGGACGAACGACACGTATTTCACGCCGGGCGCATACTCACCGTCGGGCCAGGTCCGCTCCCACGTGACGACACGCTGCGGGTCGACGCGGAACACATTCACCTCCCGGGCGACCGCGTAGAGCTCGTGTCGCGAAGGAAGGTCGTCGAGGTCCTGGGCACGGGCGAGACCGAGCGCGATCAGCGCATCGCACGGTGGACCGGCGAGCTTGCCTTGATCAGGATCGGCGAAGCTGATCGTGCAGGACTGCACACCCGGATCCTTCAGCGCCACCGGAATCCAGGTGTCGAGCAGCGACTCGACGTTCGCTTCGGGCGCCCGCCACAGGGCGATCAGCAGGTGCTCCACGACGCCCGAGACTATGTCGGACGGAGCCACGTGTCGCCGCCCAGGTCGTTGCCGACGAGGTCGAGGACCCGGTCGGTGACGACGGCGTGCTCGCGTGGCTCGCTGATCGCGTTGTCGCGGAGGACGATGTCGCCCGCGCCCCACACGTACATGCCGATCCGGCAGTCGTGGAACCATGAATCGACGACCACGGTTTCGGCGGCGCCACGTTCTGCGACCACTCCACTGTCGCAGTGCTCCGCGAGCTGCTTTTCGATCCGATTGCCGACGCCGCCTTCGACGGTCACCGCGCGCATGGTCCGCCACGCGCGATTGCGGTGGAGCGTCGAGGCGCGCGCCTCGAGGAGGTGGATGCCGAACCAACGCGTCTCGTAGCGGTTCCGTTCGATGCGCGCGCCGACCGTCTCGACGCATTTGATCGCGCAGAGGTCGTCGCGGCACTCGTTCTGGGCGATCACGTGACCGCCGCCTCCGTGCACCTCGATGCCCGCGCCCCAGCGCAGGCCGTGCTGGTAGTTGGCGCGGACCTCGCACGTCGTCGTGCCCATGAGCCAGACCTTGCCGCCCGCGATCACGTTGCCCGTGATCGCATGCCCACCGCCGCCTGCGATCCCGATCGACTCGACGTGACAATCGCGCACCGTCAACCGATCGGCGCCCTGACCGGTGACGCACGTCGGCGGGATCATCATGTAGCCGGGCGCACCACCGGTAACCGTGACGCCTTCAAGGGTCGCGCCGTCGCCCCCGAGCACCACCGCGACCTTGCCGCCCGCGTCGATCACGACGCGCGCCGCGCTCTCACCGCGCACCGTGACTCCCGCGGGAACGACGATCGGGAAGGCTTCGTCGTCATAACGACCGGCACGAATGTCGAGCACGTCCCCCGGCGCAGCCGCCGCGAGCAGCCCGGACAGGATCCCTTTCGTTCCGGAGTGGTTGTGCAACCGCACCGACGGTCGGTGTGCCGCAAAGGCAAGGCAGTAGCGCGTGCCGAAGGCGTGGCGATCGAGGGCGCGGGCGTCGACGACCAGGCCCGCGTCGGACACGCGAAACGGAAGCGCTTCGCACTCGGGTGTGGTCACGCTCGTGACGCCGTGCAGGGAGGCGAAGCACGGCTCGGGCGCAGACGAGAGGTCGAACGCGTTTACGACGTCGCCCGACCGCGTGTACCAGTGCATGCCGGTGCCGGGGACGTCGAAGCTCGTCGAATCGTGGATCGCGTCCGCGTGCGCGCGCACCCAGGCACCCGAGTCGCGCAAGAGCCGGGCCTGGATGTCGGGCACCGTTCCGTCGGCGTTCGGTCCGACATTCAGCAGCAGGTTGCCGCCCTTGGCGACGGTCTCCACGAGCATGGCGACGATCTGGGCCGCGCTCAGGAAGTCGGCCGGGTCGTCGTTGCGGTTGATGCAGAATGACGACCCGAGACCGCGACACACCTCCCAGGCGCGGTCCGGTGGTACCGCGGGCACGTCGTACTCGAACGTGACGAAGTCGGGCTCCGACGCGAAGAAGCGGTCGTTGCAGACGACCTCGAAGCCGTGCGCCGACGCGTACGCTCTCGCATCCCCGACAATCTGGTCGGCGCGCCAATGACCGCCCGGGTGGCCCCAGTGACCGTCGCCCCACAGCACCCCCGGCTCGTAGCGCTCGACCAGCTCCCGGATCTGCGGGCGCATGAATGCGTCGACGTATCGCTCGGGGTCGGGATAGTCGGCGTGGCTCCAGTCGAGCAACGAGTAGTAGCAGCCGAATACGTGACCGCGCCGGCGGACGGCGTCGGCGAGCTCGGCGACGATGTCACGCCCCGGCCCGAGCGCCATCGCGTTGCGGGTGGTGTACGCGGTATCCCACCAGCAGAAGCCGTCGTGATGCTTGGTGACGTGCACGAGGTATCGCATACCGGCGTCGTCGAGGAGCTGCGCGTACGCGTCGGGATCGAAGCGTTCGAAGGTGAGGTCGGGAAGGAACTCGTCGAAGCGTTGCTCACCGAAGTGCTCTCGGTGCCAGGCGACGACCTCGGGCATCGGGCAGGTCGGATGCAGGACGATGTCGGCTTTGGGCTCGAGGAAGCCCCAATACCAGTCGGCGTACTCGTGCATCGGCGCGAACGCGGGGACGGTCGCGATGTTCGCGTGCACGAACATCCCGTAACGGCGCTGCCCAAACCAGCTCATACTCCAGTCTGCACTACCGTCGCAGGCCCATGTCCCGACGCGGCGACCAGGTCGTCATCACCAATCGCAAAGCGCGCCACGACTACTTCGTGCTGGAGACGTACGAGTGCGGCGTGATGCTCAAGGGACCCGAGGTGAAATCGATTCGCAACGGCCGCGCCAACCTGCAGGACGCGTACGCGCGCGTCGAGGACGGCGAGGTCTGGATGTACGGCATGCACGTGTCGCCCTACGAGTTCTCACGCGGCGAGCTCGACCCGGTGCGCAAGCGGAAACTGCTGCTCCATGGCCGTGAGATCGCGGAGATCACGCGTGCGACCGACGAGAAGGGCGTCACGCTCGTCCCGCTGCGCGTCTACTTCAAGGACGGGCGCTGCAAGATCGAGCTCGCGCTGGCCCGAGGCAAGGCTCGCTACGACAAGCGCCAGGCGATCGCGGCGCGCGACGCGAAACGTGACACCGACCGTGACCTGAAAGAGATGGGCCGCGGACGTTAATCGCCGAGCGCCGGCTCGCGTTCGGGCTCGGGCGCCCGCTCGTCGACACCTGGAGCGGCCGAACCTTCGATGTGGATGCGCGGCACCCACTCGAGCATCTTGGGGAACCACCAGTTGCGATCACCGAGGAGCTCCATCGTCGCGGGAACGAGCACGAGCCGCACCACCGTCGCGTCGATGAACACTGCGAACGCGAGCCCGAAACCGATGAGCTTCAGCACGCGCAGATCGGAGAGCACGAAGCTCCCGAACACGCAGATCATGATCGCGGCCGCGGCGGTGATGAGGCGCGCCGTCTTCGCGAGGCCGTGTGACACCGCGGTCGCGTTGTCGTGGTCGCGGTCGTACTCCTCCTTGATCCGCGACAGAAGGAAGACCTCGTAGTCCATCGACAGGCCGAAGACGATCGCGAACAACATCATCGGCACCCACGCCTCGATCGGACCTTCCTTGCCGATGCCCACCAGGTTCTTGAGCCAGCCGTTCTGAAAGATCGCGACGATGACGCCGTACGACGCGCCGATCGACAGCAGGTTCATGATCACCGCCTTGAGCGGCACCAGCAGCGATCGGAAGACGACGGTGAGCAACACGAAGCTGAGCAGCAGGATCGCCAGGAACATGTAGGGCAATCGCTGGTGAGGTAGGCCGCTGGTTTGGTGTGGCCGGTGCGGCGGATGGGCTCAGTCCCGTTGGTTTCCCTTCGGGTGCGTGTGTTCCATCGCGCCTGGGTGTCAACCTTGCCAGCGGCCCCCTATCAAACCGTGCATGCGGTTCTCCCGCACACGGCTTTCCGACACCGTTCATCGTCAGGCATGCGCTGGTGTCCATCGTCTGACTGTTCCGGTGAGTCGATAGATGCCGAGGTCGCTCGCCCAGCCGTAGTTGAACCGGCTGACGGTGAGACGACTTCGGGTGGCGTGTTTGACGCTGGCCAGCTTGGACAACCGCCAGTGCACGTAACTATCGATGGCGGCGAACTTCCGGTTCGAGTTCCCGTAACGGAAGTATGTCCCCCATCCCCGTAACACGGGGTTGAGGTCGCCGACAACGTCGCGCAGGTCGCGGCTGGCGAAGTGACGGTCGGTATGTGTTCGGACCTTGGCTCGCACTGATGCCATGGCCCGTTGCGACGGCCACTTCGACAAGTAGCGGCGACTTCCCCACCTCGACGGGGTCTTCCGATGATGGAAACCCAAAAAGTCGAAGCCGTCCTCACCTTCACCGAGATACACGATGCGAGTCTTGTCGGGATGCAACCGCAACCCGAGACCGACGAGCACCCTCTCGATCCGACGTCGAGCTTCTTCGGCTCGGCTCCGGCTGATGGTGAGGACCACGAAATCATCCGCATATCTGACCAACGTCCCCAGACTGGCCGCTTGCGCCCATGCCTCATCGAGCACATTGAGCGCAATGTTGGCCAGCAACGGAGACAACGGTGAACCTTGCGGTGTTCCGGTCTCCGTGTCGGAGACCAGCCCACCCTCGAAGACCCCTGCCCGCAACCAACTTCGCACGAGTTTCAACATCTCGCCGTCAACAACCCGGCGTTCGATCTGTGCCATGAGTGCGTCATGGTCGATCTCGTCGAAACACGCTTTGATGTCAGCGTCGAGCACCCAATCAGCTCCCCGGTTCGCTGCCACCCGGATCGCTTCCAACGCCTGATGCGCGGAACGCTTCGGACGAAACCCGAAACTCACCGGTGAGAACCCGGCCTCGAAGATTGGTTCGAGGACCAACTTGGCTGCCGTCATCACTACACGGTCAGCCACTGTCGGGATACCGAGCGGACGGGTCTCGCCCGCCTTGCCCGGCTTGGGGATATGCACTCGCCGTAACGGTGCCGGACGATACGTCTTGTCCGTCAACCGCCGTGCGAGTTCATCGAGGAACACCCGCACCCCATCCGCGCCCCCGTCTTCGATCGACGTGATCGACACGCCATCAACACCGGGAGCGCCCTGGTTCCTTGCCACCTCGACCCATGCCCTCCACAAAACGTCGCTGTGGGCGACCTTGTCGAAGAGCGCATGGAACCGTCGACGCGGATCCTGCTTGGCACTGCGATACAGCACGCGTTGAAGCGCTCGAACCTTGTCCACACCATCGGCGTGTCTGACGGATCTAGCCGAACGATCGGCACTCATCAGAGTTCCTCAACTTCTCCGCAATGCACCGGTGAAGCAGGGGCCCTTCGCTCGGACCGGGTTGTGTTGTCCCGATCGTCATCACTACTACGACCCCCTCCGACTTCCTCTCGGCCGCCTGCACACTTCCCGGGATCACCGGTTATAGACAGGACCGCTACCCGGACCGCAGATCCGGGGCCGAGGAGGATCTCTCCAGTTCCAAGGACAACCATCTGACCATTCCACGCCCCCTGCGCCGGGAAGTTCATAAGCACCCGCTCCAAGATCCCAAGTGCTGTCCATGGCCTTCGCCCTCTGGGAACGGGCTCGGCTCTTCCTCGTCCACCAAACGATGGACCGGCGTAACGACGCTGCAGGCTTCACTTCATGTTGCGGACTGGCCAGTTGCATCCGTCCCGCTTCGCACCCGGCCTCTCAACCACGCACGGGGACATCACTACCGAGGACCTTGGCGTCTCCCCGGACCGGACTCACACCGGCAGGCTGCCCTCAGCTTGTCGCTCGGTTACGTCACAACAACCTCCTCATTGTCATGGCGCCCGAACTACTGGACGCACCCCCAGAACGCCGGG
>JBBQTI010000061.1:0-20077 GCA_038213435.1 Acidimicrobiia bacterium
CGTACGACGAGCTGAAATCGGCCGCGATCGCGGTGCACCCGTACGACCTCGAGCAGTGCGCAGGCGCGCTCGACGACGCGGTCTCGATGCCGCTCGACGAACGAGCTCTTCGCGCCACCAAGCTGCGCGCGCTCGCCATGATGCGCTCACCCGCCGACTGGCTCGCCGATCTCATCAGCCACGCGGGTAAGTAGCGCGAGCAATCCAGCCGGCCCGTCGACGATCAGGTCGACCGCGGCCGCAAGCTCGGGTGGCGCTTCGCTCGAATGCACACCGATTCGCACCGCGCGCTGCAGCCGGCCGTCTTCGACCGCGCGGGCCAACTCCGCGAACGCGGGCAGGTCGCCGCGATCATCACCCGCGAACGCGCCGACGTCGAAGCCCTCGACAAGCGCTCGGGTTGCACCGGACTTGTCGACGCCGATCGGTGGCCGCAGCTCGATCGCCATGCGCGTACCCAGCTCCGCGAGGCCGTAACGCGTTCCGACATCGTGCGCGATCTCGCGGATGGTGTCCGCCTGCTCAGGCGCCGGTCGCCAATGCAACGTCACACTGATGCCGGCCTTCGGTTCGACGACCTCCGCGGGAAGCCGCGCCTCGAGCTCGGCCGTGGCCGCCGCGACGGCGTCGCGATACGGCTCCACGCGCGGGTCGACCGAGTACGCACCGTCGATCGAGCGCTCCAGCCCGTAGAGGCCGACGAGCGAGAGGCCGTCGACACCGAGGTGCCGGGCCAGAAACCCGACCGGTCGACCGCTGACGATCGCGACCCGCCCGAGCCGGTTCGCGAGCCGAGTGAGCACCGCACGCGCGTCGGGGAGCGGGCGCGCGTCCTCAGCTCGGCCGACGATCGGCGCCAGCGATCCGTCGAAATCGACGAGGAGCGCGGTGCGGTCGGGTCGCCCGGTCAACGCGGCAACCGTTGCGTCGACGTCGATCACGGTGGGACGCTACCCGGATGGACGCGAAGGCGGCCGCCCGGACGACGATCGATCGAGAGCGCGAAAGCCTCGTCGCGCTCAGTCATCGCATACACGCGCACCCGGAGCTGAAGTTCGAAGAGGAGCGATCGAGCGCGTGGACGGCCGGGGCGCTGTCCGACGCCGGTCTTCCGGTCGCGGCCGGTATCTGCGAACTTCCGACCGCGTTCCACTGCCGCGTCGGCAACGGGCCGTTGCACATCGCAATATGCGCCGAGTACGACGCGCTGCCCGCGATCGGTCACGCGTGTGGGCACAACATCATCGCCGCGAGCGCGGTAGGAGCCGGGCTCGCGCTCGCGCCGCTCGTCGACGACCTCGGCATCACACTCTCGGTGATCGGCACGCCGGCCGAAGAAGGCGGCGGCGGCAAGATCCTGATGCTCGAGCGCGGCGCTTTCGACGGCGTACACACCGCGTTGATGGTGCATCCGACGCCCATGGAAGACCTCTACCCGCGCGTCAGCGCGGTCGCACACATGCGCGTGCAGTACACGGGTCGCGAGTCGCACGCGGCGATCGCACCCGAGCGAGGCGTGAACGCGGCCGACGCGCTCACGGTCGCGCAGGTCGCGATCGGCTTGCTCCGCCAGCATCTGCGCCCGTTCGACCAGGTTCACGGCATCATCACGCACGGCGGCGACGCGACGAACGTGATTCCCGCGCATACGGAGGGCACATGGATGGCGCGCTCGCGCACCCTGAGCGAGCTCGAAGTGCTGCGCCCGCGCGTCGAGCACTGCTTCGAGGCCGGGGCGCTCGCCACCGGCGCGATCGTCGGGGTGAGCGACGTGTGTCCGCCGTACGCCCACATGGTGCACGACCACGACCTGGCCGAGGTGTACCGGACCAACGCAACCACGATCGGGCGTCCCGCGTCGGAGGATGGCGCAACGACGTTCTCGACCGACATGGGCAATGTGTCGCTGGCCATGCCCTCGATCCATCCGTGCATCTCGATCGACACCGACGGCGCAGTGAACCATCAACCAGAATTCGCCCGCGCCGCCGTGAACGCATCGGCCGATCGGGCCGTGACCGAAGGTGCGCTCGCGATGGCGTGGACCGTCATCGACGCCGCGACCGGGCCGTTGCGCGATCGTCTCCTGAGCGCCGCCGCGAAGGGTTAGCTGCCGACGACGATGACGCAGTCGGCGCCGTCGCTGAACGGCGGCGCCGGGGTGGGAAAAGCGACAACCTTGGCGCCTTGCAATGCCGTCTGCTGCGACAGCGCAACCTGCTCGCGGTCGAGGCCCGGACGGCACATCAGGGTGTTCCCACTCTGGCGGTGCCCGGTCCAGGTGCTCGCTTGCGGTTGGTTGGTGTACCCGACCTGCAGCAGCGTCGTCCGCAGCGTCTTGGCCGCGCCGGTCGGCGCGCCGCCGTTCAGCACGAGCAGCTTCAGCTGGTCGGGGGTCTTCTTCGGAGTCGAGGGCAACGTCGTGGATGTCGTGGACGTGGTCTGCGAGCCGTGCTGCGTGGTCGTCGTCTTCGCCGGTTTCACCGAAGTGGTCGACGGGCCGGCGGTGCTCGTGTCGACACGCTGCAACAAGAAGAGGCCGACGATGACCGCGAGGCCGATCAACGCCGCACCTTTCGCGGCGGCCGCGCTCGCGCCACGCGCGAAATCTCCGCTGCCCCCGGATGGACGACTCATGTCACCATTCTGCCCGAACACCTACCCACGCGCGCGCTTACCGGGATCCGGGATCGGCGCGCCGGCCCTCGATGCGGTCGCGCCGCGCCTGCTCCCGCCGCTTGCGCAAGCGCAGGATGGTGAGCGAGTCGTAATCGAGAGCCTCGACGCGATCGATGAGCCCGTTCAGCGCGCGGTAGTAGCTGCTCGTCGACATGCCGAACCGAGCACGGATCCCGACGTCCTTACGAGAATCGAGCTGCCACCACTCTCGCTCGAAGTCGATCAAGGCGCGTTCCTGTGCGGACAGCTCTGATGCCTTCATCGGACCACGATCCTGCTCGCTCCGCGCATCAAATACAAGCATCCCGGTATCGTGACGTAGTTGCGACACGTCACCGCGACGGATGTGTTCCCATCGGCGAACGCTTCGAGGACTCGGTCGCACCGCGGTGTTCGTGGCGCCTGGGACTGAAGCTGGCGTCGCGTGAGATGCGCACGATGGCCTCGGCACGGGACCTGACTGCGGTCTTCTGGAAGATGGACTTGAGATGTGTCTTCACGGTGTTCTCGCTGACCCAGAGCGCACTCGCGATGTCGCGATTGCAAAGACCTTGCGCGAGAAATAGCGCGACCTCGCCTTCGCGCAACGTCAGTCCGAGATCGTGACCGGGCCATGGCTGGCGCACCGATCTTCCGAAACGCGCGCTCACGTATTCTTCCTGGCGCCCGATATGCTGAAGCGCCTCGACGAGCGCCTCGGCCGACATCGACTTCGCGAGCACACCGCGCGCACCGGCGGCTCGGGCCGCGGCGAAACGCTCCGGCGCGAACGACCACGTGTAGATGGCAACCGATCGCACGTGGGGATCGTGGGCGAGGTCCGCGATGCGGTCGAGGCCAAGGCGCGGATGTCCGTAGGTGTCGAACAGCGCGACGTCGACCGCCTCGCCGGGATTGTGCTCGATGTCGAGCTCTACGACCTCGATGCGATCGCGAAACGGCCGCAACATGGCTTCCAGGCCACGCAGCACGATCTCGTAATCGTTGACGAGGGCGACCCGGGTGCGCTCCGGTGCGCCGGCTTCCAGCTGGCTCATTCTGTCTCCCGACCCGGGATGGGAGTCATCCGTCGCTCGGCGTCGGCAACACGCCGCAACCCGAACCGTACCCTCTGGTTCCCGATCCAGCGCCGGACGCGCCCGACATGGGGCCCCGTCCGTCGGCGACGACCCGCACGAGCGACGAGAGCCGGGTGTCGGATTCGAACCGACGACCTGCTGATTACAAATCAGCTGCTCTGCCAGCTGAGCTAACCCGGCAGGGAACGGCGCGAATTCTGGCGCGCAACTTCCGTCGCGCCGTCCCGGTAGCGGCGATGGTAGGTCAGCGGGCCTGGAACCGGCATGGAGTGCTCAGGACGAGGTCGTGTACTCGTACCACCCCGTTGCCGGTCGGCGTGGCCGTTGCGACGAGGTGCAAGTAAATGCTCATTTGTCCGTTCGCGGACGGGGCGTCGAGTGTGCAGGGCGCCGACAAGGCTCTGGCGCTGCACAGCATCGGGTCGGTTTCGGTGTAGGTAGGCGCGTCGGAGAGCGTTTCGACGTGGTGGCTCAGCCAGTCGATGATCTATACCGGACCGCGCAGCCCGCTGTTATTGAAGGGCCCCTCGAACTTGTCGAAGACGAGGAAGCGCCCATTGCCGAAGCTGTTCATCGCGCCGACGTCGCTCGGTCCGGTGTCGAAGACCACGGCGCCGATGTTCCCGCGACCAACCAGCGACTACTGCAAATATGGCGCAGTTTGCGCAAATGCGCCGCCCGCGACTGCCTCGATATCGGCAAAGGCGTCGCTGCGTAAGCCGCACCGCGGCACAGGTTGTCGATCGAGTGGAAATTAGAGGCCAGTCACCGCCACCGGCGTCGACGAGTTGGTGTTGGTGCCGTTCCCCAACTCGCCATAGAAGTTGTAGCCCCAGCATTTGGCAGTGCCGTCGGCCAACAATGCACACGAATGGAACTGGCCGGTGCTGATCGCGTTCGCGCTGGTAAGGCCGCTGACCACCACCGGCGTCGCCGAATCGACGGTAGTGCCGTTGCCCAACTGGCCCGCGGCGTTGTAGCCCCAGCATTTGGCGGTGCCGTTCGCCAACAACGCACACGTATCGGCGCCGCCGGCATCGATCGCGACGGCGTTCAAGCTGCTCACCACCACCGGCGTCGGCGCGTCGGTGAAAGTCCCGTTCCCCAACTGACCGGAGCCGTTGAAGCCCCAGCACTTGGCGAAGCCGTTCGCCAACAACGCACACGAATGGAAGTCGCCCGCGGTGATCGCGGTCGTTGTGGTCAGGCCGCTGACCGCTACCGGCGTCAGCGAGTCGATGGTGGTTCCGTTACCCAACTGACCCGACGAGTTCAGACCCAGCATTTCGCAGTGCCGTTCGCCAACCTCGCACACGAATGCGAGACGCCCGCGGCGATCGCGGTCGGGTTGGTCAAACTCGCCACCACCACCGGCGTCGACGCGTCGGTGGTGTTGCCATTGCCCAACTGACCCGACGCGTTGAAGCCCCAGCATTTGGCGGTGCCGTTCCCCAACAACGCACACGAATGGTCGGCGCCCGCCGTGATCGCAGCCGCGTTGGTCAGGCCAGTCACCACCACCGGTGTCGACGAGTGGGCGGTTGTGCCGTTCCCCAACTGACCATGGGCGTTGGCACCCCAGCATTTGGCGGTGCCGTTCCCCAACAGCGCACACGAATGGTTCTCGCCCGCGCTGATGGCCACCGCGGTGGTCAGGGCGCTCACCACCACCGGCGTCGACGAGTGCGCGGTCATGCCGTTGCCCAACTGGCCGAAGGCGTTGGCGCCCCAGCACTTGGCGGTGCCGTTCCCCAACAAGGCACACGAATGGTTGCCGCCCGCGCTGATCGCGATCGCGTTGGTTCCGGCGCTGAGGCCGTTCACCACCACCGGCGTCGACGCGTTCATGGTGGTGCCGTTGCCCAACTGACCCGAGCCGTTCAAGCCCCAGCAGTCGGCAGTGCCGTTCGACAACCACGCACACGAATGATTGCCGCCCGCGCTGATCGCCGTCGCGGTAGACAACCCGGTCACCACCACCGGCGTCGACGCGTTGGTCATGGTGCCATTTCCCAACTGACCCGACGCGTTCAGACCCCAGCACTTCGCGGTGCCGTTCGCCAACAACGCACACGAATGATTGCTCCCCGCGCTGATCGCCGTCGCGGTAGACAGGCCGCTCACGTCCACCGGCGTCGACGAGCTGGTGAAGGTGCCGTTCCCCAACTGGCCGGAGCCGTTGAAGCCCCAGCACTTGGCGGTGCCGTTCGGCAACAACGCACACGAATGGGAGTTGCCCGCGCTGATCGCGACCGCCCGGGTCCCCGTGCTGAGGCCGCTCACCGCCACCGGCGTCGACGCGTTGGTCGTGGATCCGTTGCCCAACTGCCCAGAACCGTTGGCGCCCCAGCACTTCACCTTGCCGCTGGCCAACAACGCACACGCATGGGAACCGCCCGCGGCGATCGCCGGCGTCACCGTCCGGGCACCGGCACGGCGCGATACCGCGCCCGCAGGCACCGCCGCCCACACCAGCCCGGCCGCGATCAACAACAAAGCAGCACCGATACGCCGCATCATGACTCCCCCACCAGCGTGTTGGTACCCCACCAAGCGTGCTGGTCCTCACCGAGCAGGGTAAGGCACCGACGATCGAGGGTCAACGGGACGACCTGCCCGAATTGGGGATTTCCGCGCCGTCGCCAACGATTCTCAGCGACGCCGCACGAGACCGTTGATCCAAGGCCGACGCGCGGTCCGACCAACCTCGTTGACGCGCGATAAAGGGACTTCTTCGCCCTGCTCCCGATCCGGCGCGACCGGTCCTTCTACCGGTGTCGGCGCCGCGCGACCTCGTGGCATGCGAGTGTCGCGGCGGCCGAAACGTTCAGCGACGCAAGGTGGCCCTGTACCGGAATGCGTACGAGCACGTCGCAACGCTCGCGCGTGAGACGCGCGAGACCCCGGCCCTCGGATCCCAACACGAGGACGATCGGTTGGTCGGCCAGGTCGAGCTCGAACAAGCTGCGATCGCCCTGCTCGTCGAGACCGACGGCCCAACAACCGGCTCGCGCCGCGCGCTCTAGCGCGGCAGGGATGCCGCCGACGAGCGCGACGGGCAGATACTCGATCGCGCCGGCCGCCGCTTTCGCCACGACGGGCGTGATGCGCGCCGACCGGTGACGAGGCAGGACGACGCCCGTGACGCCCGCGGTCTCGGCCGAGCGCATGATGGCGCCGAGGTTGCGAGGATCGGTCACGCCGTCGACGGCCACCACGAACGCGCCCGCCACGGCCAACAGCGCGTCGAGATCCGAGGCGCGCAGCGGCGACGCCATGGCGACCACGCCCTGGTGCGCGTCGGTGCGCGCCAGCTGCTCCACCCGTTCCGCGGGAACGACACGGATCGCACCGACCCCTCGCTCGACGATCTCCTGCACCGTCTCGTCGCGGCCGATCGCGCTCGAGAGATACACCGCACGCGCTCGGCGGCCACCGGCGCGCAGCAGCTCGAGCACCGCACGCCGCCCTTCGACCTGCTCCCCGCCGAGCTCGAACGCGCCCTTGCTCACTCGCGGCGCCACTCGGGTCCCCGCGGGGTGTCCTCGACGACAATGCCCCGCCGGGAGAGCTCATCGCGGATCCGATCGCTCGCCGCCCAGTCCTTGGCGCGGCGCGCCGACTCGCGTGCCTCGACGAGCGCGTCGATCTCGGCATCGGCCTCCGGAGCCTCGGCTCGCAGCTCGATGCCGAGCACTCCCGCGAGCTCGCGCACAGTCGCGAATAACGCGTCCGCAGTGTCCCGCAGGCCTTCGTCGATCGCGACGTTCGCGTCGCGCACGAGCTCGAACACATATGCGAGCGCGGCGGGCGTGTCGAAGTCGTCGTCCATCACGTCGCAGAAGGGCGCGACGTCGCCAACCGACGCGGACTCGAGACCGTCCGCGCGTACCCGCCGCGCCAGGGCGTCGAGCCGGCCGATCGCCTTCTCCGCGTCGGACAACTCCTTCTCCCCGACCTCCATCCCGCGCCGATAGTGCGTCTGGAGCACGAGCAGCCGAAAGGCGCGGGGGTCGTACTGCTCGAGGACATCGACGAGCGTGACGAAGTTGCCGAGCGACTTCGACATCTTCTGCCCGTCGACGTTCAACATTCCGTTGTGCAGCCAGTACCGCGCGAATTCGTGGCCGGCGCCGACGGCCTGGGCGATCTCGTTCTCGTGGTGCGGGAACACGAGGTCGTTGCCGCCGCCATGGATGTCGAAGCCGTCGCCGAGCAGCTTCAACGACATCGCGGAGCATTCGATGTGCCATCCGGGCCGGCCGGGGCCCCAAGGTGAGTCCCACGCGGGCTCACCCGGCTTCGCCGTCTTCCAGAGCGCGAAATCGACCGGCGCGCGCTTGCGCTCGTCGATGTCGACTCGTGCTCCCGCGCTCTCGAGCAATTCGTCGAGCGTGCGGTGCGAGAGCGAGCCGTAGCTGGGCAGCGTCTCGACCTGGAAGTAGACGCCTTGTCCCTCGACGACGTACGCGTGACCGTTCGCGACCAGCTGCGCGATCAGCCGCGTCATCTCCTCGATCCATTCGGTGGCTCGGGGCTCGTCGTCGGGCTGCAGGATGTTCAACCGGTCGAACGCGCTCCGAAACGTAACCTCGAACCGCGAGACCAGCTCGGGCTCGGTGGTGCCCTCCTCGTGGGCTCGGGCGATGATCTTGTCCTCGATGTCGGTGACGTTGCTCACGTACTTCACCGCGTATCCGCGCCAGACGAGGTAACGACGGATCGTGTCGAACACGACCTCCTTGCGACCGTGACCGAGATGCGGAACGTCGTACGGGGTGGCGCCGCAGACGTACATCGACACGCGTCCTTCGACTCCGGGCACGAAGTCGACCTTCGCCCGCCTCGCGGTGTCGTAGAGACGCAGCATCGGGCGAGGCTAATCGGCGTTCCTCGTCGGATCCCCGAGATTCATGTGCGCGTGATGAGCGCGACCGCCCAGACCGCGATTCCCTCCGAACGGCCGATCGCGCCCAGACCCTCACCCCGCTTCGGTCGCACGGCCGCGCCGATGCCGAAGCCCATCGGCTCCCGCAGCGGCGCCAGCGCGGCAACGAGGTTCTCGGCCATGGCTCCGACGTGAGGCGCGAGCCGAGGGGTCTCCGCCGCGACGACGACGTCGACGTTCTCGACCCAGAAGCCGTCGTGTGCGACGCGCCGGGCCACCTCCGCGAGGAGACTCATCGAGTCGGCGTCGCGGTACTGCTCCTCGGTCGACGGGAACAACATTCCGAGATCGGGAAGACCCGCCGGCCCGAGAATCGCGTCGGCGACCGCGTGGGCAACCGCGTCGCCGTCGGAGTGTCCGGCAAGGCGAGGCGCGTCGGCGATGCTGACACCGCCGAGCACAAGGGGCGGCGCGTCACCGAACGGGTGAACATCGAAACCCAGACCGACGCGGTTCCTCGTCATGCGGGGGCGCCTTCGATCAACGCCTGGGCGAGCTCGAGATCGTCGACGAGCGTCAACTTGAGGTTGCGCGGTTCACCCTCGACGACCACGACGCTGCCTCCGGCAGCTTCGACGAGCGCGGCGTCGTCGGTTTCGAGTCCGGCGCGCGCATGCGCGGCCTGCAGAACGGAACGGCGAAACGCCTGTGGCGTCTGCACCGCGACGAGGTCGTCGCGGGGCACGGTCTCGACGACGTGATGATCGCGGACCCGTTTCACCGTGTCGGTCACCGGCATGCCCGGCACGGCGGCGTCGGCGCCGGCGCGCACCGCGCCGATGACCCGGGCGAAGAGCGCGCGCGACGCGAGGGGACGCGCGGCGTCGTGCACGACCACGACGTCGACGTCCTCGGGCACGCACGCGAGCCCGGCCCGGACCGACGCCGAGCGGGTCGCCCCGCCGATTGCGACGCGCACGCCGGAGGGCGCCTGCCAGTCGCGGCCGGCGGGGAGCACAACCACGACCCCGTCACACGACTCCCGGGCAACGCCCGCGGCGCGGTCGAGGACGCTTCCATGGCCGAGGCGCGCGAACTGCTTCGCGGCACCGAAGCGCGCGCCGCCTCCTGCTGCAACGACGATCGCCCACGTCTGCACCGCGCCAGTCTGGCCCAGTCTCGGTATCAGGACGCGTCGACGCGAGCAAACAGCAAGCGCCCCGCGGCGGTCGGCACCACCGACGTCACCTGGAGTGTCACCTCGGGACCGCCGACCAGGTCATGGCCGCCGTTCACCACCACCATCGATCCGTCGTCGAGATGACCGACGCCCTGCCCGGTCTCCTTGCCTTCGCGCGTCAGCGCGACGCGCACGTAGTCGCCGGGCCCGATGGTGGGGGTCAGTTCCTGTGCGAGCTTGCGCAGATTCGTCGTCGGCACACCCTGGAGCTCGGCGTTGCGGGCCAGCGGACCGTCGTTCGTGAGCAATCGCAGCTGCAGTCGCCGCGCCAGGGCGATCAGCTTGCCATCGACCTCGGAGATCTCGGGAACCTCGTCGTCGAGCACGAAAAGGCGCACGTGCCCCTCTCGACGCAACGAGTCCAGGGTCTCGAGACCGCGACGCGCGCGGCGACGCTTGACGTCGTCCGTCGCGTCGGCGAATCCCTGCACCTCGTCGAGCACGAAACGCGCCACCATCAGATCGCCGCTCAGCACACCCGCGCGGGTGAGCGGCAACAACTGACCGTCCATCACCACCGACGAGTCGACCAGGAGGCCGTCGCGCGCGTCGAAGGGTTGCGCCCGGACGAGTGGCCGCGTCGACAAGCCGAGGAGCTCGAGCACCGCTTCGCTCTGTCGGGCCACGACCCGGTAGCCCACGTAGCCGAATATCCACGACGCGAGGCCCACCATCGAGACCGCGGACGGCACCGGCACCAGCAATGCGGCGGGTAGGACGAGCACGAGGGCGAGCGTGGAACCGGCGATCGCGCCCAGGGTGCCCGCCACGAACCGGGCGGGAGAACGGCGATCGACCCGCTGCTCGACCACGCCGAGCGCCTTATCGAGCAGCCGGCCGAGGATCCCACCGCTCACGTAGCCGAGAAGGCAACCGAGCATGCCGCCGAGGCCTTGGGCCTCGGTGCCCAAGCTGCGCGCGGCCCAAAAGCCCGCGGCGGTCCCCAGCACGACGACGAAGAGTCGAACACCTTCCACGAACATCACCATTTCATCGGCTTTCCGGTGGCCTGCTTGACGACAGGGCCGGGGACGCTCTCGGCGCCGCATCGAAATTGCGCCGATGAGAGGGATCCGGAACCCACGGGCGGCCTCGAGCGGGCTCGGATAGCCTCCCGCGGCAGACAGGACGCGCAGAGATGGCGGCACGCACGCCCGTGCTCGACAAGACCGAACTCTTCGGCATATTGCCTCCGGAGCTGCTCGAGCAGCTCCAGGGACGCACCGCCCTTGCGCGTTATCGCCGCGGCGACACGATCTTCGAGAAGGGCGACCCGGCGGCACACCTCTACGTCGTGTTCTCCGGGCGGGTCGCAATTGTCGCCCGGGCGTCGGACGACCGCGAGTCGGTGCTGACCGTGCTCGGACCCGGGGCACTCTTCGGCGAGATGTCGATGTTCGACGCGGGTGTGCGCTCGGCGAAAGCACGCGCCCTCACGACCGCTCATCTCGTCGCGGTCGAGTTCGACGACGTACGAGACGTGCTCGTCCGCCGGCCGGAAGTGCTGTGGGCGGTCGTTCGCATACTCACGCGGCGGCTCCGCGCGACCGACGAAGCTCTGGCCGACGCGATGTTCCTCGACGTGACCGGCCGGACCGCGAAGCGGCTCCTCGAGATCGCGGACGGCGAGGCCGACTTCCGCATGCCGCTCACCCAGGAGGAGCTGGCCGGCATGGTCGGGGCGTCGCGCGAGCGGGTGAACAAAGCGATCGCCTTGTTCGTCAAGCTGGGCTGGCTCGAGATCTCGGGACGCAGTCGTTACCGCATCGTCAACCGCGAAGAGCTCGAGATCCGCTCGACCGTCTAGTCGCGCTCGCTCCGCAGCGTTTCCGTGCCGTCTACGTCGCGCCGACCCACTGCAGTGCGCGTTCCCACGCGCGCGCGGCGTCGTCGGCGCGGTGGACCTCGCGCTCGGGATCGTGGACGAATCCGTGCTCTGCGCCCTCCACCACCACGACCTCACAATCGGTCCGCCCACTCCAGGCGGCGCGCAGCGCATCGATGTCGGCGGCAGGCGTCCACGGGTCGTTCGAGCCGAAGTACGCGAGGGTCGGCGCCATCTCCGCGGCGACGGACAGCGGATCGATGCGGTGACCGGGGCCGCGCCAGGCTTCTGGCGCGCGCACCATGCCGTAGAACGACACGGCCGCCTCGAACCGACCGATGGAGGCCGCCTTCAGCACGTAGTGGCCACCCATACAGAAGCCGAGCACGGAAACGCGTGCGACGTCGTCATCGACCACGAGGCGATTGGCCGCCGCCGCGAGCAGATCCATCTGCTGCGTGTCGTCGAGATCCTTGACGTGGGCCAGGCGAGCCTCGACCGACGCTCTCACCGACTCCGGTTGGGTCGCGAACGGCTCGATCACACAGACCGCGAGCCCGTGCGTCGCCATACGCCGGGCCATGTCCTCGAACAATGGCCGCAACCCACCGATGTCCGGATGCAACACCACGCCGGCGTTCGGCAGGCCGTCGGGCCGCGCGTGCACGGCAGGCACCTCGAGACCGTCGACGACGAGTGGGCTGGACTCGACCGTGACGTCGTGGACGGGCCCTTCGCGAAGTGCTGCCATGCGGCAGAAAGCTATCCCGAGGAGACGCAGGCGGAGCCGATGACTCAGGCGTAGCGGTCGAGAATCGACGATTCGGCGACGCGTGACAGTCCGTCCTTGATCGCGCGCGCCCGCGCTTCGCCTACCCCTTCCACCTCGACGAGATCGCTGAGACTGGCGCGCATCACCTTGGGCAGCGTGCCGAAGCGCTCGATGACGTGAGCGGCGATCGTCTCCGGCAGCCGTGGGATCTTGCTGAGCAACCGGAAACCGCGCGGCTGGAGCGATGAGTCGAGATCGTGCTCGGGCGCCAGGTGCAGAAGCGACGCGACCGCGCGCAGATCGAGGAGCTCGTCATCGGAGATGCGGGCGAGGCGCGACGTGACCTGGACGAGCAGCCAGTCCGGCGATTCGACGAAGTAGTCCTTGCCCACCAGCCGCAGGTCGGCGAGCACGCCGCCGGTCAGCTCTTCCAGCTGGAGCTCGACGAGCCGCCCATCGAGGCCGAGCTCGACGACGTACCCCTCGATCTCTTCCGCGATCCGGCGCACCATCTCGGCGCGCTGCAACACAGTGACGACGTCGCGGACCGTCACCAGGTCCTCGACCTCGAGTGCCGACAGCGCGCTGGTCACGCCGTCGAGACGCGACTTGTAGCGACCGAGGATCTGCAACGCCTGATCGGCACGCGCCAGGACGCGCGGGATCCGATCGAGCGTCTGCTTGTTGCCCTGGTAGTGCACCGAGACCACGCCCATCTCCTCGGAGACGGTGATTACCGGAACCGAGATCTGGCGCGCGACCCGCTCGGCCGTGCGGTGGCGCGTTCCCGTCTCGTTCGTCGGGATGTCAGGGTCGGGAACGAGGTGCACGTTCGCCCGCGCGACGCGCGTCCCGTCGGACGCGAGGATGATCGCGCCGTCCATCTTGGCCAGCTCCGACAATCTCTGGGGCGTGAACTCGGCGTCGAGCAGGAACCCACCCGAGCAGATGTTCAAGACCGGGGGACCGTCGCCGACGACGATGAGCGCGCCCATCTTCGCCTGCAAGATGCGGTCGATACCCTCCCGCAAGGGGGTACCCGGAGCAACCAGCCGCAGGGCGGCGTACAGAACTTCCGATCGGCCCTGCGCCACGGATCCTCCCGGTCGGAACGGGATCTGAGGCTACCCCGCGCCGAAGGCCGCCGCGACCAGCGCCTCGCGGAGGTCGCCGACACGGTGCAGCGTCATCCCCCGCACGTCAGGCGTCGATACCGGGACGATGGCGCGGCGGAACCCGAGACGCAGCGCCTCGGTCAGCCGCCGCGGCGCCTGGGGCACCTGGCGGATCTCGCCCCCGAGGCCAATCTCTCCGATGACGATGGTGTCAGCGTCGACCGCACAGTCGTTGCGCGCACCCGCGATCGCCAGCGCGACCGCGAGATCAGCGGCGGGCTCGGAGACCCGGACACCGCCGGCGACGCTCGCGTACACGTCCTGGTTGCCGAGCGCGACACCGGCGCGCTGTTGCAGCACGGCGACGAGCATCGACAGCCGATTGCCCTCGAAGGCCTGCGCGACCCGCCGCGGAATCGGCGCGCCCGTCGGCACGACGAGCGACTGCACCTCGACGCACAGCGGGCGCGTTCCTTCCATCACCGCGGCGACGACCGAACCGGTCGCGCCGACGCGGCGGTCGGCAAGAAACAGCGCGCTCGGGTCGGTGACCGGCACCAGCCCACCCGCCGTCATCTCCATGAGCCCCAGCTCATCGGTCGCGCCGAACCGGTGCTTCAGCGCGCGCAACATGCGCAACCCGTGATGTCGGTCGCCCTCGAAGGAGAGCACGGTATCCACCACGTGCTCCAGTGCCCGCGGGCCGGCGAGCCCACCGTCCTTCGTGACGTGACCCACGAGCAGGGTCGCGATGTCGTGCTCCTTGGCGAGGCGAACCAGCTCCTGCGCGCCGTCGCGCACTTGCGTCACCGACCCCGCGACGCCCGGCCCGTCGGGATCGTGAACGGCCTGGATCGAATCGATCGCGAGTACCACGGGCTCCACCGTCGCGACGTAGGCGACGACGGCGGGCAGCGATGTCTCCGACAGGACGAACAACTCCGGTGCGAGCGCCCCCAAACGGTCGGCTCGCATCCGGACCTGGGCGGTCGACTCCTCGGCGCACACCAGCAGACAACGGGCGCCCCCCGCCGCGATGCGCCCGAGGGCCTGCATGAGCAGTGTGCTCTTGCCCATCCCCGGCTCGCCACCCACGAGCGTGACCGAGCCCGCGACGAGCCCTCCACCGAGCACGCGGTCGAGCTCGGTGATCTCGGTAGGAAGCAGCGACGCGCCGGCCGCCGCCACCTGCGCGATCGGAACCGGCACGTTCCCGGACGCGACACGCGCCTGTCGCCCGGACGACGACCGGGCGACGGGCCGCTCCGATTCGACGACCGAACCCCACGTGCCGCACTCCGTGCAGCGGCCGAGCCACTTCGCCGACTCGTACCCGCAGCCGGCGCAAGCGAACAGTGGAGCACGAACAGATGTTCGGGTCATGTGCCGACCGTAGTCGCGCGCTGCGCCAACGGCGCGTCAACCCGCCATTCTCGGGCTCACATCAGGGCCGCCCGGTCGGGCAGCTGCTCGCGCCCGATTCGTTCGGCGGCGCGGCGCCGGTTACGCCGCGCCCCCACGCTCGCCGCGAGGAGGAACACCGCCGCGAGCAACGCCAGCATCAGCCCGATGACGAACCGCATGACGCGATCCCAGTCGGTGCCACCATGGGCGACCCGCAGCGCTTTGATGCTGCCGGGCACCGCGACGTACGACTCCGTGTGGCCGCCGGGCAGGCGCACCACCACCGAAACATGCAGCGCGGATTTGAGCTGCGCCGCGAGCTGCCTCTCCAATAGGGCCGGGTCGAAGCCCGCGGCTCGCAGCCGTGCCGCCAATGGCGCGTCATGGATGATGTCGACCGACGGCGAGCGCACGTCGACCACGACGCTCAAGGTGTCCCGCGAGCTGAACCACCCGCGCTCGCGCGTCATAGTGGGGTTCTGCAAGATGCCATGAGGACCGGCGAGATCGACGGCGCGGCGGACGAGATCGCGTTGGTCGACGAACGGATGAGACAACGTGATCGTCTGAGAGCCGCGGGTTGCCCTCGTCCAGGGTGAGATGGTCCAGCCGACCGTGCGGAGGTCGTCGAGCGGCACGGTCTGCGCGAGGCGGGTCGATCCACCCAGTTGCTGCACCGCGTCGGCATCGACGGTGATGGTCGCGCGCAGCGTGCCCGATCCGTCGTCGCGCATCGTGATGTCGAAGCGCGCATCGACACGGCAACCCGTGAGCACGACGACGATGCCGACGACCGCGCTCGCCCAACGAACCTGCGTCACAGACCGACGATTATCGCCGGTCGTCGACGCGGGCCCGAATCGCTACTCGGGCGGACCGGAACCCGCGAGCTCAACGGGCGGCGGCGGCTCCACCGGCGGCGCCTCGACGCCGTGGACGTTGCGGAAGACGATTTCCTCGCCCTCCGCGTCGACGACGATCGTGTCGCCCGCGTGGAACTCCTTCCACAGGATCTTCTCCGACAACGGGTCTTCGACGAGCCGCTGGATCGCCCGGCGCAACGGCCGCGCACCCAACGCCGCGTCGTAGCCCCTCGTCGCCAGCAGCAGCTTCGCCGCGGGCTTGAGATCGAAGCCCAGACCCTGCGCCTCGAGTTGGCCGACCACCCGCTTGATGAGCAGGTCGACGATCTCCGTGATCTCGTCGGTCGACAACTGGTGGAACACGATGACGTCGTCGATGCGGTTGAGGAACTCCGGCCGGAAGTGGCGCTTGAGCTCGTCGTGCACCTTCTCCTTCATCTTGTCGTACGTGACGTGCTCGTCGGACCGAGCGAAGCCCAGCGCCGCCTTCTTGAGGTCGGCGGTGCCCAGGTTCGACGTCATGATGATCACGGTGTTCTTGAAGTCGACCGTGCGACCCTGCGCATCGGTGAGCCGGCCGTCCTCGAGGATCTGCAACAGCGCGTTGAAGACGTCGGGGTGGGCCTTTTCGATCTCGTCGAACAGCACGACCGAGAACGGCTTGCGCCGGACGGCTTCGGTGAGCTGGCCGCCTTCGTCGTAACCGACGTAGCCGGGCGGCGAACCGACGAGCCGGGACACGGTGTGCTTCTCCATGTACTCGGACATGTCGAGCTGGATCATCGAGGATTCGTCGCCGAACAGGAACTCGGCCAGCGCCTTGGCGGTCTCGGTCTTACCGACACCCGACGGTCCCAAGAAGATGAACGAGCCACTCGGACGCTTCGGGTCCTTGAGGCCCGCGCGCGTGCGGCGAATCGCCTGCGACACCGCCTTGATCGCGTCTTCCTGACCGACGATGCGCTTGTGGAGCTCTTCCTCCATGCGCAACAGCTTGGCGGTCTCCTCCTCGGTGAGCTTGTAAACCGGGATGCCGGTCCACAGCGCGAGCACCTCGGCGATGGATTCCTCGTTCACCTCGTTGAAGAGGTCGACGCCCTCGGCGCGCCACTCCCGCTCCTTGCCGGCGCGCTGCTCGAGCAACGACTTCTCGCGGTCGCGCAACGATGCCGCCCGCTCGAACTGCTGAGCCTCGATCGCGGCTTCCTTCTCCTTGCGGACCTTCGAGATCTCGTCTTCGAGCTCGCGGTAGTCGGGTGGCGCCTGCATCCGACGGATGCGTAGGCGCGAGCCCGCCTCGTCGACGAGGTCGATCGCCTTGTCGGGAAGGTGACGATCGGAGATGTAGCGGTCGGCCAGGTTGGCGGCGGCGACGATCGCCTGGTCGGTGATTGAGACGCGGTGGTGCGACTCGTAGCGCTCACGCAGGCCTTTGAGGATCTCGATCGTCTGGACGACCGTCGGCTCTTCGACCTTGATCGGCTGGAAGCGCCGCTCGAGCGCCGCGTCCTTCTCGAGATGCTTGCGGTACTCGTCGAGCGTCGTCGCGCCGATGGTCTGCAGCTCACCGCGCGCGAGCATCGGCTTGAGGATCGACGCCGCGTCGATTGCGCCCTCGGCCGCGCCTGCTCCCACGAGCGTGTGCAGCTCGTCGATGAACAAGATGATGTCGCCTCGGGTGCGGATCTCCTTCAGCACCTTCTTCAGGCGCTCTTCGAAGTCGCCGCGGTACCGGGAACCCGCGACGAGCGCGCCGAGGTCGAGCGTGTAGAGCTGCTTGGCGTGCAACGTCTCGGGCACGGTGCCTTCGACGATGCTCTGGGCCAGACCCTCGACGATCGCGGTCTTGCCGACTCCGGGCTCGCCGATCAGCACCGGGTTGTTCTTGGTGCGGCGGCTCAACACCTGCATCACCCGCTCGATCTCGCGCTCGCGACCGATGACCGGGTCGAGCTTCTTCTCGCGCGCGAGCTGCGTGAGGTTGCGGCCGAACTGGTCGAGCACCAGCGAGCCCGACGGCTGGCTCTCGGCGCCTCCGGGCGCGCCGGTGCCGGAGCCGGCTGATTCCTTGGTGCCCGCGTATCCGGAGAGCAGCTGGATGACCTGCTGGCGCACGCGGCTCAGGTCGGCGCCGAGCTTGACGAGCACCTGCGCGGCGACTCCCTCGCCCTCACGGATGAGACCGAGGAGGATGTGCTCGGTTCCGATGTAGTTGTGACCGAGCTGCAGCGCCTCGCGCAACGAGAGCTCGAGCACCTTCTTGGCGCGGGGCGTGAAGGGGATGTGCCCCGACGGCGCCTGCCCACCGTGGCCGATGATCTCCTCGACCTGGGCTCGCACCGCCTCGAGCGAAATGCCCAGAGACTCGAGCGCCTTGGCGGCGACGCCTTCGCCTTCATGGATCAAGCCGAGCAGGATGTGCTCGGTCCCGATGTAGTTGTGGTTGAGCAGGCGCGCTTCCTCTTGGGCGAGGACAACGACCCGTCGCGCTCGGTCGGTGAAGCGCTCGAACAAAATGAACCGCCTCTCGGTGGCCTACCGGCTCTCGTCATTCTATCGGCCGGTCGGCCCACTTCTTGTCGTTGAATCCGGTCGGAAGGTGATGTTTCGGGGACGTTGCGGGGGACGCCTGCACGCGCGCCGCGGGTTGGGATTTGCCTTGAGGGTTCCTGAGTGCCGCAGTTTCGCGGTAGCTCTCTGACTACGTTCGCGCCGCACGGATCATTCCCAACCGTCCGAATCGACCCCTTCCCGACAGCCGCCCTAGCCTCGCACCGTGTCGATGCAACGGCTGATAGGGCCCGTCTCGCGACGCTCGGCAGCGAAGGAGCCTCGCCGATGTCGCTGATCGACGATATCGGGCTCGCGCCTCTCCCCGCCGACCTCGTTCGGGTCGAGGACCGTCTGAACGGTGCCGTCCGGGCCGAGGACCGGTTCCTCGGGGATGTCGCCGGACATTTGCTCGCGGCGGGCGGCAAGCGGCTGCGACCGACGCTCTCGCTTTGCGCGGGCTACGCGGCGCGTCGCGCGGGCGCGCCCGCCTCGGCCGAGGTCGTCACCGGCGCCGCCGCGGTCGAACTGGTGCACCTCGGGTCGCTGTACCACGACGACGTCATCGACGAGGCCGAGACCCGGCGCGGCGTACCGTCCGTCAACGCGCGCTGGTCGAACATCGCCGCGATCCTCGCCGGCGACTACCTCCTCGCGCAGGCGTCGGCCCTGGCCGCGTCGTTGGGCGCGGATGTCGCCGCGTTGTTGGCGGCGACGATCAGCGAGCTGTGTCGCGGCCAGGTTCTCGAGCTCCAGCATCTGTTCGACGTCACGCGGTCCGAGGAGTCGTATCTCTCGTCGATCGAAGGTAAGACCGCGTCGCTGATGGCGACCGCGTCGCGGATCGGCGCCATGGTCAGCAATGTGTCGGCCGACAGCCTCGACGCGCTGACACAGTTCGGCCACCACCTCGGAATGTGCTTCCAGGTCGTCGACGACGTGCTCGACGTCACTGGCTCCGAAGCCGACCTCGGAAAGCCGACCGGCAACGACGTGCACGAGGGCGTCTACACCTTGCCCGTGATCTACGCGATCGCCCGCTCGGAAGAGCTGTGCTCCCTGCTCGGTCGCAAGCTCGAGTGGCCGCAGGTTTCCCGCGCCGTCGAGCTGATCGGGACCGCCGACGTCATCGACGCCTCGATGACCGTCGCGCGCACGCACGCGACGAAGGCGTGCGAAGCCCTCGCCGGCGCGACCGAGCTCGAGCCCGGAGTGTGCGATCGTCTGCGCACGTTGGTCGACGGGCTCGTACGACGGTCGAGCTGAACCGCGTGTCGCCGGCGTCCGGCCCCGACGCACGGCACGTGCTCTTCCGGCAACGCGTCGACGCGTGGCTCGAGGCCGACCTCGACGCGTACATGGACTGCTGGAGCGACGACATGGTGATCGACCTTCCATCAGGGCGCATCGCCGGCAAGGACCGGTACCGCAAGCTGGTCCGGGCCGGCTTCGGTTGGGCCGCTCCCGTCGCGTTCGACGTGCACCACATCGCGACGGTGGACGGGGCGACGGTGGACGGGGCGACGGTGGACGGGGCGACGGTGGACGGGGCGACGGTGAACGGGGCGACGGTGAACGGGGCGACGGTGAACGGGGCGACGGTGAACGGGGCGACGGTGAACGGGGCGACGGTGAACGGGGCGACGGTGAACGGGGCGACGG
>JBBQTI010000062.1:0-19988 GCA_038213435.1 Acidimicrobiia bacterium
AACGACCGGTTCTCCTGCATGACCATGACCACGTGCTGGATCTTCTGGAGGCCGGTCAACGCCGCCGACGCACTCCGCACGCCTGACGCATTCGAAACGAGCAAACTGCCCAGAACCGCCAGGAGCAACATCACGATCGACCCGTGACGCCAGCGAGCGCCACGCGGGAGGCGCGCACGAGAAGCAGACCTACATGTGACCAACAGAACCGACGGGGCGCGTCTCCGAGATCGTCGCCATCGGCCAGTCTCCCCGGGTTGACTTTGAGAGCCGGCGGAAGGCGCTCGCAAGTGGTACGGAAGCAACGCCGCGCGCGCTCTGCGACGGGTCTTCAGTCCCGAGCACTGCAGACTTGCGTCGCAGGGTGCCCGCATCCTCCACGCCCCTCCACGGGCAACAGGGCCGGGGTCCAGGGCTCGGTTGCACGACCTTTGGTGAAGGTACACCCGACCGGCGCTCAGCGCACCGGTCGAAGTGTGCTCCTGATGCCGGCGGCCGATTTTGGCTCGTCATCCCTGGTGAGGGCCTTGTGGCCTCGCGCCGACAGTTCGGTGAATCGCTCCACGCCCGATTCTCGGTCAGCAGCACGCAGAGCGATACGAACTCCGTAGCGAAGTCGGTCCCCCGCAGAGTGACGAACTGCAGTTCGGCCAAACCCCGGAGCACCGCGGCGGATTCGTAGTCGGCGAGCTGCGCGGGCGCGATCGCGGGGCGAACCGTCGGCGTTCGCGCAGTTCGCCTCCGCGGGAGTGCTGTTCGTCGTCGATCTCAACGGCTCGGCGAGACATATACGAAGAAGCCGTCACCGTGCGCTTGAAGACCGCCGAGCTCGTCGACTTCTCTTCGGTCGGCTCCGTCGTCGACCAAGGCACTCCGTGCATAGTCGGAGTCGACAACGAGCCGCGTCGGAGCCCTTGCGCCCATCGCCGCGCGGATCCGCGTGTCGAGGGTACGCGCACGTGCTCTCTGCTCGTTCGTGAGTGGATCCCAGGTCGCGACGACGCGCGAGCCGGCGGGTGGGTGCCACCCGGCGGCGACTTCGGGTATCGCGACCATTGTGATGATGGCATCGACTTGGTCTGGGCTTGCCAAGCGCCAACTTCCGTACGTGAGCACAGCGTCGGGTCCCCGATCGCTGAAGACGTGGAAGCCGCGAATCGAGAGCGCAAAGAAGCGCCCGCTGGTCGGCGCCGAAACCGTCCGTCGGTCGATGCTGCGCACGAGATAACGGTGATCGCGATCGAGCGCGGCAGCTGTCGGCGACACGACTACGCCGATGGCCTCCGAGACGGAACCGAACGGAACCGAACGGAACCGACGCGGGCAGTTCGAACAGCGCGACCGCAGCCATTGCAACCATGCCGGTCGCGGCCGCGGCCATTGCAACGGAACGGATCCGGCGCGGACCAGCACCGAACACCAGCGACCACGCGATCGAGAAATAAGAGAGCGCGGCCACGCCTCTCCACCAGCGCAGGACATACGGAGCGAAGATGCCCGTGACTCGAGCCGTCGCTGCCACGGCGATAGCAATTGCGACGAGCGCGACGATCGCCAGCCGCACCGCGTGCGACGTCCCGCGCCTTCTTGCCCATAATCCGGCCGCGGCGACGGCCGCGATCGTCGCATAGGCCCAATACGTCGAGGCAGTTCGCTCGAAGCCCGGTCCGGTGGTCTCGTGGCCGGATACCCAAGGCCCGAGCGGCCGCAGCTGTTCCCCCATGGTGCCGAGGGCTCTTGCCCAACCGGCGGTTGTTCCGGCGGATGCCGAACGTAGGTGATCAATTCGGAGAGGTTGCCGGGATGACCCGTCGCTTGTTGGACGATCACCGGAGCCCACAGCGCGAGTCCAACCACACCCGCCAAGATCAAGGGCCGGCGAAGCAGGGATCGGGATCTCGCTCGCCGGTCGACCTCATTGCCGCCGCTTCGGCGCCTGCTCACGGTTGAGGCGGCGGCCGCAACCGCGGCGAGGAGCACTAGGCCGCCGACCATCGGCAGGTAGCCAAAGTGGGTCTGCACCACGAAGGAACCCACGCCGACGGCGAGGGGAAGTGTCGCGAGGTCGCCGCACAGCACAGACCATACGAGCCCGATATAGAGAACGAAGGGAAGGAAGGCGACCCATGGGTTCCATGGCTCGATCAACATGCCGAGACCGAGCGCGTTGGTGACGAGCGCGACCGTGAACCCGGCGAGAAGTGCGCCGACATATTTGCCGCGTCGGTAGCCGACGAGCACTACGCCGATCGCCGACGCGCCGTTGATGAGACCTACACCGACGAGCACGCCGTTGTTGCCGAGCACGCGGTAGAACGGAGCCAACGTCCAGAACAGCGACGGACCCGGATGCGCCCAACCCCAGCGAGACCACGCGCCGAGCAACGGAGTGTGTGATCCACCGACGTCACGAATTCGGAGCAGCTCGAGGCCTTGGTCGCTGCTCGGATACCAATGGCGTCCGATGAGCGAGCCGATGGCCCCGAGAAACGGCACGGCGACGAGCAGAATCATCGCGCACACGGCCGCGTGAGTGAGGCTCCACGTTCGCGCCCGTGCCAGAAGGAGGGGATGCCGTATTGCGCGCGGTTCGACCGGCGGACACTGCTACGAACGTGTTAGCCCCCCTCGCGTAGCACTCCCGTTGGGATGTCGTGCCGAACGCGTGGCGCGGGGTCATGGCTGCCCCGGTGCCGAGAATTTCCCGCGGACGATGTCGAGAATTCGGAGTCTGCTCCGTCTCAGGGTGCACCCGGCCACCAGGGCCGCTGTTACACAAAGGAGAACACATGGCCAAGTACCTGTTGCTCAAGCACTACCGAGGCGCGCCGGCGCCCGTCAACAATGTGCCGATGGACCAGTGGACGCCCGACGAGGTCGAGGCACACATCCGGTTCATGAGCGACTTCGCGGCTCGGCTCGAGAGCAGCGGCGAGTTCATCGACGGACAGGCGCTGTCGCCTGACGGCGTGTGGGTCCGCTACGACGGCGAGGGGCGCTCGCCGGTGACCGACGGCCCGTTCGCCGAGACGAAGGACTTGATCGCCGGATGGATGGTGATCGACGTCGACGGTTTCGAGCGAGCGATCGAGCTCGCGGGTGAGCTGTCGGCAGCACCCGGGGCCGGCGGCGAACCGATCCACGAATGGCTGGAGGTCCGACCCTTCATGGCCGCTCCGCCCACCGTCACCCAGTGACGGTGGACGACGTCGAGCTGCGCCAGCTCGTCCCACACGTGTTGAGCGTCCTCGTCCGTCGCGGTGCAGACTTCGCGACGGCCGAGGACGCCGTGCAAGAGGCGCTCATCAGGGCGCTCACCGCGTGGGAGGGCGAGCTGCCCTCCGACCCCACTGGATGGCTCATCACGGTCGCGTGGAGAGCCTTCCTCGACATGACGCGGTCAGACGCCGCGCGCCGCAACCGAGAGGTCCGATTCGACACCGAACCGCCGGCCGGCGCGGTCCCGAGCGCCGACGACACGCTGCGCCTCTACTTCCTGTGCGCGCACCCCGACCTGACGTCGTCGTCGGCGGTCGCGTTGACCCTCCGGGCCGCGGGTGGCCTCACCACACGCCAGATCGCGCAGGCCTACCTCGTGCCCGAGAGCACCATGGCGCAGCGCATCAGCCGCGCCAAGCGCACGGTCAGTCGGGCCGGAGTCGATCGTCCCGGCGACGTGCGCACGGTGATGCGGGTGTTGTACCTCGTCTTCAACGAGGGCTATTCGGGCGATGTCGATCTCGCGGCCGAGGCGATCCGACTGACCCGGCAACTGGCGGCCTTGGTGGACAACCCCGAAGTCGACGGGTTGCTCGCCCTGATGTTGCTGCACCATGCGCGCCGCCGCAGCCGCACCCGACCGGACGGAAGCATCGTGCCTCTCGCCGATCAGGACCGGAGCCACTGGGACACCGAGCTCATCGCCGAGGGAATCGACATCGCACAAGCTGCGCTCGCGCGCGACCAGCACGGCGAGTACCAGGCGCAAGCGGCGATCGCCGCGCTCCATGCCGACGCGCCGCGTGTCGAGGAGACCGACTGGGTCCAGATCGTGGAGTGGTACGACGAACTGCTCCGGTTCGCCGACACTCCGATCGTCCGGCTCAACCGTGCGGTCGCAGTCGGCGAGGCGGACGGCGCGCTGGCAGGGTTGGCGGCCCTGGCCGACGTCGACGAACACGTCCCGCGGCGCGAGGCGGTCGCCGCGTACCTCCACGAGAAGAACTGCGATCTCGAACTCGCTGTCCGCCTCTATGCCGACGCAGCCCGCAACGCACCGAACCTCGCCGAACGCGACCATCAGACGCGCCAGGCAGCGCGACTCAACCAGCTCCTGCGCCACCAGAGATGACCTCGGCGCGGATTCGACGATGACGGCCGGCTGCTCGCATCGGTGATGGGCTGTTGGCGCGTATCGGCTCGCGTTGTGGGGAATCCTGAAGGGCCGACGTGTGCTCTCAGATGAGGTGCTGGAGTGCTTCGGTGGCGCGACGTTCGACGTTCTCGTAGCCGTTCGCCGCGGCGAGGGTGCGTGCGTTCGTGAGGCGGTCGCGGGCCTTTCGGTGTCGCCGGGAGCGCTGCGTTCGGCGAGCATTCTCCCCCACCAGAGGTTGGTGCGCGCGGCGAAGAACTTTGCCTGTGCGCGGTCGTTGAACGTGGCGGCCCGAGTGAAGTAGGCGTCGGCTTCGTCGTAGCGGCCGAGGACCGTCGCGAGGCCGCCGAGGTAGTGGCTGACGGGGCCTTCGGCGTCGCCGCCGCCAGTAGTCGACATCTGTTCGGCCCACGGCTCGAGGCGGTCGAAGAGCAACCCGGCGCACTCCGGGACCCGGCACTCAACGGCGGCCTCGGCGTACGCGACGTTGCCCGGAAGCCAGGTTGGATTCAGAGGAAGGTCGGTCCCGGCGGCCGCGAACGCTTCGAGCAGGCGACGCGCGCCTTCGGTGTGAACCGCTTCGGCATGGGCCTCGGCCAGCGTCGCGGCGAGGCTCGGGAGCCCGGGATTGTCGGCGACCATCTGCTCGAGGAGCGGGACCAGCTCGCCCATGGTGCCGCGCTGCCAGTGCAACATCCCGACGTGTATGCCGAAGTAGGCCGCGGCGTCGGGCTGATTGGCGTCGGTACCGATCTGGAGCGCCTCGGTGGACAACTGTTCGGAATGATCGGTGTCCCCGGCGACCTGGCTGAACACGGTCTGCACGACCGTGTTCAGCCAGGTCAAGGCGGGCTGGTCGAGCTGGTCGGCCTGCGATCCGACGATCTCGAGGCAGCGGTCCGCCTCGTCGATGTCGCCGGCGCAGAGGGAGCTGAATGCGCCCGACAGCGCTGCGAGGAGCAGGAGGACGGGGTCGCCGATGCGCTCGGCTCGAGCCAGACTGTCGGCCGACCGGGCCCGCGATTGCTCCAGGGGTGGCGAGATCCTCCTCGCAATGCCCGAACAACACGCACGCCCCGGCGTCAAACGCGGTCCGCGCCGCCTCAGCGACCAATGTGGTCTTGCCCAGACCGGCCTCACCCGAGATAAGCAACACCTCGCGTCCATTACCACCGGCGACGCGCCTGAACGCATCCACGATCGTCGCCGTATCCGCTTCACGACCCACCACGCCCGCCCTGGGCCGCACACCCAAACGGGCCGGCAACGGCACCGCATCAGTAGCGGGTCCGCCGAGCGGTTCCCAGCGCACCTCGACGGTCTCGACCGGATCGGGGAGTCCCTTCAGCACCAACGCACCAACCCGGCTGCACTCATGCTGACTGCGCCGTCCGGCCATCGCGCGCACGACGTCCGCAGCCAGGATCTGACCGCCCTCGCATGTCGCAACCAAACGCGCAGCCTCGATGACCGGGTCGCCGAAGTAGTCGTCGTCCTCGCGGGTGACTTCGCCGCCGCTCATCCCGATGCGTAACCCGACCGAGTGTTCATGCTTGCGGTTGTCGCGTTCGATGCCTTGCTGCATCGCCACTGCGCACGACAGCGCAGCCGACGTCGACGCGAACACCACCATCAGCCCATCACCCAGGTTCTTCACCTCGGCGCCGCCCGTCTCCGCGACCGCCTGACGCAGGATCGAGAAGTGTGAACGACGCAACTCGTCCGCAGCATCGGGTACCAGGCTCGACGCGAGGGCGGTCGAGCCGACCATGTCGGTGAACAACACCGCCACGTTCTCAGTCGTCACCAACCCGCCACTCCCGCGTGCACTCCGCAACCGTAAGCCGCGCGGCAGTTTCGCCGCACCGGGCTCCCGCCGACCCGGGTCGACTGTCCCCGAAGGTGCGGTGCCAACGCCGGGCCCCAGTCCCATACCGCCGGCTCATGGACGCTCGCGATGCCGAGATCCAACCGGACGGGATCAGCAGTTCGGTTCACCTCGCCTGGAGGTGACGGCAAAGCGCGTCGCGGATGAGATCCGAGTTCGTTCGCCCTTCGCGCGCCGCGCGGTCGCGCCCCGCTTCCCTGAGTTCGGGATCGAGACGCACCGACTCCACCGACGCCGCTGATGAGCCCATCGCCGGCCGTCCACCGCGACGGCGGAGAATCTAGGTCTCGGTCGCGCCGATCGTCGGTTCGCTGTTCGTTCTTCGGGGAGGAACCCGGGTGGACTTTCAGTCGATGGCGGCGGTTACGGCGTTCGCGAACAGGTCGGCCTGCCACCGCGGCATGCCGTCCGCGTTGACGGTGGCCATGGGTGCGAAGAACACGCCGACGAGCTCGCGCGCGGGGTCGCACCACAGGTACGTGCCCGTCGCGCCGGCGTGCGAGAAGGTGCCGGGCGGGTGGGTCGGGAAGCCGTTCCATTTCTCGTGGGAGGCGATGCCCCAGCCGTAGCCCCAGGACGCTTCATCGTGTCGTTCCAGGACGGCCAGCACGCCGGGCACGCCGGGGATCTGGTTGGTGACCATCGCGTCCATCGTGGATGGGGCGAGCAGCCGCGCGGACGCGCCGGTGCCGCGGTCGAGGAATGCCTGACCGAACACCGCCATGTCGCGCGCCGTCGAGCACCCGGCGCTGCCCGCAGCGGGGATCTCGGCGATGGGCAGCTCCCAGGCGAACGCCATCAAGCCTTCGGCGCGCACCCGCACGAGCCGCCGCCCGGCTCGGTCGTCGGGGACGGTCCAGTGGCTGTCGGCCATTCCGAGCGGTCCGAAGATGCGGTCCTGCACGAACGCGCCCATAGGCCTGCCGCTGACGCGGCGGATGATCTCGCCGAGCAGCTCGTAGTTGAGCGAGTCGTAGAACATCTCCTCGCCCGGCGCGCTGCGGAGCGGCCGGTCGTACGCGATCTGCAAGAATCGGTCGACGACCGGGTGCAACAACGGATCCCGCGGCGGGCCTTGGACCGGGGCGGTGAAGGCCGTCACCAGCTCGTCGGTGGCCACGAGCGGGCCTTCGACGCCCGACGTGTGGGTGAGGAGGTGATGGACGCACACCCCGTCCTTGTCGCCACCGGCGAACTCAGGGATGTACTCGCGCACGGGACGGGTCAGCCCGACGCGCCCTTCCTCCACGAGCATCATGAGCGCGGTCGCGGTGATCGGCTTGACGAGCGACGCGAGCGGCCACAGCGCGTCGCGCGCCAGAGCCGGAGCTTCGGGTTCGGGACCCGAGCGGCCAAACGCCTCATGCAACGCGATCACCCCGCGGCGCGCAACGAGCACGACCAGCGCGGGATGGATGCCGTCCTTCACCCACCCCGCGGCAAGGTCGCGCACACCATCCAGCCGTGGCGCCGACAAACCGGCTTCGGCCGCGCTGCCTTCTCGCAGTCCTGCGCTCATAACTCGCCCTCCCGCGGCTGCACCACCGCAACGCTACGGCCACGCCGATACTCGGCGCTCATGCGGCTTCAGACGAGAGTGCCCCAGAATGCGCGCCCCCGACTCCTGCCTCGGAGCATCACCTACCGCCGGCTCTGCGCCGGGACTGTCAGTCCCGATTCACGACGTCAGCCGCATAGGCAGCGCCCACCGACGGCCTCAGGAGCGATCCCCGAATAACGCCGGCTCGGAGACGATCGCGATAACGCGCTGAGATCCAGCCGGACGCGATCAGCAGTTCGGTTCAGCTCGCCTGGAGGTACCGACGAAGTGCGTCGCGAATGAGATCCGAGGTCGTCCGGCCTTCGCGATCCGCGCGCTCGCGCCGCGCTTCGCTGAGTTCGGGATCGAGACGCACGGACTCCACCGACGCCACCGATGAGCCCATCGCCTGCCGCCCACCGCGACGGCGGAGACTCTCCTCTACGTCGAAGGCGTGAGGTTGCGGCGCCGACGTGATCGGTTGACAATGTTGCTGATGAAGAAGGGGACAACGGCCCAGGTTCACATTCACGTCGACGCGTCGCCCGAGGTCGTCTACGCCGCCGTGAGCGACGTGAGGCGCATGGGTGAGTGGAGTCCGGAGACGATGAAATGTGAGTGGCTCGACGGCGCGAACGGTCCTGCCGTCGGCGCTCACTTCAAGGGCACGAACAAGCGCGGATTCGCGACGTGGTCCACCAAGCCGACTGTCGTCGCCGCGGACCCAGGTCGCGAGTTCGCCTTCGATGTCGGCAGCGACACGAGGTGGACCTACAGAGTCGAGCCCGACGGCACGGGCACGAAGCTCACCGAATCGTTCGAGATGCTGCGCGACATGCGCTGGTACTACGCGCTCGCGGAACGCTGGCTGATGAGGGTCAAGGACCGCAGCGCCGACCTCGAACGCGGCATGAGAGCGACGCTCGAACGCATCAAGCGCGTCGTCGAGTCCGAGGCGTACGGCGTGAACTGATCCCGTTCTCCTATCGGACGACGTGCCCACGCTGCCGATCGGAGACCGCTTGCGAGTGCCGATCGGCGGTTATGGCGCTAGCTCGGTAGTGCAGGATCGCAGCACACGGCGATCATCGCAGGCTCGCCGCGTCCGTCGCGTCGAACCTTCCAGGGAAACCAATCCTCTTCCTCACCGAAGTTGACGGTGAGAGCGAGAGCTTCGGCTTCCGCGAAGGTGGAAGAGTCCTCGCGCGTGACGAGGTTCTGGAGGACGTAACCAGTCTCGTCGTCATCGGACACGACGCACACATTGCCCGATCCGGGACGCGTCGAGCGAGCGCCGATCGGCAGTCATGGACGGGCGAGCATCCGCTGTGTTCACAACCGTGTCGTTGCAGGGTGTCTACCACTGGGGCCAATCTGCCGGCAGGGTGCCGGTCGGCTTGCTCTGCAGGATGCCCCCGGGTGCGCCGAGGGCTTGCAGGAATCGCGAGAAGTTGTAACCGAACGCGGTTGAGTTGCCGCCGTCGTACTGGCCGTACGACCGGGCCATCGCGTTCGGGATGCGTGAGCCGTCAGCCCAGCCGATCTCGATGCCATGCGGACCGCCGTACATCTGACCGATCACGGTGTTCGCCGTGACCGTCGAACCGACCGACACCTGCGGGCTGATGTCTTCGGCGGTGAAGACCACGAGTCCCTTGGCCGGGCCGTCGCTGAGTTGGTACGCGATGAATGTCCCGCCCGGCCAGTCGGCGGCGTAGACGTTCAACACTACGCCGTTGCCGATTGCATATACGGGTCCGACCCCCGCGTAGTCGACGCCGGAGTCGATGCGTTCGGGAGATAATCCCCCGACTGATCGCAGCGGGTTCGCGTAACCGGCGCCCGTGACGGGTTGCGGCGGCGGCAAGGAGATCGTCGCCGGTTCGGGTTGGGGCGCAGGACGACCTTGAGCCGCGTTTGTTGGCGCGGCGTCGGTCGGCGCGGCGTCTGCCTTCTGCGTCACCCTCGCGAGAGTGGCCGCGATCGCGCGGTCTGCCGCCCGACGCGCCTCGGCTTCCTTCTGATGCTTCTGCGTGATCAGCGACGACGTGAGATCGGAGCGAACCCGCGTGAGCATCGCGTTCTCGGCGGTGATCGCCGCATTCGCGTCGGACTGCGCGCGCATCAACCGGTCGAGCACGTGTCGTGCATCGTCTTGCTGCTTGAGAAGTTGTTGGCGGTCGTCGTCGGTGCGGCTCTTCGCGAGTTCGAGCTTCGTGATGGAGTCGTCCCAGTGCGCGTTGACCGAGTTGAGATAGTGATCCTGGCTCATCACGCGCGTGATCGACGACGTGCCCTCGAACATGGACAACGCCGACGCACCGTTCGCATGACCGATGTACGCCCGGACCGCACCCTGGCGCACCAACGCCAGCGCGTCGCGCTCGGCGCGGTTGTCGACAGCGAGTTGCTGCTCGTCGTGGCGTATCTGCCCGTGCAGAGCATCGAGATTGGCGTTCGCCGCGCTCGCCTTCCGGACAAGCGACTCGATCTCGGCGCCCTTCTCTGTGATCTGCCTTTGGATCTGCGCGATCTGCGCGCGATCGGAGTCGACCGTTGCGGCGCGCGCCGACGGGGCGACGATGCCACTCACGACGAGTACGATCAATACGACGATCGCACCCAGGAACTCGGCGCGGCGCGGCGCGAACAGAGAAGAGCGGAGACCGAACAACGGGCGGTAATGCTATCCAGTCGCGCCACGCCAGGCAGGGAATGGCGCGCTAACCCAGGTCGGTGCCCACAGAAAGCCTGGATCACCCGCACATGATGGCACCCCTCTGTGGCCGACAGCTACCAGGCGACCGGGTGCACGGCTTGTAGGCCGCGGATGCCTTTCAACTCGACGTCGCGGGGCGGGCCGAACTAGGTGCCGGCCTCCGCGGCGTCGGTCACGGACCGAAGCAGTGCGTCCGAGATGAGGATCTCGCCTCCGGACGCGTGCGCGGCGACGCGGGCCGCGAGGATCACCGTGCGACCGAAGAAGTCGTCGCCCTCGCGGATGACTTCGCCTACGTGTGATCCCATCCGCACGCGGATCGCGCCCACGTCGAGACCGAAGTCGTACGTGTCGTGCGCGCGCTGCAACGCGACGGCACACTCGACTGCCGCGCTCGATTCGCGGAACACGATCATGTATCCGTCGCCCGCGCTCTTCACAACAGTCCCGCCGCGTGCGGCGACGGCATCTCGAACGAGGGTGTCGTGCGCGCGCAAGAGTTCCTGCGTCCGCAGGTCTCCGAGCCGCTCGTTCAGGGTTGTGTAGCCCTCGATGTCGGAAGAGCACCGCGACAGTTCCGTCTGAGGCCGCGTGCTTGCTCAGATCGGGTCGCTCGATCGAGATCCCGGCCGCGACGACGTCGATCGACGCCATGATCGAGTCGGTCGAACGCACGCCCTGGAGCTCGAGCTTCGCGGTGAGCACTTCCTCGACCAGCTTGGTCATGCCGATGGAGTTGGCGCCGTCGAGCGCGTCGTTCAGGAGCCCGAGCGCGCGCTCCCGGTCGAGCGAATCCCCGCGGGCCACGAGTGCGCCCGCGAGGTCGAACTGCGTTCGTGCCACCCACGGCGCGGCGCGCATGCGCTCGTGGATCGCAAGCGCGACCTGGCTGCGCTTCCACCACCCGACGAGTGGGCGCTTCGAGCTCACCCTCGTCGCATCCGGGAAAGCGCAGGCAGATCTTCCGGATCCGAGCGAGGTCGCGGTCATCGTCGGCCGCGTAGGCGTCCACGGTATGCGGACCTCCAGAGTCAAGCGCCTTCGAGTGAGGCGCCCAGATTGCCCTGATAGAGGATCTGGTGCACGTCGTTGCGTTGTTTTCGTAGCGTCGAGGGTGCCGGCGGGTTGGTCTCGAGAATGCCCTGCCGCCTTCGGGTTGGCTTCCGAGCGATGAGACCTCTTGCCGGTTCCCGTGTCGTGGCGTGGCTCGAAACAGGAACGGCATCCCCGCATCAGGAGTGGACTGTCGTATCGAGTCTCGTCTCCCACGCAGTGCGTTGCGCGGCAGCTGGGTCTCGCGTGTTCCTATTTGCAGAGCGCCGATAGTTCGTCGATGCGCGCAGTCCAGGGGGCGAGGGCGGGGTGGGTGCAGCGAGCGCGGGCGCGGTTGATCAGTGCTCGGGCACGGTTCAGGTCGTCGGCTGTCCCAAGGCGGTGATTCATCACTGCTTCTTCGTAGTCGACCGAGATCAGTAACGGCTCGTCGCCCTGTTCTTCAAGCACGCGCCGTGCCTCGTCGAACCAGTGCCGTGCCTCGTCAACGCGGCCGTCGAGTGCACATAGGAGCGCAAGGGACAACCGTCCGTCGCACTCTGGATAGCGCACGTCGGGCTCGACGACCTTGGCGCGCAGGTTGCGCTCGACGATCTCGATTTCGTCGGTGCGTTGCAGCAGCCAGAGGATGAAGGTGACGCTGTACACGAGCGCGGGATAGTTCTGGGCCCAGCCTCCCGCCTGCTCGATGACCGGCAGGACCTCGTGCAGCACTGCGATCGCCTGGTCGGCGTTTCCCTCCTGGGCGACCAGAAGTCCGCGATACGCGGTGATCGCGATCCACGCCCACCGCGCGTCGGGTGAGTCGCCGAACGGCTCGAAGCCTCCAAGCTGTGCCGACGGCACCAGCTCCCCTCGCACGGTTCGGAGCAGGGCGAACGAACCGAGGAGCTGGAACGCCGCGTTGGACGTCTCGGAGATCCGGGGGAGAAGCGCGAAGCCTTCGTCGAGGCGGGCCTGCGCGTCGTCGTACTCACCAAGGACGTTGTGGATGCGCGCGACCACCGCGAGATCGAAGACGGCGGCGGGATGATGCCGCGCGCCAACATATCGCCGATGCGGGTGTGCAGGAGGTCGCGCATCTCGCGGTGCTCGCCAAGTATCCAGAGCGGGCCCAGCACGCTCCACGACGTGTCGCCGGGCACGGGAGCCCGGAGCGCAGCGCGCGCCTGGGCGCGCGACTCCATGAACGGATTGAACAGTGTCGAACCCGCGCCGGGATTCTCGCGGGCGAGCTCGCGCAACTCGCGACGTTCGGGCGTGTCCAGCGGGATACCGGGATGATCGGGATCGTCGAACTCGCGCTGGGCGAGCTCGTAACTGCGGATCACGGCGTACGTCTCGTCGCGCCGCTCGGGTCGCAGCCACGGACGCGCGACGGTCGCGATGTCCCACGCCAACCGAAGATCGTCGAGCATGCCACACTCGGTCGCGAGCCCGGCGAGGAAGTCGCACGCCGCGTCGTCACCCTCGAGCAAACGGACAAGGGCGCCGGCTTCCCGCGCCGCCCGCAGGACCCGGTCGGCACCAACATTCGCGAACAGCGCCGCCTCGGCGCGGCGTCGCACGAGCTCGAACTCACGCTCGTCTCCCTCGGACAGGAGCTCGAGCGCGACCTCCAACGCGTCGTACTCCTCGCGACGCGCGTAGCGACGGGCGGCATCGTCGGCAGCGATCATCGCAAACGGGACGCCCTGCTCGGCATTCGGGAGCGCGGCACTGCGGTGGTAGTGACGGGCAAGGGCCGCAGCTTCCGCCGCACTCGGCAGGCCGCGCAGCTGTTTCTCCAGCGCGGTCGCGATCGCGCGGTGCATCCGCACCTGGCGGCTCGGGTTCAATTCTTCCACGAGAGAATGTCGGAATAAGGCATGCGTGAACGCGTACCGGTCGAACGTGTCGGTGGCGCGCACGATGCGTGCGTCGAGCGCGGCGTCGATCGCGTCCAACGCCTCGTCCTCTTCCACGCCAGCGACATCGGCCGCCACCGGCAGCGGAAACTCAACTTCGAAGAGCGCCCCCACCGTGAGCAGACGGTTCGTCGCGTCCGACAGACGCGACAGCCGGCGTCCGATCACATCGCGGATACCGGCCGGAATTCCGAGATCCGAGATAGACCCCGCGAGCGTCCAGATCCCGTCCTCGAAACGAAGCTCGCCCTCCTCGACAAGATGCAGCAGTGTCTCGCGCAAGAAGAACGGATTGCCCTCGGTCTCGGTCGTCAGCATCGACGCGAGCTCCTCGGGCACCGCATGCTCGGCAATGCGCTCGAGCATCGCATGCACGTCAGCGGCCTCGAGCCCCGACAATGCAATACGAGTCGGCTCAACCTCGCGCTGCAGAAGGGCCAGGGTCTGCGCGAACGGATGACGCCGGTCGACGTCCGTCTCGCGGTACGTGCCGACCACGAGCATCGATCCGCGCAGCGCGGTTCGGCTCAACGCGCGCAACATCCCCACGGTCGCGTCGTCGGCCCAATGCAGATCATCGACGATGAGCAACAGTGGCGCCGTCTCGCCGAGTCGCAACAGCACCTGGCCGATCGCGTCGTGCAAACGACTGATCTCCGCGTCACGCGGCACCGGGAGCGGCTCCCCCGTTTCCGGCAATGCGCCGGTGATCGCGGGAGCCATGCGCGCAATCACTGCAGCCTCCGCACCGAGCGCGACCGCGAGATCATCGGGCGGCGTCCGCCGTACCCAATCGGTAATCGCCTCGACGAACGGCGCGTTCGCAACGACGTCACCGTCGTGGCACCCGCCGACGAGCACGCTGCCACCCGCGGGCCGCACCACATGCTCCGAGAGTTCCGTGACGAGCCGCGTCTTCCCGATGCCTGGCTCGCCCGAGATCAGCACCAGGCCGCCACTCCCTGCGGCCGCGGCCTGCCAGCACTCGGCGAGCAGTTCACGCTCGCGCACGCGGCCGACGTACGGAGTCGTGCTACGCAAACCCGACGTCTGCGCGACCGGCTCCCACAGCACCGCCCACACCTCGAGCGGCTCGGGCAGACCCTTCAACGTCATCGAACCACACGATTCGAGCTGGACGCTCGAGCGACCGCGCGCCAGGAGACGTACCAGCTCGGCGACAAGGATCTGACCGGACTCCGCGACCGCGCACAGCCGCGACGCCTCAATCACCGGAGTGCCGAAGCAGTCGTCGTTCTCGAACGTCACGTCGCCAGCAGAGATACCGACGCGCATCGCGAGCGCGATCCCTTCCCGACGGCCATAGGTATCGAGCGCCTGCTGCATCGCGACCGACGCATCTAGCGCCTCAGCCGTTCCCGCGAACGCGACGATCACACCGTCGCCCAAACCCTTGATAGGTTGCCGCCGTGGACTGCGGCCTGCTCGGCCAAGAGCGCGTCGTGCCCACGCCGCAACTCTTCAGCCCGGTCCTCGCCGAGCCGCACCCGCGTCTCGGTGGAGCCGACCAGGTCGGTCACAAGCATCGTCGCCGTCTGTGCCACCGCCGCCCTCCCGACGGACAGGCTACGCGGCCCAGGCCGACGCTGTCGCGCCTTGCCTGGCTGCTCCAGAAGGCGGGCGCCACCGTGACACCCGGCAATGCGGACCGACGCGCGGGGATCGGTACAGCGTCCCATGACGACACCCAAAACCGTCGCTGGCCGCGTCCCAAACCGCCGGCTCGTGGACGCTCGCGATCCCGAGATCCAGCCGAGTGGGATCAGCAGTTCGGTTCAGCTCGCCTGGAGGTATCGGCGGAGCGCGTCGCGGATGAGATCCGAGTTCGTCCGCCCAAAACCGTCCGTTGGATCGCCACCTGGAACGACCAACCGCGCCCATTCGTGTGGCACAAGACCGCAGACGAGATCCTCAACGGACTCAAGAAATACTTGACGGACCTCTGACACAGGTCACTAGAAGGCCCGTCCAAGAGACGGCTCGGCGCCTTTCAAGGTGCGAACAGCTGGGGCATAATGCATCGTGATGTCACGGCTCCTCCGCCGGCCTACGGGCATGACGCGCTCTGCCTCGAGCAGGTTGGAGCGAAAGGAACTTCGCGACGTGGGTAGAACGATGTGACCGTTATTTAAGCCACATGGACGTGCCAAATGAAACTGCCAGCCAAGCACAAGGGGCGAGCGCTCAACCGAACCGAGGTGGCGCTTGCGGCGTTGCCCGCCGCGACCCTGTCGCCCGGCTGGTATCCGGACCCGCACCTTCGCTGGAAGGCTCGCTACTGGGATGGGCGAGTGTGGACTGAACGCGTCGCCGCGGCAGGACAAGCGTTGCCGGTGTTCGGACAGGACCCCCTTGCTGCCCCCGAACGGACCGACGCAGACGTCACGCCGACGTTGGTGCGACTCGTCGACGCGGTATGCACCGTCGAATTGGCGCACCTACGAGCCGAGGTGGAGACGTGGCGGGGCGTAGCCGAAGAACGCGAGCGGGCTCTCACCACCGCCCTCAACGCACTCGAGTCGCTCGCCGCGCAACATAAACAACTCTCGACGGAGCCGACCGAACGCAGTGCCGACCAGTGGAGAGCGACGAGAACGCCGACCTCGCACCCGGACCCGAGGACGGAACCTCGAGATAGCACTGAGATACCTGCTGCCGTCGAGGCACCCGCTGCAAAATCTTCGCTGGTCTCGATTCCCGACAAGGTTCGTACAGCAGCACTGGCCGAGTTGCACACCATGACGTTGAAGCAAAAGCGTTGGTGGCAGCGCTCCTTGTACACCCGCCGCAACTCGTAGTCGCGAGCCTCGTCATCGTTCGTGCAACCCGCGACCGTGCCGTCAGCGTGCGAGATCAGCGAACCGAACACGTCATGCGACGACCGTATGCGCGCCCTCTGCCGCGTCAATCACGGATCGTCATCATGCTCGGGAAGCGCGTTCCGGTATTCATCAGTCCACTTCCTACCGTCGTAGTAGCGCTCCGTTGAGGCATTCGTGGCGGGGTTGCGATACCAGCCCCTCTTGATCGGCCGTCGGGACGTATCCCACGACCGGTCCGCTCGGATGGCCTTCCAGGGTCAAGCTCCCTGGTCAGAGCTTGATGGTGGGCGGTAGAAGACTCGAACTTCCGACCTCATCCGTGTGAAGGATGCGCTCTAGCCAACTGAGCTAACCGCCCTGGGAGAACGACGAGGCTAGCGCGTCGGAGTAACGCTTCCGCCGGAAGCGAGGTACTCGATCGCCATCGCCGCGTACATCGCGACACCGACGGTCATCGCCTCCTCGTCGATCATCATCCGGTTCGAATGGCAGGCGTGGGCACGAGCCGGATGCTCGCCCGGCGGACACGCCCCGAGAAACGACATCGCTCCGGGCCGGCGTTGGAGCACGTAGGAGAAGTCCTCGGCCCCCATCACCGGCGCCGGCATCCGTCCCGCGCCTTCGGGGCCGAGCAGGTCGGACGCGACGCGCAACGCGAAGCTCGCGCTGTCGTCATCGTTGACCGTGACCGGATACCCCTTGTGCACGGTCAATTCGGCCCGCATGCCGTGCGCGCCCGCGATGCCTTCGACGAGTTGGCCCATCGCGTCGATCGCTATTGCTCGACTCTGTTCCGACACCGCCCGCAACGTTCCCAACATGTCGACCGTCTCGGGGATCACGTTGTCGGCGGTGCCGGCACGGATCTTGGTGATCGTCACGACGATGGGGTCGAAGGTGTTGATGCGTCGCGTCGCCATCACTTGCAACGCCTGCACGATCTCGGCCGCGATCGGCATCGGGTCGTTCGCAAGGTACGGCGACGACGCGTGACCCCCCTTGCCGGTCACCTTGATCTCGAGCACGTCGGCCGAGGCCATGAGCGGTCCACTGCGCGTCCAGATCGTTCCCGACGGGAGGTTCGGCGAGACGTGGAGCGCAAAGGCGGCGGCGACCGGCTCGTTGCCGTCGAGCACACCTTCGTCGATCATGTAGCGCGCGCCGTGATGGCCCTCCTCGCCCGGCTGGAACATAAACCGCACCGTTCCCGGCAGATCCGCTCGCCGCGTGTGCAGCAGCCGCGCCGCGCCGATCAGCATCGCGGTATGCGCGTCGTGACCGCACGCGTGCATGGACCCGTCGGTGTGGCTCGCGAAGTCGAGCCCGGTGTCCTCGGGCATCGGAAGCGCGTCCATGTCGCCCCGTAGCAGCACGACCGGCCCGTCGCCGCCTTCCAGGTCGGCAACAACCGACGACACCGATTCGCCGGTGCGCACGCCGAGGCCGAGACCGTCGATCGCGTCGAGCACGGTTGCCTGCGTCTCGGGCAAGACCAAGCCGAGCTCGGGAGCGCGATGAATACGCCGACGGATCTCGACCAACTCGGGGAGCAGCCGCTCCGCGGCTTCGAGGAGCTCCGCGGATCCGATGCTGCTCACGCGCCGAGACTAACTCAGTGCCGAAGGAACCAGGACCGCAGCGCACTCGAGAACGCTTCTTCGTACCCGCGATAGGCACGTCGCAACTCGTCGCCCGCGGAGGCATCGACCACGAGCTCGTGGGGCAGCAGCGGATCGGCACGCATGTGGGCGAGCGCGGCGGCACCTGTGACGAACCCGTCCGCGAGCCCACCGTCGTTCGCATCGGCGAGCGCACGCGTGACAACAGTCAAGAGCTCCGTGAGCATCGTGGCGCGCGGCGACCAGCGCGCGCTATCGAATAACTGCGCCGCGAGCGCCGCCGGATCGTCGTCGGGGCGACCCGACCACCAGACACACTGGGCGTCGACGATCTTCCACGACTCCGACGGTGCGGATGCCCGCGGGAGATTGTCCGGTCGGGTCCACACTCCGTCGCGCAGTGGCGCGCAACGCACGCTGCCCATGGCGCCGCGCAGCTCGGATCGCTCGGTCGCCTCGCGCGGCCCCGGTGCGACGACCGCGACCCGCCACGTGCCCCGCCACCGGGACAGCACCGGATCGATGCTCCAGTCCTGCGCAACCTTTCGACTTTGCACGCGACCGGCCAACTCGTACACCCCGTCGCGGGCGCGGAGCTCTCCTCGATCGACCATCCGGCTGAGCGCGACCCGCGTCGTACCCTCGGCGACTCCGAAGAGCCCGCACCACTGCACCAGCCGCGACCCGCGCATGCGGGGCGGCCGGGTCCGCAGCAGCAGGCTCGCCACCAGTGAACGCGCCGACAGCGGCCGCTCCAGCCGGGGCTCCAGATCGATGATATTACGGTCTCGCAGCATCTGTCACGGAAGTGTAATGTGGCGGCGTGGCCACCACGATGATTCCGGAACCCGGGCTCCTCGACGCGGTGCGCGCGACCGACCTCGTCACCGCGTCCGGCCGGCCGACCCCGGACTTTCGGGATGAGCTCCGCCGAATCCCGAACGCCCGCAATGCTTCGGCGGTGCTCGCGGTGTACGCGCAGACGATGGCCATTGTCGTGCTCGCGGTCCGGCTCGACAATTGGTTCGCGTGGGTCGCCGCGTTCGTCCTCATGGGCCGCGCCCACGCGCAGTTCGCGGCGCTGATGCACGAGGCGGCGCACCGCCTGTTGTTCCGCAACCGCAAGATCAATGATTTCGTGGGTCGATGGTTGCTCGGGTTCCCCGCGTTCACGCCGACCGACGCGTACCGGCGCGGTCACATGGCTCACCACCGCGACGAATTCGGACCGGATGAGCCGGACATTCCTTTGTACCGGGGCTACCCGATCTCCAAGGACTCGATGCGCCGCAAGCTCGTGCGCGACGCGACCGGCCGCACCGGTTGGAAGCTGTTCAAGGGCCTCCTGAGCGCAGTGCGATCGGAGAGCGCCCCAATTCGGTACCAGGCGCGTGCCATCGTCGCGAGTCAACTCGTCCTCATCGGAATCGGCGTCGCGCTGCACCACCCGTGGGTCTATTTCATTCTCTGGCTCGCGCCCTACCTCACCGTTTGGCGTGTGATCAACCGGCTGCGTTCGATCGCCGAGCACGGCGGCATGCAACGATCGAAAGACCGGCGGCTTACCACCCACACGGTGCGGCAATCGCCGATCTCACGCTTCTTCGTCGTTCCGTTTCACATCGGCTGGCATCTCGCGCATCATGTCGACGCGGGAGTCCCCATGGCTCACCTGCCCAGATTGCACGCCGAGCTCCAACGCGCGGGCTATGTGGTCGACGGGCTCGGGTACCCCAGCTACACGTCGCTGTGGCGCAGGCTTGCGAGCGGGACACGCGATTTGGGCGGGTGAGCCACGGTCGGCGGCCCGGAACGGCGCCTCCCGGCCCGGCCGACGTGCCATCCCGAGAGAACCGTCACCTGCCTTTTTGCGCCGGGCGACGACTCAGACGCGGCGGACACGGCGGACACGGCATAATGGGTGTCACGACTTCGAGGCAGGTGACGACGTGCCCAGAAAAGGACGAGCACGCCGCTTCCGTGAAGCGCGCAAGCTCAAGCAGGGGTACGACGATGGGCTGTTCCGGGAAGGTTCGGGCACCCTCGC
>JBBQTI010000063.1:0-19441 GCA_038213435.1 Acidimicrobiia bacterium
GTGCTGGTAACGTTCATCCGTCAAGTGCCCTTCCCGTCGGCAATGCTTGGTGTGTCGCAACCCCAAGAATGCCTTACGGACAGGGCACTTGTCGCGCTCAGCGACCGGCCTCACCCACGAACTCGTGAACTATCGGGGCTAACTAGGGCGTCTGCCCGGTTCCCCGTTCAATCTCTTACCTTTTTCGAAACTCTCGCCCTTCGCGCGGCGCTGTCCGGAAATCGGGCGTCTGTCAATCGTTACGATTCTACCGGATGCTCGATGTCCGCCCGCGCACGCAAACTCCGGCGCGTCGTGCCCTCGGGGCCTGGGCCGGCTTGATCGCACTCGCCGTCCTTTGGGGACACGTACTTACCGCCACCGGCCACCATCTCGATCTCGCGGCGCCGCCGTTCTGGAGCGAATACCGATTCCATCCGACCGCGCGACTCGTTCCGGCGTTGCTGGTCGTGTTCGCCGTCATTCGGGTCGCGCCGGAGGCGTCGCGAAATCTGCGGTGGCGATCACTCTTGGTGGTGACGGCCATTGCGAGCGCGGTCTGGGCCGTTGCGATGGCGTTCGTCGACAGCATCGACGGCGTCAACGCACTCACCGATCCAGTGCGCCTCGGCCGCTACGACTACCTCCAAACGGCGAGAGGGATCGGGTCTCTACACGTCTTCATGTCGCAGTTCGTGACGAACATCGCGGGCTATCCGCAGAACACGAAGGGTCACCCGCCGGGCATGGTCGTGGTCGAGTGGCTGCTCGACAAGGTCGGCCTCACGAGTGCAGGCTGGAATGCCGCGCTGGTGGTTGCCGGCGGTGCGCTCGCGGGGATCGCGGCACTCGTCGCATTGCGCGAGCTCGCCGGCGAGCACCGCGCGCGCGCCGCCGCGCCGTTCATGATCCTTCTTCCGGCAGTGATCTGGTGGCAAACGGCTGACGCGTTGTTCGCCGGCGTCTCGGCGTGGTCGGTTTGCGCGATCGTGCTGGCCTCGGGTCGGCTCGGACGACGCGCCACGCTCCTGGCGCTCGCCGGCGGCCTGGGCTTCGGCATCACCGCGTTCTTGTCCTACGGGCTCGTCCTGTTGGCCCTGATACCAGTCGTCGTGTGCGTCACCCGGCGACGTCTCGAATTGCTCGTCGTTGCCGCGTTCGGCACAGTGCCGGTGTTCGCCACGTTCGCGGCGCTCGGCTTTTCGTGGTTCTCGGGGTTCGCCGCGACGCGGCACCAATACTGGACGGGTGTCGCGATCCATCGGCCGTATTCGTATTTTCTCTTCGCCGATCTGGCACTCTTCGCTGTCGCGACCGGCCCGGCCGTGGCGGTGGCGATCAGCAGGCTCCGCGATCGTCGCGTGTGGCTTCTCGTCGGCGGCGTGCTTGCAGTGGTCGCGCTCGCCGACCTCTCGGGGATGTCGAAGGCGGAGGTCGAACGCATCTGGTTGCCGTTCGTACCATGGGCGGTCCTGGCCACGGCGGCGTTCGCGGACGTTCGATCCCCGGCGCGTGTGCGGTCGTGGCTCACATTGCAGGCCGCGTGCGCGCTCGTCGTCGCGGTGACGATATGGTCGCAATGGTGAGCCCGGGCGAGCGCGTTCTCGTCGTGGAAGACGACCCGACCGTGCGTGAGGTCGTCGTCCGTTACCTCGAGCGCGCCGGAATCATCGTCACCGCCGTCGGTGACGGCGAAAGTGCGCTCGCGGAAGCCGCGCACCACTGGCCGGATCTCGTCGTGCTGGATCTGATGCTGCCGCAGCTCGACGGGCTCGAGGTCTGCCGACGCCTGCGCGCGACCGCTCCCGTTGCGGTGATCATGCTCACCGCCCGCGGCGACGAGGACGACCGCGTCATGGGCCTCGAACTCGGCGCCGACGACTACGTCTCCAAGCCGTTCTCACCGCGCGAACTCACTGCGCGCGTCCAAGCCGTGCTCCGCCGAGCGGGTGGTGCCAACTCGTTCACGTCGGAGCCCAGCCGTCCGGACGAGATCGTCGCGGGTGACCTTTCCATCGACGTGCGTGCGCGCGAGGTATGCCGCAACGGCGAACACGTGATATTGACCGCAAGAGAGTTCGATCTGCTCGTATTCCTCGCCTCGCGTCCGCGCCGCGTGGTCACACGCGCGGAGCTGCTGGAACACGTTTGGGGTTACACGTACGGAGACACCTCGACGCTGACGGTGCACGTTCGCCGAGTTCGCGGGAAGATCGAAGCCGATCCGGGCAATCCGGTCCACCTCGTGACCGTCTGGAGCGTCGGATACCGGTGGGATCCATGAGCCTTCAGAACGCGAGTGAACTGGCTGCGATCGCGGCAGGGGTCACGGTGCTCGGGCTTTCGATAGGCGCGGCCGCATTGGCGTTGATGCGTCGCCGCAGTATTGGCGCGCAGATCGTCGCGCTGATCTGCAGCGCGGTCGCCGCGGTGATCGCCGGCGCGTACGCCGCATCGCGGGCCATGTTCATCTCCCAACACGACCTGACGGCACTCATCGTGGTCCTCATCGCGGCGGGCACCGTCGCCATCGCGATCGGGTTCGTACTCGGCTCGCGGATCGGCGCCGCGAGTCGTGCCCTCGTCGTGGCGGCGCGACGGATCGGCACCGACGACGATGCTCCCGATCACCCCCTCGAACGCAACGCCCCGGTCGAGCTGGCGGATCTCGCGAACGAGCTCGCGGCGACGCGGGCGAGGCTCGACGAGGCGCGGGCACGCCAGAACGCACTCGAGGGCTCGCGCCGAGAACTCGTGGCCTGGGTCTCGCACGACCTGCGAACCCCTCTCGCCGGGATGCGCGCAGTCGTCGAGGCACTCGAGGACGGCATCGTCGACGACCCCGCGACCGTCGCGCGATACCTGCGGACGCTGCGCGAGGAGGTCGACCACCTCGCCCGTCTCGTCGACGACCTGTTCGAGCTCAGCCGCACCCAAGCCGGCGCACTCCGGCTGCAGTTCGAACGGGTGTCGCTCGGCGACCTCGTCTCCGACGTACTCGCCGGTTCGGCACCAGTTGCCGCCGCCAAGGGTGTTCGGCTCGAAGGCCGGCTCCTCGGCCCTCCCATCGAGCTCGAAGTGTCGTCGCCTGAGGTGTTGCGAGCGCTGCGTAACTTGTTGGAGAACGCGCTGCGCCACACACCGAGCGATGGATCGGTTGTGGTCGAAGCAGGTATCGACGAGGCAATGCCCGACTTCGTCTACGTCGCAGTGCGTGACACAGGCGGAGGAGTGCCCCCCGACGACCTGCCCCGTATCTTCGATGTCGCGTTCCAGGGCGATCGTGCGCGCACCTCCGCCGGGGGTGCGGGACTCGGGCTCGCGATCGCGAAGGGCTTCGTCGACGCACACCGCGGTGAGCTTCGGGTTGCAAACGAAGACGGCGGCGCGACCTTCACGATGCGCCTCCCGCGGGTGCGGGCCTAATGCGAGTTCTTGTGACCGGTGGCGCCGGCTTCATCGGTTCGCACGTTGTCGACGCGCTTGTCGACGACGGTCACGAGGTGCGCGTCGTCGACGCGTTGCTTCCCGCCGCGCACGATTCGGCTCCCGCGTGGTGCAATCCGGGCGCCGAATACATCTGGAGCGATATCACCAACGATGAAACTATCGAGGCGGCGGTCGCGGGAGTCGATGCGGTGTCGCATCAGGCGGCGATGGTCGGCCTCGGTGTCGATTTCGACGACGTCGTCGAATACACCCATCACAACGACGGCGGCACCGCCGCACTCCTGCGCGCGTTGCATCGGCGCGCGTTTCGCGGTCGTATCGTGCTGGCGAGCAGCATGGTCGTGTACGGCGAAGGACGATACGCGTGTGCGATCCACGGCGACGTTGTTCCCGCGCCGCGCCTCGTCAGCGCGCTCTCGCGAGGCGAGTACGAGCCGCCGTGCCCCGAGTGCGATGCTCCGCTCGTCGCCCAGTCCGTTGCCGAGCACGCCACGGTCGACCCGCGCAATGTCTACGCCGCGACCAAGCTGCACCAGGAACACTTGAGCCGCGCCTACGCGCGCGAGCACGAAGGCTCAGCAGTTACCGCACTTCGCTATCACAACGTCTATGGTCCGCGAATGCCGCGAGACACTCCATACGCGGGCGTCGCCAGCATCTTCCGGAGTGCGCTCGCACGGGGGGAGGCGCCACGGGTGTTCGAGGACGGCCACCAGCGACGCGACTTCGTTCACGTACGCGACGTCGCCCACGCAAACGTGTGCGCGCTCACCGTCGACGTCCCTTACGACGGGCCGGTCAACGTCGCGAGCGGCGATCCGCACTCCGTCCTCGACATGGCCACCGCGATCGCGGCCGCACACGGCGATGATGCGCCCGCACCGCAAGTTGTCGGCGGGTACCGCCTCGGCGACGTCCGGCACGTCTTCGCATCACCCACGCTTGCCACCGCTCGCCTCGGATTCCGAGCCCGTGTCCCGTTCGACGAGGGGATGCGCGAGTTCGCTCACGCTCCTCTGCGTGAATCAGCTCGGCGCGTGTAGCGATCGCCGCGCGTCGGCATTCCTTACGATTCCGGGAACTCTGTTCCCGCCACCCGAACTGATCGAGGGTTATCGTCGTAGGGTCCGACGTATGCTCACGATGTCAGATTCGCCGCTGCTGGACCTTCAGCGATGGGCCCGTCCCGCGAACTCTGCCGAACGTGCGATATTGGCTGATGTCGTCGGCCCAGTCCTCGACATCGGCTGCGGTCCCGGCCGCCTCGTCTCGGAGTTGGTCGAACGGGGCGTGTCTGCCCTTGGCATCGACGCGGCACCCGCAGCCGTCGCCCGCGCGAAGGAACGCGGCGTACGTGTACTGACGCGATCTGTCTTCGACCGCCTTCCAGGCGAAGGCGCTTGGCCGACAGTGCTGCTGCTCGACGGCAACATCGGGATCGGCGGCGATCCGAAACGCTTGCTCGCTCGCGTGCACGACCTGCTCGCGCCCGATGGCGCAGCCGTCGTCGAAGTCGAGCGACCCGGAACCATGACCAGCACCAGCCTCGTGAGGATCCAGGTTGCAACTGAGATGGTCGGGCTCTTCCCGTGGGCTCAGGTGGGAACCGACGACGTAGCAAGATTGGCTGAGGCTGTTCGGCTGCGCGCCGACCCGCCTCGTCAAATCGGCGGACGCTGGTTCGCGTGGCTACGGCGCCCGCTGCAACACCGTGTCAGCCGATCTTGAACCAGGAGCAGCCAAGAACCATTGGCGACTGTGCGCCACTGCCTTCGACGCTCGGCTTGCGGAATCCGGTCCGTACTCGTGTCACGCGATCGATGTGTACCGCATGATGACCGGTGAAAGACGAGATGTTCATACCAATGAGGGGGACGAGCGACCGTGACCTTGACAGCCAAGCAAGAAGAGCTGTGTACACAGTCCCGGTGGGACTTCAGCGATCTCCGAGCGTTGTTCATCAACTGCACCCTGAAGCGGTCGCCGGAGCTTTCGAACACGCAGGGCCTCGCCGACATAGCGATCGAGATCATGCGACGACAAGACGTGACCGTTGACGTCGTGCGGGCGATCGACCACGACATCGCGACCGGCGTGTGGCCCGACATGACCGAACACGGCTGGGACCGCGACGAGTGGCCCGCGATCTACGAGAAGGTCGACGCCGCGCACATCCTCGTGCTGTGCATGCCGATCTGGCTCGGCGAGAAATCGTCCGTGTGCACGCGCGTGATCGAACGCCTGTACGGCAACTCGCACCTGCTCAACGAAGCCGGCCAGTACGCGTACTACGGGCGAGTGGGCGGTTGTCTCGTCACCGGCAACGAAGACGGCGTGAAGCACTGCGCGATGAACGTGCTCTACTCGTTGCAGCACCTTGGCTACGTGATCCCGCCCCAAGCCGACGCGGGCTGGATCGGCGAAGCCGGCCCTGGACCCTCATACCTCGATCCCGGCTCCGGGGGTCCCGAGAACGACTTCACCAACCGCAACACCACGTTCATGACATGGAACCTGCTCCACATCGCGCGCATGGTCACCGACGCCGGAGGTATCCCCGCGCACGGGAACCAACGCTCCGAGTGGGACGCGGGATGTCGCTTCGACTTCACCAATCCCGAGCACCGCTGAACAGACAGCGACCCACCATGGAATCATTCAGAACATCGAGCCGCATACCGCGAACGTCGACGCTCCGTCGGCGGGCGCGCGACATGGCACTGTTGACGGGGATCGAAGGTGGAGGTGTGGGGTGACGGAGACCGTCGGCGATTCGGCTGATCTCATGTGGTACCGCGTCGCGGCAGTCGACGAGCTCGCCGACGGTCGCGTCATGACCGTCACGGCCGGCCGCACATCCCTCGCGCTCACGCGGTTCAACGACCGCTACGGCGCGCTCGACAATCACTGCCCGCACCAGGGTGGTCCGCTCGGCGAGGGCTCGATCGAGAAGGGCTTGCTGCGCTGCCCGTGGCACGGTTACGACTACGACCCGATCAGCGGCACTCCTCCACCGGGATTCACGGACGCGCCCGCGAGCCATCCAGTCGAGATCCGGTCGGACGGCGTGTATGTCGCGCTGGCGCCGGGGCGCGCCAGGGAGCGCACGATCTCCGATCTCATGGTCGAGACGATGCGCGCGTGGGGTGTCTCGCACGTGTTCGGCATGGTCGGCCATTCGAACCTGGGCTTCGCCGACGCGATGCGCTCCGCCGAAGCCCGAGGCGACCTCACGTACATCGGCATTCGCCACGAAGGCGCGGCCGCGTTCGCGGCGAGCGCGTACGGCAAGCTGACCGGGGGGCTGGCGGCCTGCTTTGCCATCGCGGGTCCGGGCTCGACGAACCTGCTCACAGGCTTGTACGACGCCAAGGTCGACCGCGCGCCCGTGCTCGCGATCTCGGGTCAAGTGCCGTCGAAAGTGCGCGGACGTGGTGCCTTCCAGGATCTCGATCTGTCCGCGGCGTTTGCCGACGTCGCGGTGTCGACGCAAACCGTGCAACGCGACTCGGACCACGTCGAGCTCATGAACCTCGCGTGCAAGCACGCTCTCGTCCAGCGCGGCGTTGCGCACCTCGTCCTACCCGACGAAATACAAGCCCTCCCGGCACCCGACGCACGTCCGGGCGGCCCGAACGGGCGCATCGCCGACCTCTCGGTCGCGCCCGCCGCCGGTCCGCTCGATCAGGCCGGCGCGCTGATCGCGGGCGCCCGGCGTCCCGCGATCGTCTTGGGGCACGGCGCCCGCAAGGGCATCGACAACGTCGTCCGCCTCGCTGAGCGCTTGCACGCGCCGATCCTCACGACCTTCAAAGCGAAAGGAATCGTCGCCGACGATCACCCCTTGGCGTGCGGGGTGCTCGGCCGCAGCGGAACACCCGTCGCATCGTGGCACATGAACGAGTCCGACCTGTTGGTCGTCTTCGGCGCATCGTTCTCGAACCACACGGGCATCGCGTCGTACAAGCCGATCATCCAGGTCGACGCCGATCCCGACGCGCTCGGACGCTTCCACGCTGTCACCGTTCCGCTTCTCGGCGACGTCGGGGTGACTGCAGGCCTCCTGCTCGCCGACGCCGACGCGCGCGGCGTGCAAACCGTCAACCAGCGCGCTGACGTCGCGGCGCGACGCACAATATGGCAGGCCGAGAAGGAAAGGCGCGGGTTCGACGATCGAGGCACCGGGGTCGCGTCGGCGCCGCTGTTCGAGGCGCTGGCCCGCCACACGCCCGAGAACGCGGTCATCGCAGTCGATGTCGGCAACAACGCGTATTCGTTCGGCCGCTACTTCGAATGCAAAGCCGGGCAGCACGTCTTGATGTCGGGGTATCTCGGGTCGATCGGCTTCGGCTTCCCGGCCGCGATGGGTGCGTGGGCCGCAGCTCCCGATCGGCCGATCGTCGCGGTCACAGGAGACGGAGGATTCGGGCAGTACCTCGCCGAGATCACGACCGCGGTGAAGTACGGCATGAACATCACGCACGTCCTCCTCAACAACTGCCAGCTCGGCAAGATCACGAAGGAACAACGCGCCGCGGAATGGGACGTCTGGCAGACGTCGCTTCACAATCCCGACTTTGCGGCCTATGCGCAGCTCTGCGGTGCGCACGGCACGCGGGTGACAAAGCGCGAGGAGCTCGACAACGCGCTCGCAGCAGCGTTCGCATACGACGGGCCCGCGCTCGTCGAGGTCGTCACGGATCCCAACCTCATCTGAGCTGACCTCTGCATGACCGATTACGCCGCGGCCGACGCTCGCTCGGCGAACGCTGCCATGAATTCCGCGGGCACTGTTGCGTTGGCGGAGCGCCCTGGTCGCCGGTGAGGGTGGCGGAATGATGCCTCGCCATTGTCGCCCGGTACCCGGAGCCCCGAGTTCGCCGGTTTCCGGTTCCCGCCGGAGATCATCGTGCTCACGGTCCGCCGGTATCTGCGCTATGGCTTGTCGTACCGAGATGTCGAGAGCTGTTTGGTGGAGGGAGGGATTGAGGTCGATCACGTCAGCGTGTACCGGTGGGTGCAGTCGGCAACCGTTGGTTTGTGGACGAGACGTATGTGAAGGTGGCGCGCCGGTGGCGGTACGCGTACCGGGCGGTCGACCAGCGTGGTCAGATCATCGACGTGTACGTCTCACCCCCGACGCGATCTCCGCGCCGCCCGCCAGTTCTTCGCTGCGGCGCTCGGCGTGCATGGAGAACCGGACGAGATCGTGACCGATAAGGCGCCGGCGCTGGCGGGCGCGATCTCGGAACTCGTGCCGGGAGCGTTCCACAACACGGAGCAACATGCCAACAATCGGATCGAAGCTGACCACGGACGGCTCAAGTCTCGGCTGCGACCGATGCGGGGCCTGAAACGTCACCGGACCGCGAGCGTGGTCATGCGCGGTCATGCGTTGATGCAGAACATTCGGCGCGGCCACTACGAACTCGGAACCGAAGCGCGTCCGCATCGTCGCGTCGCGGTCGCGTTCGCCGAACTCGCCCGCACCATCTGACCCGCGGCAATCGGCCAACCGGTTCCCCCACGGGCCGATCCGACTCAACGCAACAGAGCCGTTGCCAGCGGGTCGCATCCGGACCAAGTTCCACTGTGGTCTGCGACTGCGAACCGAGCGAAGAGGCTCTCCGACAGCCAGCCGTCGTGTCGGGACTGCGCTTGTACTGGACCGTGCACGTCGGTGGGGGCGTAGGCAAACCGGGCGATGTCGGCGTTCGAAGGCCAGAGCGAGAACGTGCATGCGTGACGGACGGGGACGTCGCCGAAGCCGACGCCGGCGAGCATGGTCGAGTCGGCACCCGTGGCGCGACGGGCGGTCTTCGGGAAGCTGCGGACGTAGAACTGCCACATCTTCGACGGACGTACCTGCGCATAGGTCAACGACGCGACGGGACCACCGTCATGGAGTGCACGGTGCCCGGCGAAGGCGGCGACACCGTTGAACGTGCCTTTCGACTGGAGCGGGACCAACAATGCAGACCAGACGTCGGCGGCCCTCTGCCACGACGCGTCGACCACGCGCCGCCCGTCGCGCGCGGCATCGGACGACACCCATTCCACCAGCACGATCATCCGGCGTAGAGACAGCGTGCGATTGACGTGGCGGAGGCCGCCTCCGCCCGACGTGGGGCCGCACACGGCAAAGCGCACGCCTGCGGCGTCGCCGAGTCGGCGACCGACGCGCATCTGCATCGGCGCTCGCCATGCCTGACGCCATCGAAGCGTGACGATGTGCACCGAAACCGTGGCGTCGGAACCGTCAGGCGTCGTGTTCATTTGGGAGATCATTTCCGGTCGGGGAAGGCCGCGGCGGCGGGGTCGCGGAGCTCGAAGATGAACCATGCCAGAGCCGCGAGGGCAACGAGAAGCCAGCGTTCGTGCCATTGGCTGTCGAGCTGCAGGGACGGAAGCCCGTTGAATCGAATCGCGAATACCGTGAGTACGAGCACAAATGCTGGTGTGCAGATCGACGCGGTCGCGCCCCCCCATCGCGCGGCCATGGCCAGGGTGAGCAGAGCAAGGGCGGTGATCTCGACTGCGAGCGCGACGACGTCGATGTGAAGTGCGGGCCACGCCCGGTCGACAACCGCGAGTGCGCCACACCAGGCGACGAAGATCGGGGGAAGTCCGAGCGACGCGGCTAACGAACGTCGGCGTCGGATGCTCGTGGGTGACGCAGCGAGTGTGGCGGCAGCTTCGTCGTCGAGGGTGAATCCGATCGCGCACGTGGAGAGGAGCAGCGCGGCGACGAGCGCGAAGGTCGGATCGGCCTGGTGGGCGAATGCCGACACCGCGAGTACACCGACGGCACACACGGCGCCGACGAAGGAAGGGGTAACGGTCGTCATCTTCCGCACGGCGCCGAACGCGGCGCGCGGGGACTCCCCGATCATGCGCAGTCGATCGTGCCGGCGGGCGCGGCGGCCGCGGGGCCGATCGCGTCGAGGCCGAGCGCAGCCATCATCTCGTCGGTCGTTGTTTTCGGGTCGGTGAAACGAGCCCACTGCGCCCACAGCGCGTCGCGGACCTCGTCGTGGTGGCGACCGAGCAGTTTTCGGGCCGCTTCGAGGTCGGCGGGCGACCAGACGACAGGTGACCACACGTCGGCATCTTCCGGCCATGCGCTTCCCGCGACGAACGCCGGATCCATGTCTCCGTACACTTCCGGATCGAATGGTTGCGCGCGCACGAGGTCGACGGCCTTTGCGTGTGGCAGGTCGTGGTATGCGACCCACAGCGCGACAACGCCGCGCGCCTGACCGCCGATCGCGCATGAGCGTTGGTCTCCTCGCGCCTCGAGCGGTGAACCGGTAGCCCAGAGTCCGGCGGCGATTCGGGCCGCGGCGACCGAGGCGGGGCCACCTTCGAAGCCGGCGTGGTACTCGCCGTCGTCAGGCCAGGAGAAGTTACGCGAGGTGAACGGCGGGCCGAGCGCGTCGAGTACCCGCGACGAAAGATCGTCGACCCTGTCGGCCTGCAGTCGCTGCGAGACGACGAAGCGCTCACCCTTCAATTCGCGCGTCAATCCGGGTGGCGCGCCTTCGAGTGCCGCGTCGGCGGCGGGGAGCCATTCGTCTTGTAGCGCGACGTAGTCGCGGAAGGCGCACGCCCGGACGCGTCGTGATTCCTTGCATTTCTGATGTTCCGCGGGCTGCGCGACGAGTGATGCGAGCCGGCGTGCGTGGGCGTCGCTGATCGGCCTCGTCGCGAGTACGCCGCCGCCGATCGCGAGTGCCGCGGCGAGCGCGCCGGCGGCGAGCACAAACGGTGTCCGAGTGTGCAGCGCGACGGCGAGAACGACGCAGCAGAGCGCGAGCCCGACAATGTACGCGAGGTGAGCCCCTACGGGCCTGGTGGTGAACAGCAGGTCGTGATTGGGGTAGCGGGGCCACGTGCTGAGCTGGCGCGTCGGGCTCCAATCGTGGCCGCCGATACCGCCGATGGCGGACGACACGATTCCGATGGCGACGATGGCAACGATGGGTGCGACGGCGTGTGGCACCAGTCGGGCTAACAGCACGCCGAATCCGGCACCGCCGAGCACGATCGCGACACCGGTGAGGCCGTCTATCGCGAGGGGCGTGTCGATCCCTCCGAAGGTCAGTGGCCGTGACGCGACAACGACCGCGACCCAGAAGAGGACAGCTGCTACTGCGGGGACCCACGCCGCCGAGCAGTGGGCCAGCGTGCGGGTTCCCGCGCTCGTGGGTGTTGCCCCGAACAGCTCCTCGGCATGATCGCGTCGGCCGCGGAGCACCGCGCGGTGACTCGCGACCAGCGCCATTCCCGCGAGCGGGTACACCATGATCGGGAACAGAACGAGCTGCGTCCACAACGACAAGCGCGTATTTCCCCGGAACACGACGTAGAAGAAGAAGAGAATCAGCACGCAGAAGGCGACGCCCTGAAACATGGCGGCGCTGCGTCGAAACAAGCGCGCCTCGGTCCATCCGAGAACGCGCGCGACAGCTCGCGCACCACCACGCGGCAACCGTTCGTCGGTCGCGTCGACCCGAGCCGGCGTCCAGGCCACGTCCGGTGTCGATTTCGGTTCGCGCTTCGACCAGAGAAAATAGAGCAACGCCGGGACGCCGACGATCACGAGGACTTCCATCAGGCGGTCTGACCAGCGGCGACCGCGCCCGTGAGCTGCAGGTAGCCGTCTTCGATGGTGGCCGGCACGAGCGTCGCGCCGACCGGAGGATCGCCGACGTGACGCACCTCACCCGTGCCGGTCACCCACGAGATCCGCGCCGACGGATCACGCTCCGATGCGACCCACACGCGGCCGGCGGCGAGACCGGCGAGATCGACCGGCGTGCCGTCGAAGCGAACCACGCCGCCGAGCACGACCACGACTCGTTGGCACAACGCGGCGACGTCATCGGTCTGATGGGTAGACAACAACACGGTCGCGCCGACCGCGGCCGAACCGGTGAGCACTTCACGGAATCGGAGGCGTTGCTCGGGATCGAGGCCAGCTGTGGGTTCGTCGAGGACAATCAGTTCCGGATACGCGAGTAACGCCTGCGCGATACCCACCCGGCGGCGCATGCCGCCGGAGAGCGCACCGATGCGTTTCCTGCCGGCATCGCCGAGGCCAACGAGGCCGAGCACTCGGCGCACCTCGTCGTGACGGGTCCGGCGATCGGTCAGTTCCTTGAGAATCGCGACGTAGTCGACGAACTCGAATGCCGTGAAGTTGCGGTGATAGCCGGGCTCTTGCGGCAGGTAGCCGAGACGACGACGAACGTGCAGACGACCCGCGACGGTTGCCGGGTCATGACCGAGCAACCGCAGACGACCCTCGCTCGGCGCCAACGTGGTCGCGATGTGCCGCAGCAGAGTTGTCTTGCCGGCCCCGTTCGGGCCGAGCACGCCGGTGATCCCCGGACCGATGTCGAGGTCGATCCCGTCGAGTGCGATTGTCGCGCCGAAACGGTGACGCACTCCGTGCACCTCCACCGTGTGCGCGGTCACGAGAGCCCCGGAAGGTCGAAGGAGCCACGACGCCGAAGCGCGACGACCAACGCCACGACCGCCATCAACGCGGCCGCGAGCTGTCCGGCGGGCTGGAAGATCGCACACCCGTCGGCGATCGCGCCCAGGCGTTGATGCTCCGTGGTCAGCACGACCACGAGGCACCAACCGACACCTGTGATCAACGCCGCGCGTACGCCCGGCATCCAGGTCATGAGATACAGCCCGATCGCGACGAGCGCGAGGGCCGGCAGCAACCATGTCACCTCCGCCGGGCCGAGCGACCGCAACGCGACCGCACCAACAGTGAGCGTGGCGAGCGCGCTGCCCAACACGATCGTGGCCCGAAGGGCGAGGAGCCTGACCTTGTCGAACGGAGCCGCAATGGTGATCTCGTAGGTCGGTTCGACCATCGGGCCGAACGCGGCCGCGATCGCGAGGAGCGGTACGAGCGGCGCCGCGAACAGGAAGAAGGCGGGATCGTCACCGACGGCACGTGACGACACGACTGATACAGCGATCGCGGCGGCGACACTGAGCATCCACGCCAACCGGAGGGAACGCGTCGCCGCCACGAGACGCGCCGTGGCGGGCGAAACACCAAGTTTCACGAGCACCCGCTCGAGCCAGGTCAGCGGGGGCGCGTCGAGTTCGTCGACGATCGCGAGCCAACTCGTTTCAAGGGTCTCCGCATTGCCGTGCGCGGCGAGTGACTCGCGACAGGCGGCGCAACTCGTGAGGTGCGCCTCGATCGAGCACGACTCGACCTGGTCGGTCGTTCCTCCGAGGTAGCCCCGGATCGCAAGCTCGGGTACGTGCCATTCGTTCACGTCAACGCTCCTCGCAACTCGACACGCGCACGCATCATCCTGGTCTTGACCGTTCCGGCCGGTATGCCGAGCAAGCGGCCGGCCTCCTTCGTGGTGAGCCCGTCGAGCACCGTGGCCTGCACGACCGCACGCAGCTCGGGCGAGAGCCGTCGTAAGGCACCGGCCAGATCACCGTGCTCGACACCCAACAACACTTGTTCCTCGGCCGACCTCGCCACGACACCTTCCGCGCGCTCCGGCGCCGCGTGCGATGGCGCGACCGTGACAGGCCACGTGTGTTTGCGCAGGCGACCCAACAGGCGACGAACCGCGATCCCCCAGACCCAAGCACCGACGTCACCGCGTCCCTCAAACGACGACGCGCCGCGCCACACCGCCACGAAGGTGTCCTGCACCGTCTCCGCCACGATGCCCGGATCGCTGCACCGGCGCCGGAGCCGCGCGACGAGCCACGGCTGGTGACGCTCGTAGAGCTCGCGCAACGCGGCCCGATCGTCGTCAGCAACCGCTCCGAGCAACTCTGCGTCACTCCGGCCCGAGACCCCTCGCACACCCCACTGTCGCGCCGACGCTGTGAATCGGTTCAGACCGTCGGCATGTGGCCGTACGAGTCGAGTCATAGGCCACCCCAGGGCGGTGGGCACGCCGCAGCGGTCAAAAGCGCACGATCGGAAGCTGCATCCGAGCCCGGATCGCGCGAACCGAGTCGTCGATCTCCGGAAGTATTTCGACGCTCCCACTATTTAGTGCTAAACTCGGCCCATGGCTCGCTACTGCACTTGGATCACGACCCCTATGCCCCGCGAGCAGGCATTTATGGAGCTCAGCCACTTCGATCGTGCGGCCGAATGGGACCCGGGCGTCGATGAAGCGTCGATGCTCACGCCCGAGCCGGTCGGGCGGGGATCTCGCTTCGTACTGCGCGCTCGGTTCCTCGGCCGCTCGCTCCCGCTCGAGTACGAGATCATCGATTTCGAGCCGGGCACCCGCCTGGTCCTCCAGGCGGAGAACGCGTTCGTCCGCTCCATCGACACCATTTCGTTCGAGACGCTGCCCAGCGCGACCGAGATCACCTACGACGCACGCCTCGAGCCCAAAGGACTGGCACGTGTCGGCACGCCGGTCCTTGCGTTCGCCTTCGCTCGCATCGGCGACCGAGCCGCGGCCGGGCTGCGACGACACCTGAACCCGGCCGCGCCGGCATGACGAAGGCGTCACGACCGCGCGTCGCGCTCGACTGGGCGCTGGAGCTCACCGTCGTGGGCAGCTTCAGCCGCGTCGGCTTCGCGACCCGGCGCGCACTCTTTGGTTGGGACGACGCGAGCGAACCAGACCTCACGGGCCGCATCGTGGTGGTCACGGGCGCAACGAGTGGGCTCGGACTCGCGGCGGCGCACCTCCTCGCTCGGCGACACGCCGACCTGTTTCTGATCGGCCGCGATCAGGCGCGTACCGAAGCCGCACGCCGGTCGATCGTCGACGCTGCGCCCGGAACCAATGTTGAAACCATCATCGTCGATCTCGCCGATCTCGACGACGTACGCAAAGGTGCCGCGACGCTGAACTCGTCCGCGCCTCGGATTGAGGCGCTGATCCACAACGCGGGCGCGCTCGTTCACGACCTCCGGCGAACGAGCGACGAGCTCGAGGTGACCGCGCAAGTGCACGTCGTCGCGCCCTTCCTGTTGACCTCTCTGCTCCTTCCCGCGCTGCGCGCGAGTGGCACCGCGCGTGTCGTCACCGTTTCGTCGGGAGGGATGTACACCCAACACCTCGACGTCGACATGCTGGATGCTCCGCCGGAACCGTTCGACGGCGTGCGGGTCTACGCGAACGCAAAGCGCTCCGAAGTCGTGTTGAACGAACAATGGGCGCGTCATCCGTCAGCGCTCGGGATCCACTTCCACGCGATGCATCCCGGTTGGGCCGACACCCCTGGCGTCCGAGCCTCATTACCGCACTTTCGGCGCGTCATGCGTCCGCTCCTGCGTTCCGCTGAGCAGGGCGCCGACACGATGGCGTGGTTGGCCGGCGCAGCGGAAGCGCTCGAATCGAATGGCGCGTTCTGGCTCGACCGGCGGCGCAGACCGACCACCGTGCTGCCGTGGACCACGACGAGCGATGCCGATGCGGCACGGCTGTGGCGATGGTGTGCCGATCGTTCGGGAAACCTCGCGGGGATCGAGCCGCCGTCATGAAGGTCGCGATCGTCGGCACCGGCATCTCCGGGCTCGTCGCCGCGCACGAGCTCCACCCACACCACGAGGTGACCGTCTTCGAGGCGGACGTTCGTGTCGGCGGGCACGCGAACACCGTCGATGTCGACCTCGACGGAGAAGTGCATCATGTCGACACCGGTTTCATCGTCTACAACGAGGCCAACTATCCGGGCTTCACATCATTGTTGCGGGAGCTCGGCGTCACGACCCAACCGACCGAGATGAGTTTCAGCGTGGCCGACGCCCGTACCGGCCTCGAGTACCGGGGGTCGAATCTCAACACGCTCTTCGCCCAGCGCCGGAATCTCGCACGTCCTTCGTTCCTGCGGCTGATCACCGAGATCGTGCGCTTCAACCACGCCGCGCGTCGACTCGTCGCCGCCGAGCCTCGATGGCAGGGCGTCGACCGCCTCCCCGGCGCCGATGACGCATCTGGTGACGATGTCGATGACGGGTCGATCGCAGCGTTCCTGCAGCGAGGTCGCTACTCCCGTCCGTTCGTGGAGCAGTTCCTTGTTCCCTTCGGCGCAGCCATCTGGTCTGCCGACCCCGCAACCTTCACGCGCTTTCCGATGCGCTCGTACGCGCGGTTCATGCACAATCACGGGCTGCTCGAAGCACCGGGACGGGCGCGCTGGCGCACGATCACCGGCGGCTCGCGCCGTTATGTCGACGCGCTCTCCGCGCCGTTCGCCGAGCGGATCCGGCTCTCCAGTGCGGTGCACAAGATCGTCGCACGCACGGACACGGGAACGGAGACTTCGGTCGAGGTGCTGACCGATCGGGGCCCGGAACGGTTCGACCATGTGATCGTCGCGACGCACAGCGACCAGGCGCTCAAGATGCTCGGTGACCCCACATCGGCCGAGCAGTCGGTACTCGGCGCGATCAAATACCAGCACAACACGGCGACGCTGCACACGGATGCGCGCCCCTGCCGAGACAACCGAGAGCGCGTGCGAGTTGGAATTACGCGGTCGATTGCGGGAGCCGGCGCGCGACGGTGACCTATTGGATGAACTCACTCCAGGCGATCGACACGGTCACGCCGTTGCTCGTGACCCTCAATCGAGAGGATTCCATCGATCCGGCGCTGGTGCTTGCGCAGTTCGCGTATCAACATCCGGTCTTCGACGCGGCCGCGATACGTGCGCAACGCCGCCGGCACGAGATTCAAGGCGTCCGTGGCATCAGCTTTGCCGGTGCGTACTGGGGTTACGGGTTCCACGAAGACGGCGTGCAGAGCGGGTTCGAGGTTGCACGCTCGATCGCGAACGGGCGATGAGCGTGGTCGCGATCTACGAGGGAACGGTGCGCCACCGTCGCGTCACGCCGAACGCCCGAGAATTCGCCCCGAACGTGTTCCTCGCGTATCTCGACGTCGACGCGCTCCCGGGATCACTCGATCCCTTGCCGGGATGGTCGGCACGTCGGCGCGCGATCGTGCAGTTCCGGCGTAAAGACTTCCTCGACGGGCGCGACGGCCCGCTCGGCGATGCCGTGCGCGAGCTCGTGCATGCGAGGCTCGGGCGGCGGCCGGCCGGTCCGATCCACCTGCTCGCGCACTTGCGTACCCTCGGGTGGTCATTCAACCCGCTTGCCGTCTACTACTGCTGGACAACAGACGGGACCGCGCTCGACACGGTCGTGCTCGAGGTCACCAACACGCCCTGGGGGGAACGCCATTGGTACGTGTTCGACGCCCAACGCGAAGCGACCACGCGTACCGTCGCGAAGGAAATGCACGTATCGCCGTTTCTCCCGATGGACGTCGACTATCACGTCTCGTGGACCACGCCCGGCGAGGAGCTCCGCCTCGATATCGCGGTCGAGCGCGAAGGAACGACCGTGTTCTCGGCCGGGCTCGCGCTGCGGCGAAGGGTCCTCGACCGTCGCCACGCCGTGACGGTGCTCCTGCGTTACCCGCTGATGCCACTCCGGGTGTCGCTCGCGATCTACCGCCGAGCTCTGGCTCTGTTGCTCGCCCGCGTTCCCTTGTACCGTCATTCTCCCCGTCCCGCCCAGGAGGTCGGTGCGTGAGCCGGCGCACGACTGCATCGCGACGAACGCGCTCGGCACGCGCGATCGTCGGCCGACTGCTCGAGCATGTGCGAGGCGGTATCGTCGAGCTGACCGATCCCCTAGGTCACACGGACCATGGCGGTCACACTCTCGCCGGGGTCGAGCCGCCGCTGCGCGCGCGTGTCGTCGTGCACGACACGCGCGTCTACGAACTTGTGCTGCGGCGAGGCAGCGTCGGTTTGGGTGAGTCGTACGCCGACGGCTGGTGGGACGTCGATGATCTTGCCGGCTTCCTGCGTCTCGCGCTTCGCAGCCTGCGCCCCATACACGATCGGCGCGACCGCATGCACCGGATCGCGAGCCCGATCGTCGATCCCATCACCCGTTTGCGGCGCGCGGATCCCAGTCGTGACGCGCGGCACGTGCGCGCGCACTACGACATCGGAAACGACTTCTTCCGTCGTGTGCTCGACGAGACCATGGCGTACTCGTGCGCGATCTTCGAGAATCCTGGCACCTCGCTCGCCGACGCGTCGCGGGTCAAGTTCGACCGGCTTGCCCGGATGGCCGGCCTGACGCCGGGCGATCGGCTCCTGGAATCGGAACCGGATGGGCCGGGTTCGCGCTTCATGCGGCCGAGCACTACGGCTGTCGCGTCACAACGACCACGATCTCGAAGCGCCAGTACGAGTTCGCACGCGAACGCGTACACGAGGCCGGCCTCGACGATCGCATTACGGTGCTCGACTCCGACTACCGCGACGTGCGCGGAACGTTCGACAAGACCGTCGCGATCGAGATGATCGAAGCAGTCGACTGGCGCGAATACGACACGTTCTTCGAATGCATGCGCGAACTACTCACCGACGAGGGCACGCTAACGATGCAGGCGATCGTCGTGCCCGACCACCGGTTCGATGCACTCAAGCGCCATACCGACTTCATCAAGGCCGCGATCTTCCCGGGTGGTTGCCTACCGTCGGTCGAGGCGCTCACGGCCGCCGCGAACCGCAGTGGCGGACTCGAGTTGCGCAAACGCGACGACATCGGCCCCCATTACGCAGAGACCTTGCAACATTGGCGCGCGCGTCTCGATGACATCACGTCGGAACTCCCCACGCTCGGTCTCGATGAGCGGTTCTCGCGGCTGTGGAACTTTTACTTCGCCTACTGCGAAGCCGGTTTCGAGGAGCGCTACATCGGAGCCAGCCAGCTGTCGTACGCCGCGGCCGACAGCCGCGCGCGCTCGACGCCGGCGCGCCTGCACACAGCCCGCGCCTCGGCTGCCGCCTGAGAGGCCACAGATGGCACCACCGACCGCGCCCCACGACGACGATCGTCTCAGCATCCAGAGCGCGGCCGACCTCCTCGGCGTGCATTACATGACTGCGTACCGCTACGTGCGTACCGGCCGCCTCGACGCTCAGCGCGACGGCAATCAGTGGTACATACCGCGATCGG
>JBBQTI010000064.1:0-19358 GCA_038213435.1 Acidimicrobiia bacterium
GGTGTACGGGGCGACGGTGCACGGGGCGACGGTGAACGGGGCGACGGTGAACGGGGCGACGGTGAACGGGGCGACGGTGAACGGGGCGACGGTGAACGGGGCGACGGTGAACGGGGCGACGGTGAACGGGGCGACGGTGAACGGGGCGACGGTGGACGCGGCGACGGTGAACGCGGGCGACGTGGTGTTGGCCGACTGGACGATCCGGGTCCGGCGACGGGACGACGGCATCGTCGTCGGCTGGCGGGGGCTCTCGGTCTGCGAGTTCCGCGCCGGGAAGATCATCTGGTGGCGCGAGCATCATCTCGCACCACCCGCCCCCGACCAGGGGGCAAGGAGACGCAGGCGGAGCCGACCGAAGGGAGGCGCAGCCGGAGTCGACCAGTGGTAATTCCCTAGGCCGATTCCTGGGCGGGAAGGGCCACCGCGTCGTCGATCTCGCCGAGGAATCTCAACACCACGTCGTTGAACGCGTTCGGGGCCTCGGCCATGAGTCCGTGCGCGGCTCCGCGAAGCACATACAGCCGTGACGTCGTGATCAGCTCGGCGAGCTCCTCCGCATCGCCGAGCGGCGTGAGCGTGTCCTGCGATCCGGTGACCACGAGCGTCGGGGCCTTCACCCGCGGAAGCTCGAAGCGCAGCTCGTCGCTGGCGTCCAGGATCGCGTCGATCTGCGCGATGAACGCGTGGGGCTTCGTCTGGACGAGGACACGCGCGAGCACGTTGACGAAGACGCCGAACCGCCGTTGCAGGCGCGGACCGATCAACCAGCGCATGCCGTCGTCCATCAGCCCGGCCATGCCCCGCTCGCTCACGACGTTCGCCCACTCCGCGAGCAGCTCTCGCCGCCACTCGTGATGCTGGCAGGCGGTGCACGCGAGCGTCAGCGACCGGACACGATCGGGATGCAGCACTCCGAGGATCTGCGCGACGACACCTCCCATGGACGCACCCACCACATGGGCACGCTCGACCCCCACCGCATCCATCACCGCGACCGCGTCCTTTGCCATTCGGGCGAGGTCGTAGGGCCCGGGGGGCGCATCGGACTGCCCGGTGCCGCGGTTGTCGAGCGCGATGCAACGGTGGTGACGGCCGAACGCGCCGCGCTGGAGGGCCCAGCCGCGGTGGTCCACCCCGAGTCCCTGGATCAACAGGACGGGCGAACCGTCGCGGCGACCCCACGCGCTGTACGCGATCTTGGTGCCATCGTCGGTGACCGTCGCCGACATGACGCGAGGTTACCGGCGTCGTATCAGGTAGCGGCGTCGTACCAGGTAGCGGCGTCGTACCAGGTAGCGGCGTCGTATCAGGTAGCGGCGTCTTGTCAGGTACCGGGTCTATCCGGCCGAGAGGAGGGCCCCGACCGCCCGCCGCATGGCTTCGGTGAACCTCGCCGCCGCGAGCGGGTCGCTCGGGTCGTAAGGATCAGGCAAGGTGACCAGCGGCCCGAAGGTGACGTCCCAGGATCCGACGATGCTGCCGAACCTCCCCACCGCGCGCACGGCGGCCGGAACGATCGGCGCGAGAGTGAGCGCCCGCGCGACGGCAAGGGGCGCGTCGCCCGCGCCGGTTCGTAGCCAGGTCGGCGCGAGCGGGATGCCGACGAGGTGACCCGCCCGCAGCGCGGCGGCGACATCAGGGCCGCTGCTCGAGATCGCACCCAGGCGGCGTGTCGCAGTGCCGACGAACCGGAGATCCGGCGCACCCACGACGCGCAAACGGCGACCGCTCGCGCGCTGTACGGCGACGCCCAATGCCGCGGGCTCGGCGACGCCGAAGCCGCGATTCGACACGATCACCGCGGGCCCGGCGGGGGGAACGTGTTCACCACCGGAGACGCGTACGCGCACGGCGGCGGCGAACAGTGGCACGCACAGGTCGGCGAGCTGCGGATCGAGTCCGAACGGGTCGACCGGATAACAACCCGACAGCCGCCGACGCAGCGCCGACAACGGTGACTCCGGGCGCGCGATCCGGTCGGCGTCGAGGACGTCGGCGGTCACGCGGCCTGCTCTCCCGCGCGCGCGATCGCCACGACGTCCGCCCAGTCGAACAGCTCGCGCAACACGTCCTGGGTCGGGGTAGGTCGGGTGAGGCCGAGCTCGGCACGGGCGCGGCTGCCGTCGCCGGTGCAGCCGTGACGGATGAGGTCGACGACGTGCGGCGCAAGTGCGGCGCCTGCGATCTCCGAGGCGCGACCGACCGCGCGCCACAGGCCGGGCGGCACGGGCAACGGCACGCGACCGCCGAGGCGCGCGGCTTGCCACGGCGTCGCGGCGCCCTCGCCGACGACGTTGCAGGGCCCGTCGAGCCGGCGCTCGATCGCCTCGACCATCGTGTGCGCCGCGTCGTCGGGATGTAGCAGCGAGAACGGCGGATCCGATATCGCACTGACCGGCACGACGGGCAGTCGCAGCATCCGGCCAAACGGGCTCGGGACGTGCGAACCCACGACCGGTGCGTAGCGCAACGCGCCGACGGGGACGCCACATCGCAGCGCCACGCCTCTCGCCGCCGCCTCGACCGCGAGGAGCGAGCGGCCGTACGGAGTGGTCGGCGCGGGCACGGCGTCTTCGTCCGGCACCGACACGCGACCGGTCGGCGGGCCGTACACCTCCAGCCCGCTGCGCACCACCACGTACTCGAGCGCGCCCGTGCTCGCGGCCGCGTTCAGCGTCGCGGTCGTACAGCAATAGGTACGTTCGCGTGCGGAAGCAGGGGTCATGCGCGACGCGGGCTCGTAAACACCGAAGTGCGCAACCACATGCGGCGCGTACTCCTCGACGAACGCCGCCTGCCGATCTGCGTCGCGCGGATCGATGCGGCGGAACAGCGCGCGCCGCAAACGGCGCCGCGGAGGCACGAAATCGACGCCGACCACCTCAGTGGCCCAGTCGCGCGCCTCGATCAGTTGCGCGACACGCGTGCCGAGCTCGCCGCCCATGCCCGTCACCAGGACCCGCGTCGTCACGACTTCTCCGCTTCGGGGCGCAAGTGCGGGAACAGGATCACTTCGCGGATCGACGTCACACCCGCGAGCAGCATGACCAGCCGGTCGACGCCCAGGCCCATACCTCCAGTCGGCGGCAACCCGTACTCGAGCGCGCGCACGTAGTCGGCGTCGATGCCGTGCGCCTCCTCGTCGCCGAGTTGCTTCAACGACGCTTGCGCCTCGAACCTGCGTAGCTGCTCGACCGGATCGTTCAGCTCGCTGAACGCGTTGGCGAGCTCCCGGCCGTGCACGATGAGCTCGAACCGCTCGGTCAGGGTCGGCTCGTCGCGGTGTGTGCGTGCCAGCGGCGACACGTCACGCGGGTAGTCGCATACGAACGTCGGCTCCATGATGTTCGCTTCGGTTGTCTTCTCGTAGATCTCGAGTACGAGCTTGCCGGATCGCCACGACGGCTCCCAGGGAACATTGAGCGCGTCGCATGTGGCCCGGAGGGCCTCAACCGGTTGCGAAGGATGTACGTCGACGCCTGCGTGCTCGCGCACCAGGTCGACCATAGTGCGACGTTCGAACGGCGGCGTGAGGTCGATCTTCGCGCCATCCCACTCGACCGTCGTTCCGCCGGTGGCATTGCGGGCGGCGTCGGCGATCAGCTCCTCGGTCAGGCGCATCATGTCGAAATAATCGGCAAAGGCTTCGTACAATTCCAGCATCGTGAATTCCGGATTGTGCCGGGTCGACAACCCTTCGTTCCGGAACACACGCGCCAGCTCGAAGACCTTGTCGTAGCCACCTACGACGAGCCGCTTCAGATACAGCTCGGGCGCGACCCTCAGATACAGATCGACGTCGAGCGCGTTGTGGTGCGTCGCGAACGGCCTGGCGGCCGCGCCACCGGGGATCGCGTGCAGCACCGGCGTCTCGACCTCGACGAAACCGCGCAACGCGAGGAAGCGGCGGATCGCGCCGATCGCCGCGAACCGCACGTCGAAGACGCGGCGCGCGTCGTCGTTCGCGATGAGGTCGACGTAGCGCTGCCGGTAGCGCGTGTCGGTGTCGGATAGACCGTGCCACTTCTCCGGCAATGGTCGCAGAGCCTTCGCGAGCAAGACGAACGACGAAACGTTCACCGAGAGCTCGCCGACCTTGGTCTTCATCACCTTGCCCTCGACGCCGACCCAGTCGCCGCGGTCGATCTCGTCGCCGAAGCGTGCGAACGCGTCGGCTCCGAGCTCGCCCTGGCTGACGAAGAGCTGCAGCTCGCCGGAACCGTCGCGCACGTTCGCGAAGACCAGCCGGCCTTGCGTGCGTTTCAGGAGCACCCGGCCCGCGATCCGGACACGGTCGTCGGTCGACGCCCCCGGGTCGATCTTGTCGTCCCAGTGCTCGCGCACCTGATCCAGGGTGTGAGTGCGGTCGAAGCGGACGGGGTACGGATCCTCACCTCGGGCGCGCAATCTCTCGACCTGGGCGAGTCGCGCCCCGAATTCGTCCTCCATCAGCGATTCCGTTCGAAGATGATCCGTAGGCCGAACAGCGTGAGCCACGGCTCGTAGTGCTGCACCGTACGCGAATGCGGGATGATCGGCTCGGCCAGACCGCCGGTCGCGATGACCTCGCACGGACCGAGCTCGGCGACGAAACGATCGACGAGCCCATCGACCTGCGCGCTGAACCCGTAGATCATGCCGGACTGGATCGACTCCGCGGACGACTTCCCGATCACGTGTTTCGGCTCGAGGAGCTCGACCCGGCGCAATCCGGCCGCGCGACCGAACAGGGCGTCCATCGAGATCTCGACCCCGGGGAAGATCGCACCGCCGAGATATTCACCATTGGCGCTGACCGCCTCGATCGTTGTCGCCGTACCGAAATCGGCGACGATCGACGGACCGCCGTAGAGGTCGTACGCGCCTACCGCGTTCGCGATCCGGTCGGCGCCGACTTCCTTCGGGTTGTCGTAGAGGATCGGCATGCCGGTGCGCACTCCGGGTTCGAGGATGAGTGCCGGGAAGCCGAAATAGCGCTCGGTCATCTGTCGCAGCTCGGCCGTCACGCGAGGCACACCGGAAGAGATCGCGACGCCGGTGATCGCGTTCTCGAACGAGAACCCGTGGAAGCCCAGGAACTGCTGCACCATGAGTGCGAGCTCATCGGAGGTCCGCTCCGCGACCGTCGCGATACGCCAATGATCGACGAGCTGCGCGTCGCGAAAGAGACCGACGACCGTCTGCGTGTTCCCCGCGTCGATCGTCAACAACATGGCCGGCTCCTCACCTCAACATCGCATCACATCACATCATGTCCAGGCCGATGTCGAACACGGGCACCGAGTGCGTGAGCGCGCCGACCGAGACGAAATCGGCACCCGATTCCGCGTAGGCCGAGACGGTTTCGAGCGTGACGCCGCCCGACACCTCGACCTCCACGACACCCTCGACGAGCGCGACCGCTTCCCGGACCTGCTCGGACGTCATGTTGTCGAGGAGCACTCGGTCGACCGCGGCGTCGCGCGCCTCGATCACCTGCTCGAGGGAGTCGCATTCCACCTCGATGAGCCGTCCCGGCCAGCACGAGCGGGCGCGCTCGACGGACTTCGCAAGACCGTTGACCGCGAGGTGGTTGTCCTTGATCAGCACGGCATCGCTCAGCGAGTCGCGATGGTTGAAGCCACCACCGGCGCGCACGGCGGCCCGCTGCACCGCGCGCAGACCCGGGAGGGTCTTACGCGTGTCGAGAACGCGAACCTGGCCGTGCGCGGCCATCACGTAGCGATGCGTCGTCGACGCGACGCCGGAGCAGTGGCACAGGAAGTTCAGCGCGGTCCGTTCCCCCGTCAGGATAGCGCGCAGCGGACCGGCAACTCGACCGAGATGTGCGCCGCTCGCCAGCGAGTCGCCGTCGTGCAGATGCCACTGCACCTCGACCTGATCGTCGAGCTGCCGAAAGGTCTCCGTCGCGAGCGCGGTGCCCGCGAGCACTCCGTCGGCGCGGGCGACGAAGACGGCTTCGCCCAGCAGGCCTTCGTCGACGCACGCGAGCGACGTGATGTCGCCGAGGATGCCGAGGTCCTCGGCCAGCGCATCCTCGACCAGCCGGCGGACGACCGAACGGGGAGGATCGAACGCCGTCACCGCCGGCCTCGCGCGACCACGCCCGGCAGCGCCACGAAAACCGGCGCCGCGCCGCCGCGTACGACGAACCGGCCGAGCAAGGCGTCGGAGGTGTCCGGGAACTCCCGGCGCGTGTGCGAGCCCCGCGACTCCGTCCGTTCGGTAGCCGACGCGACGATCGCCCGGGAGACGCGCAACAGGTCGATGACCTCGTAGCCGGGGATGCTGCGGGCCGGGAGATCGCCGGCAAACCGTGCGAGGTCGCCGAGCGCGTCGCTCGCGCGTTGCAGTCCGTCGGCATCGCGCACCACGCCGCAGTCGGACGACATCACCTGCTGCAACGCGGCGCGCACCGCGTCGGGATCGGTCGCGCGCCCGTCGGGCATCAGCGCGCGATCGGCCTCGGGTCCGACGTCGCCGGACAGATCGAGCACGCCGGTCATGGCGCCGCTCGATTCCGCGGTCACCTTCCCGTCCATGATGGCTTCCACCACGCGGCGACCGAAGACCAGACCGTCGAGCAGTGAGTTCGACGCGAGCCGGTTCGCGCCGTGCACACCGCTGCACGCGGCTTCGCCGCACGCCCACAAGTGCGCGAGCGTCGTCGTGCCGTCGAGGTCGGTGATCACGCCCCCGGACAAATAGTGCGCGGCCGGCGACACGGGCAGCCACTCTTCCGTGGGATCGAGGTTTACTCGCCGGCACGAAATCCAGATCGTCGGGAACCGATTCTGGAAGTCGTCGATCATCGTGGCGTCGAGCCAGACATGATCCTCGCCCGTGGCTTGCATGCGTTCGTGCACTGCGCGCGCTACGACGTCGCGCGGCGCGAGATCGGCGAGCGGATGCAAACCCGTCATGAACGCGACGCCGCGGGCGTCGCGCAGGATCGCGCCCTCCCCTCGCAACGCCTCCGAGAGCAACGGTCGCGGCATCAACGGAGTGTGGAGCGCGGTCGGATGGAACTGCACGAACTCGAGGTCGGCGCACGCGACGCCGGCTTCGAGGGCGAGCGCGATACCGTCCCCCGTCGAGAGCGTGGGGTTGGTGGTGACGGCGAAGCACTGACCTGCGCCTCCGGTCGCGAGCACGACGTCGGCCGCGCGGACGAGCTCCACCTGGCTGTCGGGACGCAGTGCGAGCACACCCGAGCACCGACCATGCTCGACGAGCAGCTCGATGGCGAACCAGCCCTCCCGCACCTCGATCGTGTCGCTGATCTTCACCGCCTCGACGAGCGCGCGCTCGATCTCGGCGCCGGTCGCATCGCCGCCCGAATGCACGACGCGCGCGAGCGAGTGGCCTCCCTCGCGGGCAAGGAGCAGCTCCGGACCTTCCGGTGACGGCTCGGTGTCGAAGTTGGCGCCGAGCCGGGCCAGCTCACGCACGCAATCGGGGCCTTCCGTGACGAGGATGCGCACGGCGTCGGGATCGCACAGCCCGGCGCCGGCCGTCAGGGTGTCGACGAGGTGCAGCTCGGGCGTGTCGGGCGCGGCGAGCGCCGCGGCCACGCCACCTTGCGCGTAGCGCGTCGCGGAGTGCGACAGCTCACCCTTCGTCAGCACGAGTACGGACATGCCACGGCGCGCCGCGTGGAGCGCAGTCGTCAGCCCCGCGACGCCACTCCCCAATACGAGGACGTCGTACACAACAGTCAGCCTAGGTGCCGGGTCGGACGATCGCGCATCCAGACGAGATTCGAACCGGCGCGCTGCACCGCCTCGTCCGCATCGATCGGCCGATTCGCCTCGTCGACGTGGACGATCCGCGGCGCGTACCCCGCGAGCTCGGCCTCGTCGTAGACGGCGTAGGTGATGACGATGACGCGGTCGCCCGGCTGCACCAGGCGCGCCGCGGCCCCGTTCAGGATGACGTCGCCCGGACCACCGTGCATCGCGTAGGTCTCGAGGCGGGCACCGTTGTCGATATCGAGCACCGCAACCTGCTCGAACTCCCGGATGTCGGCGAGCTCCATCAGCGTGCGATCGAGAGTGATGGAGCCGACGTACTCGAGGTTGGCGCCGGTGATCGTCGCCCGGTGGACCTTCGACTTCATCATCGTTCGGTTCATTTGTGGCTCCCTACGTCCGCACGGTTCCCCAAATCGACGAGCACCTCGGGGCCGCGTACCGAGAGCAGCACGTTGTCGATCAGGCGGGTTTTGCCGACTCGGGCCGCAAGCGCCAAGAGCACGTCGCCGTCGACCAGCTCGACCGGAACGAGGTCGTGTGCGGCGCGCACCTCGACGTACTCGAGCGCGACCTCCGGCTCGTTCGACACCAGCCGGCGTACGACGTCGACGAGCACTCGCGTGTCCCGCTCACCCAAAACCGCCGCGTCGGCCGCGGCCTCGAGCGCGCGCGCGAGCACGAGTGCACTCCGGCGCTGTTCCGCGGAGAGATACGCGTTGCGGCTCGAGCGGGCGAGCCCGTCGGGCTCGCGCACGATCGGACAGCCCACGACGTCGACCGGGAGGTTGAGGTCCTCGACGAGACGCGCGATCACCGCGAGCTGCTGCGCGTCCTTGCGGCCGAAGAACGCCGAACAGGGGCCGGCGACGGCGAACAGCTTCGTGACCACCGTGCCGACGCCGTCGAAATGCGTCGGGCGGGCGGCTCCGCACATGCCGGCCGAGAGACCGTCGACGTGGACGGTGGTGAGCGGCGGACCGCTCGGGAACATCTCCGCGACCGACGGCGTGAAGACGACGTCGACGCCCTCCTCCTCGCATTGGGCGAGATCGCCGCGGAGATCGCGCGGGTATAGGTCGAGGTCCTCGCCGGCGCCGAACTGCAACGGGTTGACGAAGATCGTGACCACGACGAAGCCGCAGGCCTCGCGCGCGGCGCACATCAGCGATCGGTGCCCCTCGTGGAGGAACCCCATCGTGGGCACCAGCCCGACTCGCCGCGCCTCCGCCCGCGCCCGATCGCACGCGGCGCGTAGGTCGGCAATCGTCTCGATGTGGAGCATCGTTCGGCCTCGCTCGGTTCCGGCCTTCGCAGGTCCGGACTGGCGGGTCTGACTCAGCGATGGTAGCGCCTGGGAATCGCCACCGGCCAGGCGCGACCGACGGCCGCTCAATCGGCGCCGGCGGCTCCGGGTGGTAGGCGCAGATCGCCGAGCAGGCGGTCGAGACCGGTATCGCGTCGTCCCGTCAGACGGGCGGCCTCCCGCGCGAGTGCGCGGTAGGCGTCGCGCTCGCCCGGGTCGAGATCGCGGAGGTGCTGCTCGACGGTGGCCAGGTCGCCTCGGGCAACGGGTCCGGTGAGCGCGTCGGCCGGTCCGAGCGCGAAGGCGTTCTGCACCGAGGCCCGCACGAGTGGAGCGAACGCCTCGAACGGTACGGAGCAAGTCGTCGCGAGCCGTTCGACCTGACCGAGCAGCGCGACGAGATGGTTCGACGCGATGACCGCGGCCGCGTGGTAGCGCCCGCGGTCGGAATCGGCGAGCTCGAAAGGGCGCAACCCGAGCGAACGCGCGATGTCGGCAACGGCGCGATCTCCCGCCACCGCGGCCCACGCACCCTGGAGCCGCTCGAGTCCGACGGTCGCGGACGGGAACGACTGCAGCGGGTGCAGCGCACCGACCCGCAGCCCGGTGCGCCGTTCCAGGAGAGGCGCGAACACGTCGAGTCCACGCGATCCCGCGAGGTGCACGACGAGCGCGCCGGGCTCGATCGCCGGTTCGGCCGTCAGCAGCACCTGCTCGATGGCGCGGTCGGGGGTGGCAACGAGCACCAGCGCCGCGCCTCGGGCGACCTCGGATACCAGCGCCGAGCGCGACGCGAGGCACGCGACGGCCGACGCGGTCGACGGTGCGTCCGGAGCGCGGCCGCCCACCCCGACGACGGTCCAACCCTGCTCCAGCAGGCCGAGCGCGATCGTCGTCCCCGCGCGGCCCGGTCCGATCAGGGCGACGGTGCGCTGTTGTTCCGCCATGGAATGTGCAAGATTACCGCCGCCTCGTGCACGCCTTCCCAAGCGGCCTGGGCGTCGACCAAGGTCGGTGCCACGTCACGCAGCGGGGCCAGCACGAATCCACGCTCCCACATCCGCGGATGCGGCAACGTCAGATCCGGATCGGCCAGGCGGACATCGTCGTACATGAGCACGTCGACGTCGAGGGTGCGCGGCCCCCAGCGTTCGGCGCGCACGCGTTGCGCGGCGCGCTCGGTCCGCTGCGCGAGCGCGAGGAGCGCGTACGGATCGAGCTCGGTCACGATCGCGACCACGGCGTTCAGGTACGCGCCCTGGGGCGGGCCACCAACGGGCGCGGTCTCGTACACACGCGAAATTGCGACCACCTCGACACTCAGGGCTGCGCCCAGCCCGTCGACGGCCGACTGCAGATGCGCGGGCCGGTTGCCCATGTTCGAACCCAACGCGATGTAGGCGCGACTCACCGCTCGACGCGCACGGCGACGTAATCGAGCAACGCACGCACGGGCGGGTGCATCTTGCGCACCTCGACGACCGCGCCCACGACACGTGGATCGGCGCGGCATACCTCGACGATACGCGACGCAAGACGCTCGAGCAGCTGGTATCGCTCCGACGACACCACGCGGCTGACGGCGTCACATACCGCGGAATAGTCGACAGTGTCTTCCAGGGCGTCGCTCTCCCCCGCGGCCGCGACGTCGACGAGGAGCTCGACGTCGATCTCGAACGGTTGGGGCCGCTGCTGTTCCTCGGGAAGAACACCGTGTACGCCCAGCTCGCGTATTCCGGAGATGAGGATTCGATCCACGACTCGACGCTAGTCACCGCTCGGTGCAGCGTGATAGTCCGTGGATGTGCGACGTACGAAGATCGTCGCGACGGTCGGCCCGGCCACGTCGCTCCCGCAGTCGATGCACGCGCTGCTCGCCGCCGGCGCCGACGTGGTGCGCCTCAACGCGGCGCACGGCATCGCCGAGGTACACGCGCAACACGCGATCCTGGCGCGCGAGACGGCGGCCGCGCTGGGCCGCGTCGTCGGTGTGCTCGTCGATCTACCCGGACCGAAGATGCGTACGGGACCGGTCGTCGACGACGAGATCCGGCTCGAGACCGCAAGCGAGCTCACGCTGACCTCGGCCTTGGTCATCGGCGACGCGCACCGGGTATCGACGACGGTTCCCGAGCTCGCGCGATGGATCGGACCCGGCGACGACATCTACCTCGCCGATGGAGCGATCGTGCTGCACGTCGAACGCGTGGTAGACGCCGACGTGGTGTGCGAGGTGGTGCGCAGCGGCGTCCTACGCTCACGCAAGGGGATGCACGTTCCCCGGGCGGAATCGCACGTCGAGTCGTTCACCGATGCCGACGCCGCCGCACTCCGGATGGCAATCGCAATCAAGGCCGACTTCATCGGCTTGTCGTTCGTGCGTCGTCCCGAAGACGTCGAAGGCGTTCGCGCGCGCCTTCCCAAGCGCCGGAACCGGCCGCAGCTCGTCGCGAGGATCGAGACCGCGGTCGCGCTCGACCATCTCCCCGGCATCGTCGGCGTCGCCGACGCGGTCATGGTCGCGCGCGGCGACCTCGGCATCCAGGTACCGGCCCGGCGCGTCCCGTTGATCCAAAAGGAGATCATTCGGTTCTGCAACCTGGCCGGCAAGCCGGTGATCACCGCGACACAGATGCTCGAGTCCATGACTCGCTCGCCGCTACCGACGCGCGCCGAGGTCAACGATGTCGCCAACGCAGTCATCGACGGAACCGACGCGCTCATGCTGTCCGAGGAAACCGCGGTCGGCGAGTATCCGGCCGACACCGTGCGCACCATGAGCGAGGTCGCCGAAGCCGCGGAGGCCTGGCCCCGGGCGCGCACGACTCCGCAGGGCGCCGCCGCCGCGCTCGACGACGATCGGGTCGCCTGGGCCGTCGCCCACGCCTCGGTTCAGGCTGCCGAGGATCTCGGAGTCGCGGCGATCGTGTGCCCGACCCAGAGCGGTACCACGGCGCGCCGGGTCGCGGCGTTTCGGCCCGCGGTACCGATCGCGGGGATCTCCGCGCAACCCGACGTCCTCGGCCGGTTGTGTCTCGTCTGGGGTGTCCGACCGTTGACGGCCTTGGCCGTCGAAGGCGAAGACGTTCTCCGCCACGCGGTGAAGGCGGCGCGCGACTGCGGGCTCGCGCACAAGGGCGACCTCATCGCGATCGTGTCGGCCTCGCCCGGCAAGCGCGCCGGTGCCACCGACACCGTGCGCATCGTGCGCGCCTGACACGCCGCCGGAGGCCGAACGGCTACAGAAGCTCGTCGAGAGTGACCGCGACGATCTCGCGCCCCGACGCGTCGACGCTCCGCGACGTCAGCTTCTCGATCACCGAGACCGCGTGCGGACCGTGCTCGACCAGCCCGGCGTGCAAGAGGTAGCCGGCGAGCACACCCAGCACGCGGTCGCCGAATTCCTCGTTGTGGAGGTAGACGCGCTCGGCCGGATCGTCGAGCAATTTCGTCAGTGCGCCGTAGATGGACGACAGGCGCAACGCGAGCTCGTCGTGCGGGCCGAGCGGCACGTGGACGTACGCCAGGCCGGCTTCGTCGTACGCGTGCAGGTTGTGGGGCGAGTCGAGCAGCGAGACGACATGCGTGAAGCCGTTGACATTGATCCAGATGAGCTCCTCTTGGCGCCTCACCTTGCGGTGATTGCGGGCGAAGCCGCCGGGCCGCTCACCCGCTCCGAGGCGATCCTTGATCACCCAGGTGAAATACCGCGGCTGCAGGCCCTGGGCCCAGCGTCCCCTCAGACCGCCCGTGGTCACGCCGCCATGCCTTCGGGAGTTGCACGTTCCAATGTCTCGAGCAACTGGACCGCGCGCCGCGATCCGGCGACGTCGTGCACGCGCACGAGCGCGGCGCCCTGCGCGAAACACCAAACGGTGGCGGCGAGAGTGGCGTCGTCGCGGCCGGTCCGATCGTCGACTCCGGCGATGCGCGCGAGGAACGACTTGCGGGACGATCCGACGAGCAGCGGCACTCCTACCCGAGCCGCGATCTCCGGCAGTGCGCGCAGCAACGCCACATTGTGCTCGGCAGTCTTGGCGAAACCGATGCCCGGGTCGGCGAGCAGCGCGCGCGCGTCGATGCCGGCATCGATGGCGCGAGCGACCCGCGTTCGAAGGTCGTCGCCGACGTCGCGGACGACGTCGGTGTAATGCGCTTCTTGCTGCATCGTGCGAGGTGTCCCCCGCATGTGCATCGCGACGTACGCGGCCCGCGCGTCGGCGACGACCCGCAACATGTCGGGATCGGCCGCGCCACCCGAGACGTCGTTCACCATCTGCGCGCCCACATCGAGCGCGGCGCGGGCAACGACCGCCTTCGTAGTGTCGATGCTCACCGGAACCGATGCCTGCGCGACCAACGTCTCGACCACCGGTACGATCCGGCGCAGCTCTTCGTCGGCGTCAACCGGTTCTGCTCCCGGGCGCGTCGACTCACCGCCCACGTCGATCAGCGCCGCGCCGGCAGCCGCGAGGGCGAGGCCGTGAGCGATCGCCGCGTCCGGGTCGAGGTAGCTACCGCCGTCCGAGAACGAGTCCGGCGTGACGTTCACGATCCCCATCAGCCCCCGCCGCGGCAAGTCGGAGACGAGGAGACGGGGCACGGCAGTCACCGCCGGAGGTTAGCGAACGGGTCAGGACCGGCCGAGCGAGGGGCCGAGGAGAGCCATCACTTCGGCGCGGGTCGCAACATTGTCCTTGAACAGGCCGCGCACGGCCGAGGTCAGCGTGAGCGTGCCCGGTTTGCGCACTCCGCGCATCGACATACACAGGTGCTCGGCCTCGATCATCACGAACGCACCGCGGGGTTGGAGAACCTCGACGATCGCGTCGGCGATCTGGGTCGTGAGTCGCTCCTGCACCTGGGGACGCTTCGCGAAGCCGTCGACCAGACGCGCCAGCTTCGAGAGGCCCGTGATGCGACCGTCGTCGCCGGGGATGTACGCGACGTGCGCGCGCCCGTGGAACGGCGCGAGGTGATGCTCACAGATCGAGTACAGCGCGATGTCGCGCACGAGAACCATCTCGTCGTGGTTGGCCTCGAAGGTCGCGACGAGATGCTGTGAGGGATCCTCGTGGAGCCCGCTGCAAATCTCCGCGTACATCTCCGCGACACGGCGGGGCGTTCGCACCAAGCCGTCGCGATCGGGGTCCTCCCCGATCGCGATGAGGATCTCGCGCACGGCCTTCTCCAACCGCTCGATGTCGACGCCCTGGTTGTCGTCGGGTTCGTCGATCACGTGAACCGCTGCTCTATCGCGCCGGTGTACTCGGCGATGAAGGGTAAGTTGCGGTAACGCTCGTCGACATCGAGTCCGTATCCGATCACGAAGTCGGGCGGGATCCGGAAGCCGACGTACTTCAGGTCGGCCTCGGTCTTCTGCAAACCTTCCTTGACGAGCAGCGCGCACACCTCGAGCGATACCGGCCCGCGTGCCTTCAGGTTCTTACGGATGTACGCGAGGGTGAGACCCGAGTCGACGATGTCCTCGACGATTAGCACGTGCCGGTCGGTCAGGTCGAGGTCGAGGTCCTTCATGATGCGCACGACACCGCTCGTGCGCGTCGACGAGCCGTACGAGGACACGGCCATGAAGTCGAACTCGACCGGCAGGTCGATCGCCCGGGCGAGATCGGCCATGAACATGAACGCGCCCTTGAGGATGCCGACGAGCAGCGGCGGACGGTCGTCGTAATCGGCCGCGATCTCCTTGCCGAGGTCGCGAATGCGTTGTTGCAACTCTTGCTCGTCGACGACGATCCGACCGATGTTCGGGTCGTTCATGTGGTAGCGGGCTCCGCGCTCAGCCAGAGGAAGCGCCGGGTGCCGGTGGTGACCCGGACGCGATGGTCGATACGGTAACCGACGACCCACACCGGCTCGGCGCCGACGACGACCGGCGCGGTCGCGCGCCGGGCCGCGGCGACCCCGGCCTCGGCCAGCGCGTCGTGCAGGAGCTTCGACCCACCTCCACCCAGAGGCCGGAACCTCTCGCCGGGCGCGGCCACCCGGACGACCACCGACGCGGGCACACGATCGGCATCGCACACCGCCCGCTCGCGCCCGTCGGGCCACGCAACCGGGGGCCCGTGCTCGATCCACGCCCCGATCTCGACGTCGCCGAAGCGGGCGTGACCCGGAAGCGAGAGGACGACGGGCGCAGTGTCGAGCCGCACTGGACCGACGCGCACGAGTCGTCCGCGGACGCGCTCGATCCGATCGCCGCCGGGTAGCTCCGCGGCGCGCACGTCGCCGCGCGCGACCGCGAGAACGCGCTCCACGGTGGCGACCGACGGAGGCGCCGGCTGCGCGAGCCACCGCCGAATGACGCGCCGCGCCAGTGCGCGCGGCAACGCGGCCACGGAGCCCGCGTTGTCGGGTTCGTGTTGCGACGCGAACGCGTCGAGCAGCTCGTCGTCGTCGCGCAGGAGCTCGGCCTGACGGGCGAGCACCTCGACGAGATCGCGATCAGTTCCACCTTCGAGGCGGGGGATGACCTCGCGCCGCAACCACACGCGCCGGTGATGCAGCTCATCGTTCATCGGGTCGTGCACGGGGGACAACGCCAGCCGCGCGCAGAGCTCGTGCGTCTCCCGACGTCTGGCCGCGAGCAGCGGCCGACGGACGAAGCCCCGCCGCACGGCCATCCCCGACAACCCGGTCGCGGCCGCGCCGCGAAGCATCTGCAGCAACACGGTCTCCGCCTGGTCGTCGCGCGTGTGCGCGATGAGGATCGCCTCGGCGCCCAGCTCCGCCCGAATGCGCTCCAGCGCGCCATACCGCGCCTCCCGCGCACGGGATTCGAGATTCGGACCCGCGAGGAGATCGACGTGCGCGACACGCGCCTGCGCGCCGAAGCGCGCCGCCGCCCGCTTCACGATCTCGGCGTCGTGACCAGTCCCCGGTCGCAGACCGTGATCGACGTAAACCGCGCACACGTCGAAGCCGTGATCACATGCGAGCGCGAGCAACGCCAACGAATCGGCCCCGCCGCTGCACCCGACGACGACGCGCGCGTCGACCGCGAGATCGTCGAGCGCCCCGGACAGATTCACACGCGTGCGGCGTCGACGCGGGCGAGCCAACGGGCGGGCTCGTTGAGTTCCGCGACCGTCGGCAGGTTCTGCGGTGCGTGCCACACGGCATCGAACGCCGGCCGGCCGCCGATCTCGTATACACCGCGCACGAAGCGCTCACCGACCTCGTACTGCCGCATCTTCTGCTCGATCCCGAGCAGCTTGTGCACCGCGCCCGTGATCCCCCCGATATTGCGCCGTTGCTGGAGCACGCGCGACATGCGCTCCTGCCCCGCGACATGATCGCGACCGAGATCGTCCATCACCACGTTGCCGTGACCCTCGAGCACCGACATCAGCGCCTGCACTTGTCCGAGAACACCGCGCTGGGCCGGCGAGGCGAACAATCCGACGAGGCCGCCTTCGTCGAGGGGGTTGCGGCCGGCGCGCACCTCGTCGACCGCGCTGGATACCGCGCGCAGCATCGTGCGCGGATCGGGGTCGACGAGCTCGAGTGCTTCGCGCACCAGCCCGAGGAAGTACCCGCGCATCCAGGGAACGCCCGTGAACTGCGCCCGGTGCGTCACCTCGTGGATCGCGATCCACAACCGGAAGTCGTGCGGGCGGAAGGCGAAGCGTTTCTCGAGCGACAAGATGTTGGAGCCGACGTAGTAGACCGCATCACCGTGCGGTTCGCCGCGAGGGCCGCTCGCAACGGAGTCGGGGCCGCCGGGGACGAGCAGGTCGTACTGACCGAGCACTCGTTTCGCGAGATAGCCGAGCAGCCCGCCCATCTCGGTGGCCGCAATCCGCCGGCTCACGGGTGACAGCGGGTTGCGGGCCATGCGCGCCCCGAACCGTTGCATGAGCGGATCGAGGAGGGACCGCATCGACGAGATGTTCGACTCCACCCAGTCGCGCCGGTCGAGCACGCGCGCCGACGCGTGGTTCGGGACGCGCAGGCCGGTGTACCCGGCGACGAGGTCCTCGGCCCGGACGGTCAACGCGTCGAAGTCGGTCTGCAGCGAGGCCGCGAGGTAGGAGTCGGCGAGCGGATCGCGGCCGGCGACGAGCCGGGCGACGCGGCGGGCCGTGGCCCAGTCGACGGGATCGGGCGCCCGCCCTGCACCGTCTTCGGACTCACTCACTTGCGGGGGCGACCCTTCGTCTCGAGCCGCCCGACCTTCACCCAGTAGAGGACGACGAGCTGGGCCATGACGCCGAAGAAGCCGATCGCGAGGAGCGGCGCGATCCAGTAGAACCAGAGCTTGCCGCCGCTGTGGTCGGCGAACACGTAGACCCCGAGCACCAGGCCCACCAGTCCGACGACCACGCCGATGATCAGCGCGCTGATGGTGGACGCCCGCACCATGCCTCCTCGACTCGGCGTGGCGCCCATCGTAGAAGCCACGCGCTCATCGTAGAAGCCGACCCCGACCGTCGATCACTCGGGGACCGGCTCGTCCGCCTCGATAATCCCGAGCGCGATGGCGATTCGGGCCTTGAGCTCGGCGGGCACGTCCTCCGCGCACTTCGACACGATCACGCGACGAAGGTCGATCTCGAAGGTGAATCCGTGCGCGCACGGCGGGCAATCGTCGAGGTGCCGAGTGATGGCGCGCCGCTTCCAGACGGTGAGCTCCCCGTCGAGGTATTCGTAGACGCGGAGGTGGGCATGTTCACAATCCATCGCGCTCGTCACCCCCCGGTCGCCGACTCGACTCGTGGCCGAAGGTTGTTGCGTTCGGCGTAATCCCACAACTTCTTCTGCAACGCCCTTCTTCCCCGGTGGATGCGACTCATCACGGTTCCGATGGGCACGTCGAGGATCTCTGCGATCTCCTTGTACGAGAAGCCTTCGACATCGGCCAGGATCACCGCCATGCGGAACTGCTCCGGAATCGACTCGAGTGCCTCTTTCACCTCCGAGTCGGGAATCCCCTCCATCACCTCGGCCTCAGGGGTGCGAGTGGCCTCGGCCGCCTCGAGACCGCCCAAGCGGCGGAAGATGTAGAAATCTTCCACGTCGTCGAGGTCGACCTGGTCGGGTCGGCGCTTCTTCGCGCGGTACTGGTTGATGAAGGTGTTCGTGAGGATCTTGTACAGCCACGCCTTCAGGTTCGTGCCTTCGTGGAAGCCCTCGAATCCGCGGTAGGCGCGCAGGAACGTCTCCTGTACCAGGTCCTCGGCGTCGCTCGGATTGCGCGTCATGCGCAACGCGGCCGCGTAGAGGGCCGACATGTACGGCATCGCCTGCTCTGCAAACCCCGCCGGGTCGGCCATGCCAGCAGGGTACCCGGCGACCAGGACGATCCAGCCTCCGCCGCCCGGCTCTACCCGGAGGTCGCCGAGCTGAGGTCGTAGATCGTCGTTCCGCCGACGGTCTGCGCGGTGAAGTTCTGCTCCACCCACTGGGTGATGGCACTCGACGTGCTCGCACCCGCGCCGCCACCTCCGGGACCGCCACCTCCGGGACCACCGCCTCCGGGACCACCGCCTCCGGCGATGAAGTAGTGGATCTCACCGGCCCGGACGTACTTCTCGAACTGCGCGAGCGTGGGCGTCGGGTCGGTGCCGTTGAAGCCGCCGACCGCCATGATCGCCTGGCCGGATGCGAGCTGGTAACCGGCCGCGTTGTTCGCGCCGACTGCCGCGGCAGTCCAGCGGAAGCCCGTGCTCTTCTCGAACAGCGCGGTGATCTGCGCGCTCGGATCCGAGCCGTTGAGGAGTCCGCCGGCCCCTCCGCGACCGCCACCGCCGAACCCGGGCGCACCGAATCCCGGGTTGAAGCCGCCCGGGTTTGTCCCGCCGAATCCGCCGGGGGGTGCACCGCGCGCGCCCGTGAAGCCGCGGTTTCCTCCGAGGCGCGGACCGATGCCACCGGGTCCGCCCGCGGCGCCGGCAGGCCCGGCGGTAGGCAGGGCGCCGGCGTTGGGGTGGGCGATGGTCGACAGCGTGTAGGCGGCCGGCGCCGCGAGGCCGAGCGTGACCGCCGCGATCGCGAGCACGACGCCGACGCGTCCGCGAAGGCTCGGTGAGATCGCGACGACGAGCGCGACACCGAGACCGCCCAGCAACATCGTGGTTCGCAACATCGGGAACCACGTCGGCGTGCGGTCCAAGAGCACGTACGCCCAGATAGCCCCGATCGTTCACGGGAACTGCTGAGTGGTGTTCAGCGTGCGTGAGAGCGCTTGACGGCGCGCTGTGCTCGGGCTTGTCGCGGTCCGCGAGCGACGCGAGCACGGTGGGGGCCGTGTCGGGACGTGTTCGGGCGTGCGT
>JBBQTI010000065.1:0-16980 GCA_038213435.1 Acidimicrobiia bacterium
GGGCGATAATACGGAGATGACGGTGGAGTTGGGGAAGCCGATCGCGATGGATGAGGGGTTGCGGTTCGCGATCCGTGAGGGTGGCCGTACCGTCGGCTCCGGCCGCGTCGTCAAAATCGAAAAGTAGGGATTCCGCATGGCGAAAAATGAGAAGCGGGTCAAGATCACGCTCGCCTGCGAGGACTGCAAGCGGCGCAACTACATCACGATGAAGAGCAAGGTCAACGACCGTGAGCGCATCGAGATGAAGAAGTACTGCCGGTGGGACAAGCGCCACACCGTCCACAAGGAGACGCGTTAGCCCTTTCGGGCTGCGAGCCACGGCGTCGTCGGGGCGCGTAACCTTTCCCGGCGGCGCCGGGTCGAAACGCGAAGGCACCAGGAGGTCCGGTTGGACGAGGCCGAGTTGGTTGGCGCCGCCCGTGGCGGTGACCGCCGGGCGTTCGACGAGTTGGTGCGACGCACCTTCGTCGACACGTTCACACTCGCGCGTCGTCTTACCGGCAACGAGGAGGACGCGCGCGACGTGGTGCAGGACGCATACCTGCGGGCCTGGAAGGGCATCGGAAAGTTCCGCGGCGACGCGGCGTTTTCCACCTGGCTGTACCGCATCACCGCCAACGCCGCCGCGAGCAATGTCCAACGCCGTCGCCGTCACCGGGCCGAGCCGTTCGACGACGGGTTCGAGCCGGTCGACCCCGTCGCCGAGGAGCTGGTATCGCAGGGTGCCGAGTCGGCCGAGGCCCTCGACCGCATCTCGGCCGCGCTCGACGACCTCCCGGCGAAGCTGCGGAGCGTGGTCGTGCTGAAGGACGTCTACGGGATGTCGCACGAAGCAATCGCCGACGAGCTCGGCATCACCGTCTCGGCGGCGAAGGTGCGGCTGCATCGGGCAAGACGCAAGCTGCGCGACGTGTTGTACGACGAAGGTGCCGAGGCCAATGCGGTGTGACGAGGTGACGGCGTTGTTGCCGGGGCTCGTCGACGGCGAGGCGATCGGTTTCGAGGCGGAACGCCACATCGAGACGTGCTTGCGATGTCAGGCCGAGCTCGCGCGCTACCGCCGCCTCCTGCGCACGCTGTCGATGCTGCGGACCCGCTACTCGGAGCCGGCTCCGGGACTCCTCGGCGAAACGCTCGCCGCGATCACCGAGGCGGCCGAGCACGGTGCGAGGCGCACATTGTTGTCGGGCCGTCGACTCGCGTACGCCGGCGCGATCGGCGGCAGCGCGCTCGCCGCCGGGGCCACTGCCGCGGTCCTGATCGTCCGTTCCCGCAAGCGGGCCCTGAGCCTCGCCGGGTAGCGGCTGCGCCGTACCACGCCGGCGGCACCAGGAGAACGCGCTGCTATCCTTGCGCGCCTGGCCCCCACGGCCCGGAGGGCAGTAGCTCAATTGGCAGAGCTCCGGTCTCCAAAACCGGCGGTTGGGGGTTCGAGTCCCTCCTGCCCTGCTCGAAGTCCCAGCTCGTAGTCCCAGCTCGTAGTCGACGCGTCGAGGCGACATGAACCGACAGACCAAGCGACAGATGGCGCGTCAAGGATCCGATCGGCCGCGCGCGCCCGAGCGGCGGTCGGCGCCGAACCCGCAGGTCGAGCGGACGGGTCCCGGGCAGTACCTCGGCGAAGTCCGCGGCGAGATGAAGAAAGTGGCGTGGCCGCCGCGAGCGGAGATCACGAACTCTTCGCTGGTCGTGCTGATCGGTCTCGTCGTGATGACGGCGCTGATCTTCGCGTACGACTGGGTCGCGGTACACGTTGTCAACTTCGTGTTCAAGTAAATGGTCGAGACCTTCGAGCTTCCCCCGGACGATAGTGACGAGATGACCTCTTCCGAGACCCGAATCGACGATGCACCCGTGCCCACCACTGGCGCCGACGGCGACTCCGCCGTTGACGAACCGGTCGCGACCGAAACGGTGGTCGCGATCCCCGACCTCGCCGACGCGGAGCTGGTCGACATCGAGGAGGTCGGCGACGTCGAAGCGGCCCCGTCGACCGCCGAGCTCAGCCCCTTCGACCGCCCCGGGCGCTGGTACGTCGTGCACACGTACGCGGGCTACGAGAACAAGGTGAAGTCGAACCTTGCGAGTCGTGTGCGTTCGATGGCGGTCGAAGACCGGATCTTCGAGGTCGTCATCCCGATGGAAGACGTCATCGAGTTCAAGAACGGCCGCAAGGTCGTCGTGCAGAAGAAGGTCTTCCCCGGCTACCTCCTGGTGCGGATGGGCCTCGACGACCACGCGTGGTATGTCGTACGCAACACGCCGGGAGTCACGGGATTCGTAGGGAGCGGCGCGAAGCCCACGCCGTTGTCGCGCAAGGAGGTCGAGGACATCCTCGGCACCGGCGTGAAGGAAGAGGGCCCGCAGGCCGAGAAGAAGGTGCGCCCCCGCCTCGAGTACGAGGTGAGCGAGCAGGTGCGCGTGGTCACGGGCCCCTTCGCCGACTTCAACGGTGTGATCAGCGAGATCGATGTCGACCGTTCGAAGCTCAAGGTGCTCGTGAACATCTTCGGACGCGAAACCCCGGTCGAGCTCGAATTCGGCGACGTCGCAAAGCTGTAGAAGCAGAGAGCGAGTGAGTGAACATGGCGAAGAGACGAGTTGCCGCGGTCGTGAAGATTCAGATCCAGGCCGGCGCGGCCACCCCCGCGCCGCCGGTCGGCACCGCGCTCGGTCCGCATGGCATCAACATCATGGACTTCTGCAAGGCGTACAACGCGGCGACCGAGGCCCAGCGCGGCACCGTGATCCCCGCCGAGATCACGATCTACGAGGACCGTTCCTTTACGTTCGTCACCAAGACGCCACCGACTCCGGTGTTGTTGCGGCAGGCCGCGGGCATCGAGAAAGGCGCGGCGACTCCGCGTCGGGAGACCGTTGCGAGCGTGAGCAAAGATCAGGTCCGTGAGATCGCCGAGACCAAGATGCCCGACCTCAACGCGATCGATCTCGACGGTGCGATCGCGCAGGTTGCCGGTACCGCGCGCTCGATGGGCATAGAGGTCGTCGGCTAGGCGCTGCAATCCCGAATGCCCGCCGCCGGATCACCTCGCCGGCGGATTGACCGGGTCTGAGCGAGGGAGCTTCGAAGGGAGCGAAACCAATGGCGAAATCGAAGAAGTACGTCGACGCATCCCGCCGCTACGACAAACAGGCGCTGCACGAGCCGGCCGAGGCGTTCGAGCTCGTGAAATCGATGGCGAAGAAGAAGTTCGACGAGACGGTCGAGGCGGCCTTCCGGCTCGGCGTCGATCCCCGCAAGGCCGACCAAATGTTGCGAGGCACCGTGTCGCTCCCGGCCGGTACCGGCAAGGATGTGCGCGTCGCGGTCTTCGCCGCGGGCGACGCCGCGCAAGAGGCGCGCGACGCGGGCGCCGACGTCGTCGGGTCCGACGATCTCGTGAACCGGGTGCAGAACGAGGGTTTCATGGACTTCGACGTCGCGATCGCGACACCCGACCTGATGGGCCAAGTCGGCCGCCTCGGTCGTGTGCTCGGACCGCGCGGGCTCATGCCCAACCCCAAGACGGGCACCGTGACGACCGACGTCGGTCGTGCGGTCTCCGAGTTCAAGGGCGGCAAGGTCGAGTACCGCACCGACCGCAACGGCAACGTGCACGTTCCGCTCGGCAAGGCCAGCTTCCCGACGGAGAGCCTGTTGCGGAATTACCGCGCGGTGATCGAGGAGCTCCAGCGGGCCCGGCCCGCGTCGGCGAAGGGCCGCTACCTCAAGGGCGTCGCGACTTCGTCGACGATGGGTCCGGGCGTCAAGATCTCTCCGGACTCCCGGGTGGAGGACAAGAGTTAGCGCCCGAAGCCCACGGCGCGGCGCTCGGTGCGCGGTCGCAATGAAGGCCACGGCATACGCGTGCGGCGGAATGGGATCGTTTGACCGTCGCGGTAGCTGCGCATCGTCGTCCACAGGGGGCCGCGTACGATCTCGAGCTCGACCCGCCCGCCGCAAAGCATCTCGACGAACCGGAGCGCCTCATCGGTGCTCGTGAACACGACCCGTTCGGGTGGGTACGCGACGACGACGCGCCGGTCGTCGATCTCGATCTCGACATCGCGATCGTGATCGGCGACGTGCGGCAGCCGGACCAGCGCCGCGGCGTCCGCCGTCGTGATCGTCATCGCGTCACGCCGTAACCCGGGCGGAGGGTTGTGGTCGAGCAGATCCTCGAGCCGGATCAGGAAGGCGCGAATCGTCGGGGTGAGGCTCACGCGTCCCCGATCCAATCACGATTCCCGTTGTAAAGAATCTTTCGAAGAATCGTTGTGACACGATTCTTCGGAGGCGGCCGCGGGTTTCGGCTAATGTTCTCAGCCGTCCATAGAACGCCGAAGACTTCCGGTCTCGACACGAGGTAATGGGCCCACTCCGCGAGGAGAGGCCCGCCGGGTGAGGCGACTTCCGGGGTGTGCGCGGCAAACGCCGCGCGCCGCTCGCGAGGCCTCCCGCCCGAGCACCCCCGAGGAGCACGACATGCCCACCAAGGCGCCCGCAGGCAGCGCGCAGATGCAGCGCAAGAGCGCGGTCATCGACGACATCAAGGCGCGGCTCGTCTCTGCTGACGCCGCGGTGCTCACCGAGTATCGCGGCCTCACCGTCCGTGACATCGCAACGTTGCGGGCCGCGCTGCGCCCGGCGGCAACCGACTACAAGATCTTCAAGAACACCCTGGCTCGGCGGGCTGCGCACGACGCCGGCCTCGATGACATCGTCGGGAGCTTCGAGGGGCCCATCGCCATCGCCTTCGTCCGCCGCGACGGCGGAGACGCGGTGACCGCCGCGAAAGCGCTGCGTGACTTCGCCCGCACGAACCCGAACCTGGTCCTCAAGGGCGGGATCCTCGGGCTGCGGCTCCTGTCGAGCCGCGACGTCGAGGCCCTGGCCGACATCCCTCCCCGCGATCAGCTGCTCGCCCGGTTGGCCGGCGGGTTCCAGGCTCCGATGGTCAAGGCGGCCGGTCTGTTCCAGGCATTCACGCGGAACATGGCTTACGGCGTCCAGGCCCTGATCGACCAGCGGATCGCCGGCGGCGAGGCGCTCCCGGAGCCGGCGGTCGAGGCCGACGTAGAGGTCACCGCCGAGCCGACCGAGATCGGGGACCCGGCTCCGGCCACGGAAATCGAGGCTCCGGCCACGGAAGCGGCCGAGCCGGCGCAAGCATCCGAAAAAGAGGAGTGACACAGATGGCAACCATGAGCACGACCGAGCTGCTCGACGTCTTCAAGAACATGACGGTGCTCGAGCTGAACGACTTCCTGAAAGCCTTCGAGGACGAGTTCGGCGTCACCGCCGCGGCACCCGTCGCGGTCGCCGCCGCACCCGGCGCCGGAGCTGCGTTGGCGGAGGCTCCCGAGGAGAAGGACGAGTTCGACGTCATACTCAACGCGGCGGGCGACAAGAAGATCCAGGTGATCAAGGTGGTGCGCGAGCTCACCAGCCTGGGCCTGAAGGAGGCCAAAGACCTCGTGGACGGCGCCCCCAAGCCGGTCGTCGAGAAGGCTTCGAAGGAAGACGCCGAGAAGGCCAAGACCAAGCTCGAGGACGCGGGCGCCTCGGTCGAGCTCAAGTAGCCGCGGAGGCCGGTCGGCGGAAAATCTGTCCGGAAAGTCGTTGCCACCCGGCGGGTTCAGGCTTATCCTGCACCGAACATCCGGTCTCCGGCCGCGCTGCGGGCGGTGCCTTAGCCGCGGTGACTTGGCAGCCGGCATGGCGACTCGCTATGCTAGGCGTACCCGTGTCTGCCCGCTCGTGCTCTCCGATCTTCCAGGCCCTTGCCGACGCGCGCCCGATCGTCCGGGTTGCCTTGCGTCCGCGCCTTTCGTCGCACATCTCGCAGCACGGCTCGCAGTACCACATTTCCGCAGCTTGATTCTCTCCGGATTGGAGTGACGTTGGCCCGTCTCGCGTCTCGTGAGCGTCTTTCCTTCTCGAAACTTCGCGAAGTGAAGGAACTTCCCAACCTCATCGAAGTACAGACCGACTCGTTCCGCTGGTTCCTCGAGGACGGCGTCGCCGAGGTTTTGCGCGACATCTCGCCGATCGAGGACTTCACCGGTCAGCTGAAGCTCGAGCTGACGGACCACGTCTTCGATCCGCCCAAGCACTCCGAGGACGAGTGCCGTGAGCGCGACATGACCTACGCGCGCCCGCTCTTCGTCACCGCTCGGTTCATGAACGCGCAGACCGGTGAGATCAAAGAGCAGACGGTCTTCATGGGCGACTTCCCGATGATGACCGACCGGGGAACGTTCATCATCAACGGCACCGAGCGCATCGTTGTCTCCCAGCTCGTGCGTTCGCCGGGCGTGTACTTCGGCGTCACGCCCGACAAGACGGCTCCGGAGCGCGAGGTCATCGACGCCAAGATCATCCCGAGCCGCGGCGCCTGGCTCGAGTTCGAAGTCGACAAGAAGGACGTCGTGTACGTCCGCATCGACCGCAAGCGCAAGCAGCCGGTCACGGTCTTGTTGAAGGCGCTCGGATTCGGCGAGAGCGACGAAGAGCTGCTGAACCTGATCGTCGACGAGCAGGGCCGCCCCTACGAGTCCATGCGCAATACGCTCGAGAAGGATCACACCGGCAGCGTCGACGAGGCCTTCGTCGACATCTACCGCAAGCTCCGCCCGGGCGAGCCGCCGACCCCGGACTCGGCGCGCGCACTGCTCGAGAACCTGTTCTTCAACCCGAAGCGCTACGACCTTGCCAAGGTCGGTCGCCACAAGGTGTCGAAGAAGCTCTCCAAGGAGTACCCGCATCTCGGGCTCAAGCGCTTCGACCTGCCGGTCCCGCAGGCGAACGTCGACGCCGGCCGGGCCGGTGCCGACTTCACGCTGATCCGCTCCGACATCCTCGCCGTGGTCGCGTACATCGTGAAGCTGCACAACCGCGACGCCGGCTACTTCCCCGACGACATCGACCACTTCGGCAACCGCCGGGTGCGGACCGTCGGTGAGCTGATCCAGAACCAGCTGCGTGTCGGCCTGAGCCGCATGGAGCGGGTCGTGCGCGAGCGCATGACCACCCAGGACGTCGAGGCGATCACGCCGCAGACGCTCATCAACATCCGTCCGGTCGTTGCCGCGATCAAGGAGTTCTTCGGGTCGTCGCAGCTTTCGCAGTTCATGGACCAGACGAACCCGCTCGCGGGTCTCACGCACAAGCGTCGCCTCTCGGCCCTCGGCCCGGGCGGACTCTCGCGTGAGCGTGCCGGGTTCGAGGTACGAGACGTGCACCCGAGCCACTACGGCCGCATGTGCCCGATCGAGACGCCGGAGGGCCCGAACATCGGCCTGATCGGCTACCTCTCGAGCTTCGCGCGTATCAACCGGTTCGGGTTCATCGAGACGCCGTACCGCAAGGTCGAGAAGGGCCGCGTCACCGACGAGATCGAATACCTCGCGGCCGACGACGAGGACGAGTACGTCATCGCGCAGGCGAACGTGCGCGTCGACGAGCAGGGCACGTTCCTCGACGACCGGGTCCTCGTCCGCGCCGGCCGCGGCGAGATCGGGTTCTTCGCACCCGACGAGGTCCAGTACATGGACGTGTCGCCGAAGCAGCTCGTCTCCGTCGCCACCGCGCTCATCCCGTTCCTCGAGCACGACGACGCGAACCGCGCGCTCATGGGCGCCAACATGCAGCGCCAGGCCGTGCCGCTGCTGCGGGCCACGGCTCCCTACATCGGCACCGGTGTCGAAGCGCGGGCAGCCCGCGACGCGGGAGATGCCCTCCTCGCGAACGACGACGGCACCGTCGTCGATGTCGCGGGCGACACCGTGACCGTCGACTACAAGACGGGTGGCCGTACGACGCACCGGCTGTCGAAGTTCCGGCGCTCCAACCAGGGCACCTGCATCAACCAGAAGCCGTTGGTGGGGGGTGGCGACGTCGTGCAGAAGGGCGACGTCCTTGCCGACGGGCCTTCCACGCACCTGGGTGAGCTCGCGCTCGGCAAGAACCTGCTCGTCGCGTTCATGCCCTGGAAGGGTCACAACTTCGAGGACGCGATCGTGCTGTCGGAGCGTCTCGTAAAGGACGACGTGCTCACGTCGATCCACATCGAGGAGCACGAGATCGACGCGCGCGACACGAAGCTCGGTGCCGAGGAGATCACGCGCGACATCCCGAACCTCAGCGAGGACATCCTGAAGGACCTCGACGAGCGCGGCATCATCCGCATCGGTGCCGAGGTCGGCGCGGGCGACATCCTGGTCGGCAAGGTGACTCCCAAGGGCGAGACGGAGCTGACGCCCGAGGAGCGTTTGCTGCGCGCGATCTTCGGTGAGAAGGCGCGTGAAGTTCGCGACACGAGCCTGAAGGTTCCGCACGGCGAGACCGGCAAGGTCATCGACGTGCGCGTGTTCAGTCGCGACGACGGTCACGAGCTCCCGCCCGGAGTGAATCAGCTCGTGCGTGTGTACGTCGCGCAGAAGCGCAAGATCAGCGAGGGCGACAAGCTCGCCGGACGCCACGGCAACAAGGGTGTGATCTCGAAGATCCTCCCGATCGAGGACATGCCGTATCTCGCCGACGGAACGCCCGTCGACATCGTGCTCAACCCACTCGGTGTGCCGAGCCGTATGAACGTCGGACAGGTGCTCGAAGCGCACCTCGGCTACGCGGCGCGCCACGGATGGACCGAAGACCACAAACGGCCCGCCGAGATGAACAAGACGCGCACGCGCACGGAGCCGGCCGTGTGGATCTCGAGCCCCGTGTTCGACGGCGCGCACTGGGACGAGGTGGACCAGGCCGGCCCGACGGGGACGATCCGCGAGCTGTTCGAGCGGCTCAATCCCGACGGTGCCGACGGCCAGAAGCTCATCGGCACCGACGGCAAGGTCACGTTGACCGACGGCCGCACCGGCCAGCCGTTCGACCGGCCGGTGACCGTCGGCTACATGTACATCCTGAAGCTCTCGCACCTCGTCGACGACAAGATCCACGCGCGGTCGACGGGTCCGTACTCGATGATCACGCAGCAGCCGCTCGGCGGTAAGGCGCAGTTCGGCGGCCAGCGGTTCGGCGAGATGGAGGTGTGGGCACTCGAGGCCTACGGCGCGGCGTACGCCCTCCAGGAGATCCTCACGATCAAGTCCGACGACGTGCTCGGGCGCGTGAAGGTGTACGAGGCGATCGTCAAGGGCGAGAACATCCCCGAACCGGGTATCCCCGAGAGCTTCAAGGTTCTCATCAAGGAGATGCAGGCGTTGTGCCTGAACGTTCGGGTGATCGACGAGAACGGCCAGGAAATCGAGATCCGCGAGCTCGACGAGGACGCGTTCCGCACGACTGAGTCGCTGGGCATCGACCTTTCGAGGCCTGAACGCGGTACGGACGAGGAAGACGCGGCGAGCGCGAAAGCGAGGTTCTGATCATGGGTACCGTTTTCGACGTCAATTCGAGTCGCCGTCTTACTATCAATCTTGCAACGGCGGGTGACATCCTCACCTGGTCGAACGGCGAGGTGAAGAAGCCGGAGACAATCAACTACCGCACGCTCAAGCCGGAGAAGGACGGGCTCTTCTGCGAGAAGATCTTCGGTCCGACGAAGGACTGGGAGTGCTACTGCGGCAAGTACAAGCGGGTGCGCTTCAAGGGCATCATCTGCGAGCGTTGCGGCGTCGAGGTCACGCGTTCGAAGGTGCGGCGCGAGCGCATGGGTCACATCCAGCTCGCCGCGCCCGTGACGCACATCTGGTACTTCAAGGGCGTCCCGAGCCGGCTCGGCTATCTGCTCGACATCGCCCCGAAGAGCCTCGAGAAGGTCATCTACTTCGCCGCGCACCTCATCACATGGGTCGACGTCGAGCGGCTGCACAAGGACCTCCCGTCGCTCGAAGCCGAGATGAAGGCGGAGATCGGCGACGTCGAGCGCGAACGCGAGGTGAAGCTGCGCGAGCGCGACGAGGCGTACATCGGTGAGCTCGAGGAGCTGGAAGGCCGCAACGCGAAGAAGAACGAGATCGAGCGCGCGGAGAAGGCCAAGAACAAGGACTTCGAGGACATCCGCCTCCGCTACGAGGAGGAGATCGGGCAGCTCCGCCAGGTCTGGGACACGCTGAAGGCGATGAAGCCGAAGCAGCTCACCGACGACGAGCGGGTGTGGCGCGAGCTCGTCGACCGTTATCACGACTACTTCGCAGGTGGCATGGGAGCCGAGGCCGTCAAGGATCTCGTCTCCCGGCTCGACCTCGACGAGGTCGAGGTCGAGCTGAAGGAGACGATCGCCACCGCCAAGGGACAGCGCAAGGCGAAGGCGATCAAGCGGTTGAAGGTTGTCTCCGCGTTCAACCGCCGCGACCACAACGGCCGGGCGATCAACTCGCCGTTGGGCATGATCCTCGATGTCGTGCCTGTCATCCCGCCCGACCTGCGGCCGATGGTGCAGCTCGACGGCGGGCGCTTCGCGACGTCCGATCTCAACGACCTCTACCGGCGGGTGATCAACCGCAACAACCGGTTGAAGCGGCTTCTCGACCTCGGCGCGCCCGAGATCATCATCAACAACGAGAAGCGCATGCTGCAGGAGGCCGTCGACGCGCTCTTCGACAATGGCCGGCGCGGCCGACCGGTCACCGGTCCGGGCAATCGGGCGCTGAAGTCGCTGTCCGACATGCTGAAGGGCAAGCAGGGCCGGTTCCGCCAGAACCTGCTCGGCAAGCGCGTCGACTACTCCGGTCGTTCGGTCATCGTCGTCGGTCCGCAGCTGCGGCTCCAGCAATGCGGTCTGCCCAAGCAGATGGCCCTCGAGCTGTTCAAGCCGTTCGTGATGAAGCGGCTCGTCGACCTCGAGTACGCGCAGAACATCAAGTCGGCGAAGCGCATGGTCGAGCGCGCCCGCCCGCAGGTGTGGGACGTGCTCGAAGAGGTCATCAAGGAGCATCCGGTCTTCTTGAACCGTGCCCCTACGCTCCACCGCCTCGGCATCCAGGCGTTCGAGCCCGTGCTGGTCGAGGGCAAGGCGATCCAGATCCACCCGCTCGTCTGCGCCGCGTTCAACGCCGACTTCGACGGCGACCAGATGGCCGTGCACCTCCCGCTCTCCGCGGAGGCGCAGGCCGAGGCGCGCATGTTGATGCTCGCCGCGCACAACATCTTGTCTCCGGCGTCGGGGCGGCCGATCGCGGTACCGAGCCAGGACATGATCATCGGCCTCTACTACCTGTCGGAGGTGTTGTCCGGGTGGGCGGGCGAAGGTCGCGTGTTCCGCTCGATGGACGAGGCGTTCGCCGCGTACGAGGAGCGCTTCGGCGGCGACGGTGAGACGATCGCGTTGCACGCCAAGATCAAGGTGCGCATGCCGGTCGGGAAGTTCGCGCCCGAGCACTTCGAGCGCCCTTCCGAGGACGGCACGCCGCGCAGCATGGTGCTGCGCGAGTACGGCTCCAACGGCACGTCCGAGGTGTTGGTCGAGACGTCGCTCGGACGGCTGCTCTTGAACAGCGCGTTCCCCGACGACTTCCCGTTCGTCGACAGCCCGATGCGCAAGCGCGACATCACCGAGGTCGTCGGCAAGCTCGTCGTCGAGTACGACAAGGCCGTCGTCGCGAACAGCCTCGACCTGATGAAGACCCTCGGCTACGAGTGGTCGACGCGCTCGGGCCTCACGATCTCGGTCTCCGACGTCACGACGCCGCCGGCCAAGGCCGGTCTGCTCGAGAAGTTCGAGGGCGAGGCCGCGAAGGTCGAGAGCCAGTACGAGCGCGGCATCATCACAGACGACGAGCGCCGTCAGCAGGAGATCGAGATCTGGACCGACGCGACCAACCAGGTCACGAGGGCCATGCAGGAGCTCATGCAGTCGACGCCGTTCAACCCCATCGACATGATGGTCGGCTCGGGCGCTCGGGGAAACATCATGCAGGTGCGTCAGATCGCCGGAATGCGCGGTCTCGTCGCGAACCCGCGCGGTGAGATCATCCCGCGGCCGATCAAGAGCAACTTCCGTGAAGGCCTGTCGGTGCTCGAGTACTTCATCTCGACCCACGGCGCCCGCAAGGGTCTGGCCGACACCGCCCTCCGTACCGCCGACTCCGGCTACCTCACGCGCCGTCTCGTCGACGTCGCGCAGGAGCTGATCGTGCGGGAGTGGGACTGCGAAACGGGCCGTGGCATCTGGGTCGAGGACGTGCTCCCCGGCGCCGAGTCGTGGCGCGTGCTCGAGACGAGCCTGCTCGGGCGTTGTCTCACCGAGGACGCCACGTTGACCGACGGAACGGTCATCCCGCGCAATGTCGAGATCGACGACGACGCGATGCGTCTGCTCGCCGACGACGAGGGCATCACGCGGTTGCGGGTGCGGACCGTGCTCACGTGCGAGACGGTGTCGGGCGTCTGCTCGAAGTGCTACGGCCGCATGCTTGCGACCGGCAAGATCTCCGATCTCGGTGAAGCCATCGGAATCGTGGCGGCCCAGTCGATCGGCGAGCCGGGCACGCAGCTCACCATGCGTACGTTCCACACCGGTGGTGTCGCCGGCGAGGACATCACGCACGGCCTGCCGCGTGTCGTCGAGCTCTTCGAAGCCCGCACTCCGAAGGCGGCGAGTCTGTTGGCCGACGTGTCGGGTCTGGTTCGACTCGGCGAGAACGAGAAGGGCGAGCGGGTCATCACGATCGTCGCCGACGACGCGACGGAGCTCGAGTACGCGGTGTCGCGTCGGGCACACGTGGCGGTACGCGACGGCCAGGAGGTCACCGCGGGTGACCGGCTGGTCGGTGACGACAAGAGCCCGCTCGACCCCAAGAAGCTCCTCGAGATCAAGGGCGTGCGCGAGACCCAGCAGTACCTCGTCGACGAGGTGCAGCGGGTGTACCGCGACCAGGGCGTGTCGATTCACGACAAGCACATCGAGGTGATCGTCCGTCAGATGCTGCGCCGGGTGACCGTATCGGAGCCGGGCGACAGCGCGTTCCTGCCCGGTGAGAAGGTCGACGCCCGCCGCTACGCGGAGGAGAACCGTCGCCTCGTCGAGGAAGGCAAGCGTCCGGCCGAAGGACGCCCGGAGCTCATGGGCATCACCAAGGCGTCGCTCGCGACCGACTCGTGGCTCTCGGCCGCGTCGTTCCAAGAGACGACGCGCGTGCTCACGGAGGCGGCCATCGAGGGACGATCCGACGGGCTCGAGGGCCTCAAGGAGAACGTGATCATCGGCAAGCTCATCCCCGCGGGAACGGGCATGCCGATGTATCGCAACATCCGCACCGAGGCGCCCGAGTACGAGCCGCTGCCGTTCTACACGTCCGAGGTCGAAGAGGAGATGGACCTCGCGACCTGGCTGCGCGAGGCGAGCACGAGCCGTCAGGCCGAGTCGGAGGTCGAGAGCGTCGCGGGAGACTCCGCCGACCCCGGCGGGTTCGGTGCGCTCGTTGACGGGTCCGGCGACGCGGCCGACGCCCCGAGCGTGATCGATCTCGGTAGAGACGACCAAGGCGACGTCGCGGCCGGCGACTGATGTTCGGTGTCCGGCCCCACTTGGGGCCGGACACCTGTCCTGCTACGCTGGCCCGTCGGTTCCGAGCGCGTTGGCGCGCTCCGGACCTCCTGCTTGCTCTGATTTCCAGGGCCAAAATCTCAGAGGGAAGAAACGCGTGCCCACGATCGCCCAGCTCGTCCGTAAAGGACGGGAATCGAAGGCCGAGAAAACCAAGACGCCCGCCCTCAAAGGCTCCCCGCAACGGCGGGGCGTATGCACGCGCGTCTTCACCACGACGCCGAAGAAGCCCAACTCCGCGTTGCGCAAGGTCGCCCGGGTTCGGCTCACCTCCGGCATCGAGGTGACGGCGTACATTCCCGGCATCGGTCACAACCTGCAGGAGCACTCGATCGTGCTCGTGCGCGGTGGTCGCGTGAAGGACCTACCCGGCGTGCGTTACAAGATCATCCGCGGCGCGCTCGACGCGTCGGGCGTCGCGAACCGCAAGCAGGCGCGCAGTCGCTACGGCGCGAAGAAGGAGTCGTAATGCCGCGCAAAGGTCCCGCGCCGCGGCGCGAGCTGATGCCCGACCCGATCTATCGATCGGTCGTCGTGACCCAGCTCGTCAACAAGGTGCTCGTACGGGGGCAGCGCTCCACGGCGGAGCACATCGTCTACTCCGCGCTCGAGGAGATCGGCCGAAAGACCCAGGGCGACCCGGTTGCGGTGTTGAAGCGCGCGGTCGAGAACATCCGGCCGCCGCTGGAGGTCAAGAGCCGCCGCGTCGGCGGAGCGACCTACCAGGTGCCGGTCGAGGTCCGTCCCCGCCGGGCGACCACCCTGGCGATCCGTTGGATCGTGGGCTACTGCCGCCAGCGCCGGGAGAAGACCATGGCCGAGCGCCTCGCCGGCGAGCTGTTGGATGCCAGCAACGGCATCGGCGCCTCGATCAAACGCCGGGAAGATCTTCAGAAAATGGCGGAATCAAACAAGGCTTTCGCGCACTATCGCTGGTAGCACGCCGAAAAGGGACGATCAAGTCATGATGATCAGAGCAGTGATTAGGGAGACGGCCGAACGGCGCTGAGCGCGACGTGACGCCGAGCGGGCCGAACCGATTTCCCGGCCCCGCGCCTCCCGACCGGGCCCCGAGCAATCGGGTACGCCCGGTCGACTGCTGCAAACCCCTCGAGAGCTCCCGCCCCCGAAAGCACTCCCGCCCCGAAACAGGACGACCGAACCAGGACATAGAAGATGGCACGCGCGTTTCCCCTCGAAAAGACCCGCAACATCGGGATCATGGCTCACATCGACGCGGGTAAGACCACGACGACCGAGCGGATCCTTTACTACACGGGCCGTACCTACAAGATCGGCGAGGTGCACGAAGGCGCCGCGGTCATGGACCACATGGTCCAAGAGCAAGAGCGCGGCATCACGATCACCTCGGCCGCGACGACCGCGCAGTGGAACGACTGCCAGATCAACATCATCGACACGCCCGGCCACGTCGACTTCACGGTGGAGGTCGAGCGTTCGCTACGCGTGCTCGACGGCGCGGTCGCGGTGTTCGACGCGGTCGCGGGTGTCGAGCCGCAGACCGAGACGGTGTGGCGGCAGGCCAACAAATACGACGTGCCGCGCTTCTGCTTCGTCAACAAGATGGATCGCGTCGGCGCCGACTTCGAGCGATGCGTCGAGATGATGCGCGACCGGCTCGACGCGGTGCCGGCGGTCGTCCAGCTCCCGGTTGGCGTCGAGAGCAAGTTCCGGGGCGTCATCGACCTTGTCGCCATGAAGGCGGTGCTGTGGCCGCTCGACGACGACACCGAAGGCGCGGAGTTCGAGGTCGTCGACATCCCCGCCGAATACACCGATGCGGCCGCGGCGGCGCGCCACGAGCTGCTCGAGACGATCGCGCACGTCGACGATCACCTCCTCGAGAAGTATCTCGACGGCGAAGAGCTCGCTGCCGACGAGATCAAGGCTGCGATCCGCACGGGGACCCTCGCCTTCGAGTTCGTACCGGTGCTCTGCGGCTCCGCGTTCAAGAACAAGGGCGTGCAGCCCATGCTCGATGCCGTCGTCGACTATCTGCCGGCGCCAATCGACATCAAGCCCACCGAGGGCATCGACATGCACGGCGAACCGGTCGAGCGCAAAGCCAGCGAGAACGAGCCGTTCGCCGCGCTCGCGTTCAAGATCGTTGCCGACCCGTACGGCAAGCTGACCTACTTCCGCATCTATTCGGGCAAGCTCGAAAAAGGTTCGGAGATCTACAACTCGACGAAGGATCGCAAGGAGCGCATCGGTCGCATCCTGCGCATGCACGCGAACCAACGCGAGGACATCGAGGTCGCGTACGCGGGCGACATCGTCGCCGGGCTCGGTTTCAAGCAGACGACCACTGGCGACACGCTGTGCGAGCGCGCCCATCCGATCGTGCTCGAGCGCATGGACTTTCCCGAGCCGGTGATCTCGGTCGCGATCGAGCCCAAGACGAAGGTCGACCAGGACAAGCTCGGTAAGGCGCTCGGCTCGCTCTCGGACGAGGACCCGACCTTCCGGGTCCACACCGACGACGAGACCGGACAGACGATCATTCGGGGAATGGGCGAGCTCCACCTCGAGGTGCTCGTCGACCGGATGATGCGCGAGTTCAACGTCGAGGCGCACGTGGGCAAGCCCCAGGTCGCGTACCGCGAGACGATCACGCAACCGGTCGAGAAGGTCGAGGTCCGCTACGTCCGCCAGACCGGTGGTCGGGGCCAATACGCGCACGTGGTGATCGCGTTGGAGCCGACCGGCGCGGCCGGCGGTTACGAGTTCGTCGACGAGATCAAGGGTGGCGTCATCCCGCGCGAATACATCCCGGCGGTCGATGCCGGCATCCAAGAGGCGATGCAGGGCGGTGTCGTCGCGGGGTACCCCCTCGTCGACGTGCGGGCCCGGCTCACGTACGGCTCGTATCACGAGGTCGACAGCTCGGAGATGGCGTTCAAGATCGCCGGCTCCATGGCGCTGAAGGAAGCCGCCCGCAAGGCCAAGCCCCAGTTGCTCGAGCCGGTCATGTCCGTCGAGGTCGTCACCGCCGAGGAGTACATGGGCGACGTCATCGGCGACCTGAACGCCCGGCGCGGTCAGGTCGAGGGCATGGAGCAGCGCGGCAGCGCGCAGGTGATCAGGGCGAGAGTTCCGCTGGCCCAGATGTTCGGGTATGTTGGCGACCTCCGGTCTCGCACCCAAGGACGCGCGACCTACACGATGCAGTTCGACTCCTACCAAGCAGTGCCGGAGTCGATCGCGCAGGAGATCGTCGCCCGTGTGCGTGGCGAATGACGCGCACGCAGCCCCGAACCGCCCCCATCAACATCAACGTCTTACGAAGCGAGAGGTAGAGGTCGTCCCATGGCGAAAGCGAAGTTCGAGCGGACGAAGCCGCATTTGAACATTGGGACGATTGGTCATATTGATCATGGGAAGACGACGTTGACGGCGGCGATTACGAAGGTTTTGCATGAGCAGAACCCGAAGAATGCGTTTACGG
>JBBQTI010000066.1:0-16637 GCA_038213435.1 Acidimicrobiia bacterium
GGCTCACGTCCTCTTCGCCCTCGATATGGGCATGCGCGCGGAGGATTTCGGACGCATCCACCACCTCCCCGGAGCACAGCTCGCCGCCGTGATCGACGGGATGCGCGATCGCGGTCTGATCGGCGATGACGGTTGGCTGCGCGAACCGGGTCGCGCCGTCAAACAGCGCGTCGAGGCGCTCACCGACGACCTCGCGGCGAAGCCCTACGAGAACCTCGGGCCCGGCGAGCTCGAGGAGCTCATGGCAACGCTCGAACCGCTGGCCACGCGACTCGTCGCCGCACAAGACTGGTAGACGCAGGAGCGACGGTCCTGTTCGCGACATCGTCAGCGGGCTCTCACCCGCCAGGGACGGAGGCGTGCAACCCATCAACGGCGACCGAGACCAATCTCGCCTGGGGAAGGGGAAGCGCTGTTAGGGACCAACGAGCGCTTCAGCCATCGCCACATCGTGCCCGCAGCGACCGTCCCCTAGCGCCTGATGCACGGGTGATCTTTCGGACATCCGCGACATGGTTTCGGGGTGCTGGGAGCGTGAGCGGATGACTTTTTCTCCGTGCCTGATCCGTTCCTCGACTGTCGCTGGTGAGACCCGTTTCGAGCTGGGTGATCCGCTCGTCGACCGTTATCTGGAGTTCGTCGCGGGTCGGTCTCGACCGAACACCCTGCGGGCTGTGGCGTTCGATCTGAAGACGTTCTTCGGGGTCGTTGGCACGGACCCGGTCGATGTCGAGGCGGCTGATGTGTTCGAGTTCTTGGCGCAGCAGCGTGGTGACCGGACCGTGATCCGCATGTCGAATCCGGAGTCGGGTTTGTGCGCGGACGATCGCCCGTCGGTTGTCGTCGGTGACTGGGTTCTATGCGTATGTGATCGCGGGTGGCGACACTCCCGTGCAGGTGAGTCCGGTGCCGCGCGGACTCTCGACACGACGTGGCCGAACTCGGATGGTGCCGTTGGTGCGGGTGCCGCTCACGCTCCCCAAGATCCTCGCGCCCGCGGAGTTGCGCGCCTTGTTGTCCGCTCTGCGCACCGAGCGTGATCGGGCGATGGTCTTGACGATGTGGTTGGGCGGGCTGCGCCGTTGCGAGGTTCTCCCAGGACTTTCGCGTCAGCCCGCGCCGACCTCATAGGGCTCCGCGTAGAACTGGCTGTACCACTTACGAAACTTGAGGATCGGGCCGTCGGTGTCGGCGAGCGCGGGCGACGGCAGGAACGTCTTGTGCTCCCAGATCTCCCGATCCTCCTGGACCTGCTTGTTGATCTCGTTGACGAAGGCGTCCGCGACCGTCGACGTCAGCTTCTCGTCGTCGAGCTTGCGAACGATGAAATTGAAACGGACCTGCGTCGTGTTCTCGTCGATCGGCGTCGTCGTCGCGATGTTTACAGCGTCGACGATGCCGCTGAACCACACCTTGGAGAACCCGGGCCCGTAGTTGTTGACGTCGATCCGTCCCTCGGTGACGCCGCGTGGCGTCACGTACGTCTGCTTCGACAGCATGACCGAGCACGGGCCGTCGGTGTTGTACTCCTCGACCTCCGCGACCGAATCGGTGCCGTGCACGAAGCGGAAGTGTGCGGGGTCGGCGCCGTTCTCCGACATCTCCTGCGGGATCGTGCGGATTACATACGACGACGCGTAGAAGTCGCTCCACGCCGGATCGCCAATCTCCTCGATGACCGGGATCTCCCACTGCGGCGGTGCCTCGAACGGGTGATACCACGCGAGCAGGAGGCCGTTCCGTTCGACGATCGGGTACGTGCGCACGCGCGCCTTGCGATTCGTGCGCTGGCTGTACGGGATGTTCGTACACGTACCGGCGCCGTCGAACTTCCATCCGTGGAACGGACACGTGAGCAGATCGCCGTCGACCGAACCGCCGTACGCAAGGTGCGCACCGAGGTGCGGACAGAACGCGTCCTGAAGGTGGAACGCGCCCGCCGTGTCACGCCACAGCACGAGCTCGCGGCTCCAGTACTCGAGAGCGGTGACCTCTCCGGGCGCGAGGTCGCCCGGGAACGCAACCTGGTACCAACCGAACGGGATCGGAAACGGGAAGCGCGGCGCCATGGGATGATTTTAGAACACGTTCCAATCTTAGTGCCGGTCGCGGCAATCTCGGCGCCCGGGGGTGGTGATTAGCGTTCGGACCATGGATCGCGAGCTCGGTGGCGTCGGCACGAAGATCGTCTTCGAAGACCACCGGGTGCGGGTCTGGGTGCTCGACCTGGCGCCCGGCGACCACAGCTCGGTGCACCGCCATGATGTCGATCATCTGCTGATACAGGTGCGGGGCGACCGGATCGCCGTCGAGCCCGAGCCGGACACGCTCGGTCCCTACCGTGAGCGCCTCGACGCCGCGGTGATCCCCGGGATGGTGACGTTCGTGCCCCGCGGCGGCGTCGAGACCGCGGTCAATACCGGATCCACGCCGTTCTACGAGATCATCGTCGAGCTCAAGACGTAGGAGCGGCAGCGGAGCCGACCGGACGGGAGGCGCAGCGCGAGCGACCAACAGTTACGTCCCTGTCGCGATCCGCTTCGCCCAGGGGTAGTCGGGCTTGCCGCTCGGCGAACGCTCGATCTTCGCGACGACGTGCAATTCCCTTGGAACCTTGTAACCGGCGACGTGCAAGCGCGCATGGGCGTCGAGCTCCTCGAGCGTCACCGAGTGGTCGGGCCGGACCTCGATGACCGCCGCCACCCGCTCACCCCAGCGGTCGTCGGGCACGCCGACGACCACAACGTCGAACACCGCGCGGTGGGCCTTCAAGGCGGCTTCGACCTCCTCGGGATAAATCTTCTCGCCGCCGGAGTTGATGCACACCGAGCCGCGCCCGAGCAGCGTCATCGTTCCGTCGGCTTCGACGACCGCGGAGTCTCCCGATACCGAATAGCGCCGGCCGTTCACGGTCACGAAGGTCGCCGCCGACTTCTCGGGATCCTTGTGATAACGCAACGGGACGTTGCCGCCCCGCGCCATGCGCCCCACGACACCGGAGCCCGCCTCCACGATGTTCAGGTCGTCGTCGAGGACAACGGTGTCGGGTCCCATGCGAACCGTCGGGAGGCCCGGCTTCTCGTCACCGCCCTTCATGATCACGCGCACGCCGTTGTAGCCGGTCTCGGTCGAGCCGACCGCGTCGGCGATGACGAGATTCGGGAACCGTTCGTGGAACTGCGCCTTGACCGTTGCGCTGAAGACCGCCGCGGTCGACGCGACGGCCACCAGCGACGACGCGTCGTAGCCGCCTGCGTCGAGCGCTTCGATCAGCGGGCGGCCCATCGCGTCACCGGTGATGCTGAGCGTCGGAATCCGGTATCGCTCCACGGCGCGCCACACGTCGTGCGGATCGAACCGCGGCGTCAGCACCGTCGTGCGACCGTTGATCAACCCGTTGATGGTCCCCCACTGCGCCGCCCCGTGCATGAGTGGCGCGATCACGATGCCGAACCCGGCATCGTCCGGCGCCTCGGCCGCGGCCTTGGCGAATTCCCATTCGTCGAGCACTCGCACGCCGGTCTCGAAGTTGACCAGGCCGCCGAGCACGCACAACACATCCTCTTGCCGCCACACCACACCTTTCGGCATGCCCGTCGTGCCGCCGGTGTAGAGGATGTAGATGTCGTCGTCGGATCGTTCGCCGAAGTCGCGCTCGGGTGACCCACCGGCGAGCGCCTCGTCGTATGGCACCGAACCGATCGCGGAAATATCCTCGCCCGATCCGTCGTCGATGGCGATGAGGTGGCGAAGCATCGGCAGCGCATCCCGCACCGCGGCGATGCGGGGCGCGAATTGCGCGTCGTGCACGAGCGCGACGAGATCGGCGTTGTCGAAGAGGTACCGCAATTCGGTCTCGACGTACCGGTAGTTGACGTTCACGGGGACGGCGCGCAGCTTGTAGGCCGCGAAGATCGTCTCGACGAAAGCGTGGCTGTTGAACCCGTAGATCCCGACGTGGTCGCCGGGCCCGATGCCCTGGGATGCGAGATGATGGGCCAGGCGGTTGGCCCGCTCCTCGAGGTCGGCGTAGGTCCGCGGCTCGTCGGCAATGATCAAGGCGATCCGATCGGGAACCGTATCCACGACGTGCTCGGTGAGATCTGCGATGTTCCAGGGCATGAGCGCCTAGTTGAGCAGGGCTCCGCGAGCCCGAGCAATGCGAGAACTGCATGCACGGACGTCGACCTGCCCGCAGAAGACGACCCGCGCCGGAGAGAGGTCCGGCGCTGGTTCGACGAGCGTCCCGCGCCGCGGCCGCGGTGAAACAAGAAGCCCGGACCGGACGCATCGTTGCGCAAAGCACTCGCCGACCCCACGGCAAGCGGGTGTTCACCCTCGCGAAAGACCTCATGGTGGGACCGCGGCTTTCTCTTCAGTCCCGCGCTCACCGTCGGCGGCGGTACCAGCGAGGATGATGCGCAACATCATCATCATCATCGCCGAACGGCTCCTCGGACTCCCACACGACCTCGACGTCGAGCAGGGCAACACCTGGGAGGAGACCCGCGGCGGGACGGCGCCCGCGCCTCGGTGAACTCTGCGTTCGCCCGCCGTGGTCGGTGAGTCCGGGTGTGGTCCATGTGCGAGGTGTGTGCCGTTTCGCTTGCCGACCAACGGGGACGCGACCAGGCTCTTCGTGTTCCCATTCCCATCGAGCAGATGGGATTTCCTGCTCTTGGTGACGGAACCCGGACGGAGATACTCATGGACGACCCGCACGCCCCGCAGGCGCCGCACGAGCCCACCGATCACGGCGACCTCGACGTCCTCGACGATCTCGACATCGGTGACGTTCTCGCCGACCCCGGCACCGAGAGCGCCGTATTCGCTCGCTGGAACGAGCAGCTCGGCCACTACGTCCAAGGTCAGGGGTCACTCGACGCACTCCGCCTGCGGTCGAACACGGAACCGCCCTGGCCCCAGGTTGACAACCCGATGTTGTGCTACCTCATCGAACGGACTTCCGAGATCATCGAGCGAGACGGCATCGACCCCGCGATCGCATGGCTCGCGATTCACGCGTGGCTCGAAGCCACGATCGCCGAGCGGAGCCGACTCGCGCGCACGCTCGTCGACGACTGCTGATCAACGTCACCCGAACCGCCGAGGGTCACGCCTCACAGACCGGCGACGGCGTCCGACGCCGCGTCGATCGTCGCGGTGATGCCGTCGCGCGTCGGCGGCGGGAACGGCACGAGCCGGTCGACGCCGAGATCGGCGAAGGCCGACGCCACCTCCGCAGTGAGCCGGCCTCTCGGTGTCACGGTGATCTCGAGCGGGCCGAGCTCCGGTGGTCGCTCGATCTCCAGCGCGGCCGCGCGTAGGCCCGCGATGCAGACGGCGACGTCGTCGGGTTTCATCGCGAATCCGTACCAGCCTCGGCCCCGCGCGACCGCCCTCCGGTACGCAGGCTTCGTGTGCCCGCCGATCACGATGGGGATCGGCCGCTGCACCGGTCGCGGATACGCGTCGACGTCGGAGAAGCCGGCGAAGCGACCGTGGAACGCCGGATGCTCGTCGTACCAGAGGGCCTCCATCGCGTCGAGGTACTCGTCGGTGACGGCACCGCGACTGCCGAAGTCGGCACCGATCGCCCGGAATTCTGGTTCGAGATAGCCGGCGCCGACACCAAAGGTGAAGCGCCCGCGGCAGAGCACGTCGAGGCTCGCGACTTCCTTCGCCAGGACGACCGGGTTGCGCTGCGGGAGGATGACGATGCCCGTGGCGAGACGGACGGTCGACGTGTGCGCCGCGGCCCACGTGAGCGCGAGCAGCGGATCGAGGGCCGGATCCTGCGGGGCCATCGGCGACGGCGGCGCCTGCGGGTCGGGCAGCACGACGTGTTCGCCCGCCCATAGTGATTCGAAGCCGGCCGCTTCCGCGGCCTGCGCGGTCACGACGATTTCTTCCGGAACCGCCGACCCGCCCATGTTGACGGCGAACAGACCGAGCTTCACACCACTCCTTCTCGCGCCGCGCCTCAGGAAGTCGCCATCTCCATGAACGTGCGCAGCTCACGGGCGACGTCGGGGCCCATCGGCGCGTACAGGATCTCGGTCGCGCCCGCGTCGGCCAGCGCGTCGATCCGCATCCGCACCTCCGCCGCCGGACCGGTCCACGTGAACGCCTTCAACAGCTCGCCATCCAGCAACGGCCGGTCGCGCTCGGTCACGCGCACGAGATGGTCGTCGTGCAGCGCGAGATGCCGAACGTTTTCGGGAATTTTCTCCAACCCTTTTCGCCACTCGGCCCCGCCCGGCAGCGCGTCGACCGACGACGGGTCACCCTCGTACATGGCGTGGTACACGACCGTGAGCCCTGGGCCGCCAGCCGCGAGCGCGCGCTCCGACCCTTCGCTCTCGCCCTCGTCGAGCACAGTGCCGAACGCGAGCACGGAACACCAGTCGAAATCGGGATCGCCGCTGCCGATCGTCATCACACCGTCGCCGAGATTGCGTGCGACGGCCAGACCCTTCGGTCCGTTGGCGGCGATGACGATCGGCGTGCGGATCGGGCGCGGGGGCGCGAACTCGGGCCCGTGCAGCATCTGCACGATCGCGCCGTCTACCTCGACCTTCTCGCCCCGCAGCAGCGCGCGCAGCTGCTCGATGTAGTGGCGGGTCCACGCCCAGGTGAGCGGCTTTTGCCCCATCGCCATCCGGCCGGTGAATCCGGTGCCGATCGCCACGACGATCCGCCCCGGCGCGAGCTGCTCGAGGGTTGCGATGGCGCTCGCCTGCGTCAGCGGGTGCCGGAGGTTCGGGACGAGCACCGCCGGGCCCAGCGCGATGCGCGACGTTCGCCGTGCCGCGAGTGCGGCGACGACCCAGATGTCGCCGTAGAGCGCGGGCGAATCGAAGAGCCACGCGCGCTCGTAACCGAGTCGCTCCGCCTCGACGATGTGGTCGACGATGTGCGGACCGGGCGCGAACGCGCACGAGATCTCCAACGCGCCCTCCTATTGACCCGTGAGCTCGTCGACCAGCGGCGCGAAGTCGCGGGCCTTGTCGGCCGGGATGACCGTGTAGCTGTAACCCCATCGCTCACGCCGCTCGCGCAGGCGGTCGGCGCATTCCGACCGCGAGCCGAAGAGAGTCAGAGGAGATGCCAGCACGTCCTTCGGGTTGGCGCTGAAGAGCTGACCCATCAACTCGCCCATACCGGCGGTGTCGTCGGTGATCTCGGCCGCGGCCAGCCACGCGTTGATCTCGATCGCGTCGTAGCGACCACCGGCACCCTCGCGCAGCCATCCGACCTTCTGGTCGATGCGTTCCGGCATCGCGTCGTGGGCGGCCGCGGTGTCGATCGCGCCCGAGTGGATCGAGGCGTTCACGCCCGCGATGTCGGCGACCTCACCCGCGAAGCGCAACATGCGCGGCTGGCCGCCGCCGATGAGGAGGGGCGGGCCCCCGGGCGAGTGCGGACGCGGCGTTCCCGGCAATTCCGTGATCCGGTAGTGCTCGCCCTGGAAGCTGACCGGCTCCACCTCGGTGAACAGCGCCTTCAGGATCTTCGTGTGCTCGATCATCCGGTCGACGCGCACCTTGGGCGCGTCCATCGCGATGCCGGACCGGTCGTAGTCGAGCTTCTTCCAACCGGCGCCGAGACCGACCTCGAGCCGGCCTTCCGACAACACGTCGATCGAGGCGAGCTCGCGCGCGAGCACCGCGGGATGGCGGTAATCGCAATCGAACACGAGCGCGCCGACTTTCAGGGTCGTCGTGAGCACCGCGGCCGTCGCCATCGCCGCGATCGGGCCCAAGCCCTCGTCGAAATGATCGGGGACGAACAGCGTCGAGTAGCCGAGCGCTTCGAGCTCGCGGACGGTGTCGGCCCACGTGCTGCCCTCGAGCGGACCGTGAAGCTCGACGCCGAACCGGAACGGGTGCGCGCTCATCAGTGCGCGACCGGGCAGACCCGCTCCCCGGGCGGGAACTTCACCGGCATGTGCTTGATCCCGGCGATGAAGTTGGAACGGAGCGGTTGCGCCTCGCCCGTGCGCTCGAGCGTGGGGATGCGCTTCGCCATCTCCTCGAGGAGCACGTAGATCTCCATACGGGCGAGGTTCATCCCGAGGCAGTGGTGCGGCCCGCCGCCGCCGAAGCCGACGTGCTCGTTGGGGCTGCGCCGGATGTCGAACTCGAACGGCCGGTCGAAGACGTCCTCGTCACGGTTCGCGGAGATGTACCAGATGCTGACCTTGTCGCCTTCCTTCAGCTGCTGGCCGCGCAATTCGGTGTCGCGCGTGACGTTGCGGCGGAAGTACATGACCGGCGACGCCCATCGGACGATCTCGTCGGTCGCCGACTGGGCGAGCGACGGATCCTTCACGAGCAACTGGTACTGCTCGGGGTAGTCGCAGAACGCCTTGATCCCGTGGGAGATCGAGTTGCGGGTCGTTTCGTTGCCCGCGACCGCGATCAACAAGAAGAAGAGGTTGAAGTCCATCTCGCTCAGCGTGTCGCCGTCGACCTCGGCGTTCAGCAGCGCGGTGATGATGTCGTCGCGGGGCTCGGCGCGCCGCTTGGCCGCGAGCTCGTTCGCATACACGAACATCTCGACCTGCGCGTTCATCACCTCTTGTTCCGAGACGGTGTACTCCGGGTCTTCGGAGCCGATCATGCGGTTGCTCCACTCGAACAACTTGTGCCGGTCTTCCTGCGGCACTCCGAGCATCTCGGCGATCACCTGCAGCGGCACCTCGGCCGCGACGTCGACCACGTAGTCACAGCCGCCCTCCTCGATCACGTCGTCGATGATCTTGCTCGTGAGCTCGCGGATGTGCGGCTCGAGCATGCGCATCTGGCGCGGGGTGAAACCGCGGTTGACGAGCTTGCGGTAGCGCGTGTGCTCGGGCGCGTCCATCGTGAGCATGAGGTTGCCCCCCTGCTCGAATTCGTTCATCTGCGTCTCTTCGAGCACGACGACTCCGCCGCGCTTCTGGTCGGAGGAGTAGGTGGCGCCATCGCGCCCGACGGTGACGACGTCGTCGTATTTCGTGATCACCCAGAAGCCGGGACCCTCGGGCTCCGGGTGCTTGTACACGGGCGCGTTCGCCCGCAGGTACGTGAACCACTCGTGGGGCACACCTTCGGTGAACGCGTCCCGGTCCAGCAGGTTGATGTCGCTCAACTCCATCTGCGCTTCTCCCTCGGTCGTCGCGGGCAAAACTACACGGCTCGGTCGGGCCGGAAAGCACGTACTACGACGCCCGCGTCGTAGTACTCGCGCCAGCTCGCGATCCGGCCGTAGTCGTCGAATGTGAAGAACGTGACGTAGCGATTTCGGTATCGGCGACCGTTCTCGGCGACGACGGCATCGCTGCGGTGCTCGGCGATGACGATCCGCAGATCGGTTGTCTCGTGGATCGCATCGACGGTCATCGAGAACTCACTGAACGACTCGCGCGCGAAGTCCTGGAACGCGGCGATCGCGGGCTTGCCGACATGGCTCCGCGGCATCTGCCCCGGGGCGAAGGGCAGCTCCATCACCGCGTCGTCGGCGAAGAGCTCGACGAGCTCGTCGACCCGCATCTCGTCGGCGAGTCGCAGGATCTCGCGTACGCGGTCGACGTTCGTGCTCACGCCGGCTTCTGGTTCCCGACGACCCACATCGAGAAGAACTGCGACCCACCGCCGTACGCCTGGCCCAGCGCTCGGCCGGTCTTCAACTCGACCTGGTAGTCGCCCGACCGCTCGCGCACCTGTTGCGCGGCCTCGCCGAAACGGACCATGCCCGACGCACCGATCGGGTTCGACGAGAGCACACCACCCGACATGTTCCACGGGATGTCGCCGTCGGGCCCGGTGGCCCCTTCCTCCGTGAGCTTCCAGCCGTCGCCCTCCGCACAGAACCCGAGGTTCTCGAGCCACATCGGCTCGTACCACGAGAACGGCACGTACACCTCGGCGCAGTCGAAGTCGCGCCGGGGGTCGGTGATCCCCGCCTGTGCGTACACGTCCTTCGCGCAATCCTTCCCGGCCTGCGGATTGACCTGGTCGCGGCGGGCGAACATCGTCGGCTCGCTGCGCATCGCCATGCCGTGGACCCACGCGACCGGCGCGGCCGACCCATCGGCGACGCGCTCGCTACCGAGAACCATCGCCATCGCGCCATCGGAGCTCGGGCACACGTCGAGGTAACGAAGCGGGTCCCACAACAGGAACGACTCCTCGACCATCTTCAGGTCGATGTCGGGGATGTGCAGGTGCGCCTTGGGATTGCGGAGCGCGGCCCGCCGGTCTTTGACCGCGACGAGATGGCCGATGTGACGCGGTGCACCCGAGCGGTACATGTAGGCGCGGATGAGCGGTGCGAAGTAGCCGCCCGCTCCGGCGACGAGCGGCGCCGCGAACGGCATGGGTACCGAGAGGCCCCACGTGGCGTTGCTCTCCGACTGCTTCTCGTACGCCACGGTGAGCACGCGCTCGTGCAGCCCCGCGGCGACGAGCTTGGCCGCGACGATGCTCGTGGATCCGCCGACCGAGCCGGCCGTGTGCACCCGCATCATCGGCTTGCCGACCGCCCCGAGCGCGTCGGCAAGGTACAGCTCCGGCATCGCGACGCCTTCGAACATGTCTGGGGCCTTGCCGATGACCACGGCATCGATGTCGCTCCAGGTCATGCCCGCGTCGTCGAGCGCCTCCTGCGCGGCTTCGCGGACGAGCCCCGCCATCGACACGTCCTTGCGCGCCGTGCGATGCACCGTCTGGCCGACACCGACGACCGCAACCCTCTCCCCCGCCATGACTAATCGCCCTCCAAGACGCAGACCAAGTTCTGTTGCAGGCACGGACCACTGGTTGCGTGCGCTACGCCGCGATCGGCCCCGCCGTTCGTGATCCGCTGCGCGACCTCGCCGATGCGCACGAGTCCGGCCGACATGACCGCGTTCGCCGCGAGCGCGCCACCCGACGGATTGATGCTCGTCTTCGTCGCATCGAGACCGAGCGCCTCGGCCAGGATCAACTCCTCGTGGCTGAACTGCGCGTGCAGCTCGGCGACGTCGATCTTGCCGTTCGCCACGCCGGCCGACGCCGCCGCGGCTCGCGTCGACTCCGACTGCGTGAGATCGCGCACTCCGAGCCCGTGGGCTTCGATGCGGTGTTCGATCCCGCGGATCCAGGCCGGGCGCTTCGAGACCTTGCGGGCGAGATCGCCCGCCGCGATCACCACCGCGGCGGAACCGTCGGTGATCGGGAAGATGTCGGCGTCTCGTAGCGGGTAGTGCGTGACCGGCTGCTTGAGCACGTCGTCGGCGCTGACGTTCCCTTTGCGCAGCGCGTTCGGATTTTCTCGCGCGTTGCGCTGTGAGCGCGCGGCGACCTCGGCGAGATCCTTCTCGGTCGCGCCGTCGGCGTCGAGGAACGCGCACGCCTGCAGGGCGGCCAGGTCGACCATCGACGGCCATTGCGGCAGCACGTAGTAGGGGTCGAGCTGCAACGTCATGATCTCGTGCAGGTCGCCCGGCGACGACTTGCCGAAGCCGTACACCAATGCGCTGTCGACCTCGCCGGTCTGGATCGCGACCCAGGCTTCGTACAGCGCCCACGCCGCGTCCATCTCGACGTGACTCTCCCGCACGGGGGGCCACGCACCGACTGCGTCGAGACCGGCGACGAAGGCGAACGGCCCGCCCTGGAGGTAGTCGAGACTGCCCGAGCACACGAAACCGACGTCGTGGTGCGCGATGCCGGACTCCGCGATCGCCTCGTGCAGTACCGGCACGATCATCTCGGTTTCATTGTGCGACGAGTCGCGCGCGACGTTGCTGTACGCGAACGACACCACTGCCACATCTCGCATCACAGGTAGTCCTGGTAGATCTCGTAGTCGGCGTCGGGTTCGCCCGTCGGCTCGAACCATTGAATCGAGGTGTGGTCGGGCTTGAGCTGGTCGGCCCAATGGGCCTTGACGCGCTGGCCCATGTGCACGTCGTCGACGGCGACGCCGCGAATCAGGCCGAAGAACGTGTTGTTCGCGCCGTCGAGCAGGATCTGCGCGGAAACGTACGGGATCTCGGGCGCGAGCTCCGACAAGCCGGGCACGTTCACGACACAGAACGTCGTGATCACCCCCGTATCGCGCACCTCCACCTCGACCGACGTGGGCTGACCCGACTTCGGGTCGGTACCGCGCGACGCGGCGTAGACCTCGTCGCTCGACGGTGACCGGCCGCCGATGATCTTCCCCTCACCGAGACCCTTCAGGTAGCGCGTCGTCGCGATACCGGCAGTGAGCTCGTACTCGAGCCGGATCGGCACCGTGATGCCGGCAACGGGCTGCTCGTCCTCGGCCGGTACGTGAAACGGCGCGGGTTCGGGCTCCTCGCCGTCACCGAGCGGGAGCCACGCCTCGATGTCGGTGATCGATCCCGTGCGCTCGGCGCGCCACCTGGGCGCAACGCGCGAACCCACCGCGATCGCGTCGGCGCTCCCGCAGTCGACGGCGTGCAGAATCGCCGTGTCGGCGCCGTCGGGCCGGATGAGCGCGAACGCGAACGGTTTGTCGAGCGAATGCTTGCCCTTCCGCGGTTGCGCAACCCATGTGAACGACTGAACCGTGCCGCGCGGGCCGACCTCGATCCAGTGGTCGCCGTCGGCTGCCACCTCCGCGCTCGTCGTCGGGTCGTACTCCGTCGGCGGTACGAGCACGCGACCGTCGGCGAGACGCACCGCGAGGACCCGACCGTCGCGCAGCCCCGTGAGGAACCGCCCGATGACGGGCCCGACCGAGCGCGTATAACCGCCCGGATACTCGATGACGTGGTGGGCTGTGAAGACGTCGGTCAACGGTGCTCCCCGACTTCGTGGCTGAACTTCGTCGGCGCCAATCGCGCTAGATCGCGCGGTCGCGTCCTTCCCAGTACGGGTCGCGCAACGTGCGCTTCAACAGCTTGCCGGTGGGCTCGCGCGGCAGTTCGTCCATGAAGTCGATGCTGCGCGGCCACTTGTACTTGCCGAGGCGGCTTTGCACGTGCTCCATGATCGACGCGCGCAAGGCGTCATCGCCCGCGACACCCGGCAACGGTTGCACGACCGCCTTGATCTGCTCGCCCATCTCGGGATCGGGGATACCGAACACCGCTATGTCTGCGACCTGCGGATGCTCCTGGATGCAACCTTCGATCTCGGCCGGATAGATGTTGATCCCGCCCGCGATGATCATGTCGCTCTTGCGGTCACAGAGGAACAGGTACCCGTCGTCGTTCAGGTAGCCGATGTCGCCGACGGTGAAGAAGCCTTCGTCGTCGTGCGACTTCTTCGTCTTCTCGTCGTCACCCTTGTACTCGAACGTACGGCCCGCACCCATGCGCATCCAGACGGTGCCCGGCTCGCCGGTGGGCATGACGTTGCCGTCGTCGTCGGTGACCTTGAGCTCCGAGGTCGGCCACACCCGTCCGACCGTTCCGGGGTACTTGAGCCATTCGTCGGGCGGCGCAAGGGTGCCGCCACCTTCGGTCGCCGCGTAGTACTCCCAGATCACGGGTCCCCACCACTCGAGCATCTTGCGCTTGGTGTCGACCGGGCACGGCGCGGCCGCGTGGATCGCCCACTTCATCGCCGACACGTCGTACTGCTGCTTGACCTCGTCGGGCAGCTGCAGCATGCGGATGAACTGCGTCGGGACCATGTGCGTGTGCGAGCAGCCGTAGCGCTCGATGAGGCGCAGCGTTTCCTCCGGGTCCCACTTGTCCATGCAGACGACGGTGTGCTTCATGTGCAGCGCGTTGCCTGCGAAGGTCGTGACTGCCGTGTGGTAGTTCGGCGAGGTGCTCAGGTGGACTTCGTCGTGGCCGGGCATGATGCCGAACAGCTGAAGCAAGAACGTGAACAGCTCCGCGCTCATGTCGGGGTCGATGTCGACCAGCGCGCGCTTCACGCCCTTGGGCTTGCCCGTCGTACCGGAGGTGTAGTGCATCGCCGCGCCCGTCGCGCGTTCGTCGGGCGACGTGGTCGGCTGCGCATCGACGAGCTGGGAGAACGAGCGGAAGCCCGGGATCGTGCCGTGGGCGAGTCGTGCCTCCGCCGGGATCTTCGCCTCGTCGGCCGCGGCGCTGACGAGCGGAGCGAATCGTTCGTGACTCACGAACGCCTTCGCCTCGGAATCCTCGAGGATGTATGCGATCTCGGGAGCGCTCAGGCGGTAGTTGATCGGGACGTAGTAGAGGCCCGTCTGCAGGGCAGCCAGGTACACGACGAACGGGTGCGCGCCGTTGGGAAGCACCGCCGCGACCGCGTCGCCCTTGCGCAGCCCCAGCGCGCGCAGGGCGTGCGAGAACTGATTGGCCCGGGCCAGGACGTCACCCGCCGCGTGCTCGGTGCCGTCCGGGTCGACGATCGCGAGGTAACCCGGGTCGTCCTGCGCATGCTTCCAGAATCCCATTTCGCCGGGCTCCCTCCGACTGGGCGTCGACCGCCGCAGAGTAGAACACGTTCCATCTTCGGTCCAAGGGACGGCGGTCCGGTCCGCCTGGGCGCTGGAGGTGAAACCTGTTCTAGCCTCGGCGCGTGATCGAACGACTCGACATCAGCACCCGGCACTGCACGATCGAACGCGACGAGCGCGTCGTGATCCTCACGATGAATCGGCCCGAGAAGAAGAACGCGCTCTCCCCCGACATGCTCGCCGGGCTCGTGCTCGGATACGAGTACGTCGACGACGACCCCGAGGTCCGCTGCGCCGTCCTCACCGGCGCGGGCGGCAACTTCTGCTCGGGCATGGACCTTACGTCGATGGGCCAGCAGTCGGACGACCCGAAGGTCCAAGCGGTCATGGCGCGTGGCGACAACCCGCATTGGAAGGCGCTCCTGCGCGACTACCGCCTCTCGAAACCGTTGATCGCGGCGGTCGAGGGCTACGCGGTCGCGGGCGGCAGCGAGATCCTGCAGGGCACCGACATCCGCGTCGCGGCCGAGGGCGCCGTCTTCGGCGTGTGGGAAGCCAAGCGGGGCCTGTTCCCGCTCGGCGGATCGGCGTGCCGCTTGCCGCGCCAGATCCCCTACACGCTCGCGATGGACATCTTGTTGCGTTGTCCGCCCGTCCCCGCGCGTGAAGCCAGGGAGATCGGTCTCGTCGGCCACGTGGTACCCGACGGCCAGGCACTGGCGCGGGCCACGGAGCTCGCCGCGGAGGTCGCGGAGATGGCGCCGCTGTCGACGAAGGCGATCCTGCGCGCGTGGCGCGAGACGGAGCACATGAACGACGCCGACGCGATGCAACATCAGGACAAGATCGGCTGGGAGGTCTTCGCGAGCGAGGACGCCCAAGAGGGCCCGAAGGCCTTCGGCGAGAAGCGTCCGCCCGTCTTCCAGGGCAAGTGACCGCGCGTGTCCGAGGCCGCGCCCGGAATTCCCGACTCCGCTGCATTCGCGACTCCCGAGCGAGCGGAGCTCGCGGGCGCCGTCCGCGCCCTCATCGACGCGGTGATGTCGGTCGAGGAGGTCGAGGCCGAGACCTTGCACGCGGTCGCGCAGGAGGTCGAGCAACTTACATTCCGGCTCGGGCGCGGCCGCGAGGACGGCGCGGGCTACCGCCCGCGCAGCCACGGCGACTACCTGCCGCGCTCGCCGATCGTCGGTGAGTCGAGCCCACTCTCGCCGCGCCTCGACTGGGAAGTCGTCGCCCAGGACGACGGCGTCCCGGCCGTGGAAGCGCGGGGTACGTTCGGCGCCGCGTACGAGGGGCCGCCGGGCTTCGTGCACGGCGGATGGGTTGCGTGTGCGTTCGACGAGGTGCTCGGGATCGCGAACATCGTCTCGGGAAACCCGGGTATGACCGCGCGCCTCACCGTCCACTACCGGAAGCCGACGCCGCTGTTTCGCGAGCTGGTCCTGCGGGCGCGGGTCGAACGGGTCGAGGGCCGGCGGATCATGTCTCGGGCCGAGATGTACGACGGCGACACGCTCACGGCCGAGGCCGAGGGGCTCTTCGTGCAGCCACGGCCCGAGCTGGCCGACCAGTACTTCGGTCCTCGTGCCTGAACCGCCAACCCGCGTGAAGCACTGAATCGCGGACGCTCACGCGCCGATGACTCGGTGGGGGCAATAGGTATCTCCGGAGCGTCGCGGTGGAGTGTCCGACCTGCAGGTATCCCGTCCCGGCGGAATGGCAGATGTGCCGACGCTGCGGCGCGCCGCTCCACAACGAGCTCGAGGTGACCCGGGTGACGATCCCGGCGACCCTCGCCCGCCGGCGCCGATCGGCGTCTCGGATCGCGACGCCGCCGGTGGCGACGGCAGACGCGACTCGCTTCGACGCGGCCGCAGGACAGGCCGCCTTCCGGTCGTCCGGGCCCGACACACTCCTGCCCGGCGCCCTCCTCCGACCCGACAGCTTGTTGCCCCGACCGCCACGTTCGAGGGGCGCCTCCGCGCGCGTTGCAGCGTTTGCGCCAAAGGAACGGCGGCACCTCCTCGTGATCGCGACGGCTCAACACCGAAGCCGGCTTCGCCGCGCTCTGCGGCACATCACCCGTGCGCGTCTCGTCCGGCAAGACGAACCGACACCGCCTCAACCGCGCCGGTGACCGCCACGCCAACTCCGCGCTCTGGACCGTCGTCATGGTCCGCATCCGCAGCAAACACGCACCCACCATCAACTACATCGAACGGCGCACCACCGACGGCCTCTCC
>JBBQTI010000067.1:0-14345 GCA_038213435.1 Acidimicrobiia bacterium
ACACATCAAACGGCGCTGTACAGGAGTGAGCTTCGCGTTACCGTGTAATTTCACCGGGTCTCCTCGGATCTGAAGGCGTAGACACCCTCAGTCTCCAAGGAGACCCGGCCTGAACAACGTCATTGGGAACTACAGCTAGCCAGCTCGAAGCCAAGCAACGAGCCCTTGCACTGCGACCTCGCCGTCGTCCGGACGCAACTTGGCGATCTACGCGTTGTCATGTGGCCGCGGGTAGTCCCCAAAGACATCGTGCATGGCTTCCGCGTCTCACATCGCGGCGGTCCACCGCCGGTGCGACCGGTCGCACCCAACGCCCAACCCCTCTGCGGCAAACACCTGCGCTCGAACGGCGCTTGCGGTCCTCGCCGACCTCGCCGAATGACACGCCTCGCCGACGGCAGCGACGGGCGGCGCTAGCCGGCGAGCGCCGTTTCCTTCGCCCAGCGATAGTTCGGTTTGCCCGCCGGGGTCCGTTCGACGGTCTCGACGACGACGATCCGGCGCGGCAGCTTGTAACCGGCGAGTGCGACGCGGCAATGCTCGGTCAACAGTTCGAGCGTCACCGAGTGGCCGGCGCGCGGCGCGATCACGGCCGCGACGGACTCGCCCCATCGCTCATCGGGCACGCCGACGACGATCGCGTCGAAGACGTCGGGATGACTTTTGAGGACGGCCTCCACCTCTTCCGGGAACACCTTCTCGCCACCTGTGTTGATGCACTGCGAACCGCGTCCGAGCACCGTGATCGTGCCGTCGTCTTCTATGACCGCGCGGTCGCCGGGTATCGCCCAGCGAACACCATGCAGCTCGGTGAACGTAGCGGCCGTCTTCTCCGGGTCCTTGTAGTAGCCCACGGGCACGTGGCCGCGGCGGGCGAGGAGCCCGATCTCGCCGACCGGCGCGATGTCTCCCTCCTCGGTGATCACCGTCGTCCATTCGTTCATGTGAAAGCGCGGACCCTTGTCGGTGACGTCGACCGCCCCGTTCGCGCCGGTCTCCGACGCGCCGAACGCGTCGATGATTGCGACGTTCGGTGCGCGTTGGTTCAGCTCCTGCTTGATCGCGGGCGAGAGGATCGCACCGCCGGAGACCAGAGCGATCAACGTAGAGGGCGCGGCGCGATGGGCGAGCTCGTCGGCGAGTGGGCGCGCCATCGCGTCGCCGACCAGCGAGATCACGTTCACGCCCTCTCGCTCGACGAGTTCCCAGATCTCGCCGGCGTCGAAGCGCCGGCTCGCGTTCAGCACGACCGAGTTGCCGCCGAAGAGCGCGACGAACGTCGTCCACTGGGCGTTGCCGTGCATCAAGGGCGCCAAAGCGAAGCTGATGCCGGGGCTCGCGCTCAGGTTCTTCGTGAGCTCGGCCGGATGTCCGATGCCCGCACCGCCGTAGTTCCCGCCGCCCATCGCGGCGAAGAAGATGTCCTCGGCGCGCCACATCACGCCCTTCGGCATGCCGGTCGTGCCGCCGGTATAGAGGACGTAGAGGTCGTCGGCCGAGCGGGGGAGCAGCCCGCCGCGTGCCGGCACCGCGTCCGAGAGCGCCTCTTCGTAGTCGACCACGTCGAGACCCGTTGTCACGGTGTCCGTGCCGTCGTCGAGCTGCACGAGATGGCGCAGCTTCGGCAACCCGGGAAGGACCGAGGCGACGAGTGGCCCGAACTCGGCCTCGAAGATCAGCGCGACGAGATCCGCATTGTCGAACAGGTAGCGCAGCTCCTCGACGACGTAGCGGTAGTTCACGTTGACCGGCACCGCCCGGGCCTTGAAGCAGCCGAGCATCGACTCGAGCCACTCGGCGCGGTTGAAGGAGTAGATACCGACGTGCTGGCCGGGAAGGACGCCGACGTCGCGCAGGTAATGCGCGACCCGGCTCGCGCGCTCGTCGAGGTCGCGATACGTCAGGCGGCGGTCGCCGGCGATCAATGCGATGCGCTCGGGCACCGCGTCGGCCACGGCCTCGAACAGGTCGGCGAGGTTGAACTCCATCGAACGACACTACCGAGCGCTCCGGTGGCGCTCGTCGCCGGTCGTGGGCCCATCGCCGGTCGTCGGATGGAGTGAGTAACGTCGGCCGTCGTGAGCGTGTGGCTGGACGAGGCGCGGGCGTATCCGAACGGAGTCGTCTGCACTCCGCACTATCTCGCAACGGCTGCCGGGGCCGCGATGTTGGCCGAGGGCGGGAACGCGATCGATGCCGCGTTCGCGGCCAACCTCGTCCTCGGGGTCGTGACGCCGTATATGTGCGGCTTCGGCGGGGATCTCCTCGCGATGGTGTGGGACGGTGGGCTCAACGCGTACCGGGGCGTGGGCCGCGCGCCGGCCGGTGCGACCGCGGAGTTCGTACGGGAACAATCGGGTGAGTCCGAGATGCCGGTGTTCGGTGCGCACCCGGTGACCGTGCCGGGCGCGGTCGAGGGGTGGTTCACACTCATCGAGAAGTTCGCGACGCGATCGTTCGGGGAGCTCGCGCAGCGTGCGCTCCACTACGCGGAGGAGGGTTTCCCCGTCACCAAGCGCGGCGCGTGGTTCTTCGAGAACATCGCGATCCTCTACGACCACTTCGGACTCTCGGATTTCCACGATGCCTACGGCGATCTCGCGCCGGGCGATTGGATCCGCCAACCCGAGCTGGCGCGTACCATCCGCACGCTCGCCGAGGACGGAGCCGATGCCTACTATCGCGGCCCGATCGGAGCCGCGATCGCGGAGCGGGTGCATCGGGCCGGAGGTTGCATGACGGCGGCCGACGTCGCGGCGCACGCCGGCGCGTGGGTCGAGCCGCTGCGCGCGCCCTTTCGGGACGTCGAGATCCTCGAGATGCCCCCGCCGACGCAAGGACTCACGGCGCTGGAGGCCCTGCGGATCGTCGATGGGCTCGAGCTCGGACGGGACGGACCGGATCGGGAGCATCTATTGATCGAAGCGGTCAAGCTCGCGCTGGCCGACCGGCGCCGCTACCTCGGCGATCCGGACGCGATGACGATCGCGCCGGAACAGCTCCTGCGCGACGACTGGATCGCGTCCCGGCGTGCCGACGTCGATCCGCGACGCGCGCGTATGGGGGAGCGTCACGTCGAACCCGACGGCGGCACGATCTACATGTGTGCCGCCGACCGCGACGGCATGCTGGTGAGCCTCATCCAGTCGAACTTCTCGGGAGCCGGTTCCGGGCTGCGCGTGGGGGAGTGGGGCCTGAACCTGCACAACCGCGGCTCGGCGTTCGTGCTCGACGACGCGCACCCCAACGGCATCGGCTCGCGCAAGATGCCGTTGCACACGCTGATCCCCGCGATGTCTCTGCGCGACGGTCGTCCCTGGCTCGTGTTCGGTACCGAGGGCGGACACGGCCAGGCGCAGACTCACACGCAGCTGATGGTTCGCATGCTCGTCGACGGCGACGACCCGCAGCGCGCGATCAGTGCGCCACGGTTCACCGTCGATCCCGGGAGCGGCCGCATCGCGATCGAAGATCACTTCGAAGCGGCCTGGATCGACGACCTCCGTCGCCGCGGGCACGAGATCGACGTCGTCCGCGGTTACCGCCACGGCCCGGGGATCGCGCACGCAATCGAGAGCATGGCCCGTGGGTACCGCTGCGGATCCGATCCGCGTGCGGAGGGCGGCGCGTCCGGCCTGTAGCCCGTACCCTTGAGGCCGATGCGTCCCGCTCGGTCACGGGTACTGACGATTCCGAATCTCATCTCGTTGGCCCGATTGCTGTGTGTGCCCGTGTTCTTGTGGATGCTGTGGGAGGCCCACCCGGCCCGGCGGGGAGCCGCGGTGCTGCTCGCGATCCTGGGCGCGACCGATTGGGTCGACGGCTGGATCGCGCGCCACTTCGACCAGGGAAGCGAGCTCGGCAAGATCCTCGACCCCACCGCGGATCGCGTGCTGCTCGTCGCGGCGGCGGTCGCGCTCTTGCGCGAGGGGCTGGCGACAGGGGTAGAAGTGATCTTGTGGATCGTTCTCGCGCGTGAGGTTCTCATCGCGATTGCAACCGTCGCGCTCGCGCTCGCGGGCGCCCGCCGTATCGACGTTGTCTGGGCCGGAAAGGCCGGAACCCTCGCGCTCATGATCGCGCTGCCGATGTTCCTCATCGCCGACGCCGCACACTCGGTGCGTTCCGTCTTCGAGGTGCTGGGTTGGGCCTTCGCGATCGGGGGAATCGTGCTCGGGTACTTCGCGGCCGCGAAGTACGTGCCCGCGGCACGCGCGGCGTTACGGGAAGGAAGGACCGCGCGTCCCGCCGCGGAGGTGTCTTCATGAAGGCTGTGATCTTGGCAGGTGGCGAAGGGACGCGACTTCGGCCATTGACGAGCAACCAGCCCAAGCCGATGATGCCGATCGCGAACGCGCCGATGATGGAGCACATCGTGCGGCAACTCGCGAGCCACGGCTTCGACGACATCGTCGTCACGGTCGCGTTTCTGGCGAACCACATCCGCAACTACTTCGGCGACGGGTCGGAGTTCGGCGTGCGGATGCGCTATGCGACCGAGGAGTCGCCACTCGGAACCGCGGGCTCCGTGCGCAACGCAATGGACGAGCTCGACGAGACCTTCCTCGTGGTTGCGGGCGACGCATTGACCGACGTGGATCTTGGCGGCGTGATGAAGGCGCACCGTGCGGCCGACGCCTTTGCGTCGATCGCGCTGAAGCGAGTCGAGAACCCGGTCGAGTTCGGCATCGTCATCACCCGTGAGGACGGCACGATCGAACGCTTCCTCGAGAAGCCCACATGGGGCGAGGTCTTCTCCGACACCATCAACACCAACATCTACGTGCTCGAGCCCGAGATCTTCGATTTCATCCCGGCCGGAGAGATCGTCGATTTCTCGGGTGACGTGTTCCCGGAGGTGCTGGAGCGCGGCAAGAAGCTGATCGGTCACGTGATCGACGGCTATTGGGAGGACGTCGGCACGATCGAGGCCTACCGGCGGGCCCACGAGGACATCCTCGACGGCCGGATGCACTTCGAGATGCCGGGCTTCGAGGTGCGCGACGGAGTCTGGCTGGGGGAGGCCGCCGATCTGTCGCCCGATGCCGAGGTCTACGGCCCGGTCCTCATAGGCGACAACTCCAGGGTCGAGGCGGGAGCGGTGCTCCGCCCCTACACCGTTCTCGGTGCCGATGTCGTCGTGAAGGCAGATGCCGAGTTGGAACGCTGCGTCGTCCACGATCACGTCTACATCGGGCCGGGCGCGCGCCTGCGGGGCGCGGTCGTCGGCCGCGCGAGCGACATCCGTGACGGCGCGCGGGTGGAGGAGAACGTCGTCATCGGCGACGAATGCTTCGTCGGCGCGCACGCGATCATCAATCCGTCGGTGAAGATCTACCCCTTCAAGATGGTGGAGCCGGGTGCGCTCGTCACCTCTTCGATCGTCTGGGAGAGCAAGGGCGCCCGCACGCTGTTCGGACGGCGCGGAGTGCGCGGCCTCGCGAACGTCGACATCACGTCCGAGGTGGCGGTGCGGCTCGCAATGGCATACGGAACCGCACTCAAGAAAGGGGCGGTCGTCTGTACGAGCCGCGATACGAGCCGCTCGGCCCGGGCGCTGAAGCGGGCGCTGATCGCGGGTCTCAACCTGAGCGGCGTGCACGTCATGGATCTCGAGCTGTCCACCGTGCCGCTCACGCGCTTCCAGGTCCGAACGCAACAGGCCCAGGGTGGAATCAGCGTGCGACTGGCGTCGGGAGACGCCGACAGCGTCGAGATCCGGTTCATGGACGAGTACGGCGCCGATATCGACGAGGGTGCGCAGCGCAAGATCGAGCGCTTGCTCTATCGCGAAGACTTCCGGCGTGCGTTCGCCGGCGACATCGGCGACATCGTGTTCCCGCCGAGAGCGATCGAGTTCTACACCGCCGCACTGGAGGCCAGCGTGCAGCCCGAGCGCCTCCGCCGTCGCGCGTTCAAGGTCGTCCTCGACTACTCGTACGGCGCGACGTCGATCCTCATGCCGAATGTGCTCGCCAAGCTCGGCGCCAGCGTGCTCGCGGTCAATCCGTTCGCGGCGACGAGTGGCGCCATGGCTACCGACGACGATCAGGACACGCGCATCAAGGCCATCGGCGACCTCGTGCGCACTTCCGGGTCCGACCTCGGCTATGTGTTCGACCCGGACGGTGAGACCGCGACGATCATCGACGACCAGGGCGTTCGCCTCTCGTCGGAGTCCGCGTTGCTCGCCCTCGTGAAGCTCGTCTGCGAGCAGCGACCCGGCTCGCGTCTCGCGCTCCCAGTCTCGGTAAGTGGCGAGGCGCAGCGCCTCGCGCAACGGAGCGGTGCGTCCATCACGTGGGCGAAGCTGTCGGCGTCGCACCTGATGGAGATCGCCGGCAGCGGCGCGGTCGATTTCGCCGCATCGCAAGAGGGCGGCTTCATCTGGCCGTCGTTCCTGCCCGCGTACGACGCGGTCGCCACGCTCGTGCACCTGCTCGATCTGCTCGCGTCGAGTAGTCGCGCCTTGTCGTCGATCGTGGCCGAGGTGCCCGAGACACACGTCGCGCACGACGTGGTGCCGACGCCGTGGGAGCGCAAGGGAACCGTGATGCGGGGTGTCCTGGAGCGGGCGAAGGACTTCCCGACCGTGCTCGTCGACGGGGTGAAGATCGTGTACCCGGACGGGTGGGCGCTCGTCCTGCCCGACCCCGAGCTCGCGATCACCCACATCTGGGCGGAGGGTGCGAGCGACGACGACGCGCGGCGTCTCGTGGCGATCCACGCCGGTCAGGTCGCCGAGCTCACGCGATAGGTACGCTCCGACGTCATGGACATTCCCCCGGAACTTCGTTACAGCCGCGAGCACGAGTGGGTGCGGCTGAACGGCAGCGTGGCCCGCATCGGCATCACCGACTTCGCGCAGGACAGTCTGGGCGACGTCGTGTTCGTGCAGCTGCCCGACGTCGGTCTCGACGTGATCGCCGGCGCCGGTGTGAGCGAGATCGAGTCGACGAAGTCGGTCTCCGACGTCTACGTGCCCCTGACCGGAGTCGTTTCCGCCGTCAACGAGGCCTTGGTCGATCAGCCCGAGCTCGTCAACCAGGACCCGTACGGAACGGGCTGGATGTTCGAGGTCGAGGTGAGCGATGTGAGCGAGGTCGCCGCACTGCTGGACGCCGCCGCGTATCGAGCGCTGACATCGGCCGAGGCCGGAGACGGTTGAGCCCTCATCGAGCGTTCATGACCCTCGACGTTCGACCTCTCGTTGAGGTGAAGTGGGCCGTTGTCGCCTACCGTGCGCCTCGGTAGCCTGACGCCTGTGATCTGCGCCCGGTGCGGACATCAGAATCCTGAGGACGCGCGGTTCTGCTCGTCGTGCGGCGCGCCCGTCGGTGGCGGCGACAACGGGGAGACGACGCTCACCCTTTCGGCCGTCGAGGCCGCCACCGAGGAAGACGAGCTCGAGCGCTACCTCGACGGACTCGCGCCCGGCCTCGGCATGCTCGTCGTCCGACACGGCCCGAACGCGGGATCGTCGTATCGCCTCGACGAGCCGCTTACGGCGATCGGACGACACCCCGACTCCGACATCTTCCTCGACGACATCACGGTTTCCCGCCGTCACGTGGCGGTGGAGCGCAGCGACGACGGATACACGTTGCGCGATGCCGGTTCGCTCAACGGTACGTATGTGAATCACAAGCGGGTCGACGACGCGCGTCTCCGACACCGCGACGAGGTGCAGATCGGTCGCTACCGCTTGAGTTTCGTGCTCGGAGGCGAGCACGGCGAGCGGGACGCGTGATGGTCGCCAAGCGGACGCACTCGTCGATCGGCGACGTGCTGAATCAGCTTCGCGAAGAGTTTCCCGACATCACGATCTCGAAGATCCGATTCCTCGAGAGCCAGGGCCTGGTCGATCCCGAGCGGACACCGTCCGGCTATCGGAAGTTCTACCCGGCGGACGTCGAGCGGTTGCGTTTCATCCTGCGCCAGCAGCGAGAGCACTTCCTGCCGTTGAAGGTGATAAAGGAGCGGCTCGACGAAGTCGACCGCGACGGCGGTTTTGCCGTGACCGCGCCGACCGACAGCTCCGGCGACCGGACCGTCGATCCCGCCACGGTGGACGCGTTGTTCCAAGAGACCCGGCGGGCCGCGCAGAGTGCCGAGGCGCGCTCGGCGTCGGCGCGCGTACGAGACGACGAAGGCACAGAAGACCTCGCTACCGCCGAGAGCGGCGTCAGCTTGACCCGGGCCGAGCTCGTACGGGCCGCCGGGACGAGCGAGGAAGACCTCGCCCGGCTCGAGGAGTACGGGCTGATCACGCCCAGCCATTCGACCGGCGACCGGGTGTTGTTCGACGATGATTCGCTCGCGGTGGCACGCGTCTGCGCGGCGTTCATGCGCCACGGCATCGAGCCGCGTCACCTCCGCATGTACCGGGCGTTCGCGGAGCGCGAGGCCAGTCTGTTCGAGCAGGTGGTGTTGCCGTATCGGCGTCAACGGAATCCGGAGGCGCAGGCGCGTACCTCCGAGACGCTCGGCGAGCTGGCCGGGCTCGGGCGCCGCCTGCGCACCGCGCTCTTGCGTCAAACGGTGCGGCGAACGTTCAACAACTGACGTGACCACACCTGACGTGGCGTCGACGGTCCTCCTCGACCAAACGGCGATCGACCGACACGTCGGACGCCTCGGCCGGGAGATCGCCCGCGATCATCCCGACGGCGTCGTGCTCGTGGGCGTCCTGAAGGGCGCGCTCATCTTCCTCGCCGATCTCGCGCGCGCGGTTCCCGAGGTCGATGTGACCATTGACTTCATGTCGATCTCGCGCTTCGCGCCCGACTCCGGCCGGGTCAAGATCCTGCACGACCTCGCGTGCGACATCGGCGGCCGCGACGTCGTCGTCGTGGAGGACATCATCGACACCGGGTTGACGCTCGCGTATCTCGTCGGGCAGCTGTCCGCGCGCGGGCCGCGTCGCCTCTCGACGTGCGCGATGCTCGACCGGCCGTTGAGGCGAATCGTTCCGCAGCAGGTCGACTACCGGGGTCTCGAGCTGGGAACCGAGTACGTGCTCGGGTACGGACTGCATGTCCGCGATCTGTACCGCAACGTCCCCTACGTCGTCGCGGCCGACCGCGACACGCTCGTGACCCGGCCCGACGCCTACGTGGACGACCTGTACCGGCGCCAGGATTCGGCGTCGCGCCCCGGTGGTAGGGTGACCGCCGACCCCACGGAGGAGCCGTGATTCGCCTGTCGCTGATCGGTGTGCGCGTCGAGGTCCCGACGAATCAGCCGATCGTTCTTCTACGCGAAGAGGGCGGCACGCGCTTCCTCCCGATCTTCATCGGGTCCCCCGAGGCCACGGCGATCGTGTACGCGTTGCAGGGGATGGATACCCCTCGGCCGATGACGCACGACCTGTTCAAGACGGTGCTCGACGGCCTCGATGTCACGGTCGAACGGGTGGAGATCACCTCGTTGCACGACGGCACGTTCTACGCCGAGATCGAGTTCGACCGCGAAGGCACGAAGTCGCGCATCTCGTCGCGGCCTTCGGATGCGATCGCGCTCGCCGTCCGCTTCGGCGCCGAAGTGCCGATCTACGCCGACGAGGCGGTCCTCGACGAGGCCGGGGTTCTCTTCGAGGCCGACGAGGAGGAGCACGAGGTCGAGGAGTTCCGCGAGTTCCTCGACAACGTCACCCCCGAAGACTTCGCTCAGTAACCGCTCTGCGGGTCCGTCGACCTGTGGAAAAGGTTCAGGTTTACGGTTCGACCCAGATGTAACTACACTCGTGTCAGCCGGTCGGGGGTAGGGCCGATCGGCAGCGACAGGAGTTGCGAGGGAGCATCGATGTCCGAGCCCGGTTACCGCGGTCCGCAGGTCTGCAAGATCGTGGGCATCACGTATCGCCAGCTCGACTACTGGGCGCGTACCGGGCTCGTCCGGCCGTCGGTCATGGACGCGAACGGAAGCGGCACGCAACGTCTGTATTCGTATCGCGATCTCGTCGAGCTCAAGGTCATCAAGCAGATGCTCGACGCGGGCATCTCCCTGCAATCGGCGCGCAAGGCCGTCGAGTCGTTGCGTGGGTTCGACGAAGGGCTCGCGTCGGTCCGCGTCGTCATCCAGGGTCCGAACGTCGTGCTCGCCCAGAGCGACGAACAGGTGATGGATCTCCTCCGCGGCGGTCAGGGAGTGTTGAGCATGGTGCTCGACATCGAGCCGCTCCAACAAACGATCACGCAAGCCGTGCAACTCGCGTTCGACACCGACGGCACTCCGCGCGTGGCCGCGCGCTAGGAAGCTTCGGAGCACGCCATCGAAAGCGAGATGCTCCCACACGAGCTCGTCCGTTTCGCGCACAACTCCGAGCGGCAGTTCGCGAAGTTGCTCGACTTCTACGGAATCGCGTGGGAATACGAGCCGACGACCTTCACCCTCGAGCACGATCGTGACGGCCGGCCGGTGCAGGCGTTCGCCCCCGACTTCTATTTGCCGGCGTACGACCTCTATATCGAGATCACGACGCTGAACCAGAAGCTCGTGACGAGGAAGAACCGCAAAGCGCGACGCCTCGTCGAGCAGCATCCCGAGGTGTCGATCCGGGTCCTGTATCAGCGGGACTATCTGCATCTGCTCGTGAAGTACGGCCTGGAGCCGCCGTCGCAACTGGTCGACGCCGACGCGCATGCAGGTGCGGACGCGCTCGTGCCACTCGACCTCGGCCGCCGCTCGCGATCCGTCGCCGGCGGCTCCGAGGCCGAGAGCGCATGAGCGACGAGCTTCGCCACAGTCCGCTCGACGCGCGCCATCGGGCCCGCGGTGCGCGTATGGTGCCGTTCGGCGGGTGGGACATGCCCCTGCAGTACGCGAGCGTGCTCGAAGAGCATCGCGCGTGCCGGACGCACGCCGTCGTGTTCGACGTCTCCCATCTGGGAACGGTCGAGTGTCGCGGACCCGGTGCATTCGAGTTGTTGCAGTGGTTGCTCACCAACGACCTGCGCAAGATCGAGTGCGGGCGGGCGCAGTACACGCATCTGCTCGATCCGGGCGACGCGCACGTCGTCGACGACATCATCGTCTGGTGGATCGACACCGATCGCTTCTTCGTGATGCCGAACGCGTCGAATACCGACGAGCTCCTGGATGCGTTCGCCGAAGGGCTCCCGCATACCGAGGACCCGGTCGAGTTCGCCGATGCGACTGCGACGCGCGCGGTGCTCGCGGTGCAAGGGCCGCAGGCTCGAGCGCTCCTCGCCCGGATGGATCCCGAAGCGGCCACCGTCGCGCGTTTCTCGGTGAGGCGGGTCGGCGGCCTCGTGGTCGCGGGCACCGGCTACACCGGCGAGGACGGGGTCGAGCTCCATGTCGCGGCCGCCGACGCGCCGGGTTTGTGGGACGCGCTGTGCGAGACAGGGATCGAGCCCGCGGGTCTGGGCGCGCGCGACACGCTGCGCCTCGAGGCCGGTCTGCCTTTGCACGGTCACGAGCTCGGCCGCGGGATCACTCCGCTCCAGGTGGGCCTCGGGTGGGTCGTCGGATGGGACAAGCCCGACTTCCGTGGTCGCGACGCCCTCTGGGCCGAGCGGGAGCGGGGGATCGACCGGCGGCTTCGCGGCCTTTCCGTCGAAGGCCGCCGACCTCCGCGCCAAGGGTCGCCGGTCGTGCGCGACGGCGCGGAGATAGGCACGGTCACGAGTGGGAACTTCTCTCCGATGCTCGGACACGGCATCGCGCTCGCGTTCGTACCGCCGGACCTCGAGCCGGGCGACACGCTGCAGGTCGACGTGCGGGGTCAGTTGCTCGACGCGCAGGTCGTACCGCTTCCCTTCGTGAAGAAGTGACGATGCGATGACCGAACGATCGGAGCAGTTCCCGCCGCTCGCTCCCGAGCGCGAGGCGATCTGGTCGCAGTTCGGGAGGTGGGACACGGTCTGGTTCCCGCAGTTCCTCGGGATCGAGGTCGAAGAACTGCGCCAGGACTACGCGCGGATGCGACTTCCGTACCGGCCCGAGTTCCGTCAGCCCGCCGGTGTCGTGCACGGCGGAGTGATCGCGTCGATCATCGACACCGTCGTCGTGCCGGCGGTCGGCTCCGGCTACGACACGCCGCGCCAGTTGTTCACGATCGACATCCAACTGCGTTTTCTCGCGCCGCTCGTCGACGACGACTTGGTGGCCGAAGGCTGGGTTTCGCAACGCGGCCGCCAGATCGTGTTCTGCGACGCCGAGGTGCGCGGCGGCTCCGGCCTTCTCGCGGCTACCGCCACCCTGACGTACAAGGTCTCATCGAAACCCCTCAGCCTCTGACGCCATCGTCGCCATGTTCTGCGAGGAAGTGCAGGAGGGCGGCGTTGTAGACGTCGGGGCGCTCGAAGTAGGGGGAATGGCCGGCGTCGCCGATCTCGACGACCGTCGCGTTGGCGAGGCGTGATGCGCTCTCGGTCACAAGTGGGGCGGGGAAGAGCGCATCATCGCTACCGGTGATGACGAGGACGGGGATGCCGAGGGCGTCGAGCGAGGCATGTTCCACTCGCGCGCCCGCGAGCACTCGTCCGACCGCAGCCATGGGCGGAGCATGGAACGTGTTGAGCTGTTGGTAGAGGAAGGCGTGCGCGGGATCGCGCGCGACGAATGTCGGGCCGAGCGCGCTGTGCACGCCCAGGCGGCTCTCGTCGGCGATGGCCGCTCCTGCGACGAAGTTCGCGAAGTGTTGGAAGAGCGCGTCGGTCCACAGCCCGCCAACTGTGTTCGACAGCGTCAGCGTTCGCAGCCGCCGCGGTCGGGCGAGCGCGAATGCCGTCGCCCACCAGCCGCCCATCGATTGACCGACCAGGTGCACGCGCTCGCCGCCGACTGCATCGAGAACGGCGACGAGATCGTCGACGGCCGCCTCCATGCCGATCACGCCGGTCGCAAACGTCGAGCGACCGAACCCGCGGCTGTCCCACGTCACGACGCGATAGCCGGCGTCCGCCAAAGGGGGCACCTGTTGGAACCACGCGGCGTGTGAACCGCCGGCGCCGTGCGTGAGGACGACCGTGGGTGCGTCGTCGGCGCCGGTGACCTCGTAGTAGATGGTCTCGCCGCCCGATGTGACGGTCGCAGTTCGCCACCGATGCGTCACGGTTTCACCGGGCCGGGTCGGCGGGAGAGCGGGGCCGGGCGATTGCGTCACTGTGACGTTTTCGGGGCGTTCCGCCACGGGCTCAACCCGCCGGGAGCTCGCTGCGACCGCCCGTTGCCCACCACGACGCGGTGAGCCGGAGCCCCTCGACCGTTCCACGCGGCTGCATCTCCTCGAAGACACGCTTGTAGCCGGTGCGTCGGATACGCCAGGCGCCGTCGTGTTTCACGTAGTCGTCCTCGTAGAAGGAGCAGCCCCGGATGGTGAGCTCGAAGTCGGTCATCACGACGACGTCGTCGAGTGCCCAGACGCCGTGGGCCGTGTCGGGGCCGATGAGGTCGATTTCCGGGTGATGCATCTTGTGGCTCGAGTGAAAGGTCTCGGCGCCCATCGAACGGCGCAGGAAGTCGACGATCGCGTCGCGCCCTTCGAACGAGTACCCGCCCCCGCTGTACGCCGCATGGGCGTCGGCCGTGAAGCATTCGGCGATCTCGTTCCAGAGCTTCTGGTCGAGGCAGCGGGCGTACTTGTACTTGCAACGCTTGATCAGCTCGATCTCGACGAGGTCGTCAGGAGTCATGGGGGCGAGGCTCGCCTCCGGACCCTGGTCCGTGCAAGTTGACATAACGGGTAGAGGCGGCGGATAGTGATTATCCAACCTCGTAGCGTGACGCGTGACTGACACCCCACGCGAGATCCTTCGCGTGAGCTGTCCTGTTTGCGGCGCGCGCGTCGGCCTCCAATGTTCGATGGCGATCGGCTGGCCTGCGCCGTTCAACGCGCTGCTGTGGTGCCATGAGGCAAGACGTGTCGCCCCGATCCAGCACGACGATTGAAGCTCGCCAAAACGAAACTTGGTTCGGACCAAAGACGCGCTGCAGGTCGATTCAAGCGAGAATCTCTACCTGTTCAAGGCGGCGTTCCAACTCGCCCAGCCGCTCCTCCATCGTCGGCGGGTCGGCCGCACCTTGGCTTAAGTGAACATTAGGTGAACATTAGGCGTGAGTTGGTAAAAGGCCTGGTCAGGGCGCTGCGGCCGCGGGACGCGCAGGTCTATAAGGCGCATGACAACCTCAACAAATACCACCGCCGAACCGTGCTTCTACAAATGTTCCCGATGCGGGACCCGAACGCTCCGAACCCGAGACCACGGATGGAATAACGCGTCCGTGCCCTTCGGTGGGAGCTTCGGGCCGTGGATCTTCACGTTCGATCTCGGTGAGCTGACCCGAACGTGCCTGAAGTGTGTCCTCCCCGAGGGCGG
>JBBQTI010000068.1:0-14025 GCA_038213435.1 Acidimicrobiia bacterium
CGGCGCCCCTGGGACTAGCGTCGCCCCTGGGAAGAGCGTCGCACCTGGGAAGAGCGTCGCACCTGGGAAGAGCGTCGCACCTGGGAAGAGCGTCGCACCTGGGAAGAGCGTCGCACCTGGGAAGAACGTCGCACCGGCGAAGTCGACCATCAAGAAAGCGCCCAGGGTGTCGACGAAGGGCCCGATGAAGATCGCGAACAAGCCCTCGACCGCGCCGAAGACGGTTCCCAAGCCGCCGCCCGTCAAGAAGGAACCGCCGAAGAAGCTCCCGCCGCCGCTCGCAGCGAGCACGCTGGCGAAGCTGCGCGAGCGCTTGGAGGAGGAGCGCGAACGCCACGCGCGCCAAGCCGAGGAGCTCGAGGCCTCGGCCGAGCAGCTCGCGTCGGAGCGGGAGCAGGGCGACACCCAGTTCGACGAGGAGTCGGGCGAAGGCGACACGGTGAGCGTCGAGCGCGAGCGGGATCTCTCCCTGTCGACGACGGCCCGTCAGACCGTCGGCGACATCGACCGCGCCCTGCGGCGCATCCCGACGGGAATGTACGGACTGTGCATCACCTGCGGCGATCGCATCCCTGTCGCGCGACTCGAAGTGATCCCGTGGGCGGAGCAGTGCGTGAAGTGCAAGGCCCGTGGCGAACGGCGTCGCTGAGCCGCGAGGACAAATCCGTTCCCGGTCCCGCACCGTGTGGGTCATTGCGGCGCTGGCGAGCATCGTCGCGGTCGATCAGCTGACGAAAGCCTGGGCCGTCAACGCGCTGGCCGACCGCCCCAAGCACGTCATCGGCGACTTCCTGGTATTCGAACTGGCCCGCAACAGCGGCAGCGCGTTCAGCCGATTCCAAGGCTACGCGCCGGTGCTGGCCGTGCTCGCGATCGTGATCGCCGTGTTCATCGCGCGCTCGCTGCGCCAAGCGACCGATCGCTGGATGCTCGTCGGTTTGGTGCTCGTGCTCGGCGGCGCGCTCGGCAACCTGGGCGACCGCGTCGCGCGTTCGCCCGGCTTCCTGCGCGGCCACGTCGTCGATTTCGTCGCCGTAGGTTGGTGGCCGGTGTTCAACGTCGCCGATTCGTGTATCACCGTCGGAGCCGTCCTGTTGATCATCCGGACGCTGCTCGCGCCAAATGCTGCGCCCGCGTCATGATCGATCGGCCCATCACCGTGCCGGCGGCGCTCGACGGTGATCGGGTCGACCGGGCGCTCTCCTTCCTGACCGGCTGGCCCCGCGCCGCGGTGCAGGCGTTGATCGACGATGGAGAAGTGTTGGTCGACGGCCGGATCGTCGCGAAGAGTCACCGTTTGCGCGAGGGAAACACTCTCGAGGTATCGGCCGAGCCGGCGCTCGAGTCGGACGCTCGGCCCGAGCCCGATGCCGGCGTCGACGTCGAGGTGCGCTTCGCCGACGACGAGGTCGTCGTCGTGTCCAAGCCGGCCGGTCTCGTCGTGCATCCCGGTGCGGGGAACGCGGGCGGAACGCTCGTCAACGGTCTGCTCGCGCGGTTCCCAGGCATCGAGGCCGTCGGCGACCCGACGCGCCCGGGGATCGTCCACCGGCTGGATCGCGACACGAGCGGCCTGCTCGCGGTGGCACGATCGGCCGCGGCTTACGAAGCGCTCGTCGGCCAGCTCGCGGCGCGGACGGTCGAGCGCGTCTACGCCGCGTTGGTGTGGGGTCGGCTGACATCGCGGCGCGGCCTGATCGACGCGCCGATCGCGCGCTCGGGCGCGCGCCGCACGCGGATGGCGGTGCGCGACGCGGGCAAGCCGGCGCAAACGGAGTACAAGGTCGTGGAGGAGTTCGAGCTCCCGCGCTGCAGCCTCCTCGAGTGCCGGCTCGAGACCGGGCGCACCCACCAGATCCGCGTACACCTTGCGGCGATCGGTCATCCCGTTGTCGGCGACGGCACCTACGGAGGGTCCCGCGAGCAGATCCCTTTGTCGCGTTCGTTTCTCCACGCGGGGACGTTGGGATTCGACCATCCCGTCACGGGTGAACCGCTGCGATTCCAGGAGCCGTTGCCGCCGGATCTGCGCGTCGTGCTCGATCGCCTCGCCGAGCGACGTCGGTAGCGCGCGCACAGCGCATCGAAGTTCAGTGCATCGAAGTTCAGCGCATCGAAGTTCAGCGCGTAAGGTCGGGCACCGCGTCCGAGTGACCGATACGGGTACGGCCGACGAGCTCGGCCAGGGTGACGCGCTCGAGGATGCGGCGCGACTCGTCGTCGACGCCGACCCACACCTCCTGCAGGATGCAGTGGCCCTCGCAATGATCGGGGTGCTCCGCCAAGACGATCCGCGGGCCTTCGACCGCCGAGACGATGTCGGCGAGGGTGATCTCCTGCGGCGGACGGGCGAGCACGTAACCCCCACCGACGCCCCGCTTGGAGCGCACGAGCCCCGCGCCCTTCACCGACAAGAGGATCTGCTCGAGGTACGGCTGCGGAAGGTGGGTGCGCTCGGCGATCTCCTTGACGGACGTCGGACGGTCGGTTCCGTGCAACGCGAGCGACAACAGTGCGCGGGCCGCGTAATCGCCGCGCGTCGACATCCTCATGTCCCCATCGTCGCGCGGAAGGAAGGCCGGGCGTCGCCCCCGCGAGGTTCTACGCTGCGGCCGATGACCTCCTCCCTCGTCGGAGCGGTGCGGCCCGCGCTCGACGGTGCGTCCGTCGTCGGAGTGGTCCCCGCGCTTCTGGGTGTCCGGGATGCGTCCTGGCTGCCGGAACCGGTGCAGGGGGCCGACGCGGTGGTGCTCCTCGTGCTCGACGGCCTCGGATGGAACGCGCTGCGCGAGCACTGCGACGACCTGCCCGAGCTCGCGGCGATGGCCGGTGGTCCGATCACCACCGTCGTGCCCGCGACGACTGCCTCTGCGCTCACCTCGATCACGACCGGCCTCGCTCCCGCCCAGCACGGGATCCTCGGCTACCGGATGCTGGTCGGGCGCGAGGTCCTGAACGTCTTGCGCTGGTCGGTGCAGGGCGGCGGCCGTGCCCCCGATCCGTTCGATGTCCAGCGTCATACCGCGTTCCTCGGACGAACCGTCCCGGTCGTCACCAAGTCCGAGTTCCGCACCTCGGGCTTCAGCCAGGCTCACCTGCGGGGCGCCAGGTTCGTCGGATGGCACACGACGGCAGCGCTGGTGGAGCACACTCTTCGCGAGATCGAGGCCGGTGAACGACTTGTATACGCGTATTACCCCGGGGTCGATTCGATCGCGCACGAGTTCGGTCTCCACGCTCGCGTCTTCCGCCGTGAGCTCGCGTCGGCGGACGCGCTGGTCGCCGCGCTCCTCGACGTGCTACCGGCGCGTGCCGCGCTGCTCGTGACAGCCGACCACGGCCAGGTACACCTCGAGCGGGAATCGTGGATCGCGGTCCCCGAGCTCGGCGCGCTGACGACCGCGATGGCCGGCGACGGTCGCTTCCGGTATCTCTACGCGCGCAAGGGTGCTGCTCGCGATCTGCTCGCCGCGGCGCGCGATCAGGTCGGCGTGCGGGCCTGGGTGTGGTCGCGCTCGGAACTGCTCGACGAGGGGCTGCTCGGTACCGGCGCGACGGGAAGCGTGCCCGGCCGGATCGGCGACGTCGTGCTCGCGGCTCGCGACGCGGTTGCCTTCGTCGACCCGGCGCTGCCGAACGAGGCCGAGCTGCGCTCCGCTCACGGCTCGCTCACCCCCGACGAGATGCTCGTGCCCCTGGTAGCGGCCCGCGGCCGCGCCCCCGACTGACGATAGTCACCGAAATCCTGCGAACAGTTGGCAAGAAAACGGACGTGTGGAAGGCAGAAATCTTGCGAACAGTTGGCAAGAAAACCGGCGGGTGGAGGGCAGAAATCTTGCGAACTGTTGGCAAGAAACGGACGGGTGGAGCGGCGACTGGACCCTGGCGTTTGCCGGACGACCTGCGGTAGGGTAATGACACTCATGTGATTCATCCACAGGCCTGTCCACAGGGCCTGTGGATGACCGACGGAGGGCGGAGCTCTGACCGACTCGTTCGTCCATCTGCACCTCCACACCGAGTACTCGATGCTCGATGGTGCGTCGCGCATCGGCGAGGTCGTCGCGGCCGCGGCGGCCGACGGCCAGCCGGCGGTGGGCATCACCGACCACGGCAACATGTACGGCGTCCTCCCGCTCTACGAAGCGGCGCGCGACGCGGGCATCAAGCCGGTGCTCGGCATGGAGGGCTACTTCACCAACACCTCGCGCTTCGATCGCCCGAAGCGTTCCGAGCACGAGATCTTCCACCTCACGATGCTCGCCGAGACGAACGAGGGCTACCGCAACCTCATCAAGGTGACGAGCGCCGCGTATCTCGACGGCTACTACTACAAACCTCGAAGCGACTGGGAGCTGCTCGAGCGCCATCACGAGGGCATCAGCGCGACGACGGGCTGCCTCGGCGGTCTGGTGTCGCAGTTGATCTTGAAGGACGAGCACGATGCCGCCCTGGAGGCGGCGGCGCGGTTCCAGAGCATCTTCGGCCGCGAACATTTCTTCGTGGAGTTGCAGGACCACGGCATCGACGACGACGCCCGCGTGATCCGTCCGCTGCTCGAGATCGCGCGCAAGCTGCGCGCCCCGCTGCTCGCCACGAACGACAGTCACTACACGCGCAAGGAGGACGCGGAGGCGCACGACGCGTTGCTCTGCGTGCAGACCGGTTCGTTGCAGAGCGATCCGAAGCGCCTCAAGTTCGACGGCAACGACTTCTACATCAAGAGCGCGGCCGAGATGCGGGCGCTGTTCGCAGAAGCGCCCGACGCGTGCGACAACACGCTGTTGATCGCGGAGCGCGCCGACGTGGAGCTTGAGTTCGGCCAGGCCGTCCTGCCCGCGTTCCCCGTACCGGAAGGTCACGACGAGAACTCCTATCTGCGTGAGCTCACGATGCAGGGCGCGAAGGATCGCTACGGCTCCACTCCCGCGCTGCACGTGATCGAGCGGATCGAGCACGAGCTGGACGTCATCAAGTCGATGGGCTTCCCCGCGTACTTCCTGGTCGTCTGGGATCTCGTGCGCTACGCCAAGTCGCGGGGGATCCGGGTCGGGCCCGGGCGGGGGAGTGCCGCAGGGTCGTGCGTCGCGTACTGCCTGCGCATCGTCGACATCGATCCCATCAAGTACGACCTCCTGTTCGAGCGCTTCCTCAATCCCGGGCGCAAGCAGATGCCCGACATCGACATGGACTTCGACTCGCGTTACCGCGGCGAGATGATCCGGTATGCCGCGCAGCGCTACGGGCACGATCACGTCGCGCAGATCATCACGTTCTCCACCATCAAGGCGCGTGCCGCGGTGCGCGACGCGGCGCGGGTGCTCGGCTATCCGTATGCAGTAGGCGACAAGATCGCCAAGCTGATGCCGCCGCTCATCATGGGCCGCGACACGCCGCTGCACGCCTGTCTGCAACCGAAGGACCGCTTTGCGGACGGCTACAAGATGGCCGGCGACCTCCGCCAGCTCTACGACATGGATCCCGACGCCAAGCGCGTGATCGACGTCGCGAGCGGGCTCGAGGGGTTGCGCCGCCAGGACGGCATCCACGCCGCCGCCGTCGTCATCACGCGCGAGCCGCTCACCGAGTATCTCCCGATCCAGCGCAAGCCCGAGCCCGGAACTCCGCTCGAAGAAGCGCCGATGGTGACGCAGTACGAGATGCACGGCGTCGAAGACCTCGGCCTGTTGAAGATGGACTTCCTCGGCCTGCGCAACCTCGACGTCATCGAGATCGCGCTCGACCTCGTCGAGCGCACCACCGGAACGCGCCCCGACATCGACGCGATCCCGCTCGACGACCCGAAGACGTTCGAGCTCCTGCGCCGGGCCGACACGATCGGGGTGTTCCAGCTCGAAGGCGGACCGCTCCGTTCGCTGCTGCGCTCGCTCGCGCCGACAACCTTCGAAGACGTCTCGGCCGTGATCGCGCTCTATCGCCCCGGCCCGATGGCACAGAACTGGCACACCGAGTACGCGGAGCGCAAGAACAATCGCAAGCCGGTGACGTTCGACCACCCCGATCTCGAGGAGATCCTCGGCCCGACCTTCGGCCTGATGATCTACCAAGAACAGCTGATGCGTGTGTCGCAGAAGCTCGCGGGCTACTCGCTGGAGGAGGCCGACAACCTCCGCAAGGCCACAGGCAAGAAGATCCGCGAGCTCATCGTCAAGGAACGCACCAAGTTCGTCGCCGGATGTGTGGCCAACGGCCACTCCGAGAAGTTTGCGAACGATTACTTCGAGAAGATCGAGCCCTTCGCCGACTACTCCTTCAACAAGTCGCACAGTGTCGGGTACGGCCTGATCACGTACCAAACGGCATGGCTCAAGGCGAACCATCCGGTCCCGTATCTCGCGGCGCTGCTCACGAGCGTGAAGACGAACCTCGACAAGGCCGCGGTCTACCTCGGCGAGTGCCGTCAGCGCGAGATCCCCGTGCTCGTACCCGACGTGAACGCGTCGTTCAGCGATTTCTCCTGCGAAGGTCACGCGATCCGCTTCGGACTGTCGGCGGTCCGCAACGTGGGCGAGGGCGTGTCGGCGCAATTGATCGAAGAGCGTGAGCGCGGTGGCCCGTTCACCGACTTCCACGATTTCTGCGATCGGGTCGACGCGGGCGTGCTCAACAAGCGCACGATCGAGTCGCTGGTCAATGGCGGCGCGTTCGACTCGCTCGATCATCCCCGCAAGGGTCTGCTGAACGTCTTCGAGGCGATCGTCGACGCCGGGCTGCGCCGGCGTCGCGAGCGCGACGCCGGCACGATGAGCCTTTTCGACACGGGCGCCGCCGCCGACGAATCGCCGGTGTTCGACGATCGCCTCGCCATACCAGACGTCGAGTTCGACAAGGGCGAGCGCCTGCGAGCCGAGAAGGACATGCTCGGCCTCTATGTGAGCGACCACCCGCTCATGGGCGTCGAGCACGCGCTGCGGCGCCTGGTCGAATGTTCGATCGCCGACCTCAGCGATCTCGACGATGGCGCGATGCGCACGGTCGCAGGTGTCGTCACCGCATTCCAGCGGAAGTACACCAAGCGCGGCGACCTCATGGCGACATTCGTGCTCGAAGACCTCGCGGCCGCGATCGAGGTGATGGTCTTCCCCAAGACGATGCTGACGCACGGTGAGTTGCTCGCGGCCGACGCGATCGTGACCGTGCGCGGGCGTGTCGACGGACGCGACGACACGCCGAAACTCATGGCGATCGACATCACGCGTCCGGAGGTGCATGCCGATGCCGGTCGTCCCGTAAGACTGCGCATCAAGGCCGGCGCGTTGACCGACGATCGTGTGCAACGACTGCGTGCGATCCTTTCCGCGAATCCGGGCGTCAACCCTGTGCACCTCACGCTCATCGGACCCGACAAGGAAACCGACCTGCGCCTCGGAGACGAGTTCCGCTGCGACGCTCGCAACGGTCTGTTCGCCGAGTTACGCATCCTCTTCGGCGCGGATTGCATCGGGAGCGACAAATGAGTACGAACCCCCCCGGCTCAGCCGCGTGTAACGGCAAGTAGTCTCTCCGGATGCGCATCGGGATCTTGGGGGCGACCGGGCCGGCGGGCAGTGGCCTCGCGGCGCGACTTGCGAGCGTGGGCCATGAGGTGCTGTTCGGTTCGCGGGCGGTCGACAAGGCGCGCGCCGCCGTCGACGAGCTCGAGAAGGAGTGGGCTGATCGCGTCGCCGGCCGTTTGATCGCCTGCGACAACGCATGGGCCTGCGACGCGCCGGTGGTGATACTCGCAGTGCACGCCGAGTCGGCGATCCCGACCGTGCAGGAGCACGCCGACAGGCTCGCAGGCAAGATCGTCGTATCGATGGCGAACAACCTCGTGAAGCACGGCAACGAGTTCAACGCGGTGCTCCCGCCGCACGGATCCGTCGCGGCCGAGATCCAGGCACTGTTGTGGCGGTCGCGTGTCTGCACCGCGTTCCATCTCGTGCCCGCGGCGGAGTTCGGAGAGCTCGATCACGAGATGTCGAGCGACGTGATCGTGCTCGGCGACGACGACGACGCCAAGGCGACCGTCATGGAGATCACGAGCAGCATCCCGAGGCTCCGTCCGCTCGACGGCGGCTCGCTGCGGAACGCCGTCGGCATGGAGACCTTCGCCGCGGTGTTGCTGACGGTCAACATCCGGCACAAGATGCGCGCGAGCCTGCGGCTCACCAGCGTCTGAGCAACGGCCGGCGTGACGTCCGAGTGGCGGTCGGAGTGGACCGGCTCGAGCAGTAGGGTTCGCCCGTGAGCATGCGCCTTTACGACACCCGCCGACGCGCGGTCGTGCCGTTCGAGCCGCCGCCCACGGTGCGCATGTACGTGTGCGGGATCACTCCCTACGACTCGACTCATCTCGGGCACGCGGCGACCTACCTCACCTACGACCTGCTGATCCGCCGCCTCGAGGAGCTCGGGCACGACGTCCGATACGTGCGCAATGTCACCGACGTCGACGACTCCATCCTCCCCAAGGCGCGCGAGCTCGGGATTCCCTATCTCGAGCTCGCCGCGGCCGAGATGGCGCGCTTCCACGGCGATATGGACGCGCTCGAGCTGCGCGCCCCGACCGTCGAGCCGCGTGCAACCGAGTCGATCGACCTGATCGTCGAGCTGGTCCTGCTACTGCTCGAATCCGGCAATGCATACCGCACCGACGGCACCGTGTATTTCGACGTCTCGACGTTTCCCCGCTTCGGAGAGCTCTCGCATTGTTCGGAGGAGGAGATGGTCCGGCTGGCGCGAGAGCGCGGCGGCAATCCCGACGACCCGCATCGCCGGAGGCCGCTCGACTTCGTGCTCTGGCAGCCATCCCTGGCCGACGAGCCCGCGTGGAGCACGCCGTTCGGCGTCGGGCGTCCCGGTTGGCACATCGAGTGCTCGGCCATGGCGATGCACGAGCACGGACCGACGACCGACCTGCACGGCGGCGGCACCGACCTCATCTTCCCGCACCACGAATGCGAGATTGCCCAGAGCGAGAGCGTCACCGGGAAGCCGTTCGTCACGCACTGGCTGCATTCGGCGATGGTCGACTACGAGGGCGAGAAGATGTCGAAGTCGCTCGGCAACCTCGTGTTCGTCGACGAGCTCCTGAAGACCGGCGATCCGCGCGCGATCCGGCTCGCGCTCATGCGCCACCACTACCGCCACGGCTTCGAGTGGTACCAAACCGATCTGGAAGAGGGCAGTGCGCTGCTGCGTCGCCTGCTCGCCGCGGCCGAGCGCTCGTCCGGTCCCGATCCGCGCCCGTTCGCGCAACGCGTTCGCGACGCGATCGACGACGACCTCGACTCGCCTCGCGCGCTCGACGCGCTCGACGACCTCGCGAGCGCGATCCTCTCCGGTGGCGACGACACGAGCGCACGCACCGTGCTGTGTGAGCTCGGTCAGCTGCTCGGCGTCAATCTCGAAAGACCGATCTCCACGGGCGTGGGCTGACCGGTAAAACGGCCGGGCGGGCAAACCCGGCGTTGGTAGCCTCGACGCGTTGCGCAATTTGGCGATGCCGACGATAGAGACAGCATGAGCGAGCAGATCACGGTCGAGCTTCCGGACGGGTCGAGCCGGGAGTACGCGAAGGGGACGACGCCGGCCGACGTCGCGGCATCGATCGGCAAGCGGCTCGCGCAAGCAGCCGTCGCGGCGAAGGCCGATGGCGAGTGGATCGACCTCGCGCGACCGCTCGACCACGACGTGGCACTGCAGATCGTCGTTCCCGACTCCGACGAGGGCCGCGAGGTCTTGCGGCACTCGACCGCTCACGTGATGGCAGAGGCGGTCACGCGGATGTTTCCGGGCGCGAAGGTCGCGATCGGCCCGTCGATCGCCGACGGCTTCTACTACGACTTCGATCTCCCCGACGGTCGGACGTTCAGCGACGACGACCTCACGCGCATCGAGGACGAGATGCGCGCCATCGTCAAGGCCGACCAGCGTTTCGAGCGCTCCGAGCTCACCTACGACGACGCCCTCTCGCTGTTCGCCGACCAGCCGTACAAGCGGGAGATCATCGAGAAGGTGCGCGACGGCGCGGCTGACCCCGACGACGCGGGCGAGGCCGGCGGCGACGGTGCGGGCGTGTCGGTATATCGCAACGTCGTCGACGGCGATGAGGCCTTCGTCGACCTTTGTCGGGGCCCGCACGTGCCGTCGACGGGGAAGCTACGTGCGTTCAAGCTGCTGAAGGTCGCGGGCGCGTACTGGCGCGGCAACGAGAAGGGCCCGATGCTGCAGCGCATCTACGGCACCGCATGGGAGTCGAAGGCCGCGCTGGCCGAGCACTTGCATCGCCTCGAAGAAGCCGAGCGGCGCGACCATCGCAAGCTCGGTGTCGAGCTCGATCTGTTCTCGTTCCCCGAAGAGATCGGCTCGGGACTCGCGGTTTTCCATCCGAGGGGTGCGCTCGTGCGGCGCATCATGGAGGAGTACTCGCGCCAACGGCACGAGGCATCCGACTACCAATTCGTGAACTCGCCGCACATCACGAAGGAAGGCCTGTTCCGAACATCGGGCCACCTCGACTGGTTCGCCGACAGCATGTTCCCGCCCATGCACCTCGACGAGGGTGGCCAGGACGGCGCCGGCACGACCTACTACCTGAAGCCGATGAACTGCCCGTTCCACATCTTGATCTTCAAGCACCGCACTCGTTCGTACCGCGAGCTGCCGCAGCGCTTCTTCGAGTTCGGCACGGTCTACCGCTACGAGAAGTCGGGCGTCGTGCACGGCCTCACGCGGGTGCGCGGTCTCACTCAGGACGATGCGCACATCTTCTGCACGAAGGAGCAGATGGCCGGCGAGCTCTCGTCGCTGCTCGACTTCGTGCTCGACGTGCTGCGCGACTACGGCCTCGACGACTTCTACCTCGAGCTCTCGACCAAGCCGCCCGGCAAGGCGGCCGGGACCGACGAGGAGTGGGACGAAGCCACCGAGGCGTTGCGCGATGCCGCGCAGGGCAAGGGGCTCGCGCTCGTGCTCGACGAAGGCGGCGGTGCGTTCTACGGACCGAAGATCAGCGTGCAGGCCAAGGACGCGATCGGCCGCACGTGGCAGATGTCGACGATCCAGCTCGACTTCCAGATGCCGCAACGCTTCGACATGCAGTACGTGGGCGCCGACAACGAGCGCCACCGTCCCGTGATGATCCACCGCGCCCTCTTCGGCTCGGTCGAGCGCTTCTTCGCCGTGCTCGTCGAGCACTACGCGGGCGCGTTCCCGGCGTGGCTCGCGCCCGTGCAGGTGACGGTGTTGCCGGTCAGCGATCGGCACGACGCGTACGCATTCCGCATCGTCGACCGGTTGAAGGCGGAGGGCTGCCGGGCCGAGATGGTCGACGGTTCGTCCGGTCAGCTCGGCTCGCGTATCCGGCGGGCCAAGACCGAGAAGGTCCCGTACATCCTCGTCGTGGGCGACTCCGACGTCGACAACGGAACCGTCGGCGTGAACGCGCGGGGGAGCAACGATCCCGAACGTGATGTGCACGTCGACGCGTTCGTCGAACGGCTCGCAGCCGAAGTGCTCGAGCATCGGTAGCGCCGGAGTGCGACTCGATCGGTTGTGGGCCGACTGGCGGTCGGCCTACGTATCCGGGAGCGATTCCGAACGCGGCGATGGTGGCTGCGTCATGTGCAATCTCGTCAACGCGACCGACGACGCCGTCGCGCTCGTGCTCGAGCGCACCTCGGAGACGATCACGGTGATGAACCTGTATCCCTACGGATCCGGGCATCTGATGGTCGCGCCCGTTCGGCACGCGGCGGCGTTCGACGACCTCTCCGACGCCGAGAACATCGCGATCGCGCGGGCCCAGGTGCGGGCGGTGCGCGCGATCCGCGCCGCGTACGCGCCCGACGGCCTGAACGTCGGCGCCAACCTCGGTCGGGCCGCGGGCGCGGGGATCCCCGGCCACCTTCACGTCCACGTGCTGCCGCGCTGGAGCGGTGATACCAACTTCATGACCTCGGTGGGCGAGGCGCGCGTGCTCCCGGAGAGTCTGCGCACCGGCTACGACAAGCTGAGATCGGTCTGGCCCGGGTAGCGTCCCGCGACGTGACCGACGACGAGCCCGGCGGCGACGAGCTACCCGAAGATCTCGACGTCACCGCGTACGTCGGGCCGTACGTCTTTCCCGATATCAAGCGGCGCCGCATCGCGGGCGCGATCTACGGGGTGGTCGGCGCGAGCGCCGGCTGGGCGGCACTCGCGACCGACAATCGCGGCCTCCTGTTCGGCGCGATCCTTCTCGCCGTCATCGCGGCGTACCACTTCCTGGCCGGTTGGCCGTTGCGGATCGACCAGACGGAAGCGCTCGCGGTCGCGAGCCGCACGGTCGGCTTCCCGGTGGGGCACGCGTCGGCGCAGCTCGCGTGGCGGGGTCTGCGCTCGCGTCCGGCGTGGCGCATCCTCGTGTACAGCGCGGACGAGCCCCCCAGCGTGCGAGGTCTCGTGGAGCTCGACGCCGTCGACGGCCATGTTCTCGGCGAGTACACGGAGCACAACCCGGAGGACTGGACGCCCTACTCCCGTTAGGTTTCGCCGGCCGGGAGGCGGCGGTTCGACCCCGCCCGCGCCGGTCAGCCCCGAATCGTCATGGAAACCGCTTCAACCAAGCTCGGTAATGGTCGCGGCACCGAAGTAGCGCATCTTCGTCGCGCCATGTTCACGCAAAACGTGCGCGGCGCGAGATTGCGTCTCGTCATCGAGCGCGGGAACCGAAACGATGACGGCGCCGGCCGTGAGGTCGTCGGCATAGTCGAACAGCGTGTCGTCCGAAGCCACGTTCTCGACCGCGCGAATGAGGCGACCACGGAGGCCATGATGCTTCCCTGACGGATCGAGACGTCGCACCCCCTCGGCGCCGCAGATGGCATGGATGCCCTCTCGGGCAAATCCGGCTGCGCTCAGCTCCAGAAAGCTCGCGGCCGCCTCGTCAGGACCGGGGAGCACGCCGATCACGCGATGCGACGGCGTGCGCAACAAATCCGGAATGGGCGGCGCAAAGAACTCGGGGTCGTGAGTGCTCATCATCGCATCTCCCTCGTAGCGTCCGGCCTCGTTGCGGCGAGTTATCACCGCGGGTCGGGCGCGGCCGTCAGGACTTCGACTTCTCCTTGCGCCCGGCGACGACCTTGTCGACGAGGTGGGCCGGTACCGGGTCGTAGTGCGAGTGCTCGATCGAGAACCGGCCGCGGCCGCCGGTCATCGAGCGTAGGTCGATCGCATAACGCAGCACCTCGGACGTCGGCACGTGCGCAGTGATCTCGACCTCGCCGCCGCCGAGTGACGCCGAACCCTGGATCCGGCCGCGCTTGCCGTTCAGGTCGCCCATGATGTCGCCCTGGCTCACCTCGGGCACGATGACGACGAGCTCGCTCACCGGCTCGAGCAATACCGGGCCGGCCTTCGCGAGCGCGTCGCGCAGTCCCATCGCGGCCGCAGTCTTGAACGCCATCTCGGAGCTGTCGACCGGGTGGTGTTTTCCCTCGAAGCAGGTGACCTTCACGTCGACAACCGGGAAGCCGAGCGCACCTCCGTGCTCCTCGGTGTCGATCACCCCCTTCTCCACGGCGGGGATGAAGTTCCTCGGGATCGCGCCACCGACGATCGCGTCGACGAACTCGTTGCCGGCGCTGCGCGCCGTCGGCTCGACCCGCAGCCATGCCACCGCGAATTGTCCGTGCCCGCCGCTCTGCTTCTTGAGCCGGCCCTCCGCCTCGGCGGTTCCGTTGACCGTCTCACGGTACGCAACGTGCACTTCGTCGGTCTCGACCTCGACCCCGAACTTGCGCGCGAGCTTCTCGGTCGCGATCGACAGGTGCGTCTCGCCCATGCCGCGCAACACCGTCTGGTGCGTCTCCGGGTTGCGCTCGATGCGCAACACCGGGTCTTCCTCCTGCAGGCGATGAAGCGCGTTCGCGAGCTTGTCCTCGTCGGCCTTGCTCCGGGCGCGGATCGCGATGGCGAGCAGCGGCTCGGGCGCGGGCAACAGGTCGACGACCAGCGATTGTGAACCCTTGGCTGTCA
>JBBQTI010000069.1:0-13100 GCA_038213435.1 Acidimicrobiia bacterium
GCCGGACAACTGGCTACACGACCCGCCGCTTCCTCGTCGATTCCTCGAGTCGATCCGAGACACCACCCTCGCCATCGTCGATCGAACGATCACGCAAGAGATCCCTCGCCATCGTCGATCGAACGATCACGCAAGAGATAGCGTCGTCGCCTGCTTCTCTAGCTGCGAACGCCACTCTTCAGATGGAGCGAACTCTTTCTCGGGTTCCGCGCTTCGATGGACCCGAGTGGGCGGATGGAGGCGACCACTCATGGGTGGCTCGCTTGTCGGCGCGTATCCTCGACGTCCATACGTGCCAACCGTTCGCGCACCATCGCGAGCAGCGCGTGCGCTCTCTGCCGGAGCTCATCGGTAACCGGCATCTGCTCTGCGTCGATGAGCGCCTCGAGGATCATTGCTTCCTCGAACACTCGACATGCAGCTCGGCGTAGCTCGGGCTCGCCAAACTCCATGTCCACCTCGATCGGGATCATCTTCAGGACGTTGTGCCGCTCGATCAAGAAACTCGTTCCCCACTTCTTCGCGCGCAGCGCGGATAGATCCGCGAGGGCATCGAGCAACGCGAGCGCCGACTGGCGCCGAGCGTGGTCGGGGTTCTCCAATTCGGCCCACAACCGCTCGTCGTGAAAGATGTAATCGCGGTCTAGAAAAAGGTTCGAGTTCCGTTCGTGTTCACTCCGCATGTTGCCTCCCTTTCTTGAAGGCAACCTACGCGCTAACCCTGACACTGAGCACGCGTTCAGGTATAGATCGTGTGCCACTCCCGGTGAGAATTCAGGAGGTTCCGCCAACCGAAAGTTTTGGTCGGCTGACAATCGCACCCAGCTCACAAAACGACGGGACCATTGAGCGGAGATGATCAGCCTCGACGCGCCGGATCCATTTTCGCTCGCAGCATGGAAGGCGAACCGTCTTCCAACCCATGATCGCGCGAACACGGTCTGGCTGATGTGCTCCCTGTCGATCTCCTCTAACCGTGGGTGCCCACCTCCGTGTGTCGGCGAGCTCCGTCGCACTCGACGCTATCGACTACCCACTTAAGTCCAGATGGTCTTCGGCGCGATGACCCCAAGCTAAAATTAGTCAGCCGTGTACTGGACGGCTACGACTTGCCACCCAGCGGCATTTGGCACCGCGATTACGAGCGCAGACATCCGCACCGGAACACGCTTCTTGGGCTGCTGCCAGTCGATCCCAGTGATGGCGAAAGCCCAGTCCTTGTGGGTCACCTCGCGCGGCTTGCCCGCGTCGTCGAAGGACAACTGTTTCCACTTCGCGAGGAGTGCATGACTCGCCGTAGCATCCCAGGCTGTTTCTCCCTTGTCCGTACCCAGTAGCGTCGCCTTCGATGCAAGGCTCGCGTCGAGCTTCGCAAGATCGGCCGCGAGTGACGTCAAAGGACCCGGAGGCGTCGCGCTCGAATCATCGACCGACGAAGGCGTCGACTTCATCCGAGCCGACGTAACCTCTCCGAACGCGCCCGCAACCACCTTCCACCCGGTCTCAGCAGTCGCCAACTCGGTAACACGGATCGTCGTCTTCGTTGGGTTCGGCGATTCGAGCGAATCGGCCACGAGATCAACTTCGGCTGCCCACCACAGTGCGGTTGGAGTCGACCCGGCAACGAGCTTCGTTACCGAGGCGGTCTTCAGCGTGTCGTGGGGGGTAAGCCGAGCAATCGCCGCGGGTAGGCCGGTGGTTTCGCCATGGGCCAGCCGGGGATCAGGCACCAACACCACCGCGTCGGGAGCGAAGGTATCGACGAGCGCGGCCTCCTGCGCGTTTCGGAGTGCCCCGAGTTGGGCGTTCATGATCGTGGTCGCCCGGCTCACGTCAGCATTGGCAGGTGACGCTTTGGCGGATCCACTTCCTGCGCCCACCACAATGACGCCCGACCCGTTCTTGGTACCTGAACCACTAGACGAGCCAGTGCCACCGGCTCCCGACTTGCTGCAGCCGACGATGATCACGCTCGCGAGGAATGCATGCAGCCACATGACGAACGACTCTACTTGATCTTCTTGCCGTGCTTCGCTTCCTTCGCTTCCTTCGCTTCCTTCGCTTGTTTGGCCTTGCGATCCTGTTGCGCGTCGTACCCGGCCTTGTAGACGGTATGTCCGATCGAATCATTCCGCGTGTCGAAGTGCATGAAGTCACCGTTCTGGCCAGCGCTCATCTCTGTTCCACCCCAGTTGAGGCCAGCAGCATCGCGTAGCGCGACGATCAGCTCTTTCGATTCCGTCATCGTTTCGTGGAACTTTCGCTCGCCGGACTTCGCATCGTGGAACATCTTCTTCGCCGGATGGAACCACTTCTCCATCAGAGAAGGGATCCCTTTGTCTCCAGGGCCGTCCGTGTATGGCTCTCGAGCTGCAAGTAGGGCCGCCTTGATGTCATCATCGCTCTGCTCGCTTAGCTCGACGGTGCGAGCGAATGACTGCGAGGACGCGAGCATGTGCTCGTGCAGCTCTTCGCTCGACATCTGCTGTCCCTCCTCGAGTAGGCTGTCAAGATTGAGGGCATCTCCTCCATATCCGAGACGATGTCCGAGCTCGAAACCCGTCTGATAGAACCAGGTGATCCAGTCTGCGGCGGGTCCATCGCCCTTCGGCATGGTGTAAGGGTTCACGCCTGGATCGATATCCATCGCCATGCCCATCGTGTGCATGTGCGACTTGGGATCCTTGGTGTCGTGCGCCGCGTTGCTCGTGGCGTACGCCGCGCCCGCGCGCTTGCTCCAACCGGTTCCTGTGATCGCCTTCTCGGCGGAACCGAAGCGCTGGATGAGATATGCCTCGGCCGCAGCGATGCGCGATGCGAGCAGAGGATGTGCCTGTCCATCAGAGCTCCCCTGGACGAGGCTCACACCAAGGAACTTCACCGGCGTTAGAGCCGTGGCGTAGTAGGTGTCGTAATCGGCGTATCCGATCGACTGCGCTGCGAGGTCAGCTGGATCTGTCTTGGTGAGATCCCGTTCGTCATGGCCGAGCGCATCGACTTCGGCTCGAAACGGTTCACCCTCAACGCCGAGACGAGCGCCGAGTGCGACGAGGAACGTCTCGTTCGTGATCTTCTTCGCATCGAGATGCTCGCCCGTGACGTCGCGCATCGCGCGAAGCGTTTCAGTATTGAACGCGCCCGTGGCGTCCCCGACCTGAAGCTTCTGCTGGAGCTGGATCAGCCAGTGCGGATCGAACTGTTGTTTGAAGGCGCGGATGTCGCTGAGGATCTTGCCTTCGCCCTTCTGATGAATTTCCACCTGTGTGTGTTGAATCGTCTCGAATGTCTCCGCGCCCGGATGGATCACCGCGTGCGGTGTGACAGTTTGCGTCGTCGCGGCAGGCTGGTTGATCACTTGGGCTGGGGGAGCCTGAGGCAAGGGTTTGGCAACTGGCGCAACAGGCGCAGGCGCCGCAGCGGCTTGCGTTGGGGTTTGCGTCTCCGCGTGCGCGGATGGATCCGGTGTTGGCGTGCTGCCGTCGAACTCGACCCACTGACTCCACACGAAGCCGGGCTGCTGGCCATGCGGTATCTCCAGCCAAGGTCCGCGCTTCGCCAGTGGCGTGACGGGCGTGCCGCGATCGAGTTGCCCGATCACGTTGTCGTCGGCTTTTGCGGGGGTGCTTCGCACGTTGAGCTGCGAAGCCGTGATCTTTCCAACGCCGATCCCCGGCTGCTTCTGCACGGCCAGCGTTTGCTGAACCGTCGAGTTTCCGAAGTGGCTCGCGATCGCAGTCATGAACTGCGCCGCTAGCTGTGGCGCACTTGCGATCAACGCTGCAAGTGAGGTGGCGTTCGGGCCAGTTGCGAGCACCCTCCCCTGCACCGCACTCGGGCGAACCTCTTCGCGCGAGGGACCCGCTGCTTCGTTTGTCCCCGGCGCCACCGCGCGCTCGCTATCGTGCTCAGTTGCCATCGAAATCTCCTACCCGCGTGCAGAATAGCATCGCGATGCGGTTGATCGGTGAGCTTTCACTGCACCCTCAAGACGCTGATCGGTGTCGACGCGGTCGCATCCGGGGAACTAACCGCGCGCACACTTCTCGACGACACACTCAACGCGGTCGAGGACGAGATGTCCGGCGTCCCCAATAACCCGAGCACCTGGCTCACGGACGGGCGGATGTATCCGGTGCAAGGGGACAACCTGCGCGACATTCCGGGGCGGTCGGACGTGAAGCGGCTACGAAGCAGAGACCACAACATCTTCATCGGAACGAATGGCGCTGTCCGTATCGTGCAGGTCAGCACGGGCGAGATCGCGCTCGACAAACCGGGACGCAACGGCAAGCGCGTGCCCATTGGAGTCCAGTGACGGCAAAAGATCGCGTCGACAAGCTCGGGCGTCTACTGAGCAAGCGCATGCCCAACGCAGCGGTCACGGTCGACGCGCCTTCGCTCCCGAAAGGTGATTGGTTTATCGACGTGAAGCTGGCGAAGCGTTCCTTCGTCATCGAGTTTCGTCCGACGCTGGGGTTCGGGCTGTCCTCGACGTCGGCCGAGGGCATCGGCGAGGGTCCGGACGAGTTCTTCGAAGACGAGCACGACGTTGCCGAGCGCCTCGCCGACCTGATACGCAAGAACGAGCGCAGCGAGCCGCAGCGAGTGCGCGTGCTTCAGGAGCTTCGCGAGCGCATGCACATGTCCCAGGTCGCGGTGGCCGCCAAGCTCAAGGTGAGGCAGCCGACGATCTCGAAGATCGAGCGCCGCGAGGATATGAACCTGAGCACCCTGCGTCGCTACATTCGCGCGCTCGGCGGCGAGCTGCAAGTCACGGCGCGGTTCCCCGATGGCGCTGTCGAGATCGGCGCCGATACCAAGCCGCGTAAGCAAGCTCGGGTAATTCGATAGCAACCGTAACCGTACAGTGCAGCCCTGTTGATGGCGGGTTCGTTGCCTTCTGACCCAACGGGCCAACGTGCCCAGTTGATCGCCAGCAGCGTCCCCGACAGCGCTGCGCGACAGTCACGCTCCTCTGCAACATCCAGCGACTATTCAGACGAGCTCGAGCAAGAGACCCGGGCGTCTTCGCGCGATGATCTCCTCGGCGGAGAGTCGCATGCCGTCGACCCGGGCCTCGACCTCTTTCGAGACTTCCCTCGCCACCGGCGCCTTGGCCTTCGACTTCGACGGCGTTCCCCACCAATCGAACGACGCGCCGTCGGTCGCGGTGCATCCGCCTCCGTCACGCGAGAGCACGACCTGACCGGTGACGCGGCCGCTCCCAACTTCGATGAACGACAGTGTCCCCGCGGCCACCCAGAGCGCGCGCCGCTCGTCTCGACTGAAGCTGCAGGCGAGGCGCGTGCCGAGATCGATCGTGTACAGCTCTCCTTTCGCGAGCAGCGCCGATGACGTCGCCGGCCGATCGGCAATGACCGCGGTCTTCGCGGCGAGGTCGAGGATCGCGAGCCGTCCGTCGCGATGCAGCACCGCAATCTGCCGACCCGAAGGGCTGAACGTGACGCCGACGATGTCGGCATCGACGCCCGTCTCCAGCTGCTCGAGCACGGAGCCGTCGCCGAGCTGCACGCGCTCGATCGCGCGCGGTCCGATGCGATAGAGAGCATCGCCACCAGGGTTCATGGCGAGGCGGCTCCCAGCCGGGAAGCGATGGGTCGGGGGACGTCTGCCGCGCAGCTCGTCGAGTGTGAAGAGCTCGCCCGACGACCACGCGAGGATGAGTGAGCCCTCGGCGGTGAAGAACGCGGCTTCGATCACCTCGCCCGTGTCGACCATGCCCGTGCGGGACAGCTCGATCTTCTCGAGCTTCGTGCGCGAGACGAGATCCCACAAGACCACGGAGCGATCGCTGACGAGGGCGAGGTGGGTACCGTCGACCGAGACTGCCGAGTGGTGATGCGCGCTGCCCACGCGCACCGGCTTCTCGTCAGCGGGCGCGAAGATCCACGCGCCGCCGCCGGACAATAGGAGCACGGCACCGCGAAGGGACGCCATCGCCACTGCCCCCGTCGAGGCGAGCTTCCTGGTTCGGCAGGTGGCCGGATCGACGCAGTAGACGGCGTCCTCGGTGCCGACGAAGAGCTCGCCACTCTCGCCAACGACAGCGGCCTCTGCCTGCACGCCGCGGTTAGACACGTACAGGTCTCGGCCAGCAAGCAGATCGACGACGCGAAGGGCGCGCAGCCATCCGTCGGTCCAGACCAGTGTGGTTCGATCGAGGAGGAAGCCGCCCATCGCGTCGACCTCTAGATCGTAGGCGCACGCATCCTCCGCGCGTTCAGAGGTGACGCGCACGCGTCCGTCGCGATCGAGTGCCCACGGGCTCCCGTCGACGAAGCCGACCGAGCGGACGGTAGAAGGCAACTCGAGGACCTTCACGGCTGCGCCGGCGGCGACGTCGACCACGAAGACTTCGTTGCCGCCGCCGATCACCAGCCGCGCGCCGGTTTCGTCGAAGCCCATCGCGCTTGGAACGTGATTGGCGGCCCATGGGACCGCGATTGTCCGGCTCGGCGAGCCGCGCTGGGCGAGGTAGAACGTCTTACCGAACCAGGCGCACGCGAGCTCACCGCTGGGGCCGACGCAGAACGCGCGCTGTTCGAGCTGGCTGCCTTCAAAGACGTAGTCGAGCGCTCCATCACTTCCGCGGACCCGCTGCGCGCAAGCCGGTTGGCTCGGTCCGGCGGCACTCGCGATGAGCACCCATGGGCCTCGCGCGTCGCAGAGCGTGACGCCGCCTGGGAACGCGCGCAGCCAGACGCGCTCCCCGGTCCGCGCGCGATATGCGGAGAGCGACGTCGCGTCGGCGGTGACGAGGAGCTCGCCGGACGTCGCGATCCGGACGGCACCGGAGCGCGTGTTCCCCGGCACCTCGAACGACGCGAGTTGCGCGAACGCGTTCTTCGGATCGAGGACGACGATGCGATGCGCCCCGCGCGCTCCCGCCGCCACGTCGAGGAGGAGGAGACCATCCGAGGAACGCGCCGCCGCCATGACAATGCCGACGTCCGGCGCAAAGGACAGGGTAGTCGGCACGCATAGAATGTAGCGGATCGAGAGCGTGGCGGCGTGATTTCGCCTTGGATGTGGCCAGCAACAGGTGCGACAGCGCTCGGGCTCTACTTCGACCAGGGTGTCGAGCAACGGCGGGTCGGCATGGCGCAAGATCCAGGCCCGTCACGACGCGGGCGAGGGCCCGTGGCACTGGACGATCGACGACGAGCGGCTAGCCGGTCCGGACGACGTCGCGAGCGATCCACGCGCGCCGCTGCTCGGCGCGGTCGAGCTGGACCACGGCCACGTCGACGCGGCAGCGCTCGCGCGCCTGCACGCATGCGCGCCGTGGATCCGCTCGATGGCCCTGATCGAGTGCGAGGTCGTGCCGTCGATCGGCGCGGTCTTCGACGTCGCGTGGCCCGCGCTCGCCTCGCTGCGCGTCGATGAGTGCGATTTCGACGACACGCTGGCGTCGCGGCTGTGCGCCGCGGCGCTGCCGGCGCTGCGCGAACTCACGTGGTTCGATCCCGTGCCCGTGACGCTGTTCGACGCGCCGTGGTTCGGACAGCTCGAGATCCTGCAGCTCGCCCAGGTCCCGGACGACGCGTTAGCGCGGCTGGCGGCCGCGGCGCTACCGTCGCTCCGCGTGCTCGATTGCGAGCTCGATCCGAACGATCCGGCGGACCCGCGCGTGCTCGCGCAGCTGGCAGACCCGCTCCGTCCCGCGCTCGTGCGGCTCCACGTGACTGGCGCGCCGCCCGGTTCCATCCCCGCGCGGCCGGGGCTCACCGTCGCGACGCGCTGAGTCGCCGCGACGTGGGCCCGCGTGCGCGCCGGTCAGCTCGTCGTGGGGCAGTCTGTTCGCGGCGCGAGGATCCGCGGCGGTCGCGTGGATCGTGCACCGGGGTATGTCGTCCCACGGGTCGATGTAGAGTACGAGATACCTGCCGGCGTGGCTCGCGTTGGTGTGGTCCTGGCGTCGTGGGCGTGCTCGACACGCACGGCAACGCGTTTACCGCGGAGAGCGGGGCGCATCTCGAGGTCCAGGACGCGTACGTCCGCGGCTACAACTCGGCCATCGGGGCGGGTGCGCTGCGCGCCCGGACCACCGGGCAGATCGTCGCCTCGCGCGTCGTCTTCGAGCGGAACAACGCGTCGTGCGTCTATGCGTATCAGTCCGGCGCGCACGTCACGATCACGGACGCCGCCGTGCGCGGCTCGAACGGCGCGGGACTGCAGGCCGTGAACGGCGGGTCGATCGACGCCGTGCGTGTGCTCGTCGAAAACACGATCGGCGTGGGCGCGCAGGCATTCACGGCCGTCGGGCAGGCTGCTTCCACGCTGACCCTCCGCGCGAGCTACGTCCGGGACACGACGACGGACCCGAGCGGGCAGTACGGCCTGGGCGTCTCGGCGCTGAACCTCGGCGACGTCGACGGCGTCCACGCGTTGCCGAGCGTTCACCTCGACGGGGTGATCGTCGAGCGCAGCCACTCGCTCGGCATCGAGGTCCAGGCGGGCGTGGGCGAGGTGTCGAACTCGATCGTGCGACAGACCCTCAGGACACCGCGCGCCACGTACGGTTGGGGCGTCGTCGCAGACTACGACGGGACCGTGTCGGTGACGCAGAGCCGGATCGAGCAGAGCGACCAGATCAGCGTCGTGGCGACGGCGGGCGGCGGCTCGAGCGTCGCGATCGTGGACAGCGTCGTGTCGCACGCGGCCAATCCGCCGAGCGTCAGTGCGCCCGGGATGGTCTCGCTCTGTCACGCGCGGCTCGACGCGACGCGCGTGCGGGTCGTCGGCGCCGTCTTCGCGGGCGTCAACGCGAGCGACGCCTGTCCGTTGCTCCCCGACGCCGACGCGCTCACGCCCGGCCGCGCGCAGGTCGGGTTGCACGACTGCGTGATCGAGGGGACGCGCCAATCGCCCACGCCCGGCGTGCAGGGAAACGCGGTGCTCGCCGTCGGAGGCGCCGGGCTCGTGATGGAGCGCACGCTTGTGCGCGACACCGTCGGCGTCGGCATCCTCGTGGGCGAGACGGGCACGAGCGCGAGCGTCGCCGACTGCGCGATCCTCGACACGCGCCCGCTCGCCGAGGGCATCCTGGGCGACGGGCTCATCGTGTACGAGCAGGCCGGTCTCCACGCGGAGCGGTTGTACGTCCACGACGCCTCGGAGTTCGGCCACTCTAGCAGGGTGGGATCCACGGTGGACGGAAGATCCATTGGGCGAACCGGTCCACGCCGTACGCGAGTCGAGGGCTGTGGCGTGGCCAACCCCTTTGCGCTTCCTATACGCCGCGCACGTGCGCGCGTACTTCCGCCGCCGCGCGGGCGGCGCGCCGCTGGTCGCGCTCGGCGCGATCCGCGTGTATTCCGACCGGCGGATCTCGATCGGGCCGCAGCCCGTCGCGGGCACGCCCGAGTACATGGTCTGCGACCCGGCGCCCGCGCCGCAGCTCGTCGCGTTCAACACCGACCGCGTCGTGCACCTGGGCAGCGCGCAGTACGGCCCGAACACCGGCACGGTCTCGCGGACGTTCGACACGGTGTACTTCGACGCGTGGCTCGACCGCTCGGTCCGCGGCACCGTCGATCCGCTGCCCACCGCGACGACCGACGGAGGCACGGTAACGGTCTCGAACGGTAACGGCGGCTATCAACCACCTTCAGAGCATATCGCCGTCATCGCGTTCGACCCGCGCAACGCCAACGGGCGGCTCGCGGCCGGCACCCACACGATCACCGTGACGTGGCACGTGACCTCGGGCGGACGTCGCCAGGACTTCTCCGCGACGACGCGCGCGGTCGTCCGTGATGACGGCACCGTGACCGTCGGCGAGCCGCGCGACGACGGCCCGCACGGCGACGCACGGCTGCCGCTCGAACGACGCTTCGGCGCGCGAATCACCGCGCGAAACGACGCGCACGACCGCGACGCGCTGGTGCTCTCGGTCGAGAGCACGGTCGACGAAGAAGCGGCGTACCTGTGGCGCGCGACGGGCGGCGAGCTGACGCACACGGCGCGCTCGCGGCAAGCAGTCTGGACGCCGCCGCGCGAGCGCGGTCGCTACCTGGTCACGTGCGCCGTGCAGACCGGGCGGTCGGGCGCATAGGAAGCGCAAAGGGGTTGGGCACGCCACGGCACCGGTTCACCGGCGAGCCGCGGGCGGTTCGCGCAACACCCGTTGCGTCCACCGTGGATCTCACCCGGCTACAAGCTCGATGCGTCGGTCGCCCCGCGACGCGTTTGCTCCGGCGTTCGCCCGTCGATCGGCTACGCGGGTCCCGTGGCGTTCGGCTGCACGCCGCGCTGTTTCTCGCACCGTCGTTCCGCGCGCCCGGGTCCTGTGCTAGTAGCAGTGTCGGACTCGGCAGTAAGGTTCTTGGCGTGATGTGCCGTCAACCCCGCCATGGGTGAACTCGACGCAGGTTTCGCGCAGCGACTCGACCGCTTCATTGGCGTATAGGAAGCGCAAAGCGGTTCGGCACGCCACGGCACCGGTTCACCGGCGAGCCGCGGGCGGTTCGGCGGGGGCGATTTGGACGCAGCGCGCTATGTCAACTACACGGAGTTCGGGTCGAAGTTGAAAGGGGAAGGCTACGCCACGTTCTACCCAGACGGCTCCAAGGGCGGCACCGCCATCGAGGTCAAGGGACCGGGGGACTCGCAGCGGCCAGATCAGTACGCGAAGTACGCGGACGCCTCCAAGGACAAGCGGTGCCTGGTAATCTCTCCGGAATCCTGCGACACCGAGGGGGTCTGTAACGCTTCGGGGAGATGCAAATAGGGATCATGGCCCGCCTTCGATTCAAGGATATCGACGACGGTACGGTTTCTGTCTCGTACCGTGCCTCGGCCGACCCGCAGCTCGTCCACTTCCGCGGGACGCGCATCCCCGGCGCCAGGAGCCCGTTCGATGTCGCCGGGGACTACATCGGCGCGATCAATCGCGGGCTCGGAGGAGGCGCGGAGTTCTCGCCCACCGCGTCGCAGGCCGCCCTGGTGACGCCCGTGCCCGACGCGGTACCCGAGGCCTGGAGCCTGGATATCCGGATGGAGAGCGTCTCGCCTCTCTTCGTGATGCACATGGTAGTGGTTTTCGCCGCGGGATCCGAGTCGCTCTCGGTGGCCGGTGATCTCCGTCCCGACGGGTCGTCGCTCAGCCTGACCGACGCCGACGTTCGGGACTGGTGGGACAGGCCGCAGCGTCATCTCCGGGCGTGGGGTACCGTGCCGTTCGTCGTGGAAGAATCGGAGATCTCCCGCGGCGCTGCCATTCGCGTGCGGTTCCAGAAGGACCTTCCGGAGGGCTACGTCAGCGCGCCCTACTCCTTCGGCTACCGTCTCCTGGAAATCACGTCCTTACTGCACCTTTCTCATACCGAAGGTGGACGCAAGGGCACGCTGGAGCCGGCGCCCAAGCGGAAGCAGGCCAAGCGAGAGATCTCCGCCAGCTGGGCCTATTTCGACGTGACCCCGGCGGCGTTCCAGGCGCTCGTGACGAACATGTTGATATGGGTACACGAGAAGGAGCACCCCATTGAGTCGGTGCAAATTCAGACGCCCTGACCGGCCCCTGTTAACCGATGCCCGTCACCGGCCCCGAACCGCTCGCCAGGAACGGGAGCAACGCCCCTGTGCTGTCGCCCGCGCTGGGGGTGTACGTGCAGCTCGAGCCCGCCGTCCCCGGAGACGAGCAGCGCTATGAGAAGGCGTGCGCCATCGTCCGCGACTGGGTCGGAGACAAGCTACGATGGACGCTCACGTCAACGTTCGGCGAGCCTGCTCCCTACGACCCGGAGGACTTTCAGTACGTCGTCGAGCATCCGGCCTCGACGAAGCCGCCCAAGCCGGCCTCCACGCCGGAGCTCGAGGCGATGCAGCGGCGGCTGCAAGTCTTGCAGGCTGTGGAATTCTCGATGAACTGTCACGGCGGTGAGCACGGCGTATAGGAAGCGCAAAGGGGCACGGCACGCCACGGCACCGGTTCACCGGCGAGCCGCGGGCCGTTCGCGCAACGCGCGTTCCGTCCACCGTGGATCTCACCCGGCTATAGTGAGCTTTGCGCGCACTGCCATGAAACGCCCGGACCGGTACAACCCATACGTCACTTCACTTTGACTCGCCTGGGCGTCGAGGCCGCCCAGGCAGCGATCGAGGCTCACGCTGCCGTCCGTCGTCCCCGACCGCGATCGTGTCCTTGTGCACGTCGAGTCCGACGAACCGTGTAGCCAGCTTCATCGACCGACTTCTGCCGCGTGAAGCTCTGCGTCAGTGCCCCGATCGCTGCGTAACCTACGTACGCGCAATCGAGGTCGGTCGTGTCAGCCTGACGATCCACCGGTCGGCGGGTGGCCACGGCGCCGCGGGTCCTGTACCGATAGCCCGTGACGTCGCCCGCACGTCCAGTGCCGCGGAGAGCCTGTGCCCGTGGTCCAGCGTGCATCGCCGCGCTGGCGGCGTCCGCCGTGTGCATCGCGCCCGCCGTCGCGCGTGCCCAGCACGTGCGTCCGACACTGGAACTTCGCTGGGAGGCCCCCCAGGACTGTCCCGCGCGCGACGAGGTCGAAGCCACGATCGATCGCACCCTCGGTGCTGGGAGTGCCGTCGATGCCACCGACCGGATCATTGCCGACGCGCGGGTCGTGGCGGCCAGCGCATCGACTGGGCGACGCGGCTCCACCGCACGTTCGCGCACGACCCGCGCGCGTGTCCACGCTGCGGCGGCCGGCTGGAGTGGCTCGCGGCGATCACGGCGCCCGCAGCCATCGCGCGCATCCTGACGCACCTGCACGAAGCGACCGACCGGGCGGTACCCACGCGCGCGTGGGATCCCGTGGACTGGGACACGTAGCCCGCGCCGCCCGCGGCCGGGAGACGGATCCGTGGTCGCAGCTCCCGCGCCCATCCGCCATCCGCCATCCCGCTCCCGACGCTCCGATCGCTCGCACAACAAGGCCGTTACAAAGTCGTCCACACCCGTCGTCCAATCACGGCGGCGAGGACGTTCAAGTTGGGTTTCGCGCCGGGGGGCCGGCGTGACCGCGAGCCAGACATGTGAACGCGGAGCCGAGGAGCGAGTCACGGAAGTAAGCATGCTCACGTTTGCCGAGTTGGAGACGAGCCGCCCCATC
>JBBQTI010000070.1:0-12295 GCA_038213435.1 Acidimicrobiia bacterium
CACTCGGTGTCGGCGGGGCGCTGACGTTGATCAGTCGAAAGCGGCGACCTGGTCGCACGCCATCTGCTTGACGGCGTCCATTGTGGATGCCGCCACGCACGAGCAACGCCCGATCCAGCGGTAGTCGGCGAGTGCAGATCGGCTGCGACTTCAGGTGCTCATCGCAACGCTTCGTCGAGTGCTTGTGATGGTGACCTCCATCCGAGCGTTTGTCGAGGTCTTCCGTTGAGTTCCGCTGCGACATCGTCAAGGTCGTTTTGGGTGAAGTGCGCGATCATGGTGCGCTTCGGGAAGTACTGACGTAACAGGCCGTTGGTGCTCTCGTTGTGCCACGCTGCCAGGGACTACGCGGGTCGCAGAAATAGACCGGTACACCGGTCTTCACGCTGAACTGGGCCTGCGCAGCCATTTCTCTTCCTTGGTCCCAGGTCAGCGACCGGCGGAGTCGTTCGGGGAGCTCGACGATCTTCGCGGCGAGCGCGTCCGCGACGACGTCGGCGGCATGGCCGTCCGGCAGCGCGATCAACATGACGAAGCGGGTCTTGCGTTCCGCCAACGTCGCCATCGCGTGCATCCGTTTGCCCATCAGGAATTCGCCTTACCAATGGCCCGGCACGATGTATTCGAAGATGGTCGCGGCGAGCTCGCGGCGGGTTGCCCATCGTTGGCCGTCGAGGAGCTCGAGTTGCAGCGTCCCGAAGAAGCTCTCGGCCATGGCGTTGTCGTTTGCGTCGCCGATCGATCCCATGGACCCGAGGAGTCCCGAAGCGCTTAGCCGCCGACCGAGGGCCCAGGACGTGTATTGGTTGAGATCCGTGATCGGAGTGCGCGAGCCTGACGCGTATCCCGGTAACGCTCACCGCTTGAATCCGCAACGTCCATAGCCGGCCCCGCGAGGCACCCAGAGCGCGATCCGAATCTTGGGCTGCCGGTCCTCTCGGACCAGCTTCTTGGGAGAGATCGGCTTCCCCCGTTAGGTTTGCTGCGGCGGCGATGCCGCATGGGAGGTCTCTACGTGCAAAATCGAGCCAGCAGAGACCGTTTGGCCAAGATCCCGTTGTTCCAAAGCCTTTCTGCGAAGCAACTGGCGGCGGTCGATCGTTTGGTGACGACGGTTGATGTGGCTCCCGGTCGCGAACTCATCCGTCAGGGCGAGCCGGGCCGCGAGTTCGTCGTGGTGGTCGACGGAGAGGCGGAGGTGCGGCGAGACGGCAAGGTGATCGCGATCCGGGGGCCGGGCACCTTCTTCGGTGAGATGGCATTGTTGCTCGACCGGCCCCGCAACGCTTCCGTCGTTGCGAGGACCGACATGACGATCGAAGTGATCGACCGACAGGACTTCCGGCGATTGCTCCAGGAGTATCCCGACCTGTACGCACCTTTGTTGGAGGCGACAGCCCTACGCTTGGCGGAGCTCGACGAAGCGAACTGAGAGGGACTGTTCCTCAGCCGCGTGACGGGCTCGGAACTCAGCTGGACTGGATGAGTTTCACGCAGAGCATGCGGGAGAGGTTGAGCAACAGCTTGGCCGCGATGGTTGCGTCCTCGGCGATCATCGTGCGGAGCGCGCCTTCGCTGAGACTCAGGATTCGAGTGCGATCGGCGGCGGCGTCGACGTCGAAGGAGCGGGGACGTTCGAGGAGGAACGCCATCTCCCCGAACGCGTCGCCGGCACTCAAGACGTTGACGATCTTGTCGCCGTCACGCACCTCGAGCGTGCCGTCGAGCACGACGAAGATGTTGCGCGCGGTCCCGCCTCGCTTGAGCACTCGGTCACCCGCCGCGCACTCGATGATCGTGCTGCGCGCGATGCAGCGTTGGGCTTCATTGTCGGTGAACCCGTCGAACGTCGATATTTGCTGCGCGTCGATCTCGTCGAGCGTGTGGCGGATCTCGCTCCAGTAGTCGTCGGGCGCGGACAACACCTCGCTGCGGACCGACGGTCCGCGCGCGAGCACTGCTTCGACGCACGCGGGAAGCGCTCCGGGTGGGGTCCGCGGGCCGACGCCGCGTAGGGCCTCGGCATCGGGGACGAAAGAAACCAACGGAATGAGATATCCCGCCGACGGGCTGTTGATGTTGCGCGGCGCGTAGGTGCGTTGGCCCATCTTCAAATAGAGCGACAGCAGATGGGGCTCGCAGCAACCGAACACCACCAAGAGGTCGTGCACGTTGGTCGCCGCGCTGCTGTACGTCAGCAGCTGATCGAGCACGCCAGTACCGCGATGCGATGGGAGCACCGTGTTGCGCTCGCCGACTCCCATCACCTCAGCAGGGAGCTCCGCTAGGAACGCGGCAAGCTGGTACTGGTCGATCTGACGGTCCGAAAAGCCGTCGCCGCCCCACGTCATCCGCGTCGCCGCGACGACCTCGGAACCGTCGCGGGCGTAACAAATCCAGCTGTGTTCGTCTTCGGGTTCCGCGAACCGGCCGTCTTCGCCGCCCGAGACATCGTCGTAGCGCTTCATCTCTTCGACGTACACCGTGTACCGCAGCCGTTGCACCGCCTCGATCTCGCCGGCGGTCGCGGCGCGAGCGAACTCGTAGCCCATCGCGTTCAGTCTGACCCAATCGGAATCGCGGCGCTGGGAACAGCGCTGACATACTTGCAACCGTGGGTCAGGCGCCTTCCGGAACGGTGACGTTCCTATTCACCGATATCGAAGGCTCGACCCGCTTGTGGGAGGAACAGCCCGAGGCGATGCGCACTGCGCTCGCTCGCCACGACGCGCTCGTACGCGCCGCGGTCGCGGCTCACGGCGGAACCATCGTCAAGACCACCGGTGACGGCGCCCACGCCGCGTTCGCCGCCGCGGCCGACGGCGTGCTGGCCGCGATCACTGCCCAGCGGGCCCTCGACGCCGAGAGCTGGCCCGCCGAGGCTGCGATCTCAGCGCGAATGGGCGTGCACACGGGTGTGGCCGAGGAGCGCGACGGTGACTATTACGGCACCTCGGTCAACCGTGCGGCGCGCATCATGGCGATCGCAAACTGCGGGCAGATCCTGGTCTCGGACGCCGCCGCCGCGGTGCTGCGCGATGACCGCTCGATCAAGTTGCGAGACCTGGGTGAGCATCGCCTGCGCGACCTCTCGCGACCCGAACGAGTGCACCAGGTCGTAGCGGATGGCCTCGCCGAAGACTTCCCACCGCTGCGCTCGCTGGACGCGCTCCCGACGAACCTTCCGTCGCAGCTCTCGACCTTCGTCGGCCGCGAAGCGGAGCTGAACCGGGTCGGAAAGGCGCTCGTTGAGCACAGACTCGTGACGCTGACGGGTGTCGGCGGCGTCGGCAAGACGCGCCTCGCGCTGCAGCTCGCAGCCGACCTGGTTTCGGAGTACCACGACGGCGCGTGGGTATCGGAACTCGCGCCGGCCGGCGAGGCCGACGCGATGCTCGGCGTCGTTGCGACGACGTTCTCAGTGCAGCAGCGCGTCGGATCGACCCTCGAGGAGAGCATCGCCGAAGCGTTGCGCACGCGCAATCTGTTGTGGGTTATCGACAACTGCGAACACCTGATCGAGCCCGTCGCCCGGCTCGTCGACCGCGTGTTGCGAACGGCTCCCGGCGTCCGGATTCTCGCGACCAGCCGGGAAGGTCTCGATCTCGACGGCGAGCACATCGCCGCGCTGCGGTCGATGTCGCTGGCCGACTCCAGTGACGTCGACCTGATCGTGAACAGCGACGCGGTTCGCCTGTTCGAAGAGCGAGCGCGCGCGGTGCGAGAAGACTTTCGCGTCGACGCCGCGAACGCGAAGACAGTCGACGAGTTGTGTCGTCGACTCGACGGTATTCCGCTCGCGATCGTGTTGGCGGCGTCGCGCGTCGCGTCGCTCGGCGTACCGGAGATCCTGGCGTTGCTCGACGAACGGTTCCGACTGTTGACCGGGGGGCGCCGGGTCGCGTTGGAGCGTCACCAAACCCTGCGCGCGGCAGTCGACTGGTCGTACTCGTTGTTGCGGCCCGACGAAGCCATCGTCTTTGCGCGCCTTGCGGTGTTCGCCGGCTCGTTCGACGCGCGGGCGACTCGGGCGATCGTCGCGGACGACCTCGTTGACGAATGGGCGGTGCTCGACGCGATCGACGGCCTCGTGCGCAAGTCGATGGTCGCGACCGAGGAACAGTCCGACGGCTCGGTGCGCTACCAGCTGCTGGAGACCCTGCGGCAGTACGCGCGGGATCGGCTCGAAGAGGAAGGTCCGGGTGGCGAGTGGCGCCGCCGGCACGCCGACTACTACGTGGCCTTCAGCGAAGAGGCTGCCGCGGGTCTCCGGACTCGGGACGAATTCTCCTGGCGTGCGCGGCTGCACCTGGAGCTCGACAACCTCCGTGCCGCGACCCAGTGGGCGTTCGACGTGGAGGACGTCGACCTGCTGAAGCGAGTTGTGTTCGCCCTGTTCCAGGAACTGGTCACCACGAGCCTGTCGCTCGGCCCGATCGCGACGAGGACGCTGTCGCTCGCGGACGATCTACCGCGCGAAGAGCAGGGATGGGTCATGGCCAACGCCGCGATCGAGACGTACGAACGCGGCGACACCGCCCGCGCCACCGCGCTCATTGTGGAGAGTTGGGCGCTCGGTGTCGACGCAGACCGGCCGACACCCGCACTCAAGTACTACATCGGCGGCGTCTCCGCGGTGCCGCCGGAGTTGATGCGGGTGATGATCGAAGCCCGTCGGAGTTGGCCCGAAGCCGAGCTGGAGGCGGCCGGCGCCACGCTCCCGGAGCTCGCGCAGGTGACGTGGGGGCTCGTCCCCTTTGCGCTCCAGCTGGGCGAGATCGAGCTCGGGCGCGAGTGGGCGGAGCGGGGCTACGAGTTGGCGCGGCAGTCCGGGAATCCTTCGACGCTCGCGGCTGCGCTGCTGTCCACGGGGATGTCGCGCCTCGCCGACGACCCCGACGGCGCGCTCCGCGCGTTCGAGGAGTGCGTTGATCTGACCCGGCACGGCGCGCAGGCGGCGGGTGGCCAAGCCGCGCTCTTCCAAGGCGCGCTCGTTCACGCACGCCGCGGCGAGCACCGTCGGGCGAGCTCACAGCTGGTCGAGGCGATCGAGGGGCTTAGGCTGCGCGGCCGTTCGGCCGAGCTCGACGGCGCGTGTGGCTACGCGATCGAGATCCTCTCGACGCTGAAGCTGGTCGAAGCGACAGTCGTGGTGCTCGGCTCGGTCTTCGACGGCGAGCTGCGAGTGCTGCGCGACATTCCCGTGCCTCCTGATCGCCAACCCATCGATGTCCGAGCGATGCGGGAGACGGTCGGCGAGGCGCGATTCACCGAATTGCTCGCGGTCGGCGCCGGCATGTCGTACGACGAGCTCATCGACCACATCCTGGCCGCATTGGGCGGCACATCATGACACCGCAGCCGCCGTCGGGGACCGTGACGTTCTTGTTCACCGACATCGAGGGCTCGACGCGGTTGTGGGAGGAACGCCCCGACGAGATGCGGGCGGCTGTGGCGGAACACGACGCGCGGTTCCGCGCCGCGATCGAGGCCAAGGACGGGTATGTCGTCAAGGGGACGGGCGACGGGGTGCACGCCGCATTTGGACGGGCCGGGGATGCGGTTGCGGCCGCCGAGCAGCTGCAGGCGGCGACCTCGGACCTGCCGAACATCAAGGTGCGGATCGGGCTCAACACGGGGGAGGTGCAAGAACGCGACGGCGACTACTTCGGCCCCGCCGTCAACCGGGCGGCGCGGATCATGGCCGCGGGCAACGGGGGCCAGGTGCTGATCGCCGGGGTCACTGCCGATCTCGTGCCGGGCCTGACGCTGCGCAATCTCGGCGAGCATCGCCTGCGCGACCTCGGGAGCCCGATACTCATCTGGCAGCTCGGCACCGAGGATTTCCCACCCCTGCGCACACTCGACGAGCTGCCGGGCAACCTGCCGATGCAGCGCACGAGCTTCATCGGCCGGGCCGACGAGGTGAAGGAGCTTGCTGCCCTCGTCACACGAGAGCGGTTGGTGACGTTGACCGGGCCCGGTGGGGTGGGCAAGTCGCGCCTCGCGTTGCAAGTCGCGGCCGAGGTGGCACCCACGTTCCGCGACGGAGTGTGGTTCACCTCGCTCGCTGCGCTCGAAGAGCGCGCGCTGGTCGCGGGAACGATCCTCGAGGCGTTGGGCGTTCCCGAGCGACACGGCGAACCCGCGCTCGAGACGTTGTGTGCCTGGGCCAACTGTCGCGAGGCCTTGGTGCTGATCGACAACTGCGAACACCTGTTGACTGATGTGGCCGAGGTTGTCGATTGCGTGATGGAGGCTTCGACCACGGTCGCGATGCTGGCGACGAGTCAGGCGCCGCTCAGTGTCCGCGGGGAGCATGCTTGGGCGGTGGCTCCGTTGTCGGGCGCGGGCGCACGAGACAGTGTCGAGTTGTTCGTCGACCGGGCTCGGATGGCCCGCGCCGACTTTTCACTCAACGCCGAGAACGAGAGCGCGGTCGGTGAAATCTGCGAGCGCCTCGATCACGTACCACTTGCGATCGAGCTCGCCGCCGCGCGGGTGCGCGGGATGACCCCCGCTGACATCGCCCGGCGCCTCGATCAACGCCTCCGCCTGTTGGCATCGAGCGATCAACTCGCCCCCGGCCGCCACCGCACGCTCGACGCCGCGGTCCGCTGGTCGTACGAGCTGCTCGACGAGACGCAGCGGCGCCGTTTTCGACCGGCTCGCGGTCTTCGCGGGCCGGTTAACGATCGAGGCCGCCGAAGCGGTCGTCTCGGGCGACGGGGTCGACGAGTGGGACGTGCTCGACGGGATCCTCGCGCTCGTCGACAAGTCGCTCGTCGTCGCCGTCGAGACGTCTGGCGCCACGCGCTATCGACTCTTGGAGACCGGGCGCCAGTTCGGGAACACGAACCTGACGGCAGCCGGCATCGACGCGTCGTGCCGCGAGCGCTACGCCGACTACTACGCCGACTTCGTACTGTCGCGGCGCCCAAAGCTCCATGGCTCCGGCGATGCGGCCGCGCTCGAGGACGTAGAAGGTGAACTCGAGAACATCCGCGTCGCGTTGCGCCAGGCCGCCGACAACCACAGCTCGTCACGCTTCGAGCTGCTCTTCGACGCCTTGTATACGCTCTGGGTCGGACGTGGTCGCAACTCGGAAGGCGCGTCGTGGGCGGCCGAGCTCCTCGATCGGCCCGATCTGGAACCCCGCGACCGCATCGTCGCGCTCGGCTTCGGCGCGTCGGTGTCGAACTCCACCAGCCTGGCCGTCGCCCACGACATGGCCCAGGCCGCCATCGCCCTCTCCGCTCGCACCGGCGCGGCGCCACCGGTCGTCGCGATGGCGGTCATCGGTCTCGGCGCCATGATGCAAGGCCGCGGCGAAGAGGCAATCGTGGGTTGCGACCAGGTTCTTGCGTCGGTCGGGGATGAGCCCGACCCGTTCATCCGGGCCTGGGCTCTGTCGACCTGCATCGCCGTACTGGGAATCTGCGGCGCGTTCGATCGCCTCGAGGAGCTGCAACGCGAACTCGCGGCACTGGGCGACCAGCTCGACAACGGCTATATCCAGGCGAACTCCTTGTCGTTGATGGCACCGATCATCCACGTGATCGACCCTGATGGCGCCCGCGAGTACCTGTTGCGGGCGTGCGCACTCAACGAGGAGTTGGGTAACGCGCACGCCAACAGCACGTCCACGATGTTCCTCGCGCTCCACGAGTTGCGTTCCGGCAACGCAACCGAGGCCGCCAAATGGGCGCGCCGGTCACTCGAGCTCTCCGTCGATGTTGCGCCGAGCTACTTTGCACAGACGACCCACGCGATCGTCGCGATCGTCAAACGCGGCTCGCCGGCCGACGCCGCCGTGCTTCTCGGTGCGCTGCGCGCCCACCGCGCCCGTAAACAGCAGGCCGGCACGCCTGGCGAGATCGACGCCGAGGCCCGGTACCAAACCTCGCTCCGCCGAGCCCTGGGCGACGAGTTCGATGCGCTCTACGCCCAGGGCCTCGCCCTCGACGAGACCGACATGATCACCCTCGCGTTCGCGCAACTTGCCGAGATTGCCGATAGGTGACGCCGTCCCAATATCCAGCCGCACAAACCAGGAAACGCGTTACCGATGCCGTTCGGGGGATTTCCTTGCCTCGCGGCGACGAGGTAGGCGTCGGGGGGCTGGCTCGTCGTAGGTTCGCGCGATGCCGCAGCCGCCGTCGGGGACGGTGACGTTCTTGTTCACCGATATTGAGGGTTCGACGCGCCTGTGGGAAGAACGGCCGGAGGAGATGCGCAGCGTCGTCGCGGAGCACGACACGCGTTTCCGCGCCGCGATCGAGGCGAACGACGGTTACGTCGTGAAGGGTACGGGCGACGGCGTGCATGCGGCGTTCGGTCGGGCCGCCGACGCGGTGAGGGCCGCGGAGCAGCTGCAGGCCGCCGCCGCCGACCTGCCGGCAATCACGGTGCGGATCGGCATCAACACCGGCGAAGTGCAAGAGCGCGATGGCGACTACTTCGGACCCGCGGTCAACCGCGCCGCGCGGCTGATGGGTGCGGGTCACGGCGGCCAGGTACTGATCGCGGGGGTCACCGCCGACCTCGTGGCGGGCCTGACGCTGCGTAACCTCGGCGAACATCGCCTGCGCGATCTCGGCAGCCCGATGCTCGTCTGGCAGCTCGGCACTGCCGAGTTCCCGCCGCTGCTGACCCTCGATGCGCTGCCGGGGAACCTCCCAGTGCAGCTCACGTCGTTCGTGGGTCGCGACGACGAGATGGCGCGGGTCGTCGCGACGTTGGACGACGCTTCGTTGGTCACGCTGATCGGTACTGGTGGCGTCGGCAAGACGCGCTTGGCGATCCAGGTGGCCGCGGAAGTGGTGCCGCGCTTCGCCGACGGTGCGTGGTTCTGCGAGCTGGCCGCGGTCGATCACGATGAGGCGATGGCGCAGGTAGTTGCGTCGACGTTGGGCTGCCTGCAACGAGCCGGTCTGTCGCTCTTCGACAGCATCGTCGAGTACGTGAAGGTCCGCGAAGTGTTGCTCGTCCTCGACAACTGCGAGCACCTCCTCGACGAGGCGGGCGCGCTGGCCGGTGCGGTGTTGCGCGCGTGTCCGAAGGTGACCGTGATCGCGACCAGCCGCGAGGCATTGGAGATCGACGGCGAGCGGGTGGTGCGGGTGCGTTCTCTCGACGCGCCCGAAGCATCTTCGACCGGCGACGAGTTGGTGCACAGCGCGGCCGTCCGCCTGTTCGCAGATCGGGCCACCGATGCCGGCGCGACCGCGACCTGGAACGAAGCGCAATGGCAGGCGGTCGGCGAGATCTGCCGGCGCGTCGACGGCATCCCGCTCGCGATCGAGCTCGCCGCCGCCCGCGTCTCGTCGATGAGCCCAACCGACATCGCCGCCCACCTCGACGAGCGGTTCCGGCTCCTCACCGGCAAGCGTCGCGGGCGGGTAGAACGTCACCAGACGTTGCGGGCGACCGTCGAGTGGTCGTACCAGCTGCTCGACGACAACGAGCGCGCGGTGTTCGACCGGCTCGGCGTCTTCGCGGGCACGTTCGACGCGGTGGCCGCGGGTGCCGTCGCGGGCGGCGATGAGCTCGACCCGTGGCAGGTGATGGACGCGATCTCGAGTTTGGTCGCGAAATCAATGTTGGCCGTCGAAGACGGGCCCGACGGTGGTAGCCGCTATTCGATGCTCGAGACGTTGCGGCAGTTCGCTCGCGAACAGCTCGACGAGTCCGGAGAACCCGACCGGTGGCGGCGCCGGCACGCCGAGCACTACGTGACGTTCGCGCACGACGCCGGTTTCGGCGCGACCGGTCCCGACGAGATCCTCTGGCTCAAGCGTGCGCGTGCCGAGCTCGACAATGTGCGATCCGCGGTGGGGTGGTCTCTCGACCGGGATACCGCCGTCGAGCGGGAGCTCGGCGTGCGGATCGTCGGGGCGATGGCGCCACTCGGCGCGCAAGACCCCGGTCAGGGGATAGCTGCGTTGGCGGCGCAGGCCGTAACAGCCGCGGAGTCGTGCCGCCCCGAGCTCCGTGCGCCCGTGCTCGGGCTCGCCGCATACTTCGAGATGAACCAGGGCCGCGTAGAACGGGCCCGAGATCTCGCTCAGCGCGCGATTCGTGATGGCGTCATCACGACGGCCCCGGATCCGTTTGGGGCCCGAACGAACGCCGCGTGGATCGAGGTCTCCACCGGCAACGCCGACGTCGCGTTGGAGCTCGGGAATGAGGGCCGCGCCTCGTTCGAGACCATCGACAGCCCGTATGCCGAGTCACTGTTTCTTTCTTCGCTGTCCGTCTGGGAGGCCATGGCCGGCCAGACGGACCGGGCGCGCGCGGACGCCGATCGAGCACTCGAGCTGGGCCGCCAGTCGCGAAATCCGCGCGCATTGGCCAGCGGGTTTCACGCCACTGCGTGGGCGCTCCAACGCGACGATCCCGCTGCGGCCCTCGACGCGGCCGAGCGAATGCTCGCCATCTACCGCGCCGGCAGCGCCAGGGGCATGGCCCCCGGAATGATGTCGGTCGCCGGCGGTATTCGGTCTCGGCTCGGAGACGCCACCGGCGCGCTCGAACTGCTCCGCGAGTCAGTGCTCCTCGCGCGTGACGATGGCGCCCGACCACAAATCGCCGCGACGCTCGACTGGGCCCTCGGCGCGCTCACGAAGGTCGGACGCCCCGAAGCCGCGGCGACGTTCGTCGGCGCACTTGCGCGTGGGCCCCTCGCCGAGGTCGGCAACTACCCGGGCGTCGACGCGGTGAGAGCGCGGACACTCGACCGCGTCCGCGCCGTGCTGGGAGACGAGGCCACCGATGCGTGCGTCGCCCGAGGTGCGGCGATGAGCTACGACGAGCTCGTCGAGTATGCACTCCACCACCTCGAACCCGATTGACGCCCAACCGGCACAGCCAAGAGGCACGTCCGAGTGTCGTGAGCCGTCGGCCTAACGCCCGCGTTCACGCGGCAAGCGACACTGTGCGAGTGAGGCGGATCGCGTCGCGCCGGTGACGAGTCCCCCCTCGACACGAACGAGGACCGACTCCAACGCGATTGATCGTCCGCCCTCGACGCTCGCCCTCCGGAACAGCGACCGGCGCCTTGGATGCTTCGAGCGTGTTGATCAGCGAGTGAGTGACTACACCGCTCCATGTCCGAGTCCGCCGGAGACTACGGAACGGCCTGGGCTGGGCCGTTCCGTGTGAGCAATCGGGCGTCTGACCTGCGGTGTCATCATTCACTGATTGTCCCTGGATCTCGTCCTTTCTCGGCCTCCGCGGCCCATCCGCCGCCCACGACTTGGTGCAGAGCCTGGCGAGCTTGAGGGGCTCGCGACTGCTGAAGTTCAGCTTGTGACTTGCCAGGCCTCGGGGCGATGCCACACGACCTGATTGCGCCCCCGCTGCTTGGCGAATAGAGCGCGCCGTCGGCGTTGCGGATCAGCGAATCGGCCGTGTCGCCGGGTTCGGCCAATGCGATGCCGATGCTGCTCTCGAGTGCCACGTCCTTTCCCTCAACTGAGATCGCTCGGGAGGCGATGCCGTCGTGCACCCGCTGGGCGAACATCTCGACCTCGGCCGCGCCGTCGGCCGCGCGGCCCGACACGAGAAACTCGTCGCCGCCGAGCCGGGCGACAACGTCGGTGTTACGCGTCGTCGCCCGAAGCGCATCGGCGGTGAGGCGAAGGGCGGCGTCGCCGATGTCATGTCCGTACGTGTCGTTGATGCCCTTGAACGCGTCGAGATCGATGAACAGGACCATCATTGGTGTGCCGTCTCGCTGCGACCTGGACAGCTCACGGCTGATCGAGTCCATTGCTGCTGCTCGATTGAGCAGGCCCGTGAGGCCGTCATGCGTTGCCAGCTCTTGTAGCGCGATGCGATGTTTCTCCCGTTCGTGCACGGAGTCTCGGAGCCGGTCCAAGGTGATCTGGAGTGCCTGGCCGGTACGCCCGGGAAGCGGCTGATTCAAGAGCGCGGAATCCGGTGCCTCGGCGAGTGTCATGGCGTAACGCTCGAGCGCGGTCAATGTCGCAGTGACGTCGTTGAGGGCGCGCGCGGTCTCCGCCAGCTCGCGCGGTCCCTCGGGCGGCAGCGCGGCGAGTGTGAACTCGCCTTCGCTGATCCTGCGGGCAGATGTCGCGAGTCGTCGCGCGGGATGTCCCACCGCTCGTGCAGTCAACGCCGCCGCGGCGGTAGCCAATAGGGCAACGAACAACGCGGCGAGGATCTCAGTCACGAACGAGACCCCCGCGGTGGTCTCGAGATGTCGGGCGGTATTGGCGAGATCGGTCGCAGCGGCACCATTCACGTTCGCGAGTAGGACGATCCAATGAGC
>JBBQTI010000071.1:0-11725 GCA_038213435.1 Acidimicrobiia bacterium
CTTCGCCTACGCGCCGCCCGTGTACACACCGGCGATCGATACCTTGCGCACTGCGTTCGCCGATGTGGTGGCGCAGGTCGACGGACGGGCCTCGACGACAGTGAAGCTCGTCGAAGAGCTCGAAGCCGCGCTCGATGGTGCCGCGAGCGCGTCCGAGCGCGCCGCGGCCGAGGAACTCGAGGTGCTCGATGCAGACATCGAGGCGCGCGGCTACCAACCGCGAACCGCGGCCTCGCTCCGCCGTCGGTTGGCGGAACGTCAGAAGCAAGAATTGCGGAGGGCGAAGACCGATGCGCTGATCGAAGGCATCGGAGCGATGGAAGCTGTCTACCTCGGCGTCCTGACGGATGCACCGGGCGCCCCGACCGTGAATCCGGCTCATGCGGCCGATGCCGTCGACGCCTGCCGTGCCGCTCGTCAGGCCGACGAGTTCAACCCGAACGTCGGTTCACTGCTCCTGCGGTTGGTCTCGCATCTGCCGGCGGTCGCCTGATCCGGCGACCGCCCATTGGTCCCGGTCCCAGAATGTGCGCCCGGTACACTGCCCCGTCCCCGCCGGGATAGCTCAGTCGGTAGAGCAGCTCACTCGTAATGAGCAGGTCAAGGGTTCGACTCCCTTTCCCGGCTCCATCAAAACCGCAGGTCAGCGAGCTGGCGCCAATTCCGGTCCGGACCAATGTCCAGTTTCATCGCACATTTATCGCACATCGGAATTCAAGATCGATTGACTCGCCGGGATCTCCAAGACTGTGTTGCCCCGCGGCCGTCCTCATCGAGGCTCGGCGAATCACTGCCCGGGCGCGGTCGATCGTGCGGACCGCCGGTGCCGTTTGCTATCGCAGAGGCCAACGCGCGAGCTGGACTGTCGGGTATCCCCCGCCTTGTTCGTCGTTCGGGCCGTTCGTGACCAGCACCGAATACATAGCGAGGTCCGCGACCGGATCATTGACGACGGCGCAAACGCGAAATGGTTCACTCTCCGAGCCCGCGTCGATAGTCGGTCCACCGTTGGGGAATTGAAATGCGACAGCGAAGCGCTCGATCCCCCTACCTGGCACGATCAACATCCGATAGGTCCCGGCCGCGTCGCTGGCCGGCGGAACTCCTGGGCCATCGATCCAGAGATGGAGATAGCCGCCTGTCGCCACGGGCCATGGAGAAGGCCGGTCCGTGATCAGATTCTTTACGCGGATCAGCGCCTGGATGTTCACCTTGCCAGGCGGCAGGACGTCGTTACCGCAGTAGCTGGTTTCCAGTGATACGTCCTGTTGCCGGAAGACGAACTCGTACTTCCAGGGTTCAGTGCCCGGAACCGCTAGATGGAACTCAGCCTGTTTGGCGGGTGAGCTTGTTGTCGAGGCACCACTGATGCTCGTTGTCGACTGTCGTTTGCCGCCCAGTCGTTGAGGTGCTGTTTGGCCGCGAGTGGAGCTGCCGCACGCAGTTAGGGCGAGGGCCGCGACGACAAGAATTCCGGTGAGTCGTTTCATCTACCTGCCCTGGTGGGCCTCGTAAGCCAGTCTCCGGAAGGCTACGGCCGTATGCAGGGCGACCGCCACATCGTCATTGCTCGACTTCTCTTTGCAACCTTGTGTCGTTCTCGTCGGTGAGGAATCTCGCGCCGAGTCGGCGCGCGGCGTCGCGGTCTGCGTCGCTGCTGACGTGCGCGTAGATGTTGAGCAGTAGCCGCGGGTCGCTGTGGCCCAGGCGATGCTGCGCGGTGCGGATGTCGACGCCCTCGACGACCATCGCAGTCGCCGCGAGATGTCGGAGGCTGTGGAACGTGACGCCCTCGACGTTCGCTTCGCCGACGGCCGGGAGCCAGACCCTGGAACGAAACGTCGCGTAGCGCACGGGACCGCCCTGAGGGGCGCTGAAGACGAAGGCGTCGTGATCTGCCGCGGTCAGTCCCCGACGAGCGAGGTGAGCCGTCAGCAGTTCCATGAGCGGCTCAGGGACCGCCACGGTGCGGCGTGACGCCCGCGACTTGGGGTTCCCGGCGATCAGCTCCCCGCCAACCTCGCCGAGGCTCTCGGCAACTGTCAAGGTCTTGCGGAAGAAGTCGAGCCGGCCGATCCGCAGCCCCGCGCATTCGCCGAACCGCAGGCCGAGAACGCCGGCGAGATACACCATCGCTCGGTAGTCGATCGGGACAGCCTCGGCGAGGCGACGCAACTCGACTGGATCGAGGATGCGATGCGCGGTGGGCTCGGGTCTCGGCAGTTTGACCGACCGGCAAGGTGTGCGAGCAATGAGATCGGCCTCAACCGCGGCGTTGAAGACAGCGCGGACGACTGCGTAGTTGCGTCGTACCGTGTTGGGAGCGAGTCGTCGGCTCCACGTCGCAATCAGACGTTGGACTTCGCGCGGAGTTATCAGCGAAAGCGGTTGCGCACCGAATGCCGGACGGAGATACCGCTCGATGATTCCCGTATCGGTATGCAACGTCTTGGGGCGAAGCCCGACGCGTTGCTCCATCCACTCGTCGACCCAGTCGCCGAAGAGCATCGCTCCGCCGCTCGGGTCGATCCACGTTCCGCGTTGCAACGTCGACAGTTGATCGCGTTCGAACGCGTCGGCGTCGCGGCGGGTGCGGAAGCTGCGCGTGAACTGCCGACCGTCCGGCGCGCGAAGTCTCACGTCGTAACGCGTACCTGCTTGGGTGGTCCGGCGATGGACGCTCATCACTTACCTCCGGCGGGGAGTGCGCCGAGGAGTTGGGGAGGGGGAAGGAGTGCGGACGGTAGCGCGGGCCTCGTCCTCGCGCTCAGCGACAAAGTCCTCGAGTGTCGCGATCGACACGCGCACCGACCGACCGATTCGCACAAGACCGATCTCTCCCGCGGTGATCAGTTCGTACATTGTCGTGCGGCCCACAGCCAGTACCTGCGCCGCTTCGGGGATCGTTAGCAGCAGTGGAGTGATCTCGCTTCGCGCTCGCGTCGCACCGCCTCGGTCCGTAGACCGCGTCGCATGGTCGTGGTTGTTCGTCGTTGTAGTCATACCCCGTCTATGCGCGTTGACGGGAGGGAAACGCGACTCGCGATTCGCTGCATACCGAGTCGGCTACTCGGTATGCGCGGTGTGCAGGCCATCCGCGGTCTCATGGGGACCCGGGGACCCTTCACGCGCGTCTGGATCACCTGTCTGCACCGTATGTCTGCATCAACCGGAACTTGACACGGAACTTGACACCGAACTGGTTTGTCGTTGCAGCTGCATGCCTCGACATTGACGCTGCAGTGTCAAGTCGTGTCGCTGTTGTGTTTGCGAACGCGCTGCGCCGCGCCGCCTTCGCGCGATAACCCCGAACATCGCGGGCGGTCTCAACGCTCCGCACGCGCCAAATGGCCGCCGACCCTGAACAGGGAGCGCGACGATGTGACCATGAACACCGACGCTTCCGGGTCTCACGCTACAAAGCTTGCGCGGCTCGCCGATGTGGCCGCTGCCGAAAGTGAATGGGAGCACGAGATCGTCGACGCGATCGTTCGCGACGAGCCGGACGACCCCGATCGTCAGCGCCTCGCTGATGCGTTCCGGTTCCACGCAGACCACGGTGAAGACGGCGACCGTGAGCGGTTCGGGCCGACGGTTGCCTTCGAAGGAGGGGCCACGATCCCTGCACCTCTCGGAGAGTTGCCGGACGCGACATTCTCCTTGTGGGAGTCGGTGGTGGACGAGGCCACGAACGCCCGTCTACGGGCGCGGCTTCATGACTTGCTGTTCGAGCGCCGTTGGGGTGATGTAGGCGTCCATGGTTCGGGTGCCATCGACGCCTACCTTGACTACGTTGCCCCGGTTGACCCACCCTCGTTTCGAGTCGTGGATGCCCTTGGTCGGTCGTATCACCTGGCGAGGTTGACCCGTCGTTCGGACCTCGCGGAGCGGGCGATTGCAGAATTGATCCGCGCGGCGGGCGCGAGCCTCGACGACCCCGAGCCAAAGCCCGGAGTCTCATTGCGGCTGATCCGAGTCTTGGTCGACGCAGGCTGCGGCGATCCTGCTGTCGACGATGTTCTCGGTAGGGCTCGGCGTGTCTACACGGACGCATGGAACGTCGAAAGCACCATCGAACTCCAGAGGCGGCACGCTCGCGATCCCGATGGTCGGAAGGCGTTGGATCATGAGCTCGTGGAGCTGTGGCTCGAGGAGGCGGATCGAGTGGACCCGCTCGTAGCTGTGTTGCACCGTGAGAAGGCTGCGAGGATTGCGCGTGAGCGCGGGCTGCCTGACCTCGCTGCGCGTGCCGTGCTCGCGATGCAGGCTGCGGACGCCCCGGAACTCGCTCGGATCGGGGTCGAGGTGCCATCAAGTATCACGGAGGAGCAGGTCGAAGAGTACATCGGGTCGATGCTGGGTGATACGTGGTGGGAATCGGTCACCAAGGTCCTCGCAAGCGGTCCGCCGACCGGGGACGTTGAGCGCAACCGGAAGCTCGCCGCCGACCTCGCCAAGGAGCACCCGCTGCAGACCCTGTTCCCCACGGTCCGTCTTGGCGGGGATGGTCTACCCCGCTACACGCCGAAATCGGACGCCGATCAGGCAGATGATCAACTGACTGACGTCGAGACCATGGGCCTCGGAATGCAGGGGTCGCTGCGGACCGAGATACTCCGTCGCGCCGGCGCGGCACACTCACCATCGATCGATGACGTGGTCGATGCGCTCCGCTCCGTTGGCTGCGAAGGGCCGACCGCATCTGCGATCGCGCGTGTCGTACGCCGCTTCAACGAGGGCGACTACGAAGCAGCCGCCTACGCCGGTCTACCTCTCGTCGAGCGGCTCTGTCGTGAGCTACTGCTCGCGGTGGACGCACCGCTGTACCGCGTCCAGCGTGATCGGTCACCCGGTACGTATCCGGGACTCGGCGCTCTGCTGCCGGCTCTCGTGGAACGTGGTCTGGACCAGTCGTGGCACCGATTCCTCCGCAGCTTCCTGTCGGCACCGAATGGATGGAACTTCCGGAACGAGGCGCTGCACGGCTTCGTAGACGACATCGGGGCCCTTCCCGCTGGTCTTGTGATGATCGCCGTCATGTACCTCGCGTGCCTACGTCCCGATCGCCGAGAGGACCCCGTGACCGAACCAGTGTGACGTCGCGGTTGACCCTCAAGGCCGTTCGCCTCCCTGTGCGATGAACCTGGTCGTTCTCGTGGTTCGCTTCGACCGCCCTTCGCGACACGTCCTGGTCCTCGTCGTCTGACCGCCCGCTTAGGTCCCACGCAGTTGCATTCAGAATGCTTTGTGTCGCGTCAAGCGGGTGTCAATGCGCATAGAGAGGGTGTGTTGTCGATTGGGAAGCTCACCGCGGGTCAGGAGGGCTACTACCTCGCGGCGGTCGCGCATGGGGCGGAGGACTACTACCTGGGCGCGGGTGAAGTGCCGGGCTATTGGATCGGCGCGACTGCACACGAGCTCGGTCTCGAGGGTCGGGTGAGTGACGAGGCGTTCGTCGCGCTTCTCTCCGGTGTCTCGCCGACGGATGGGACGGTGTTGGGTCGTGGGAATCGTCGGGTGCCGGCGTTGGATTTGACGTTCTCGGCGACGAAGTCGGTGTCGGTCGCGTGGGCCCTCGCCGGCGCGGAGACCAAGGGCGAGATCGTGGCGGCGCATCGGGAGGCGATCGCGGCGGCGGTGGGCTATCTGGAGCGGGAGGCGGTGTTCGTCCGGCGGGGCACGAACGGTGTTGAGCGTCTGGTTGCTGGTGGATTGGTGGGCGCGGCGTTCCGTCATCGTTCGTCACGGGCCGGTGACCCACAGCTCCATACGCATGTGGTGATCGCGAACGCGGCGCAGGGCCCGGACGGACGGTGGTCGGCGCTCGATGCCCGCCACTTGTATGCGCAGGCCCGAACGGCAGGGTTCTTGTATCAGTCCGAGCTGCGGGCGGGCCTCACGGCGCGTCTGGGGGTCGAGTGGGGTCCGGTCGTGAAAGGCAACGCCGACCTGCTCGGGATACCGGCTGATGTTTGTGCCGAGTTCTCGAAACGACGCGCGCAGATCGTCGCCGCAGCCGGTCCCGAAGCGACCGCGAACGAGAACCGCACCGCCGCACTCCGGACCCGGGAAGCGAAACACGCCGAGCCGGAACCCGGCGCGTTGTTCGCGGGCTGGGCGACACGCGCCGCCGAGTTGGGGTTTGGTGCAGACGAGATTGACGCGTGGTCAAGGTCTGAAACACGTGATCGTGACCCTTCACGCGCGTCTAACCGGCCGTCCGTCGGGTCCATCGAGTCGGTTCGTGCGGCGGCGGGTCTGGATCGAGAGTTGACGCTGCATCAGTCGAGCTTCGATCGCCGTCATGTCCTCCAAGCCATCGCGGCACGCGCCCAGGCGGGTGCGACCGTCGGCGAGGTCGAGACGATCGCGGACAGGTTCCTCGCCAGCGAGGCCGTCGTCCCTCTCGGAGTCGGCCATTACGGGGTCTGCTACTCGACCCCGGAACTCCTCGAGATCGAAGACCGGCTCCTCACCCAAGCCGACGAGGACCGACACGCCGAGATCGGCATTGCCCGCTACGCAACGTTCTTCACCGACAAGTACAGCCACACCGCGGAGCAGCGTCGCATGGTCACCGCGATCACGACTGACGGTGCGGGGGTGAGTGTCGTGATCGGCGCCGCCGGCTCCGGCAAGACCTTCGCGCTCGCCGCGGCACGCGCCGCGTGGCAACGCGACGGCTACACCGTCATCGGCGCCGCCCTCGCAGCCCGCGCCGCGCAACAACTCCAAGCCGACGCCGGCATCCCGTCGGCGACGCTCGACCGGCTCCTCATCGACCTCAACCGGACCGACCTCCCGGGACTCAGCCCGTCGACCGTGGTGATCGTCGACGAGGCCGCCATGATCGGGACCCGCAAACTCGCCCGGCTCCTCCAGCATGCGCACTACGCGGACGCGAAAGTCGTCCTCGTCGGCGACCCACGCCAGTTACCCGAGATCGAAGCCGGCGGCGCGTTCGTCGCCCTCGCCGAACGGCTCGGCGCGAGCCACCTGGTCGAGAACCGTCGCCAACAAGACCCCGTGGAAGCCCGCGTCGTCGCCGAGTTACGTGCCGGGCATGTCGATACCGCGATCCGTCGCCTCGCCGACCACGGACACGTCACCGTCGCGCCCGACCGGGAGACCGCGTACGAGCAGATGGTCGACGCCTGGTACCAATCCCGGCTCGACCATCGACCGACGATCATGCTCGCCGCCCGTCGGGCCGATGTCGACGCACTCAATCTGATGGCACGCGAACGGATGGTCGGCTCGCAATGGTTCGGCACTGAACACCGCACGATTGGCGGCCGCGAGTTCATTAGCGGTGAGAACATTCTCATGCTCCGCAACGACCGCCAGATCGGAGTTGTCAACGGCGAGACTGGCAGCGTCTTCGAGTTTCACGACGAGTCGATGACCGTCCTCTTCGGGCAGAGCCCACACTCTCGGGAGATCCCATACACCTATCTCGAAGACGGCAACGTCGACTACGGGTATGCGACGACGATCCACAAAGCCCAAGGCGTCACCGTCGACCGCGCCTACATCCTCGGCGACGGACTGAACGCCGAATCTGGATACACGGCCCTCACCCGCGGCCGCACCGAGAACCACCTCTACCTCACGCCCGGCGATCACGACATCGACCATCACGGGGCCGAACCCGAAGCCGAACCGATGTTCGCGATCCGCGACGCCCTCGCCCGCAGCGAACGCGAACCGCTCGCCACCACAATCCGACGCACCGACATCTACAACCCCGAACCATCCCCGCCACGACCGCAGCGCGCAAGACCCGAGGTCGAAGCCGACCTCGGTATGGACATCGGCATGTAACCGAGCATTCGGCCCGTTGTGACTCTGAGTGTTGTCCAGCCTCATTGGGGCCCGTTGAAGCAGCCAGATTCGGCCGTGAGCCCCTCCGGATCCGTCGAGACACCGTCGTGTCACATGTCCGAGGCACACTGTTGCCCATGCCCACTCACGCACCGCTGGCGCCAGCGGATCTCCTGGACCGAACCGAGGCTCGCCGAATGCGCGTGTCCTCGGAGGTGGAAGCGTCGCGTCGTGCTGCGCTGGGACAGTTCTTTACACCTGCACCCATCGCCGAGCTTCTTGCCGGAATGTTCGAGCCCTGCGCCGGACCGGCTCGCATCCTTGACGCTGGCGCGGGCGTCGGGTCCCTGACGGCGGCCCTGGTCTCTCGTATCGCGGCTGAGGGATGGCCGGTCGAGATCGAGGGTCACGCGATCGAGATGGATGAGGACCTACTTCCGGCGCTCAAGGAGACGCTCGGGGAATGTGAAGCAACAATTCCGTCGAGATCGTTCGAGTTCCGCGCCGGAGACTTCATCGAGTGGGGATGCGATCAACTCGGTCTCGGTCTTTTCGATACGACGTCGGCGCGGTTCGATCTCGCCATTCTCAACCCGCCCTACCGAAAACTCAACGCAGGCTCGCGGGAGCGCCGTCTCTTGTCGAAGGTCGGGATCGAGACCACCAATCTCTATGCGGCGTTCGTAGCGATCGCGCTCCGACTCCTGGCGCCGGGTGGTCAGCTCGTAGCGATTACACCGCGCAGCTTCTGTAACGGGCCGTACTTCAAGGCGTTCCGGCACGAGGTTCTTCGCGACGCGGCGCTGCGACGAATCCACGTGTTCGAAGCGCGCGATAAGGCCTTCCGCGACACGGAGGTTCTCCAAGAGAACGTCGTCATCCATCTCGTCAAGGGTGCAGACCAGCGTGACGTCGTCATCGCGTCGAGCGTCGGGAGTGGTTCCGACGACGAGCCTCGCGAGCGGACTGTGCCGTTCGCGAGCGTGGTCCACCCGACGGATCCTCAGCAGTTCGTGCACATCGTTGCCGATGAGGCGCACAGCCACGTCTCGACGCGCATCGGTGGTCTCGGATGCGGACTCGCCGACCTTGACGCCTCAGTGTCAACTGGGCGAGTCGTCGACTTCCGCGCACGGGACCACCTGCGAATGAATCACGACGACGAAACGGTCCCACTGCTCTACCCGACGCACCTACGTGAAACCCGGATCCGCTGGCCCGTGCCGGGTGGCAAGAAGCCGAACGCGATAGTCGCATCCGCCGAGACTCGTTCGCTGTTGCTTCCGACTGGCAACTACGTCTTGGTCAAGCGGTTCTCCGCGAAGGAGGAACGCAGACGGATCGTCGCGTCCGTGCTCCAAGACGACGACCTTCCGACAAGTGAGATCGCGATCGAGAACCATCTCAACGTGTTTCATCGGAGAAACGCCGGACTTCCACGCGACGTCGCCTGGGGACTCGCAACGTTTCTCAACTCGACGATCGTCGACATGTTCTTCCGCCAGTTCAACGGCCACACACAAGTAAACGCCACAGATCTGCGATCGCTGCGCTACCCAACCGTCGACCAGCTCGCTGCGCTCGGCACGGCCGCGCCGGAGCTGGAATCCACGCAGCAGGCCGAGGTTGACGCGCTCGTCGACCGACTCGTCCCCGAGCTCGCTGGCCCCTGACGAGTGGCGAGCATCGACGAGGCCACCGACGTCCTCACTCAACTCGGATTTCCGAAGGCGCAGCTCAACGAGCGCTCCGGGCTCACCCTGCTCGCGCTCCTCGACCTCACGCCAACGAAACCCTGGTCCGAGGCCACAGCGCCACTGCGAGGTATCACGCCGCTGATGGACCACATGGCGGAACACTTCGCCAAGCGGTACGCCCCGAACACCCGCGAAACCGTCCGCCGTCAATCCGTGCACCAGTTCGAGAGCGCCGGGCTGATCGTGCGGAATCCCGACGATCGCAGCCGCGCGGTGAACAGCGCGAAGACCACCTACCAAATCACCGGTATTGCGCTCGATCTGCTGCGCACCTACGGCTCGACTGAGTGGGCGCTCGGGCTCACGCGCTACCGGCTCCGCGTCGAAGCGCTGACCGAACGATGGGAGAAGGAACGGCGACTCCAGCGCATCCCGGTCGTGTTGCCCGACGGCGCCGAGATTTCACTTTCGCCTGGCGGACAGAACGTTCTCATCGCAGCGCTGGTGCGCGACTTCTGCCCGATGTTTACCCCGGGCGGTCGGGTGCTCTACATCGGCGACGCGGACGAGAAGTTCGCGATCTTCGACAGTGAAGCGACCGCGGCCCTCGGTCTCACGATCGCGGAACACGGGAAGATGCCCGACCTGATCGTTCACGACACCGAACGCGACTGGCTCGTTCTCATCGAGGCGGTCACGAGCCACGGACCTGTCGACTCGAAGCGCCACGAGGAACTCCACACCCTCTTCGATGACGCGACTGTCGGGCTCGTATTCGTCACGGCTTTCCTTGATAGGCGCTCACTCGCCAAGTACGTCGGTGACATCTCGTGGGAGACCGAAGTCTGGGTGGCCGAGTCACCGACGCATCTCATCCACTTCAATGGCGAACGCTTCCTCGGGCCGTACTCGTGATTCCGGCCGAGCGCGTCTCGCTACGGTGAGGTTGTGGCAGCCACTTCGAGAGTCGAGCTACTGGAGGTTCTCGCCCGAGGACAGTTCGCCGGAATCCTCGGCGCTGCTGAGGGCCAACAGATCGAGTTCAAGGAACACGCGTACAACCTCGCGTCACAGAAGGGTGGCCGCGACCTGGTCGCCGACGTGGCGGCCTTCGCCAACTCGCGCGGTGGCGTCATCGTGCTCGGAGTTCGGACCTCATCGGACCCGACGAGCCAGCAAGAGGTCGCCAGCGCCATACGCGGGATCAACCTGTCATCGGTCGATGACGACGCATACGAGAAACGGATACGCGAGCACGTCCATCCCCTCGTGAGAGATGTCGAAGTCCGCCACTACGACGGAACTGCGGAATCGGGTCCGACCCACCTCGTCGCGATTGTCGTCGAGGCGCAGGCCGATCACGACAGGCCATTCGTAGTCGATCGCGTCAGCAACGACGGCGAAGAGCGAGATGTAGCTCACGCGATCGGATGGCCGACCCGCGCAGGCGACGACACCCACTGGGAGCGCGCCGGTCGGCTCCAACAACTCATCTCCACCGGTCTCCGGGCCGCGCACGCCCCAGCGCCCGGTGCGACAACGACGGCGCCATACGCTGAGGCCGACGCGCAACTCGCAATCGTTGACGAACTTGACGGCTGGGCCGGCTGGGCGACATACAGCGTGCAAGTGATCGCCGCGGATGCGGCGCCGATCGTCGACTTCTTCGGAACATTCCGAGACGAAGCCCGAGACTGGCGAGGCCGCCGACCTCATGGCTTCAATCTCGGGTTGGAGTGGTCGCCCTTGGAGCCCGCCGGGAACCGCCTCGTCTCGAGCAATCAACGAACCATGGTGGCCGTAGGGCGGTCGGGCGAGGTCACCGCGGCCGCTTGTACAAGTCCCGACTTTCTCGGCTGGGCCCAACGCACGAATGCGTCGTCGGAGAGTCTCGATCACCTCGTCGTCAATCCCTACGTGCTCGTCGAGTTCACGGTGGAGGTGCTTCGGTTCGCATACGAGTTCGTCGGCCCACAGATCGGCGCTAAGGACTGCAAAGTCCGCGCTCGATGGTCGCATCTTCTCGATCGTGTTCCCGTCGAGTTGAGGGAATCTGTCGGCAGCGGTCCGCCATTTCCAACCGAGGTGAAGCGCGCGCACTCATCTGACTTCAAGACTGAGCTTGACGGATATGGAGATGCTGATCGCGACGCGTTCAAACTCCTCTGCGAGGTGTACGGCCAAGGCTTCGGGCTTGGTCAAGA
>JBBQTI010000072.1:0-11417 GCA_038213435.1 Acidimicrobiia bacterium
GCGCCCATTTCGGTGATCGCGCTTGAAGCGCGGAGAGTGAGTTCACGCACGAGCGCAGCAGCGCGGGGATCCGTGAGATCGAGGGCCATCACCTGGACGGGGTACACGAGGCAGAACAGCAATGTGCGGCGAACGTCGAACCAGAACTGGTCCTCGGGGTAGGTGATACCGGCGTCCGCGAGCGTGCCGAGGTAGGTCGCGACCAGCTCGTCGAGGTATTGACGTCGGTCGGCTGCGGAAAGGCTCTGGCTGACGAAGTACGCGAAGTCGTAGCCGCCGACGGTCTTCGTCGTGATCTGCCAGTCCAGCGCGGTCACTGCCCGTGCCTCGTCGAAGAACAGGTTGTCGAGCCGGTAGTCGCCGTGCGCCACGGTGATGGCGTGTCCCTCGGGAACGCTCAACAGGTCGCGTGCGGCGCCCGGGAGCCACTCGCCAACCGCTTTGATTTCGCGGCTCAGTTCGTCGCCCATGAACTCGACGAACGGTTCCCAATAACTCGCGAAGCCCTGCACGACACCCTCGGGAATCGGCGCATCGGAACCGAACGGAAGCCAGGCAAGCTCATCGGTTGCGAACCGGGCGTCGTTCCAGAACGCGGCGTGATGCCGCGCGAGAGCCGCGACCGCGGCGAGCGCGTCGTCGCGTTCGCAACCTGCGATTTGATCGCCGGCACGGAGATGACCGACGTCTTCCATCACGAGCACGAAATTGTCGGTGTCAAGGTCGTGGTCGGCGAAGTAGACCTTCGGTGTTTGCATCGGGGTCTCGGCGGCGAGCGCGCGGTAGAACGCGACTTCCTTCTCGTACAGGCGGTACGCCACGGCCACTTGACGCGTCGCGTCGATTAGGACCGGCAACTTCACGATCACCGTCGGAGGCGCCAAACGATCAGGATCGCTGCCGTACTCGACCGTGAGCCGGTACAGCAGACCCATCAGGCCAACGCCCGTGCCGATCGTCTCCACCGAGAACGACCGAACCTCCACACCCTCCGCCAGGCGGGACGCGAGAGCCGCCGTCAGCCAAGGCGCGTCGACGTCGTCGATCTCGATCGGCATCCTCAGCCGCGCACCCTCGCCATTCGTCACAGACATCCGACCCATCCGACGTCTAATACTCCTCCCAGCGGCACGCTTGCGGCAAGGTTTCCACGGGTCGTCCACGAGCGCCTTCGGACAGTCAGCAGACGAATAGGTCGCGCTCGCGTGCCGATCGGCCCCGATCGCGAACGTCGCCTATCCGGCGGTCGGGGATACGCCTGGCGTCTCCCGCCCCGTTGTTCTGGGATACCCGGTTGCGTCGATTCGTGACTCTGCTCTTGTTGCGCTGAGCCTGCGCTGAGCAAGTTTGGGGAGCTCGGAGACGCCGTCGAGTGGCCTGAGGGCCGCGCCGCGCGGTTTGGGTCAGTCGCGGAGTGCGGGGAAGTGTTCGGCCGCGGCTCGGGCGATTCCGGCGCCGAGCCGGTCGCCGGTAGTGATGGCTTCGTCGACGAGCCGAGCCGCGCGATCGCGATCGCCGAGGCGGTTTCGCGTTCGTAGACCGCACGCGCCCGAGAGCCGCGCGTACATTCCGTTAAGCGAGGCGTTCACCTCGTCGCACCGGCGCAGCCCCGTTTCGAGGAGCGCGTCGAGCGCGTCGGGATATCCGGCAAGTGGAGCGATGCCAGCCATGTAGGACTCGGTCGGACCCGAGAACACGATGTTGCCGAAGAACTGACCCTGCCATGGTTCTATGTAGTCGTACGCGGTGCGCGTCCATTGCGACGGTTCGCCGAGTGCCGCTTCTGCTTGTGCGAGCGCCGCGGCCCAAGCGAGCGCGGAGTCGGGTGGTCCGCCGGTCTCGCTCCAGGGCGCGTGCGGCGATGTCGCGAGTTCGTTGATCAGTAGGCGGGCCCTCTCGGGTTCGTCGGCGACGGCGATCTCCATCAGTGCCACCGTCCCGAGGATGCTTCGATAGTGCGGCGGTGTGAGCTCGGAGAGCGCCCGGACCTCTTCGACCGTGGACGGGTCGGCGCGGTGCACCAGTAGCGCGATGCGCTGAACCGCGTCAAAGAATCGTGCATCGGGGATCCCGGCGTCGCTGCCAATCTCGAGATTTCGATCGAGAACCGTGACTGCTTCGTCAAGGTCCGCGATCAGGGCGAGGTCGGCCCGCATCCAGTTGACGATCCACTCGAACATGGGTTGCGCGAGCCGGCGCGAGATCTCCCCGGCTTCTCGCACGGTGGCGCGGGCACCTTCGATGTCGCCGCATTCCAGACGCCAGAAGAACCCGTAGGTGCGCGAGTAGTAGCGGAGGTTCGGATCTCCGAGCTGTTCGGCGAGTCGGGTCAGCTCCTCGTTCTCGGTGCGGCGCTGCTCGGTCGTCTCATGGCTCAGGATCACGTTGTGGCGGACGCTGAGCACGTTGGCGAGCGTGAACGGGTCGCCATGAGCGCGGGCAGTCGCGAGCGCCTCCTCGGCGAGCGCAACCCGGTTCGTCGGATCGAGCTCATAGACGTTCTCGACGGAGAGCTTGATGAGGAGAAGCGCGCGAGTGTTCGGATCGTCGTCGCCGAGCGCGGCGACCGCCGCCTCCAGCGCCGAGACCCGCTCCGTATCGATGCCGGTGGCGTCGCTCTGCCAGAAGCGTCCGTTGGCCAACGCGGCCGTGGCCATCCCGTGGCCGTCCCCGATGCTCGCGGCGAGCCGCCCGGCGTCGAGGAGTACCTCCCGATGCGATGGGTCCCCGATCCGGCGAAGCGCTTCTCCGGTCATGGTCATGACGTCGATGCGAGTGGCGTCGGATGCGGCGGCGTCGTCGAAGAGGTCGGCGGCCTGCGTGAGCCATTGGAAAGCCTCACGGTCGGCGAACTGCATCAACGCGCGTTCGGCCGCCGCGACACTTGCTTCGAGTGCGCGTCCGGGTTCGGTGCCCGCTTCGTACCAGTGACGGGCGAGCGCGGCGCGGTACCGGTCGAGGTGATCCGCGCGCAAACGCTCGATTGTCTCGGCGATGGCGCGATGGAAGCGCAGCCGCCGCGCGGTGGGGATCTCGTCGAGCAAGGTCTGCTGCACGAGCGCATGCGAGAACCGGTACCGCACCGGCGTCCCGCCGAGCTCATCGATAAGTCCCGCGACTCGAGCGGCTTCGAGAGCGTCGATCACTCGCTCCTCGCCATCGGCGATGACTGCGGCGATCACGTCGAGCTCGAAGTCCTGTCCGGCCACCGCGGCACCGTGCAGCACGGCGTTGCATTCTTCTGGTAGTCGGCTGAGCCGTTGGCCCACGACTTCCTTCACGCCCTCGGGGATGCCGACGTCATCGATGCTGAGGTCGGATCGCCACTGCCCCTCGGAGTCCTGGTAGATCGTGCCGCGCTCAGCAAGGCTCACGAGCACCTCGATCGCGAAGAACGGATTGCCACCCGTCTCCGCGTGTACCGCGACCGCAAGCTCTCGCCTCTGATCGTTGAGGGCCTGACCCGACGCGCGTTCGACGAGATCTGCAAGACCTTCACTGTCGAGACCTCGCAACGCGATGCGATCGACGCCTTCGGTCCGGCGCAGGTGCGCCAGCAACGCACCGAGGGGATGGGTCCGGTCGACCTCCGTGTCGCGGTACGTCCCGATCACGAGCAGATTCAGGTTTCGATCGCTGCCCAACACATGCCGCAGCATGAGCAGCGTCGGCTCCGCGGCCCAATGCAAATCGTCGAGCACGAGTAGCGTCGGGGCGATCTGCGATTGCGCTTCGAGCCAGCCCGCGATCGCCTCGAAGAGCAGGTACCGCTCCGTCTCGGGATCGCTCGCCGTGGGCGCCAGACCCGGGAGGCGATGCGCGAGTTCGGGAACGAGACGGCAGAGCTCACCCGCGGACGGGCCGAGGAGCGCAGCGAGCTCGGCGTCGGGTGCATGCCCGACGACGTGCGCCAGTGCCTCGACAAACGGTTGGTAGGGAACGCCGAGACCGTCGTCGCAACGACCGAGCAGCACGAAACCGCCGTCGAGATCGACCGCGCGGCCAAGCTCGGCTGCGAGCCGGGTCTTGCCGATGCCCGGCTCGCCCGCGACGAGCACAGCCCGGCGCGATCCGGTGGAAGCTTCCTTCCACGCGATCGTCACCTGCTCGTATTCGGCGTCGCGTCCGGCGAGCGAGAACCGAGGCGCGATCGAAAACGCGCGGGGAAGTGGGATCTGGATCGTGCGCGTCGCAAGTGGTGCCCACTCGACCTCGCAGGCCGCGACCGGCTCGGGCAGTCCCTTCAACTCGAGCGCGCCGACCGGGCGCAGTGTCACCTCGGCGCGACTGCCGAGCAGCACGCGCACGACATCGGCCACGAGCACTTGGCCCGAGCTCGCGGCGCCGCACAACCGCGATGCCTCGACTACGGGCGATCCGAACCAGTCGTTGTCCTCGAAGGTCGCCTCACCTACGGCGATGCCGACGCGGAGCGCGAGCGGCAGCTGGCGCCGGCGGCCGAGCACGTCAATCTTCTGCTGCATGCCGCACGCGGCGCGCACAGCATCCGCGTTGCTCGTGAACGACACCATCAGACCGTCGCCGAGGTTCTTCACCTCCGTTCCGCGGTACGCGGTGACCTCCGCCCGAAGGGCATCGAACACGTCGTGGCGCAACCCGTCGGCGGCCGTGTCGCCGAGCCCAGACGCGAGTGCGGTCGACTCCACCAGATCGCAGAACAACAGAGTGACCGTCGCGGTCAGCGGCTCCCCCAAGGCCGGAAGTCTACGAGCAGCCCTGCTCACGAGGTCAGCCACAGCAGCTCAGAAGGTCGGGTCGCATCACCTGAACCAGAAGCACGATCATCGCGATACGCAACGGTCAATCCAGGACTACGGCGCACAACCGCGAACCAAGCATGCCGGATCACTGCGACGAACGACCGCCGCCGATACACCCTCCGCCGCCGCCCGAAGCGCCGGTGCACCCCGGAGTGGGATCGCTCGGAATCGAATACGTCGCGGAACCGGCGATCGGGGACACCCCGACGCGGGATTCGGGGATAGGTGTACTGGGACACCTTGATGATGTGTTCGGCTGGGTGCGTGCAGCGCTGATCTTGCAGGAGAGGGACGGCCGCGAAGTTAGGGGTGGAGTCTCTCGGTGGTCACTGGCCCGACCTGCGCTCAAGATGCGCGGCGCTCATCGGCCGCGCCGGTTGCCCGACACGCCCCCGTCCGGGCAGTATGCCTGACGCTCGCGACCGATCGACACGAGGGGAACGCCATGACCACGGTGATGATCTTCCATGAGGTCGACGATGTCGACCAATGGCTTCGCTCACCGAAACGGCAAGAGTTCTTCGGCCCCCTCGGGATGACGGTGCGTACGTTCGTCGATCCGGACAAGACGAATCGAGTCGGACTGATTGTCACGGTTCCAGACCTGGACACTCTGCGAACCGCACTGGCGACCGAAGCCGCAGCCGACGCGATGAAGTTCGACGGTGTTCGTCCCGAGACGATCGTGATGCTCATCGAGTCGTAACGCTCGCGCAAGGTTGGAGAACAGGAACCAAAGGAGAACCATGCCGGACGTGTCGGGAATCCACCATGTTTCAGTCACGGTGACCGACATCGAGCGCAGTGTGCCGTGGTACAGCGAGCTGCTCGGGTTGACCAAACTGATGGAGGAAGCACACCCCGACGGCACCGGCTACGCGGTCGTTCTTGGCAAGCCCGACTGGTCGATGTGCGTGGGGCTGCACACGCACCCAACCAACGAGCGCGAGCGGTTCTCGGAGTCGAGGACGGGGCTTGACCACGTCGGCTTCATGGTGTCAGGTCGCGCCGAGTTGGACGCCTGGGAGTCGCGGCTCACCGAACTGGGGGTGGAGCACTCTCCGATCAACGACCAGGGCGGCTACGCAGTACTCGTGTTCCGAGACCCCGACAACATCCAACTCGAGTTCATGTCAATGGGCTGACACCGGCCCAACCTCAGCCGATCGCGAACGTCACGGTCCCGGCGATCCGGGGGACCCCGGACGCGAGATTCGGAGATGCGCGTTCTGGGATACCTGACGGGTGTGGCGAACGGCGAGGAGTTGTGCGCTCCGACCGATTGGGCGCGAGTATCGGGGCGTGCTGACCCTCACGCGCATGGGTGATTTCACGCTCACTCGGGGCGAGAGTTTGCGCTGGGACGATCGTCATGAAGACCTCGACTTCATCGACTGCGCGACCCAGATGTTGCGCTGGCTCGACCATGCCGTACCGCGACTGCACTCGATGAGGCTGCCAACGGTGCCTGCGGCGTGGTGCTCACCGACACCTGACAGTTGGTGGGCGTGCCGCGACTACGGGCTCTGCGTTATGGAGTCCGGGTCCGACAGGGAGACCGGTGTCAGGGCCTCAAGATCGACTCTGTGCGCCGAGCGGCTCGCCGTCCTGATCCCGACTGGTGCAAGTGAGGATCCCGTGAAGGAGCGATGAACGAGGTGACCGAGGACGGCGTTGCTGCCCCAAATGAGCACGTTGAGATGGCGATGGCCGCGATGACCAACCTCGCCGCGCCGCAACGGATGTACCTCGACCTGATCGTGGCCGGCGGGTTCGCGCAGCCCATGGAAGGTGTGGCGCTCAGCTACTCGCGCGCCAATACCGACTACGTCCTGCGTCATCACGAGCAGTTTTCGTCGGTCGTCGATCTGGGCCTCGGCAATGTGCGCCCGATGATCCCGCTGAACGTTGACCCACCGATGCATTCGAAGTACCGCAAGCTCCTCGACCCGCTGTTCGCGCCCAAACGCATGGACGAGCAAGAAGCCGACATCACGCGCCGCGTGAACCGCTTCATCGACGTGTTCATCGACCGCGGCGAGTGCAATTTCACCGAGGAGTTCGCCGAGCTCTTCCCGTCCTCGGTATTCCTGGGTCTGATGGGTCTTCCCGAAGAAGAGATGCGCATGTTCCTCCACATGCGCGATGGCGTCCTGCATCCGCAGAAGTGGGATGAGAACGCGCTCCTCGACCCGGAAGCGCGCACGGCAGTGATGCACGCGGCCGGGTCCGAGATCTACGAGTACTTCGGGAGCCTCATCGACAAACGGAGGAAGAAGCCGGTCGAGGACATCATCACCCGCTTTCTCGAGCTCGAGGTCGACGGCGAGAAGTTGTCGCGCGAGGACATCCTCGACATTTGTTACCTGTTCCTCATCGCCGGCCTCGACACCGTCAGCGACACGCTCACGTGCGCGTACGCGTTCCTCGCGACCCACCCCGACCACCGCCGGATGATTGTCGACCATCCGGCGATCATCCCGATCGCGGTCGAGGAACTCCTCCGCTGGGAGTCACCAGTCCCGAGCGGCGTACCTCGCGTTGCGAAGTGCCCCGTCGACCTGCCGAGCGGTGCGCACGTCGGCGAAGGCACCATGGTCATGCCGAGCTACGGCGCGGCAAACATGGACCCGGGTGTCTACGACGATCCACTCGAGGTCCGGTTCGACCGCGAAAGCAACCCACATATCGCGTTCGGCGCCGGCGTGCATCGGTGCCTCGGCTCGCATCTCGCGCGCCGCGAATTACGCATCACCCTCAAGGAATGGCACCGCCGGATCCCCGACTACGGGTTGAAACCCGGCCACGAAGAGCTCGAATACCCGCCCGGCCTCCGCCACGTCAAGGACCTCACCCTCACCTGGACCTGACGAGCTCGCACACTGGTGGTCCTCGCTCACGGGGAAGAACCAGCCAACATCCACACCCGAAACCGACCCCGGCACACCCACCGAGACCGCGCTGACGACCAGACAATTCACACGCGCGAACGTCCCAGTCCCGGCGTTTCGGGATACCCATATCGGCGGCTCGACCCGAACGTTATGGGGCACTCGGTGAGGCCGGTGGGGCAGGGTGCGGCTGACCTGCCGCGCCGCTTACGGTAGAGAGGTGCAGGCGGGAGCAACACGTCGATGACGACTGAGAACGTGACGGTGTTGTTCACTGACATCGTCGGTTCGACCGCGTTGGCGTCGAGCCTGGCTCAGGATGCGGCGGACGAGGTGCGCCGCGCCCATTTCTCGGTGCTGCGCCAGGCAATCGCGGCATCGGGTGGGACCGAGGTCAAGAACCTGGGTGACGGCGTCATGGTCGTGTTCCCGGCCGCGTCGGCCGCCTTGTCGTGCGCGGTGGCGATGCAGCAAGCCGTCGACCGCGATAACCGAAGCGCGCAGCGACCGTTGGGATTGCGCGTCGGGCTGAGTGCCGGGGAAGCCACCAGAGAGGCCGACGACTACTTCGGCGATCCGGTGATCGAAGCGGCGCGCTTGTGTGCGCGCGCAGAGGGCGGCCAGATCCTCGCTGCCGATCTGGTGCGCGCCAACGCCGGTCGGCGCAGCCCGCACACGTTCACCTCGCTCGGCGAGCTCGAGCTTCAGGGCTTGCCCGATCCGGTAGAGACGCTCGAGGTTGGGTGGGAGCCGATCGGCGATGTCGAACTCACGACGAGCACGGTGCCGCTGCCGTCACGTCTCGAAACCGGGCCGGCGGTCGGTGTCATCGGGCGTGAGATCGAGGCGGGTCTGCTCACGGATGCGTTCAAGCGCGCGGCGTCGGGCGAGGGGCGCGAGGTTGTACTCGTGTCGGGTGATGCCGGCGTCGGGAAGACAACGTTGGTCGCCGAGGCGGCGCGTCGCGGTTTCGACCGCGGCGCGTGCGTGTTGCTCGGACGATGCGAAGAGGATCTGAGCGCGTCGTACGCGCCGTTCGCCGAGGCGCTGCATCACTATCTGACGCACGCGCCCGACGAGATGCTGCGCACGCATGTCGAAGTCCACGGCGGCGAGCTGGCCAAGCTGGTTCCCGCGCTCGGACAGCGGCTGGGGGCGTTGCCCGCGTCGACGAGCACCGATCCCGACACGGAGCGCTTCTTGCTCTACGGCGCGGTCGTAGGGCTGCTCGCGCGGGCCGCGTCCAGCCAACCTGTTGTTCTCGTGCTCGACGATCTGCAGTGGTCGGACAAGCCGAGCCTTCAGTTGCTGCGCCACGTCGTGGCTAACGTCGAGTCGGCGCGCCTACTGGTGCTGGGAACGTTCCGCGATTCGGAGCTGTCGGCCGCGCATCCGCTGACCGAAGTCCTCGGTGCCCTCCGGCGCGAGTCGGGTGTGCGCCGCATCGAGTTGAAGGGCTTCGACGACAATGGTGTGCTCGCGTTCATGGAAGCCGCGGCGGGGCACCGGCTCGACGACGACGGTGTCGGTCTGGCCCACGCGGTGTATCGCGAGACCGACGGCAACCCCTTCTTCGTTGGTGAAGTGTTGCGGAACCTCACCGAGACCGGAGCCATCTACCAGGACGACACTGGTCGGTGGGTGCCGACGGGCGACCTGTCGGAGATTGCGCTGCCGAACAGTGTGCGCGAGGTGATCGGCGCCCGCGTGGCGCGACTCGGCGAGCCCGCCGGCCACGTCCTCTCGCTCGCGGCCGTTATTGGTCGCGACTTCGATTTCGCGTTGCTCGACGCGGTGACCGACGTGGGCGAAGACGATCTCCTCGATCTACTCGACGGCGCGGCGGCCGCCGCGTTGGTGCGCGAGGTTCCCGACGTCGCCGGTCGTTGGAGCTTTCTGCAGGCGTTGACCCAGCACACGCTGTATCAGGATCTGGGCGCGACTCGTCGGGCCCGCGCGCATCGCCAAGTCGCCGAGGCTCTCGAAGCGATGTGCGGCGATCACCCTGGTCTGCGCGTGGGCGAGCTCGCGCATCACTGGTTCAGTGCGACGCAACCCGTCAACACCGTCAAAGCCATCAGCTACGCACGCCAGGCGGCGGAGGCCGCGCTGGCCGCGCTCGCCCCCGACGACGCGGTGCGCTACTTCTCGCAAGCGCTTCAGCTCATCGCGCTGACACCCGGCGGCGACCCTCTGCTGGACTGCGATCTGCGCATCGGGCTCGGCGAGGCGCAACGCCAGGCCGGGATCGCCGCATTCCGGGAGACGTTCCTCGACGCCGCGCAGCGCGCCCGAGCGCTCGGTGCCACTGACCGGCTCGTCGCGTCCGCGCTGGGGAACAGCCGCGGGTTCTTTAGCGCCGCCGGGGTCATCGACACCGACAAGGTGTCGGTGCTCGAGGCCGCCCTCGAAGCACTGCCAAGTGACGACAGCCCGGAGCGGGCGCTGCTGGTCGCCACGTTGTGCAGCGAGTTCGCGTACGGCACCACGTTGGAGCAACGTCGCGCGTTGGCTGACGATGCCCGGGCAACTGCCCGGCGGCTGGGGGACCCGGCGACCATCATCCGAGTGCTCAACCTGGTCGGCGACCCGCTCCAGGTTCCGTCCGCCCTCGACGAGAGGGTGGCCGACACAGCCGAGGCCCTGGCCCTGGCCGAGGCGCTCGGCGATCCCGACGCCCTCTTCCATGCCGCGATCTATGCGCATCTGACCGCGGTGCAAGCGGGTGACTTCGACCTGGCCGCCCGCTGCCTCGAAACCGTGCGGACATTGAGCGACCGGCTCCGACAGCCGGCCCTGATGTGGAGCGCGACCAGTCAAGAAGCCGGTCACGCGACCGTAACTGGCGACCCCGAGCGGGCCGAACAGGTCGCCGCCGCATCGCTGCAGATGGGCATCGATAGCGGCCAGCCCGACGCCATGCTCTTCTACGCAGGCCAGTTGCTGGTGGTCCGCGAGCAGCAGGGGCGCCTGGGCGAGCTCGTTCCGATGATCGAGGAAGCGGCCGCCGAGAACGCGAACCTGAGCGGGTTGCGCGCCGCGCTCACCGCGGCGCAGATCCAAGCGGGCGACAACGATCGCGCGCGCCAGTTGCTCGACGCGGACGCTGCAGATGGATTCGCGTCTCTGCCGCAGGACATCCTCTGGATGGGCACGGTCACCTCCTCCGCCGGCGTGGCTATCGAGTTGCGCGCAGGAGAACCGGCGCAGCACCTGTACCAGCTACTCACCCCGTATCACGAGCGGATCCCGTACGTAATATCGGCGAACCCTCCGGTGGCGTCCTTCCTGGGCGGACTGGCGTCGGTCCTCGGCCGCTACGACGAGGCCGAGGCATACTTCGCCGAGGCCACCGAACTCAACACCCGCGGCCAGATGAAGTACGCCACCGCGTACACGCAACTCGAGTGGGGACGAATGCTCGTCGCGCGCGCACGACCGGGTGATCTCGACCGAGCGCGCACGCTGCTCGAACAGGCCCGCGATGCCGCGGTCGCACACGGGTACGCGATGGTCGAGCGACGGGCCGCCACCGAACTGTCGAATCTCACCTGACGCGGGAGTGAGTCTGAGTGAGTTGTGAGTGAGGGTGTTGGTGGTGGCCCCTAACCCTGATCTTGCAGTAGCGAGCCGCTGATCGGTTGGTCCGCGTCCGCGAAAAGGCCCTTCTGGTGGGAGAAACTGCGGTTGTCGAAGCTGCAGAACCCCGACCCAGAAGGGCACTTCCGAGATGAAGCGTAATGCG
>JBBQTI010000073.1:0-11280 GCA_038213435.1 Acidimicrobiia bacterium
AGCGACGGCAAGCGGCGCAGCCCAGATGGAATGGGTCGCCACCGGCGACTACAGGCACGGCTACAACTGGCACATCAGCTGGACTACAACGATCCCCGCAAACGACCTGCCCGTGACGATCACCGTCGCCGACATCAAGGATCACTCGACCTCGCTCACGACGTAGGAGCGGCGTACCCGAAGTCCGAGCGACTGTGGCGGTCGTGCGGTGTCTCGCGTGTCATGGGAGCCCGCTGTCGCGGCGGGACGCTTCGGAGCACACGGTCTCGAACACGCCCACGAGGCGATCTGCGAGATCGCTCAGGCTGTGCTGCGCGATCACGTTCCGGCGCAGGTCCATGCCGACCTCGCGCACTGACAACGACGGCATCGCGAGCAAATCAGCGATGCGCGTCGCCAGATCGAAGGGATCGCCCGGTCGAAACAACAGCTCTTCACGCCAATGACCGAGCGTCTCCGCGAAGACGTCATTGGCGACGAAGCTCGGCGTGGCGCACGCCATCGCTTCGAGGGCGGCCTTGTCGAGTGCGCCCCTTGCCGGCAGATTCACATGGGCGAAGCTGCGTCCGTACCACGCCGGCATGCTGCTCGGTGGAACGGCTCCGACGAGCTGGACGTCGTCCTCGAGACCCAGCCGACCGATGAGTTCGCGGATCTCGCCGACGTAGAGTCGGTCTCGCACGGGCGCGTCGCCGACGATGGCGCCGCGCACGTCGCGACCCCATTCGCGCAGGACGCCGATCGCTCGGACGAAGGTCTCGAGATCCTTGATTGGCGAGATCCGACCGACGCTCAGCACGAGCGCGGGGCGTTCGGTCGCGAGGTCGACGCCGGGACGGAAGACGCTCGTGTCGATGCCGTGCCCGACGCCGACGACCTTGTCCGGCCGGAACGGGTACGACGCGGGGTTGATCGACACGACGCGGCTCGACGCAGCGTGCGCGAGCCGTAGGAGCAATGAGACCTGACCTCGCTGTGCATACCAGGTCACGATCGGAATGCCGTTCGGCCGCGCGTACGGCCAGGCGAGCACCGAATACGTCGGAGTCATGTGAGTGAAGATCACGTCGGGTCGGTCGTCGCACAGGATGGATCGCATATTGAGATTCCAGTTCCGAAGCAACCGCGGCTTTCGCGCGTGTCCGGCGAGTCGTTCTCGTCCGAGCGAGCGGACGCGGATGTTCTCGCGGGTCGTCCCGTGACGCTGCTCGCGCGCCAGTACCGTGACCTGGTCGACCCGGTCTGCGATCGCCTCCATCCACCCGATCGTGAAGCCCCGAACGGCATCGCCGGCGTTCCAAGCCTGAACGATCGCGAGGACGTGCATCCGCGTCGCGGCTACGACGCTTCGTCGCGCGCAGGGCGGGGTATCGCCTCACCAGCTGGTCGTCCCAACACCTCGAGCACGACGCCGGCGACGTCACGCGCCAACGAGTCGATCGAGAAGCACCGCGAGAACAGCGCGTGGCCCTGCTCGGCGATTCTCCGGCGCAGACCCGCGTCGGCCTTCGCTTCGGTGATCGCGCGCGCGATGGCATCGGAGCTCCCGGGGGCGCAGAGCCACGCGGTCTCGCCACCTGTCAGGACCTCCCGGGCGGCGGGGGTATCGCCGGTCACGACGGGCCGCGCGACCGCGAGCGCGTCGAACACCTTGTTGGGGATGACGCGTTGTGCCTTGCCCGACGTGCCAAACACGCCCAGGCAGAGATGGCTCGCGGCCATCAACCCCGGAAGGTCGGCATACGGGCGGCGTCCGAGGAATCGCACGCTCGACACCCCGAGGTCAGCGGCGAGCGCACGAACGGCACCCTCGGTCGGCCCGGACCCGACGATGTCGATCCGGATGTCGTCGCCCGCGTCCTCGAGCGTCGACGCGGCGCGGACGACGTGCTCGAACCCATGGAGCGGGAGGAACGTTCCGTATGCGAAGACGCGGAAGGGCGATTCGTCAGGTGGAGGACCCGGCCGCATGACGTCGTCGTCGGCCCCGACCCAGACGCGCCGCAGCTTGTGACGTGGGACGCCTACGTGATCCACGAAATAGTCGATATGTGCATCGGTGTCGACGATCACTCGTGTCGCGAGGTCACACGCGACGCGATCCTCGAGCGCGTAACGCCTCGCGCCGAAACTGCCGGGGGCATGCGAACGGCGATCCTCGACAGCAGTCTCGTAGAGCGAGACGAAGGCGTCCAACAGCACGGGCGCCCGATTCCGAAGCTTCGCGAGTCGGGCGAGGGGCACGTCAGCGTGGCCGGGAAATCCCACGAGGACCGCGTCCGGCCGCACGCCCGCGAGCCTCCTCGCGAGACGCGGCGTCCGCTCTAGGAAAGGGCGTGGGTCCGTGATAGTGGCGACCATCGCGCCCGCGCGTTCAAGTGCCTTCGCCATAATGCGGTTGCGCGAGTAGGCCGGGTCGAAGTGGCCGACGTGGGCTACGACGAGTCCCCGAAGGAGGTCCATTCGCTGGTCTCCCCGCTCACGGTCATGGGTCATCACACTGGGTTCGGCGCCGAGTCGGTCCAATGGCTGGCCACCCAATTCCCGACGAACATTGCGCCGTGCGAGGAAGTCGTCTCTCGTCATCGCCGAAGTGCGAGCGAGAACGAACTGACTTCGCTCAGTCCGATCTCCGCGTAGGTGCGCGGCAGCAGCCTACAGTGAACTCGGTCGAGCAGCCGACGGTAGTTGCCCGCGGGTCCGGGGAAACGCACGACTGACACTCTAGGTGCGGAGTGTTGGCTTCCGCTCCGTGTGGGCGTGAACTTCGCCCGTTTGCCCCCTCGGATCACGAATTGCCGTACCTCGTATGCTGCGAGCCGTCAACCCAGCAACGTTCGGAGGCGCGGCGCACCGTGAAGGTCCTCGTGGTAAGCGGCATCTTTCCGCCCGACATCGGCGGCCCGGCAACACATGCTGCCGATCTGAGCGATGAGCTTCGCGAACGCGGCCACACCGTTTCGGTCATGTCGTACGACGATGCGTTCCGTCCGATCGTTCGTGACGATGTGGTGCGCTTCCCAAGGTCGTGGCCGTGGCCCGTGCGAACGGTCGTTGCCATCGCATGGCTCGCTCGCGCCGCGCGCCGGTTCGATATCGTCTACGCGACGGGCCTCGGCCCAGTCGCCGTCCTCGGTGCACGGCTCGCGCGACGGCCGATCGTGCTCAAGGTTGTCGGAGACCCGGTGTGGGAGCGCGGTGCTCGGCTCGGGCTGGTCGGCGAAAGCTTCGACGCGTTCCAGAACGCTTCACTGCGCGGTGTTCGGCTGCGGCTGATGCGGTGGGTCCGCAACTGGTCCCTACGGCACACGACAGTCGTCGTAACGCCGAGCGAGTACCTGAGCCAGCATGTGCAGCATTGGACCGGACGCGACGACGTGGTGACGGTTCCCAACGGAGCTCGCTGCTCGGCGACTCGTTCGGAGCCCGACGAGAATGCGGACGGATCATTGCGTCTGCTGTACGTCGGCCGGCTTGTTGCGCACAAGCGCGTCGACGTCCTCGTGCGTGCGGTTGCGCGCTGTGACGGCGTCCGCCTCGAGGTCGCGGGTGACGGTCCCGAGTTGCACAGGCTGCAAGAGCTGTCGAGACGAGAGAACACGGACGATCGGGTGCGTTTCGTCGGGAGGTTGAGCCACGACGCGGTCGCGCGTCGGATGACCGCGGCCGACGCGCTCGTGCTCGCGAGCTCCTATGAGGGGCTTCCACACGTCGTCGTCGAGGCACTCGTGTGCGGGACGCCGGTGATCGCGACCGAGGCGGGAGGCGTGACCGAGGTCGTCCATCACGGCGTCAATGGCCTGCTCATTCGCAGCGCCACGCCTGAAGCGTTCGCGGCGACGTTCGCTGAGCTAGAGCGCGAGGCGGTGCGCGAGGATCTCCGGCGCGGTGCGGCTGCGACCGGAGCCGAGTGGCACTTCGACCGGTGCGCCGACCGGCTCGAGGCACTGATGCATCGCGCCGCAAGCGAACGGCCGCACGTAGTCGTCATCGCGAAGTCGAGGACGTCGGTGCCGCCGCGACCTGACGACGTGACGAAGTACCGGATTAACGCACGTCACGTGCGGACAACCGTCGTCTGTCCCGCACGACCAGCGGGGCTCTACCGACCGGGTGGCGCGACGGTCGTCGGCTTGCCGGGTTGCACGGTCCCTGTGATCGGGACGGCGATGTTCTACACAGTGGCTCCGGTCGTCGCGCTCGGTCTCGCGTGCGGGCGCCGACGCACCGCAATCACGTGTCAAAGCCCCTACGAGGGCTTCGGCGTGGTGGCTCTGGCCACCTTGGTGCCACATCGCTGGCGTCCTCGAGTGCAGATCGAGCTCCACGGCGATTGGCGGACGGCGACGCGCACCTACGGCAGCCACCGCCGGCGATTCCTCTCACCAGCCGCCGACCGAATCGCAGTGTGGGCACTGCGGCGCGCCGACCGCGTGCGTTGCGTCAGCGACGCGCTTGGTCAGCTGGCGCGTGAGGCCGGTTACCGCGGCCCTCTCGATCGGCATGTCGCGTTCAGCGACTACGACGCGTTCATGCAGGATCCGCCGGTGCCGCCACCGGAGGCGCCGCACGCGGTGTTCGTCGGCGCACTGGAGCTGCACAAGGCGCCGGATTTGCTGCTCGACGCGTGGTCGGACGTGGTCAAGGCGCACCCGACCGCACAGCTGACGTTGGTCGGCGCGGGGAGCCTCGAGCAACAACTCCGGAGTCGAGCTCGCGACGACGAGCTGGAGGGCACCGCGCATGTCGTCGCACCGATGTCTCGAGCACAACTGGCAGAGCTGTTCGATCGGTCGTCGTGTCTCGTGCTTCCCTCGCTGACCGAAGGCCTCGGCCGGGTCGTGCTCGAAGCAATGGCGCGCGGGAGACCAGTCGTGGCGTCGGCGGTTGGCGGCATCGTCGAACTTGTGGTGGAGGGCACCACCGGACGGCTCGTGCCGCCTGGCGATGCTGGGCTGCTCGCCGCAGCGATCATCGAGACGTTGAACGATCGTGATCGGGCCCGCGCGATGGGTCACGCAGCACGGTGTCGCGCACTCGCGTGGGATCCGTTGCGCGACTACGAGCTCGGGATCGCCCGCTTGGGCGCGTGGATCTCCGCGTAGCGTGCGACCGTCACACGAGCGAGCAGCGACCGGTCAGATGGCGCCGAGGATCCGATTGCGTGACGGCGCCGTCTGCGTCGTCGGCCTCGGCGCCGCGATGGCTTCCCGCCGACACGCGCAGCGACAGGTCGGAATGCTGCACGACGTCGCGGACGGAGCCAAGTTTCGGCGGTGCGTCGAATGGCTGCTCGAGCGCTACACGATCGTGTCGCTTGCCGAGCTGCTGTCGGCAAACGATGAGCCCGACAGGGCCCGCCTTGCGTTGACGTTCGACGACGGTTACGCCGACTGGTACGACGTTGCCGCGCCCCTGCTCACGGAACTGCGGTGTCCGGCGACGTTCTTCGTCTGCTCGGGTTTCGTCGGCTTGGAGGGCACGAGCGCGAGCCGGTTCAAGATCGAGCAACTGCGGCGCTCACGTGACCTCGCGCCGCTGAGCCGCTCGCAGCTCGCCGAGCTCGCCGGGTCTCCGCTGTTCGACATCGGGAGCCACACCGCGTCCCACACCGACTTCGCGCAGAACGTGAGCTCCAAGACGCTCGTCGCCGAGATCGACGGCGACCGAAAGCTGCTCGAGGACCTGACGCAACAGCGCGTCGGCTGGTTCGCGTACCCGTTCGGAGGCGAGCGTCAGCTCTCACCCCTCGTGGTCGACTACGTTCGGGGCGCCGGATTCGAAGCCGCGTTCACGGCGCTGCCGGGGTCGCTCGACACCGCGTCCGATCGCTTCTTGCTGCCCCGGCAGAGCATCGACCTGCTCGGCGGGCGCATGCTGTGGCAAGCGCGGCTCAACGGCGGTTACGAGTTGGTCTTCCGCGCCCGACAGCGCGCCTTGCGAGCGTTTCGGCGAGCAGCAACGAGATAGATCGAGGCAGATGCCGGACGACAATCACGCGTCGGCGTAGTTCGCGAGCAATGTCGTCGCCCGCTCCCTCCAGGTGTGCCGGCCGACATCTCGCTTTGCTTGGTCGGCGATCCGGTCCCGCAGGTCCGGATCGGAGAGCAGCCGTGCGAGGCCACCGGCCAGCGCGTTCGAGTCGTCAGCCGGTACGAGCCAGCTGTTTCCGCCATGGGTCAGCTTGTCGCTCACTGCGGGGAGGTCCGTAGCAACCACGGGCACGCCCGCCGCCATGAACTCGAACAACTTCATCGGTGATGCGAACTGCGCAAAGTGCCTGGTCCCTGGAGACGGAACCACCCCGATGTCGCACGCCCGCATCCACGACGGGACCTCTGAGGTAGGCACGCGATCGACGAATCGGAAGTCGTCGACGCGACCGCCATGATCACGCGCGATGCGCACGTACCCGTTGACCTCGTCCATGGGGCCGCCAACACAGAGCAGCAGCGCATCCTCCTTGCGTGCCTTACTCAGCATGGCTGCCGCCGTGACGAGCGTCGTGAGCCCCTTCTCCTGGCCCAGCGTCGTGAAGCGACCGATGTATCCGATGATCGGCCGGTCGAGCGGCAGACCGTGCCGTCGCCGACACTCCGCGCGACTCGGGAGGTGCTCGTAGGGTTCGGTGTCGACGCAGCTGCCGAGCACGACGATCCTCGGCCGGGGGACGCCAAGAGACTCGAGGCTTTCTCGGCACCCCTCCGTGAGCGCGACGACGCCCCGCAAGCTCGCGCGCTCGGCGATGGCGCGGATGAGCGCACGCCGGGGACCGGCCGGCGGAGCGTGCACCTCGAGGATCGTTGGTGTTTTCGCGCGGACAGTCCAGAACGCGACGCCGGGATCACGCGTGTGGCACAACGTCGGCCGATCCCGCTTCACGAGGTGCGCCGCATAGCGAGCCCAGGCGAAGTCGTGCGCGCCGACGAGCGCACGGTGGAACGGCTTCGGGAACCACCGCTCCGCGGGGATGACGTCGAGGTTCTTGAGCGTGCGCACAAGAAAGATCCGCGGAACGTCATAGAAGTCGAAGACGCTCATCGCGGAGAGGCGAGCGTCACCCTGCTGTCGCCGAGGGTGCCACAGCTCCACTCGGGCGCCCTCGCTCGCGTATGCCTCACACATTTTGACGATCGCGTGACCGTGTGCCTTCTCCGTCGGCAACCGCGCGTTCGCCACATAAACGAGGTGCGCAGCCATCGCCGAATCCTACGGATCCTTCGCGGTCTTCCGCACGATCGCGCCGCGCGGTCGGTTCGCCATCGTCATTACGGGTCGAACGCTCGCGTCTTGATCAGGTCGGTCGACCGCTCTGCGAGCGCGACAACAACATCGCTCGGTACATGCCGACGAGGCGGTCGGCATACCGCACCCACGCGTGTTGCTGAGCCCATTTCCTACCGCTTTCGCCGAGCGCGTGCGCGAGTCTTGGGTCGTTCAGGACCTGAAGCATGCGGTGTGCCGCTGCCGTCGCGTCCTCCTCCTCGACGAGGAACCCGGTCTCCCCGTGCACGACGGCGCCGGGCACTCCTCCGGAGCGCGTGCCGACCACCGGCTTCGCGCACGCACCGGCCTCGAGATAGACCAAGCCGAAGCCCTCGAAGTGCCCGGACTCACACCGCGGCAGCATCGCGAACAATGTGCACGCGTGGTAGAGGTCCACGACGTCGGACTCGCTGAGCTCACCCGTCAACCTGACGTTGTCCGAGACCCCCAACTCGGCCGCGAGGGCGCGAAGACCGGTTTGATCGCCGGTTCCGACGATGACGAGGTACGTGCCGGGCCTGGCCTCGCGGACGGTCGCGAACGCTCGCAGCAAGACGTCAAATCCCTTGCGTCGCTTCAAGGCGCCGACGCTGAGCAGGACGGTCGCCGTCGAAGGCAGCCCGAAGCGAGCGCGGGTGTTCCGAACGTCGCCGCCATTCGCGAAGCGCCCGGGATCGACCCCGTTCGCCAATAGCTCGACGCGCGCCGGTCTGCCGAGCGCCTGCAATAGCGCGTCGCGCGTGTACTTGCTCGGAACGGTCACAAGGGCAGCCTGCCGCAACGCGTAGCTGTAGAACCACCGATCTGGCGGCCGTTGCAGCGGCACGATGGCGTACGTGCCTTGCGCCGAGATCATGAACGGCACAGCCCGGCGCCGCGCGATAGCAGCCGCGTCGAGCGCGTACGGGAACTCGACGAGGGCGTGAACGATGTCGACCTTCGGGACGCTCGGAGGTCGAAGCACATGGCGGCCGAGATTCCACGGGTGCCGGCGGAACGACCGATCCGCCGGAGGGAGCACGCTCTGTGTGGTCGCAACATCGCCGTCGAGCGCGGACGGGACACCGTGTGGGAGCAGCAGGTTGACCCGCACATCGCCGCGCGCCGACAGCGCTCGGCAGACCTGTGTCGTGAACATCCCCCAGCCGGCGGTTGGCCGAGCATCGCTCGACAAGACGGTGACGTCGAGCGGAGCTGCCGCGGGACGTTCCGCGTTGCGAACCGGTTCAGACGACGTGCTCGGAGCGTCTTCATCGATACCGCTACCCCGCGTCACGAGACGCTCCGATCGTCCGTCGGCGCCTCTCGCGATGGGCGCGCGGTTCATCGTGGGCAGAACCGGGCTGGGTCGCCCACTCGAAGTAGGTGGTGCCTCGCCCGGTTCGCATACGTCACCCTTGTCGACCACGTCGCACGGCACTATCGCGAAACGTCCCGACCGTGAGCAGCTTCCGAAACAACTTCGATTGATCGTGACTCGATCAGCTTGGAACGGGTCGTAATCATACTCGTTCTCGACCACGAGCTGGGGCGCGACCCATTTGGACGGTGTCGCTGCCCTTTCCCTCGCCGACGAGCGCCATCTTCTGCAGGATACGTCCGAGCTATCGAGCGCTTGGTGGGCTCGATAGCTCGAATCTCCGGGTCTCTGCTCGACGCGCACTCGAACGCTCGACGTTCGACGCTCGACGCTCGACTTTCGCGTAGGCAGTAGAGCGCGACGCTGCCGACCTACGCGCGCGATCGCTTTCGGTGTGTATGCATGCAGGTGCTCGCGCCGTTGCACTTTGCCGGCTGTTCCTGAAGGGAACGCTCATCCGAGGGCTGGTGCATCGCGGGGCGGGGTGGTTCGATGTTCAAGCTCCCCAGCACGCTCGCCGGATCGGCAGACACAGTCGGCTGCAACCTAAGCTGCCCTGCGTGGCCACAAGCTTCCTCCGTGCGCGGAGGCCATTGCTCCGGCGCGCAAAGCATGATGACGCGTCGTCGGTGCGTCGGCTTCTCAAGCTGTATCTGCACGGGCGAGGCCTCGAACTGGCCGTTATCGCAGTCCTCGCGATTCTCGCCGGCTTTGCCGAGGCGGGTCTGTTGGTACTCGTCGCTCGAATTGCCACCTCGCTCGCAGCTGGCCATGGCGCAAGTTCTTTGCTGCTCGGCCCAATCCAGAAGAGCACAGTTTCGATCGGAGTCCTGCTCGCGGCGGCCGGCGTCCTGGTCGCATTGCGAGCAGCGTCGCAGGCGGTCGGAATCTTGTTGTCCACCCGCCTGTCCGTCGGCGTTGCGAGGAGTACGCAGCAGCGCCTGCTTCGTCTCTTTCTCAACGCCGGCTGGCCGATACAAGCTGGCCAGCGGCACGGGCGGCTCCAGGAGTTGACTACCGAATACGCGTCCTACAGCGCGGGCGCGGTCTCGACGCTCGTAACAGCGGCGACTGCTGCGTTTTCTCTCGCAGCGCTGCTCGTCACTGCCCTGTTCGTCAATGTTGTCGCCGCGGTGGCCACCGGTTTCGCGGCGCTTCTGATCGGCGGTGTCGTGAGACCGCTGCGTGCCGCGGCGCGGCGGCGCTCCCAAAAAAACGCCGAATCGCGATTGGTGATGGCGACCGGCGTCACGGAGCTGGTGACAACACTGCAAGACGTTCGGATCTTTGGGGTCGAAGACAGGGTGCGAGCGCGGTTGGACGGCCTGGTGGAGCGAGCGGCTCAAAGCCAGCAGAGCACAGACCGCATGAGTGGATTGATCACCGTCGTGTATCAGGGCTCGGCAATGACATTGGTCGTCGGTGCTCTCGCCGTCGCGTACGCAGCGAGCTTCTCCGAACTCTCGTCGCTCGGCGCGATGGCCCTGATCATGGTACGCGCTTTGTCCTACGGCCAGATGCTGCAAGCGTCGATCCAGAGCCTCCATATCTTCGCCCCGTATCTCGAAGTTCTTCGTGACGAGGAAGCCGGATACCGAGCCGCAGCGGTCGAGCGTGGAGGTGCTCCGGTAGACAGTGTCAAGGAGTTCGGCTTCGAACACGTGTGGTTCGAATACCTGCCGGGACAGCCCGCGCTTCGCGACATCACTTTCGACGTGAAGCCGGGCGAGATCATCGGTATCGTCGGTCCGTCCGGTTCGGGGAAGTCGACTCTTATCCAGCTGCTGTTGCGACTGCGCCAGCCAACTGCAGGCCGGATCGTTGTCGACGGCCGAGACGTGCGGGAGTTAGACCTCGACGAGTGGTACCGGCACGTCTCCTTCGTCCCGCAGGAGGTACACCTTTTTGCGGACACGGTGGCCGAAAACATACGGTTCTTTCGCGAAGACGTCGACGGTTCCGCTATCGAGCACGCATGCAGGCTTGCGAACCTGCACGACGACATCGTGGCGTGGCCCCTCGGCTATGACACTCCGGTGGGCGAACGAGGCAGCGCGATCTCCGGTGGCCAACGCCAACGGCTCTGCATCGCTCGAGCTCTCGTCGCCGAACCCGACATCCTGGTACTTGATGAACCGACAAGTTCCCTGGACGTCAAGTCCGAGACCCTGGTCCGAGAGACGATAGCCGGCCTCGCACCACGCACGACCGTAGTCGTGATCGCACACCGGCTCTCGACGCTGTCGATCTGCAACCGGATCATGGTGATTCGAGACGGGAGACTCCAGGGATTCGACGAGCCCGCGAAGCTCGAAGCCACGAACTCCTTCTATCGAGAAGCGCTTCTGCTCTCCGCCATACGCTGATCGAGCGCAACGTGCCGAGGTGACCGGCAGTTCCCTCTTGTCGATCTCTGCAGGCTTCTCCCCTCGAAATCTGACGCGTGTTTGCGATTGTTGGAGCGGTGTTCGAATCGGACTTGGCTCGTCGAATCGGCGCCGCTAAAGCTTATCGTCGAAGAGCCGTTGCGCTCCTTCACGACGAACATTCGCGGCTCCGAGATCGTCGTCGGTGCGGCGCATCGCTACCGGAGCAAGATCCTCGTGGCAAGCACGTCGGAGATCTACGGCAAGAACGGCTCGGAGCCGCTTAGC
>JBBQTI010000074.1:0-9724 GCA_038213435.1 Acidimicrobiia bacterium
ACGTTGCACAACAGCCTCGCGACACCACGCCGCCGACGAAACCGCGCGCCCACGACCATCGCGTCACCGATCGCGTCCCGCACCACCGACAGCACCAAGAAACCAACGATCAGGACCGAGAATCGGTGGATCGAGGCTAAGTCCCGGACCCATTCGTGAAGGTCGCGTGGGACTGCAGCTGACGTGCTCTTCGACGACCGCGCCGCAGTGCCGCGTTGGGCGGTCGTGAACACCGGCATGTTCGGCGGCGAGCACTTCGTTCCGCTCGACCAGACCTACGTCGACCTGGAGGGTCGGCTCGTGGTGCTGCTGAACAAGTCCAACATCAAGCGCGCGTCACGTGTCCCCCGCGACCACGTGTTGTCGCCCGAGGCGCAGCGCGAGCTGCGCGACTATTACGGCGCTGCCGCGTAACCGACGCGGGTCAGGACTTCCCGACCGAGGCTAGGTGCGAGCGCAGACGTGGGCAGGGTTGGCGTTTCCGGGCTCGCGTTCCCACACGTAGTAGCGGCCCGGGTCACGGTTGAGCTCGGTCATCACCCAGGGCGCGGCGCGCAACGTGAGCTTCTGCTGGCAGCCCGGGCAGGTGAACGCGACGGTGGCCGCGGGCTCGGAAGCGGGCGCGGCGGGGGCGCCGTGAACAGGCGGCGCGCTCGAGAGGGCCGGGTCGCCGACGGAGGTCGTCAGGCTGCCGTAGACGGCCGCGATCATCCTGCGCAGTGCAACCGGATCGGTGACTGCGACGACGACCGGCGCCTTGACGAGCAGTCGTAGCTCGTCGACCATGTCCGCGTCGTTCGGGTTCGCCATCGCGATCACGATCCGATCGCCCCACCGGGCGACGGGGAGTGCGACGTAACGGCGGGCGATCTCCGGAGAAATGGCCCCGACAACGGTCCGGTCCGAGACGGCATCTCCGAGGTCGACGAACGGTAGCCGGAGATGTTGGGCAAGCACCTGGGCAACATCGTTGCTCGAAACCGCGTCCATGGCGACGAGCGCTTCACCCAAGCGTTCACCCGTCTCGCTCTGACGCAGGAGCGCGCGATCGAGTTCCTCTTTGGTGATGAGGTGACGCTCGATCAACATCCTTCCCAAACGAGACCCGAACCCTTCCGGATTGGCAAGCGCCGGGCCTAGCAAGATGTGCTTCGACGCCTCCTCGGCCGGAGGATCCTCCCCGCGCACGAGGCCGCCGTCGGACTCGTCGGCGCGATCGTGGGCATCCCCGCGGCGCGTCGTCGCGCGAGACGTCGCGACGATCTCCCCGACGCGTGCTCCGATCTCGCCAACCTCGTCGTGCGCGTGCTGCCGGTTCCCGGCGTTCGTCGCGTCTGCGACTTCCGGGGCTTCGCTCGTCTGAGTGGCGTGGGGCTGCGGGTCCACCCAGTTTCATCGGTCGAAACACCCCGGACCTTCAAGCCCCGGGAGAATCTCACGTTCGCCAGCCGTCCGTGGGCACCTAGGGACCAAAACCACTCGCAGCGCGAAAGCTACCGAAAGCCCTGTACCGCTCACAAGCGCCGCCCTCACACCCCGGGCAGGACCAGCGTGCTGGACACGATCGAGAGGTGATCGGCTGAAATCGAGCGCGCAATGGTCTTGCATGGTGACGTTCGTGACGTTCGTGACGTTCGTGACGTTCGGCCCGTCGAGGAAACTGCTCGTGTGCGGGCTGACGAGCTCGTCGTACCGCGTCGCGAGATTCGTGTAGACGACACCGCCCGCCGGCGCGCGCGCCTCGATCTTCGCGATGTAGTCCGACCCGACGAGGAACTCTTGACATGACCCGCACGACGCGGCGGTCGGGTCGGGCGCGCCGGGAAAGAGTGTGCCGAACGCGGTCGCGAACGTGCTGAGCCCATGCAGTGTGGTGCCGTGCTTGACACCGGAGATGCCGACGTAGCGCGCGACCTTCGCGGCGCCGCCGAGGTACTCGATGTAGTAGTCGGGCATCGTGGCGCCTTCGGAGTGGCCGACGATGTCGACCTTGTGCGCTCGTCGCGTCGAGCACCCGGTTCACGAACGCGGAGAGCTCGACTGCGCTCTGCTCCATCGGCGTGAGCCCGCCGAACTAGTCAAATGGCGACATCGCCGTGGGATCGACGCCATAGGTCAGAGCGAACACGCAGTAGCCGTTGTTCGCGAGCAACGGCGACATCGTCTGCCAATTGTCGGTCATGTTGGCGAACAAACCGTGGACCAGCACCACCGGGCGCGGGTGCGCTTTGCTCGGCCGGCACGTCCAGTCGTTCGACCCCGGAGGCGGCGTCCCGGGCTGAGTTGCACCGGCCATGACGTTGGCGGTGAACACATAGGGCACCGGGTACTGCTCGCTCGCCGCCGCGGTCACTCCGCGGGTCTATCAGTTCGTTGCGGGCGCCCCGTCCTGTGACATGCGAGCCCTCCGCCGAACGCTTACCACGCGAGGCGAAAGCCGCAGTCGGTCGGCACGAGTGCGACAATGCGTACCGTGGGTGACCCCGAGCGGACGATCGCGAGCGTACGGATCTTGGGCAGGGTGCACGCGGTAGCAGGTGATGGATCGGTTATCGATCTCCCGAGCACCAGCCAGCGCCGTCTGCTCGCCATCCTGGCACTGCATTCGCCTCGCCGGTTGCGTTCGGAGTGGCTCGCTGACGTGCTGGAGATCTCTCCCGGTGCGCTGCGTACCTCGGTGTCCCGCGTGCGCGCGACGGTCGGCTCGGCGGTACTCGAGACGGCGAGTACCGGATACGCGCTCGTCGGCGACGTCGATGCGTCGCGCTTCTGTCGCGCGGTCGCCGCTGCTGCCGACGCCGACGACCGAGTTCGCGCCCTGCAGTTCGCGCTCGATCAGTGGAACGGGCCCGCACTCGAAGAGTTCCTCGGAGAGGAGTGGGCCGACGGTGAGATCGCGCGGCTTACCGAGATCCATGCGGGAACTGCCGACGACCTCGCCGAGTCATTCATCGAGGCACAGCGGCCCGCGGACGCCGTCGCGCTGCTCGAGGCACAAATTGCCCGCTATCCGTACCGCGACCGCCCGCGCGGGTTACTCATCCGCGCGCTCGCGAGCGCCGGACGGCAGGCCGACGCGCTGCGCGCGTTCCAGCACTATCGATCGGTCCTGATCGACGAGTTCGGCACCGATCCGTCTCCCGACGTCGTCCGCATAGAGCGACGGATCGCGACGGGTTGGGACGGCATCGAGTCCCCATATCCCGCGAGCGCCCCGCCAGAGCACGGCGACGCGAAACACGCCGTCGAAATCCCGCTCGCGAACGCGCTTGCGCACCAGGCCGGGTTCGTCGGACGCTTCGAAGAGATCGAGGCGCTCGCGAGCGAGCTCTCGCTCGTTTCTACGTCGGGTTTGCGCTGCGTGATGCTCAGCGGGGAGGCGGGGATCGGCAAGACGGCCCTGCTCGCCGCGTTCGCCGAGCAGCTCGTTTCTTCGGGGAGCGCGACCGCTGCGTACGGACGATGCGACGAGACCGGGGCATCGCTGCAGCCGTTCCGGAGCGTGCTTACCGCCTTCGTCGAACACGCTCCGGCAACCACCGTGACCGAACACGTCGCGCGACACGGCGGAGAGCTGATCCGCATGTGTCCGTCGCTCTCGACGCGTGTCGCGACGACGCCTGCACCAACCGATTCCGATGACGCGACCGAGCGGTTCCTCGCGTTCGAGGCGGCATCCGACTTGTTGGGCCGGATCGCCGTGGCGCGACCGTTGGTCTTGATGCTCGACGATCTGCAATGGGCCGAACCGACAGCGCTGTTGCTGCTTCGTCACCTCGCGCGTGCGCTTGCCGACGCGCCCGTACTGCTGGTCGTGAGTAGTCGCGACCCGGGCGAGCATGCGTCCGACGCTCTGCGGATGGCGTTGGCCGACCTCGATCGCGGGGAGACGCGCCGGCTGCAATTGGTCGGACTCGCCGGGAACGAGCTGAACGAATTGGTGTCGGCAACCGGAAGCATTGTCGACCACCCAGAGCCGACCCAGATCATCGAGGCGTTGCGAATGCAGACCGCCGGCAACCCGCTGTTCGCTTCGCAACTGATCCGGCACTGGAGCGAAGCCGGCTTCGACCGCGACACGGTGTCGCCGAGCCTGCGCGATGTCGTCTGGAGCCGCGTCAATGCCATCGGTGAGGACGCGACCGAAGTGCTCACGGCCGCATCGGTGCTCGGAGCGGACTTCTACGAAGACGTGCTGCTCGACATGGTCGGGCTGCCCGAGCCGGTCGTGATCGACACGCTCGATGCCGCGGCGCGGGGCGGTCTTTTGATCGACGCCGGCTCCGTCCGGCGGTCGCTGCGCTTCGTGCACGCGCTCGTCGCGAACGCGCTGTACTCCGATGTCGGAAGTTCCCGACGTGCTCGTCTACACGGGCTCGCGGCACACGCGTTGGAGAAGAGCGTCGAGGAGTTGCCCCCGAGCGTGGTCGTCCAGCTCGCGCGTCACTGCGCGCTCGCCGGGCGGCCGGCCGAGGCGCAACACTGGTCGACTCGCGCCGGCGATCACGCGCTCGATCACCTCGCACCCACCGAGGCCGCACATCACTACCGCGTCGCTCTCGACATCGCGATCGCGCTCGACCGACCCGGCGCCGAACGCGCCGACTTGTTGGTTCGCCTCGGAGATGCGCAGCACCGCGCCGGCGACACGCCGGCACTCGCCACGCTCGAAGAAGGCGCGCGACTCGCGCAACGCAACGGCGCGCGCGAGGCGTTGATCCGCGCCGCATTCGCGGCCGACCGCGGCTTCATGCGTCTCGACAACGGCGCGCCGGAGTACCTCGCCACGGTCGAAGCGGCGCTCGCGGTCACCGACCTGGCTGACGTTGTGACGTACGCGCGCCTGCGCGCCCTGTTGGCGCGGAGCCTGATGTACACACCCGACGCCGCGCGGCGCTTGGCCGCGGCGCACGAGGCGCTCGATCTCGCCGCCGAGCACGGCGACCCGAGACTGCTCGCGCAGGTCGCGCCGGCGGCGCTCTACGCGCTGTGGGGAGCGGGAAACCGCGAGTTGCGTTCGCGTGTCGCGGCGCGGGCGATTCGCGCCGCGGAGAGCACCGGTGACCCGCGGCTCGAATTCAGCGCGCACCTCTCTGCGTACAACACGGCAGTAGAGTCGGGAGATCACGCGGTCGCGGCGCGCAGCCTGGCCGGCTCCGGGCGATTGCGCACGCCATCGCCGAACCGCAGTTGCGCTGGACGGTGGGTCTCTACGACACGTTCGACGCGACGATGGCGGGCCGGCTCGACGAGGCCGAGGCCCTCGCCACGGCGAACCTCGATCTCGGCATGCAGATCGCCACACCCGACGCCTTCACCTTTTACGCCGGCCAGGTCTTCGTCATCGGCTCGTTCGCCGGCCGCCACGAGGAGCTGCTCCCTCTCGTCGAACAGGCCGCGAACGACAGCCCCGGCGTCCTCCCCTTCAAGCTCGCCCACGGCATCATCTGTGCCGCGGTCGGTCGCGACGACGTCGCACGCGACATCCTGAGTGACGGCCAGTCGACCCGCTTCAGCGAGATCTCGGTCGACAACGTCTGGATGACATCCGTCATCGGTTACGCGGTACTCGCGATCGAGCTCGGCGATGCCGAGGCTGCGGCGCATCTGCTTCCGCTCATCGAACCCTTCGCGACCGAAGTGGCGTTCAACGGGGCGACGAGCCAGGGACCTGTCGCCGCATACGCGGGCAAGCTCGCGTCGCTGCTCGGCAAGCACGAGGTCGCAGAGGAGTACCTCCTTGCCGCGCTCGACACGGCGACCGCGTTCGGCTGGAGGTACCACCGTGCCACCACGTTATTCGCGCTCGCGCAAGCGCGGTACCGCCTGAACGGCAAGCTCGACCGCGAATGTGATGCATGGCTCGGCGAAGCATCGGAGCTGTGCCGGACGAGCGGCTTTCGGAGTTGGATACCGAAGATCGACGCGCTCGCCGGGGTCAGCCCTCAGTAAGGACGTGTAGCGTGTCGGGGCGCACGCCGTCATACTTCATTGCTGCGGCCGCGCCCGGCGATCCCATCGCCTCTTGGTAGAGGTCCATGCTCGGGACTTCCAGGATCAGCCCGACGCGGTTCGACTGCTCCGGGTCGACAAACGTACGAGAGGTGATACCGAGGGGGCCGAAGAGCTCTCGACGCTTCGGTGACTTGAGCCAGTGGTCAACGTCGTCGACCTCGTGAAAGATCATGATGGTCCTCATTGCTGGCCTCCGGAGGTAGGTTCGTTGTGCGAGTCGACGATGCGCCCGACCACGCGTCAATCGCGCATCACCTCCGAGTCGTTGATCGGAGGGCGCGCGCGGAAGGTCGCGGTCAGGGCCTATCGCTGACCAGCCACTCGACGGCGATCGGTAGACGCGTTTCGAAGTCCAAGAGCTTCGCCCACTCCGGCTCGATCGTGATCCGGGCCATCTGCGGATAAATGGAACGAGCCTCCGCCTCGAACTGGGACCACTGATCTCGGCGGAGTGACTTCTCGGATGCTTCGAGAAACTCATCGGGTACTCCGTCGACGACCTCGACCGCGGCGGTCCCACGCACGAGCAGTACGTGCGGCGGTTGGGCGTCGGTGTCGATGCTCAGCGCAACCTTCGCGTTGGACGCGAGTGCTCGCACCTTTGGAGCCTGCACGGCGGTGCAGACGATGAAGGTCGATCCGTTCCAGGCGTAGCCGACTGGAACGACCCGTGGCGCGCCATCGGCTCCGTTGTATCCGAGCCGCGCCACGAGCGGAGAGTGCAGCAACTCCTGCGCGAGCGGATCTCTCAGGACGTCCATCACGGCCTCGTGCTGCATGATGCGCCTCCTCTGGAGCTGCCTGGCATTCTTAGTCACAGATCGCGTCCGACAGCATCGTTCCGTTGTCGCCGCAGTCGTCAACCCACTCCGATCGTCGGCAAACGTAGTGCTTTGCCGACACTTCGCGATCATCGACACGGTGTGTCATCGCGAGCCGGTCTCCGGGTACTTCCTGCTCGGCGACAGGAATGTCAGTAGCCCCGAGAAGGCCGCGAGTGCACGCTCGGCCTCGGTGATGTCGAGCGGCGAGCGGTAGCGTGAAACTGCTGGCGGCCGACGGCGATCTGCACCTCGGGATCTTCGCGGACGTCGCGGAACCATCCCGCGCTCTTTCCGTGGATACACGCAGTCATGTCCTACGACGCGCTCGATCGCGGCGTAGTCGTGCTAGCCCGACATGCCGTCTCAAGATGCGCATTGCGCGCTGCACAGGTAGTTTCCACGTCCCGGGCCTGGAAGCAACCGTTGGTGTAGCCATGGGTCCACGTTCGCGGGCCGACGCGAAACTCTCTCGACTGGATTCGCGCTCTGCCTTGCGTACCCACACACCCAGCGCTTGTGAGGAGATCCCAAGCTCGCTCGCAACGTTCTTGACATGCAGCCATTGAGTGCGGCGATCGCGCTGACGCTCGAACACCAGATGGACGGCGCGCTCGCGAAGCTGCGGCCCGAGCGGTTCGTTGCACGTCACGACAACGCTGACCCGCTGGCCGGTCCGGTAGTCCGGCATGTCCGGTGCCTCACTCAAGCGTGAGCCTTGCCAATCGAAGTAGTCGAACGTCCATCCGAAGCTGGACAACATCGCATCGAGAGCAGGCTTGCTGGGATAACTCTCCAACTGACTTCCGGGAGGCGGTGGACTACCCACGACCGGGTTGCGAAGTTCGATCACCGCCCCTTCTCGTTGCGAGACGTTCGAGTCGATGAAGAGGTAGCGCGGCTGCGCTTCGGCAATCGTCGAGAACAACTGCATGTGGTCGTGGATGTGGTAGAGAATGCCGAAGCAGAAGACGACGTCGACTTGTTGCCGTATTTCCAAATGATCGAAGATATTCCCTACGACGAAGTCATACTTGCTGCGCGGAACGTCGTAGAGTTCCATGTTCTCGTGAGCTACGCGCGCGAGGTGCAGGTCCTGTTCGATTCCCACGACTCGCGATGCACCACTTTGCAGAGCGGCAAAGCTGAAACGCCCATCGTGACTTGCGAGGTCAAGTACGCGCGCATCTTTGATGAGCTCTCGATTCGAGTGGATAAGCGCGATGTAGCGCGCGTTCAGTCGGTGCAGCGTGTGGCCGGTCGCGCTCGTATCGACGAATCTCGGGAAGCGATCGAAGAAGCAGTTCGGATCGAAGTCACCTTCCATCGTTCGGCTCCGAACCCGAGTGGATCCGCGATGCGCGCTCGTCCCGCTCCGTTACGAGTGGAATCGCAGCCTGGAAAGGAAACAGATTGGCATACACGGCGTTAGGATGCCGCCTTACGCGCTGGCTGTCGAGGCAGCGCAGCATCCGGACATGGGCGGCCCCAGGGCACGAGCTGCCAGGGCGACGCCCCCGCCGAAGCGAAGGCGCCGTCACCAACCGTGAAGGGATGGTTGTCGGGCACCAAGAACGCGTATGGCCCGATCCGCTGCCGTTTTCCGCGAGCACCGATCGGCACTTGTGGCCCGGCTTCTCCGGTCGTGACTCGCCTGCGATAGAGAGAGGGCTTATGGCTCTCCGGCACGTGGACCCGACCCGTCGGCCCAGCATGTTCGCTCGTGCCTATGCAGCGCTCGCATTGACCCGACCGGCCCGGTTCATCTCGCGCCATGTGAGCTGGAAACTGGACCCACTGCTGCTGCGCGTCACTCGGGGACGTGTAGCAAGCACGCTGATGTTTCCGACGGCAGTGCTCGAGACGAAGGGCGCGGCGAGTGGCGTAACGCGTGGCAACGCGATCATCTACTTTCACGACGGCGAGCGGATCGTTGTCGCTGCGTCGAACGCTGGCAGCTCTCGAAACCCGGCCTGGTATCACAATCTTCGAGTCCACCCGGACGTTGTCTTCGGAGATATCGCGATGCGGGCGACCGTGGTCGAGGACGAGCTGGAGCGGAATCGGCTCTGGCAGCTCGCAGACAACGTCTTCCCTGCTTTCGCGAGCTACAGAACCGACGCAGCCAAGGTGAATCGAGTCATTCCGCTCGTCCAGTTCACGCCGCGATGAAGACGAGAGCCTCGGCGGGCACGTCGGGTTCGAGCGATCGGCATCGAACGTCTACGCGACGTCGATGTCGGGGCACGTACTGCTGGCCCGAGTGCATGTCGCGATCGTGAGTGCCGCCTTTTGGGCTCGGACGTGGAAACGAAATCTTGATCGCGTGTAGTCCCGGCAGTCGGAAGACCGTTACTGTGCTCCGGGAGACGTCGTAACGCGCCGCGATGACAACGACGTCGGTAAGGACAGACGCGGCGGCGCGTTCGTAGGCTGATGCGTCCGGAAGAAAGATGTCGATCGTCACCCAGAATGGTCCGGCGTTCTTCGAGCGCACGAGAGTGGCGAGTTGTCCGAGTGTCGGCATCACGCCAGCTCGCTGAACGTGGTGCGGGTGAGTTCGTCCAATCTGTCGACTGCAACGGCGTGTTGGAGCACGAACTCATGGATCGGCTGGCCGCGTTGTAGTCGATCACCAGGCGCTGATCGCGTCGAGTGCTTCGTCGTAAGTGAGGAAGTCGTTGGGCCCATGTTCTTGCTTCGAGTTCGCTCTTGACGTCGTCGACTGGTTAGAGAACACTTGCCGTCGGCCCGGTATGCGAACAGTTGAGGTTCCACCGGTTGACCGGACACTTGCTGTGAGGCGATTCTCGCCTCGGAGAGGAGTCCGTGATGCCCGCACCTCACCCGCCGGAGTTCCGACGTCGCGCGATCGATCTGGGACGCGA
>JBBQTI010000075.1:0-9182 GCA_038213435.1 Acidimicrobiia bacterium
ACCGCATGCACGGTTTGATAGGGGGCCGCTGGCAAGGTTGACACCCAGGCGCGATGGAACACACGCACCCGAAGGGAAACCAACGGGACTGAGCCCATCCGCCGCACCGGCCACACCAAACCAGCGGCCTACCTCACTACCCGAGCACCGGGGTTCAGGGACGCGCGTTCGGGGACGGTCTGGCGGCTCGCGTGCCTGGATCGACGTGTGTGCAGTCGCTCCCTACGCGCCTCGCGCTTGGTGAGCGACGAGCGCGCCGTACTGAGGTCGCTGACGGTGACCACCGCGAAGAGGTCAGCCCGCGGGACGGTCGAGTCCGTACATGGCCGCGTCTTCGGCGATAGGGCCGCGCATCTGATCGCCCCACGAAGGGTCGGTCGCGAACTCCTTGAGAAGCGCAAGGGACTCTTCGAAGGCGCGGAGCCCCTCGGGAGTGCGGTCGTCCGCGCGGAGCAGCCACCGGTGCTCGGTGCGGCCGTCCCCGCGGTCGATGAACTCGTACGTTTCCAGGCCTTCGACGATCGTGGGCTCGACACCCTCGGCTTCAACAGGGGAGAGATGGCAGGTGAAGTATTCGTAGGGTCTCCAGTCGAGATACTCCCGGAGACCGTCGCTGCCGGCACCGTGAGCACAATGGCTGGACGCTCCCGACGCGACCCGACCCTCACGGTTCGGCGCGAACTCGATTCCCGTCTCGGCACCCGCCGTGTGACGCAGTCGCTTTCCTGGTTCCACGAAGTACTGCCAGCACACTGCGGGCGGCGCATCAACGATGTACGACCAGACATAATCGGCATCGTCATCGGTGAGGCGAACAACCTGCGCCGCGCGTCGTTGTGCCGCCACCGCGGCGAGATCCTGCACGACACCGGTCACCGGAGCGAACGACTCAATCGACTCTTCATGAGCAGGAAGCTGGAACTCGGTCGAGACGCCCGTGAGGCACGGATCGGTGAAGAACCCGTACGAGCTCGGACCGCCCTGCTCGATGATCGTGTTCTTCAACAGCCGATGTACGAGGATCACGTCGGGACCCGCGAGATCGAGGCGGCCATCCTCGTCACGGTCGACGATGAACGTTCCGTTGTGCACCACGAACTTGAGGTCGAGACCGCCGATGGCACGGCAGGCATCGCACGTGCACGTCGTCGAACGCGTCATGTTCAACAGCCGATTGGTGAAATCGAAGTAGCAGGACTCGACGAGCTCGACCAGCAACTCGCCGCTGGGGAACGCCGCCTGCGGAGCGAAGCAGAACACGGCATCGCCTTCCAGCTTCACGAACTGCATCGGCGGGCTCAGCGTCGCTCGGATCAGTTTCGTGAGCTCGGTCACGATCGCGTGCGAATGCTCGAGCTCGGTCCCCGTCAAGAACGTCGTGTACCCAGAAATGTCCGCGAGGAGCAGATAGCCCTCCATGACACCTTCATCGATCTCACCCATCGCGAGGCCTCACCAACCAGCACAGACCCGACGGTCAGCCAACGCCGCGGAACGTACCAGGCAGCCCGAGAGACCGTCGTGGCTCCGACCGTTGAGCGCGTCCCACGCCCACCCCCGAAGTGCGGATCGGTCCCGCGTCGCGAAGGTCCCGGTGCCGGCGATCAGGGACACCCGCGGCACGAGATATTGGGCGGGCGTTCGGGACGGTGACGCGGTCGTGGCTGCGTTCGCTGGGGTTGGGCCGACGGCGGGCTTCAGGGTGGCGTGGGCGTTTCCGCTGGTTCGTGCACCTCGCTCGCCCATGGTCGCCTCCGCGATCTGCGTGAGAGACTGAGGAAATGCAGACGGAGCGGGCCTGTGCGGAATGCGGTGCACCCAATCTTGCCGATGCGCGCTTCTGCAGCCAGTGTGCCGCGCCATTTGTCGCTGACGCGGGAAATGTGAGGGTCGAGTCGGGACGCGAGGAGCGACGCCAGATCACCGTGTTGTTCTCTGACGCGTCCGGTTATACGGGGATGGCCGAGCAGCTCGATCCGGAGATCGTTCGCGAACTGATCGGGACCGTTTACGCGCAGGCCGCGACGATCATTGGGAGGTACGGCGGTCGGGTCGACAAGTTGATGGGCGACGCGGTGCTCGCAGTGTTCGGCGATCCGGTTACGCACGAGGATGACGCGGAGCGAGCAGTGCGTGCTGCGCTCGAGTTGCACGCCGCGGTCGAGGCGATGCGGCCCGAGTTCGAGGCGCGCGTCGGTCGGTCGTTCGCGATGCACAGTGGGATCAACAGCGGTGTCGTGGTTACCGGCGATCTGGCCGGCGATCGCGCGAGTGGGCCGTTGGGTGACATGGTGAATGTCGCGTCGCGGTTGCAGTCGCTCGCGGGGAGCGGTGAGATCATGATCGGTCCCGAGACCCGAGCGCTCGTGCGGGATCGGTTCGAGTTGACGGATCTCGGCGAGCGCGAGTTGAAGGGCCGCCGCGAACCGGTGCGGGTCACGCGCGTCGATGGAGTAGCGGCCATTAACGCGACACCGTCGCGGCGGGCGAGCGCGTTTGTCGGTCGGCACGAAGAGATCGGCGTGTTGGTGGGGGCCGTCGATCACATGCGTGACGGCGCATCTGCGCTGGTCACCGTGTGTGCGGATGCCGGTGCGGGAAAGACTCGCCTGCTGGAAGAGGTCCGGGCCCGGCTCGGAGCCGACGTGCAGTGGCTCGAGGGCCGGGCGTACCCCTACACCTCGAACATTCCGTACGCGCCGGTGATCGACCTTCTCAACCACGCAGCGGCGATCGACGAGCGTGACAGCTCGGATCAGGTCCGCGCCAAGTTGGAGGCGATGGTCCACCGGAACCTGCCCGACGACGAGCGCACGATGGTCGCACTCGCGCACCTTTACAACCTCACTCCTTCGGAATCTGCTGTTGATCTCGAGTCGTTCCGTGCACTCCTGATCGCTGCGCTCGTTGCTCTGATCGATGAGGTCGCGCGGCGCTGGCCGACGGTCGTCTGCTTGCAGGATCTGCACTGGGTCGATCCGTCGACCGCCGATCTCGTACGCGAGCTCGCGGCAGCAATATCAGAACCAGTCGTCATGATCTGTAACTTCCGGCCTGGGTTTGCACTCGGCGCGCCCGGTGAACGACTGATCCAGCTCAGCGAGTTGTCGCAACGTCAGACCCGCGAACAATTGGTGTCGCTCCTCGATGGTGGAGACCCACCCGACGAACTCATCGATGTGGTGACGGCCCGGACCGATGGAAACCCGTTCTTCGTCGAGGAGATCGTCAACAGTCTCATCGAGACCGACGTCCTCGTACGCGACGCCGACGGATGGGTCCTGAGCCGCGGGCTCGACGATGTCGCGGTACCGAGCACGATCCGCGGTTTGATAGCGGCTCGGATCGACAACCTCGAACCGCATCGTCGTCGCGTATTGCGAGAAGTCTCGGTCGTCGGCCGCGAGTTTCTCTACCGGCTCGTGAGCACGGTCACGGCGGCGCCCGAACAACTCGACGCCAGCCTCGCGGATCTCGCCGCCGCCGGCCTTATCCGCGAGAAACCGAACGACGCCGAGCTCGAATACATCTTCAAACATGCCCTCACCCAAGAGGTCGCATACGGCGGACTGCTGCGCCGCGAACGCCAAGAACTACACGAACGCGTCGCGAAAGCGATCGAGGCGCTCCTCACCGACCGCACCGGCGAGTTCATCGAAACTCTCGCATACCACTACGAACGCAGCGGCCATGCCGCGGAAGCCGTCGACTACCTCCGCCGCGCCGGACGCAAAGCCCTCGACCGCTACGCCGTCGCCGAGGCCCACGCTCACTATCGCTCCGCCTACAGTCTGCTCACCGCCGAGAACGCCGACGCCCCATCCCTCGATACGGCCCACCGAGATCAGCTCCTCCTCGAGCTGATCCTCGACTGGGCGTTCGTCTACTACTACACCGGCGAGTTCAACGAACTCCACCGTCTCCAGACCCTCCATAAAAACCTTCCCGAACGCGTGGGTGACGAACGGCTGGCGGCACGTTGGATGGCATGGGCCGGCCACGTCGCCTTCATCCGCAACGAGCTGGTCAACTCGCGGCACGAGCTCGAAGAAGCACTAGCGCTCGGCGAGCGGTGCAACGATCCCACCGCTCAGGCATACGCACTCGCATGGCTGACCTGGACGCTGTTTCAGTCGGGCGACACCGCACGCGTCGTGACTCTGTGGCCCCGGCTCGAGGCGCTACTCCCTCGGGTTCCCGACCCTCACGACCGGCACTACGCGCACATCAAGGGACTTGGCGGAGTCTCAAGCACTATGGCAGTGCGGGGAGACACACGCACAGCACGCGGGCAGGCCGAGCAGCTGCTCGACATCGGCAACAAGACTGGAAATCGACGCGCCGCCGCGATGGGGCATATGACATTGGCCCTAGTCGAGATGATGTTGGGAAATCAACACGCGGCACTCGAACAGGCCCGCGCCGCAACCAGCTGCGACGCGGACCCCGTTTACAATTTGCTCGCAAGGCAGTACTCCGCCGGAATCAACGCTCTCTTCGGCGACGCTGAGGACGCGCAACGAACGATCGACGAACTCCGGCCGGTGACCGTCCGCTTTGGAGTCGTGCAGTCGACGTCATACCTCGACACGTTCCAAGCGATTCTCGATATCACTGCGGGCCAGCTCAGCCGCGGGATGCAGGACATCACCACCATCCGCGAACGAGCCGAACGCGCGGGCAACGACTGGAACTGCCTGCAGATCGACCTGTTCATCGCGCTGGCCTACGCGCGGATCGCGACCGGAGAGGTCAGTGGCTCCCTCGCGAGCGCCCTTCGCAACCCGGGATTCGTGCTCCGCCACGTTCGGGGCGCCGCCAAACGAGCACGCATCACGCTCGAAGAGCTATCGGCCACCGTCACCGAACGCGGCTTCGCGGCAGAACGACCGCTACTCGAGCTCGAACTCGCCAAGCTCGCCGTGCACGAGAAACGACTCGACCACGCCCGGACGAGTCTCCGTCAAATCGGTGAGCTCCTCGCGCAGGAACCCGACGCCACCATCGCGCGCGACGCCGCCGAGCTTCTCGCCGCCCTCTGACGCCGTTCGGCACCCGTAAGAAGGCCCGAGGCCCCCGCTCTACGGGTACCGCTCGGCCACGATCGCGAATGCCTTACTCCCGGCGATCTGTGACAGTGTCTGTCCGGGGTTATGGGATAGGTGTTCTGGGATGCTCGCCCCTCTTGGCGCAGACCGTGCGCAGGGTCGGACGCGCGGCTTACGTTTGCAGGGTGCTGGTTGGAGTAGTGCTTCGTTGACGGCTGAGAACGTGGCGGTGTTGTTCACCGACATGGTGGGTTCGACTGCGTTGGCGTCGAGCCTGTCACCCGACGCGGCGGACGAGCTGCGTCGTCGACATTTCTCGATTCTGCGTCAGGCCGTCGCGGAGGCGGAAGGCACCGAGGTCAAGAACCTGGGTGACGGGGTGATGGTCGTGTTTGCGACGGCGTCGTCCGCGTTGTCGTGCGCAGTCGGAATGCAACAGGGCATCGAACGCGACAACCGTGGCCGCGAGCACGCAGTCGGTTTGCGCGTTGGGTTGAGCGGCGGGGAGGTCACGCGCGAGGACGACGACTACTTCGGTGATCCGGTGATCGAGGCCGCTCGATTGTGCGCCTCGTGTGAGGGCGGCCAGATCCTGGGCGCGGATGTCGTTCGAGCGATGGCCGGTCGGCGGAGCCGCCACGAATGCAGCCCGGTCGGGCCATTGGTGCTGAAGGGCCTGGCGGATCCGTTGGAGACCGTCAAGGTTCTCTGGGAGCCGCTCGGCGGGACGGCCACGAACACGGTGCCGTTGCCGGGACGTCTCGACGTGCGTCCCCTGGCCGGCGTCGTGGGTCGCGAAGCCGAGATGGCCACGATGTCAGATGCCTTCAAGCGCGTCTCGGGTGACGAAGGTCGTGAGGTGTTGCTGATCTCGGGCGAGGCCGGTCTAGGCAAGACCACCTTGGTTGCTGAGGCCGCTCGGGCTGCGTTCGACGCGGGAGCGTGCGTGTTGTTCGGGCATAGTGAGGAGGACCTCGCCACTCCGTACCAGCTCTTCGCCGAAGCCCTCGGGCATTACGTCACCCATGCTCCCGAAGACGAGCTCCTTGCGCACGTCGACGCGCACGGGTCCGAGCTGGTCCGGTTGTGCCCGGCGTTGGCGAGCAGGCTGCCGGGGCTCCCGCCGTCAAAAGCGACCGACTCTGATACCGAGCGCTACCTGCTCTTCGCCGCGGTGGTCGGACTGTTGGCGATGGTGTCGCAACTGGAGCCGGTCGTCCTCGTGTTGGATGACCTGCAGTGGGCGGACAAGGCAAGCCTGCAACTGTTGCGTCGCCTGATCGCGGCCGAGCAACCGATGCGCGTGCTGGTGTTGGGGACCTATCGCGATAGTGAGCTATCGCGCGCCCACCCGTTGCTGGAGACCCTAGCGGCCCTGCATCGGCAGCACGGTGTGTCTCGTATTGAGCTAACGGGGCTCGATGACAGCGGTGTGGTTGCACTGATGGAGGCTGCTGCCGGTCATACGCTCGATGACGCGGCTGTGGGTCTCGCCCATGCGGTGTACCGCGAGACCGACGGCAACCCGTTCTTCGTCCGCGAGGTCCTACGCCACCTGTCCGAGATGGGAGCGATCTACCAAGACGCCGCCGGCCAGTGGGTTGCCAAGGACACGTTCGAACGGATGACCTTGCCCGAGAGTGTGCGCGAGGTGATCGGAGCGCGAGTTGGGCGCCTCGGACAAAACGCGGAGCGCGTGCTTTCCGTGGCCGCGGTGATCGGTCGGGACTTCGACCTCGATCTTCTCACCGGCGTGACGAAGAACTCCGAAGACGATCTGCTCGACATCCTCGACGCCGCCGCGGCGGTCGCGCTGGTCCGTGAACTTGCCGACACGCCCAGCCACTACACCTTCGCGCACGCTCTCATCCAGCGCACCCTCTATGAAGACCTGGGTCTCACCCGTCGGGCGCGGGCGCATCGACAAGTGGCCGAAGCGCTCGAAGACCTCTGCGGCGACCGGTCCGGAGCCCGGGTGGGTGAACTGGCCCGGCACTGGTTCAACGCGACCCAACCCATCGACCTCGCCAAGGCCATCAACTACTCCCGCCAGGCCGCCGACACAGCATTGGCCGCGCTCGCCCCCGCTGATGCGCTGCGTTACTACGGCCAGTCGCTCGACCTGTACGCGCAGACTGACGAGCCGGATCGGGTCCTTGGGCTCGATTTGGCCATCGGGCTCGGCACCGCCCAACGCCAAACCGGAGATCCAGCCTTTCGCGACACCCTCCTCGACGCCGCGCACCGAGCCGCGGACCTCGGTGACACGGAGCGGTTCGTCGCCGCGGCCCTCGCCAATGACCGGGGTTGGCACAGCGCGGCCGGTATCGTCGACACCGAGAAAGTCGAAGTCCTCGAGATGGCCCTCGACCACCTCGCGGCCGACCAACCCGACCGGGCGCTCGTGCTGGCCACGCTGTGCTCGGAGCTCATCTGGGGAAGCCCCCTCGACCGCCGCCAAGGACTCGCCGACGAAGCCCTTGCGATCGCGTACGGCGCTGGCGATGACACCACCATCGTGCGGGTCCTCAACCACATCTCGTACTCGCTCGGCGTGCCGCCGCTGCTCGAGCAGGCCTTGACGTGGACCGCCGATGCCATGGATCGCGCCGAGCGCGTCGGGGACCCGGTACTGCTCTTACTGGCAGCTGAGTGGCGCGTCTACGCGGCCGAATGCGCAGGAGACATCGACGAGACGGACCGCTGCCTGGAGATCTCCCGCTCGCTCGCCGAACAGCTCAACCAGCCCAGCTGGAATTTTTCGAACACCTTCATGCGTACGGTGCGAGCACTGATCGCCGGGGATACCGATCACGCGGAACAGCTCGCCACGGAAGCGTTCCGGATCGGCACTGACGGAAACCAGCCCGACGCCGCGGCCTACTTCGGTTCACATCTCGCCGAAGTGAGCTGGCAGCGGGGCACCATGAGCGACCTGCGACCGGTCATCGAGCAACTCATCGCCGACAACCCGGGGCTCCCCGGGATCGCCGGGTCGCTCGCCTCCGCCCACGTCGAAGGCGACCACATCGAGGACGCGGCACGCCTTCTGGAGGAATTCGCCACCGCGGATTTCGATCTCGCGCTGAACCCGCTCTGGCTGACCGGAATGACGGCTTACGCGGAGGCCGCTATCGAATGCCGTGAACCAAAGTACGCCGGGCCGCTCTTCGATCGGCTCGAGCCGTGGGCCGATCAAATGGCAGGCAATGGCGGTGCCTCGGCCGAAGGCCCGGTCAGCCACTACCTCGGCGGGCTCGCCACCGTCCTCGGTCGCTACGACGACGCCGACGCCTACTTCGCGAAGGCCGCATCGTTCAACGAGCGCGCACGCGCCAAGTTCTTCGCGGCTCGCACCTACCTCTCGTGGGGGAAGTTGCTCGCCGAGCGCGGTGCTCCGAGCGACCGCGAGAGGGCCCGGAAACTGCTCACCAAAGCGCTGACCGTCGCTGCGGCGCACGGGTACGCGAACGTCGAACGACGCGCCGCCGAAGCACTCCGACCCCTCGAATGATCGCTCGACGATTCAGTTCGAGGGGTGACCCAATAACACGCGCCAGCGACGAGAATTCGCGTCACCGATGTGCCGTTAGCGGACGCGCGCGAACACGATCCGTTCAGGGCATGACGCTCGTGCTTGGGCGCCACGTTCGCCAACCCGCTCGCTCGGTCGATCTCTGCGTTCGACTTCGCCTTGAGGGCCGGGAGGCGCAACGCGCGTCGGGATCCGGGTTCGAGTAAAGACCCAGCAGTCGGGGAGGGGGGATTTGAACCCCCGACCGCCAGCTCCCAAAGCTGGTGCGCTACCACTGCGCCACTCCCCGTAAGCGCTCGCACGGCAGCTTGCCGTCGGCCGCGCGTCGCCGATCGAGTGGCCAATAGTAGATCGTCAGGCCGCCGCCGGTTCTTGTTGCCATCGGTACCCTCTTGGGCGTGCACGAGACGCCGGCCGACCTCGCGGCCCTGCAACGATTGCTCGACACGTTGACGGGGCCCCCGGATAGTGGTCCGCCTTTCGTGAGAGTCGATCGTCCAGCATGCTGGGCAGGAGGACTTCACGATGAAACGGAAGCGGCACACACCCGAGCAGATCGTCCGCAAGTTGCGCGAGGGCGATCGGATGTTGAACGAGGG
>JBBQTI010000076.1:0-9126 GCA_038213435.1 Acidimicrobiia bacterium
CGTCGCCGCCGGTCTCGATCCGTGCCCGCATCGTGCTGGTAACGTGCATCTGTCAGGTGCCTTTCTCGTTGGTGCTTCTTGTTGTGTCGCAACACCAAGAATGCCTTACGAGAAGGGCACTTGTCGCGCTCAGCGACCGACTTCACCCACGAACCCGTGAACTATCGGGGCTAACTAATGCAACAGCGCCGTCGAGCGTCCGGAGCGTGTCGAAGTAGTCGTCGAGGATCGAGACTCTCCAGTCGGTACCTCCGTCGTCGAACGCACATTCTGACTCGTCGCGGATCGTTCGACAGTCGCCGTTCGCACGCGCCGATCATGTTCCTCCAGCCCCGCTAGGGTTCGCAGCGTGCGTGAAGCACCCACGATTGTCTTGATCGGTGCTGGAAGTACGTCGTTCGGCTTGACGATGCTGCACGATCTCTACGCCGATCCGGTGTTCACCGGCGCGACTGTGCGGCTCGTCGACCTTGAAGCCGCGCCGTTGGACCGCATGTCGCAGCTCGCCGCCGCCCTCGAGGCGGCGACGGGGCGCGGCATCCGCGTCGAGCGTTACACGCAACGGGTGGACGCGTTGCCGGGCGCCGACGCGGTGGTCGTGTCAGTGGAGGTGGATCGCCTCAACCGGTGGCTCGTCGACTTCGAGATTCCACGCCGGCATGGCGTCGATCATCTCTACGGCGAGAATGGCGGGCCGGGCGGACTCTCGCACGCCCTGCGAACCATCCCGCTCGTCGTATCGATCGCACGTGACGTAGAGCGTGTGGCTCCCGATGCCCTGTTCGTCAACTTCACGAACCCTGAGGGACGGATCTGCACGGCCTTCCGGCGCCACCTCGACCAGCCCATCGTCGGCCTCTGCCACGAGGTGAAGATCGCGAACGACCGGTTTTCGCGGCTGCTCGGACGGCGCATCGAGGCGCGCGCCGCCGGGCTCAACCACCTCACCTTGCTCCTGGCGGCATCCGACCGCGAGACGGGCGAAGACGTCACGCCGCAACTCCACGGCGCCGTCGATCGTCTCGAAGACCACGACGGCGAGACGTTCGCGTTCGTGAAGCATCTCCATGATCGTTTCGGTGTGGTTGTCGCGACGAGCGACAGCCACGCCGGCGAGTATTTCCGGGCCGCGACCGAATACACCGAGCCGCCCGACATCGCCGCGCGCCAACGCGGCCTGCGATCGATGATCGACGAGGTCGTTGACGCCATCCTCGCGGGTACGTTCCATCTCGAGCCGTTTCTGACGTGGGTCGCCGACGATCCATTGCGTCCAATCCTGCGGGCTGCGATCTCGGGCGAGTCGGAACGTGTCGCGTCGGCGATCCTGCCCAACGACGACCTCGTGCCGGCCCTCCCGCGCGACAGCGCGGTAGAGGTCAGCGCGACCGCGACGAGCGCAGGTGTCGTCGGTGACCGCAGCGACGACGTGCCAATCGCGATTGCCGGTGCGCTGCACACCGAAGTGACTATCCAACAGCTCGTGGCCGACGCGGCGTTGCTCGGCTCGCGCGACGCGGCCCTTCAAGCACTCGAGCTCGACCCGGTCCTGAACTCGGCGCGGGCAGCCGAACGGATTCTGGCCGACTACGAGATCGCACACCACGACCTCTGGCCCGCGTTGCACTGAACCCATTCGCGTGGCGTCCCGGTAGGTTGGCCGATGTGACTGGGATCCCACAGACCCTTCCTGCGGACTGGTATTTCGGGCAGGCCCGCTACGAGAACGAACGGCGGAACATCTTCGCGAGGGAATGGTTGTGGTTCACGACCGAGGCCGAGGTCGCGGCGCCGTGCACGTACGTGGCAGGGCTGTACTCGGGTTGGCCCCTGATGGTCGTACGCGGGACCGACGGCGTCCTGCGCGGCTTTCACAACGTGTGCCGGCATCGCGCGGGCCCGCTGCTCGACGACGGCGCGGGCGCGTGCGCAAATCTCGTCTGCAAGTACCACGGCTGGGCGTATGCGTTCGACGGTCGGTTGCGCTCCGCGCGCGACTTCGGCGAAGAGCTCGACCCGAACGAGTTCGCATTGCACGCCGTGCAGGTTGGCGTGTGGCGCGGCCAGGTGTTCGTCAATCTCGACGCGGCGGCGCTACCGCTGGAGCACGACCTCGAGGACTTCTTCGCCGAAGCAAGCGGCTTCCCACTCGAGGCGATGACCCTCGTCCGGTCGATGCAGCACGACCTTGCCTGCAACTGGAAGACCTACGCCGACAACTACCTCGAGGGGTATCACATCCCGCTTCTGCACCCCGAGCTGAACAGGCGGTTCGATGCCAAGCGCTACCGCGTGGATCTCTTCGACAGATACTGCCGGCACAGCGCACCGCCACGCGACGGGTCGTCGGCAGATGGCCGATGGCTGTTCCGATGGCCGAACCTCGCGATGAACATCTACGGCGACTCCATGAACATCGAGGTGATCGTCCCTACCGGCCCCGAGTCGTGCACCGTGTCGTACAACCACTTCTTCGTCGACCCGAACGGCCCCGGCGTCGCCGAGGTGATCGCGCTCGCCGACACCGTGCTGGAACAAGACCGACGGATCGTCGAATCAGTGCAACGCAACCTCGCCGCCGGCATCTACCACCACGGACTGCTCAGCCCTGGCTACGAAAACGGCGTCGCCCGCTTCCAAGATCTCGTCCGCGCCGCAACCGAACGCCGGCCGGACCATGACGGGGGTCATCCTGGGACATGAGTCTCGGTCGTGGGCTCTTTAGACGAAGTCCTCTCGGCGAAGGCGCTTGACGCGAACCAGCCGGGAAGGATCGCGTGCGCGCACGCACGTGCGTTGAGAGACCTCCACCACCTCCCTGAGCGGCGCATAGGCTGGGAGCGCGGTCGTCAGAGGGGGCTTCTGAATGCGCGTGGAAGTGATCGACCGGGTGCGTTCGACTCTGCCCGCCGACGATGACCATCCGTACCGGACGGGTCCTTGGCGGCCGAACCGGGTCGAGTACGACGCATTCGACCTCGACGTCATCGGCACGATCCCCGAAGATCTCGCCGGCGTGTACCTGCGCAACACCGAGAACCCTGTCAACGAGGCAATCGGTACTTACCATCCGTTCGACGGCGACGGCATGGTGCACGCGGTGCACTTTCACGACGGCCACGCCGACTATCGCAATCGATTCGTGCGCACGGTGGGCTTGGAGGCAGAGCAGGCGGCCGGCCGCTCGTTGTGGGCGGGCCTGGCGGAACCGCCCACACGGTCGGAGCGGACAGACGGCTGGGGTGCGCGTGGACGCATGAAGGACGCGTCGAGCACCGACGTGGTCGTGCACGCAGGACGAGCGCTCACGAGTTTCTATCAATGCGGCGACCTTTACGCGCTGTCACCGGTCACATTGGCTCCGTACGGTCGCGAAACATGGAACGGCCGGTTCCCAGCTGATGTGGGCGTGTCGGCGCACACCAAAGTCGACGAGCACACCGGCGAGTTGTTGTTCTTCAACTACTCGACGCGTGCCCCGTATCTTCACTACGGCGTAGTCAGCCCCGACAGGGAGCTGGTGCACTACGTCGGGCTGCCGCTTCCCGGCCCGCGTTTGCCTCACGACATGGCATTCACCGACCGCTACGCGATCCTCAACGACTGCCCGCTGTTCTGGGATCCCGACCTCCTCGAACGCGGTCACTACGCCGCACGCTTCCACGCTGATATGCCGACGCGGATCGCCATTGTTCCTCGTCGCGGGGACGCCGCCGACGCGACCTGGTTCGAAGCCGATCCCACGTACGTGTTGCATTGGATCAATGCCTACGAAGACGGCGACGAGATCGTGCTCGATGGCTTCTTCCAAGGCGATCCGGCGCCAAAGCACCGAGAAGGAAGCGACCAGCTCGAAAGGATGTTCCGGTTCCTTGCACTCGATCGGATGAAGACCCGGCCGCATCGGTGGCGTTTCAACCTCGTGACCGGCGCAACGAAGGAAGAGGACCTCTCCGACTCGATCATGGAGTTCGGGATGATGAACGGCAGTCACGTGGGGAGGCGCTACCGGTTCACGTACGCGATGACCGGCGTGCCGGGCTGGTTCCTCTTCGATGGGATCGTGAAGTTCGACGTCGAAACAGGCGCGGAGGTCCGCTACCGATTCGACGAGGGCGTGTTTGGAAGTGAGACCGCGTTCGCGGCGCGCGTTGGCGCGACTGCCGAAGACGACGGATATCTCGTGACGCTCGTGACCGACATGAACCGAGACCTCTCGCAGTGCCTCGTCTTCGCGGCGACCGACCTCGCGGCCGGGCCGATTGCCCGGCTCGCGCTGCCCGAACGGATCTCGAGCGGGACGCACAGCTGCTGGGCGCCCGCGACACATATCCCCGCTTGAGCCAACCGACCGGCCGGGGTCGTTGGGAGCCTCAGGTCCGAGGCCCAACCGGACCGACGATCCGCAAGGGGTATTAACGGCTGGCGAATGCGTCGCGAGATCAGGCTCGGTCTTCGGGCGCTTAGCCCGAAGTAGAGCACAGCTGTCGCTGCGACTCGCGTTCGCCTGACCCCGTGGCGCGCTCCGCGGTTCCAGCCGACTCCGATCCAACGGCGTTCGCGGTCCTCACCGCGCGGTGGAGCGCGATGGGTGTCAGCGAACGAGCCGAACTGACGCAGCAGCTCTGCCTCGATGTCGAGCACCTTGCGCGTGCGTGAAGGTGCCGGAAATCCATCGCCGGTGTGGTGTTGACGCGTCAGCGGGATCGTTCGAAGGCGACCGGTAGGTGAAGCTCACGTCGGTGCTCGAAGCCGAGTTCTTGAGATTGGTCCGCATGGTCGATGTCGGCGGACAACAAGAAAGCGTCGGGCCGCGAGCGCGTGGCGACGCGGGAGCAGCTTTCGCAACTGGCTTCGGTTAGATGATGCGGCGGATGTTCTGCATCAATGCATGACCGCGCATGACCACGCTCGCGGTCCGATCACGCTCGCGTACCCGTCGGCCGCAGCGTCAGTGCGCGCGTCGGCGAGAAGGTCGTGTGCTCGAGATCATCCCGTGCTCACCGGGACGAGGCGACGAAATCGATCGTCGGGCTCTGCTTTGCGCATCCGGCTGCATCGAGGTGGCGAGCGGGATCGGTTAGGAACGTGCGGCGGAGGTCGTTGAGACACGTCGGTACGCCGTCGGCAAGCAATCCGGATCCGCCGGTGCCGTTCCCCAGCGTCGAGAACAGCACCAGCGTCGAGTTCGATAGGCCGCTTTGGAGGTGCGCGGTTCCTTGGGGCGTGGACGCGTACGCGAGGTCCCCTTGCACGATCAGGGTGGGAACGGCACTGACGAAGTCAGTGAACATCAGCTCGGGTCCCTTGGGGACCGGCCAGGCGGCACATTCCCATTGCAGAGTGCCGTCATCGACGCCGGCCAGCTCGGGACGCGTTTGTCTCGAGAGGTCACGCCCGGCGGAAAGGGTGTAGTTGTCGTAGCTGCATGTCGTCGAGAGGTTCGTCGCCAGCGGATAGTGCGGGAGCACCCACGGGAAGTTGTACGCGGCGACGAGCTGCGCCACGAGGGCGGGGGGCGGCGTCGCGATGCCGGCGGCGAGAAGGCCGACCGCGGCCCGGTCCCCGAGCGCGTTCGCGATCGCCCCGATCGAGTGATCGGCATCGAGCCGCACGCGGATGTGACGCCCAAGCACCGTGACATCGAGCGTGGCTGGGTTGAGATCATAGGCGCGGTCGTTGTCGCGAACTTTGGCGGCGAGATCGGGATACGCCGCGGCGCATTTCGGGTCGGCGTGGCACAGCGCGACGTAGTGATCGAGCGCGCGCGCGAGCTCGGATACGGGGTCGGCGTATCCCCCGAATCCGGCGGCGATGGGATTCTGGAGTGTGAGGGTACGAACGGCACGCGGCGCGACGTGCGCGACTTCGAAGGCGGCCTGGATGTCGTCGCGTTCCGCGGCGAGGTTGACGTGGACGAGGTGCAACGTGCGCATCAGGTCCACGACGTCGTCACCGGCATCGACGTAGGTGTACCGAGCGAGATCGATGCCCGACTCCGTGAGTCGGGTGGAGCATGCCTTCAGCGCGACCGCGCCGCGTTCGACCGTCGCCGCTCTCCGGAACGGGCCGCCCAGGAGGTCGGCGGCGATCGGGTCGAACTCGGGGCACCCCATCGCCGCGTTGGGTGCCTCCGAGGCTCGTGTACCGAAAAGCACGAGTGCGGAGTGATCGCGCGCGGGCGACTTGGCCGGGTCCTCGAGAATGCCGAACGCGCCGATATCAATCGTCGGATCGGATGCCCGGACGCCCGGCGCCCGCGCCGGCACGCGCCACACGGGAAGCCGGAGCCAGCGCCCGTTGGGCTTGGCGCGGTCTTGCGGCACGACGAGATCGCCGCACGTGCCGTCCGGCACCAGGTTCGTCTGATCGGGTGAACAAGACTTCACCTCATAGCGCGGCGTGTACCCACGAGCCGCCGGCGTGCTCCGGGCGCTGCCGGAGCCGCTGCGAACCACGAGCGCGAGCGCCACACCGCCCGCGACGACTGTGATGGCGCCGATCAGCACCGGCCAGATGCGCCGCCGACGCGGAGGCGACGCCCCCATATGGGCTGCGACAGGGGTGCGGATCACTGCCGCGGCCGGCACCGGCGCGCCGAGACCCTTGAGGGTCAGCGCGCCCATCGAACGAAACTGGTGGCCGCCGCGCGAGCCGACGAGCGAGCGCACCACTTCGCTCACCAGTGTCTGGCCGGCCTCTGCAGCCGCACAGAGTCGCGCAGCTTCCACGACGGGCGTGCCGAACCAGTCGTCGTCTTCGAAGGCCACTTCTCCCGCGGCGATTCCCGCGCGTAGATATGCCGGCTCCTCGGTGTCGAGTGCTTCGACGCGATCGTGCATCCGCGATGCCGCGGTCACGGCGTCGACGGTGCTGGAACGGAAGACCACCATGAGTCCGTCGCCGGTGTTCTTCACGAGCTCCCCGTCGGCCTCGCGCACTACGTCGGAGAGCGCCCCGAAAAAGCGGTTTCGGAACTCGTCGGCGGCATCGTCACCCAGCCGGCGCTGCCGCTCGGTCGACCCGACGAGATCGCAGAACAACACCGTCACGGTCGCCGTACGACGCGTCGCCTCTGCCATGCGGAGACAATCATGCCGCGCCCTACCGGGCGCAGTCCTGACCCGCCGGCTCGGTACCGCCAGCTTCCAGACCGCGGGCGACCTCGTCTACGAACTCGTCGCTCGCGCCCGCGCCGAACTCCACAAGGCATCGATGACCTCTTGACCAACTTCAGCGCCTGGGTATCCCCTACGAGTGACCCCAAATCTCGCGATCCGGTGCCCCCGAACGACGCCGGGACGGGGACATTGGAATTGGTCGCCGTCCGACGCTTTGCGGATCCCTCGTTGGCGCTGTTCATGTCGGGTTTGGTTCGGTGAAATGGCTTTCCCCGAATGTCAACGCAAGACCGAAACCCGTCAGGTGTTCGGCCTCTGTTCCGGAAGGTTCACAACCCCAGGGCGAACCGATCGATGTGACGGTCTTGCGAGCGTCTCCGAGGAGTCAGGCTCACCGTTGTGAGCGTGACGCCAGTCGGGCGCAGGCCGGGTCCGGAAGCGAATGGCCCGCTCATCCACTTGTGGTCCGTGGTCCGTAGGCTTCTTGGTCGGGGCCGACAGGAGGATCATCATCCAATGACGGCCGAGGGATCACAGGTACGCACAGCGATCGACTTTCCGCGTCTGGCGGCTCGTGATCTGGAAGGTCGCGCGGTCTCGCTGCCCGATGACTTCACCGGCGAGCACAACCTCGTGGTCGTGGCGTTCCGTCGTGAGCAGCAGTCGATCGTCGACACGTGGATCGCGTGGTTCCAGAAACACGCAGCGGAGCGTCCAACCCTGCGCTGCTACGAGATTCCCGTCATCGCGACGCGCTGGTCGCCGGCGCGCTCGCTCATCGACGGCGGTATGGCTCAGGCTGTTCGTGGGCCGGACGCAAGGCGTCGCACGCTCACGGTGTACACCGACGTTCGACGCGTCAAGGATGTGCTCGCGATCGAGGACCCGAGCCTCGTCACGGTGCTCCTCGTGGATGCTGAGGGTCGGGTGCGGTGGCGTACGAGTGGGCCCGCGAACGACGCAGCCAGCCGTGGCTTACTCCGCGCACTGGACGCACCGAATCGCGAGGCCGAAGTGCGCGCGCTGCCGTCGATCGAGCAGTTCCGTTTCGCATTCGATCGACGGTTCCGGCTGCTGCTCGCGGTCGCCGGTGTTACGCCGGGTACGGCGCACGTCACGCTGACGCCGGAGCGCTTGCTGATTCGATTCGGTCCCTGGTCCTGTGAGACGGCGCTCACGAATGTGCGTGAGGTGTGTCGGACGGGCCCGTACCAGTGGTACAAGGCGATCGGTCCGCGCGGGTCGTTCGTCGATCGCGGCGTTACGTTCGGCAGCACGACCCGCGGCGGCGTCTGCATCTTGTTGCGCGAACCGGTCGCGGGTCTGATGCCGTTCCCTCCGCTTCGTCATCCCGGCATCACGGTCACGGTCGCCGATCCCGAGCAATTCGTCGCGTCACTGCGCCGCCGCATCGGCCTCGGATGATCTTCTCGGTGAGCGGCGGATGAGCGAAGATCCGATGTGTGTGCTCGTCGCCGGCGCGACAGGGTACGTCGGGCGGCGTTTGGTCGCCGAGCTGGTCGCGGGCGGGCATCAGGTTCGGTGCCTGGCTCGCACGCCCGGCAAGCTCGACGCCGAACCATGGCGCGACCGTGTCGAGGTTGTGTCCGGCGATGTCCTCGATCGGGGGTCGCTGACCGTCCCATTCCGTGATGTTGATGCTGCTTATTACCTCGTCCACTCGATCGGTTCGGAGGCGGACTGGCAAACGCGCGATCGTCTCGCCGCGGAGAACTTCCGCGCTGCCGCCGCCGAAGCGGGCGTTGCGCAGATCATCTATCTCGGCGGCCTCGGTGACGATGCCGGCGGCGCGTTGTCGTCGCATCTCGCGAGCCGTCACGAGGTCGGACGCGTGCTCGCGGAAGGATCGGTGCCGTTGACCGAGTTGCGCGCCGCGGTGGTCATCGGGTCGGGGAGCGCGAGCTTCGAGATGCTGCGTCATCTCGTCGAGGTGTTGCCGGTGATGACGACGCCGCGCTGGGTCGAGACGCGGGTCCAACCGATC
>JBBQTI010000077.1:0-8811 GCA_038213435.1 Acidimicrobiia bacterium
TGGTAACGTGCATCTGTCAGGTGCCTTTCTCGTTGGTGCTTCTTGTTGTGTCGCAACACCAAGAATGCCTTACGAGAAGGGCACTTGTCGCGCTCAGCGACCGACTTCACCCACGAACCCGTGAACTATCGGGGCTAGGTATCCGCGGAACGCATCGAGCTCGGTGAGCACGAATATTCGATCGCACGCGCCTGAAGGTTCGTCTGCGGACTTTGGTCGTCGAAGCCTTTGCGCGACGCATCCATGCGACCCTCTCGTCGCGTTCAGCCGGGACAGCCGACCGGGCGCCGTTCGCCCAGGTAGCGGGCTCGGGCGCGGGCATCGAGCGCGCCCGCGCCGAGCTCGCAGGCCCGGTGGAGGTCGAGTACGTCGAGCGTCGCGAGCCGGCCGTCCTCGCTCGCGGTGACGACGACCGATGCAGGCGTGACCGCCACTCTCCACACCGCGTCAGTGTGGTACGTGAACCGCGCGCCGATCGCCTGACCGGACGCGGCGTTCCATAAGGTGACCACTCCTTGGCGGTTGCTGCTGACGAACGCGTCCCCATCAGGCGTGAACACCACGTCGAGAGGCGCGGTCTGCTGGCCGTTGAGACTCGGCCCGCGCCTGCCGGAGTCGACGTCCCACAACGTCACGCCGTCGGTCGCGCTCGCCGCCGCGAGCAGCCGCCCATCGACACTGACGGCGACGCTGAACACCGCGTCACGGTTCGCGTCGACGGACAGCGGTGGCCGAGCCTGCGACCCGTCGCCGTGCCAGAAGTGCACCGTCCCGTCACTTCCGGCCGTCACGAGATCGCCGGCCTGTGTGAAGACGACCTTGTTGATGCCGCCCGAGGGCTCCGTCTGCGCGATCGGTCCTTCGAGGTCGGCCGCGGTCCACACCCTGACCGCACCGTTGCTTCCCGATGCCGCGACGCGCTTGCTGTCGGGACTCACTGCGACGCTCGTGATCGCGCCGTCGATCGCGCCGGCCCGCCTCGCGACCTCACTTCCGGACTCGACATTGAAAACTCGGAGTGTTCCCGCCTCGTCGCCGGTCACGAGCCGTCCATCGCCGAGAAACGCCACGCCGAAGACACGACCGGAGTGCCCACCAAGCTGGACGGCAGCCCGACGATCTTTGACCGACGACACTCGAACGGTGCCGTTCCGGCCGCCGGCCGCGATTCGCGTTCCATCGGGGCTCACGGCTACGCCGTACAGGGGTTCGCCGAAGTCGGCGACGGTGGTGGCGACAGGCTGCCGCCGCGAGAGGTCCCACACGCGCACGACCTGATCGCGCCCCAGTGTCACGAGCAGACGACCGTCCCGCGCCGTGGCCGCGTCCGTGACGCGATCGTCGTGCCCCACCGCAGAAGCGTCGGCTTCGGATTGCGTCTCGAAGCTCCATTCGTGCACGCGACCGTCGGCCGCTCCGGCGTATAGGGACGCGCCGTCCGCCGACCAGGCGATTCCCGAAACGGCGCGCGCAGTCGGCCGCCCGTCCCGGCCGAGAAACGGCGTCGCCAGTCGTGCGCCGCTCTCGAGCGACCAGACGCGTGCAGTGCCGTCGCTGCTCGCGGTTGCGAAGCGGTCGCCGTCGGGATTCATGGCGACTTCCCACACGTCGTTCGTGCCGTGCGCCTCGATGGGCCGGCCGACCAAGGCGTGAGCCGCGAGATCCCATACGAAGACCTGCCCGCTCCCCGCACCGGCCACGAGCCGACTCCCGTCGACCGTGAACGCCACGCTCAAGATGTCAACGCTCTCGATGAAGGGCTCGCCGAGCGGTGCTCGCGATCGGGTGTCGTAGACCTGAACCACACCGTTCTGCGCAGCGGTCGCGAGCCGCGTTCCGTCGGGTGAGAACGCCACGGACCACAGCGCACCGCTCGGGCGCGCCACCATCTCACCAACCGTCGACTTCGCGGTCAAGTCCCATCGCCAGAGTCCACCGCGACCGACCGCGGCGAGCCATCGGCCGCTCGCATCGACGGTCGCTTCCTCCACGCCCGAGCCGAGACCGGTGAGCGTCGCCTGCGCGTCGCCGGTCGACGCGTCCCAGAGTCGGATCGTGCCGTCGCGTGCACCGGTGATGATCGTCGACCCGTCGGGCGTGACCAGCACCGTGAGCACATCACCGACCGGTATCGGCTCGCCATTGGGCACGATGTCGGACCGCGCCAACGCCAGTCGCGCCGAGACGATTGCATTCTGGGCCTCTGGGGTCGCCGGCGCACGTCGCGCCGCGCTCTCCGCCGCCAGCAGCAATGCGAGCTTCGGACGAGTCTCCGCGAGCGAATCGGCCTGCGTCGCGAGCGCGTGCACAAACCGCTCCTCGGCCTCCGCCGCCTTGTCCTGGGAGCGTCGCAGTGCGAGGAACGCAACGAGGCTCGAGGCGACGGCCGCGATCGCGAGAAAGGAAAGTGCACCGAACGCGTAACGGCGCGTGCGCCGCCGCCTCTGATCGGCGACGAGCGTCGCTCGTTCTTCAGCGTCACGAGCCGCGCGACCCGCGTCGAGGAATGCATCGGGCAGGTCGGCGAGCCCGACGTCTGCTCGTTCGCGCCATTCGAGCGCGGCCGCGAGCGGCGCGCCGCGGTACAACAGGTCGGGATCTCGGCCTTGCGTCTCCCACACGTTTGCCGCCTGGGAGACGCGTTGGAGCGCACGCAGATCGTCGCGGCTCTCGTCGATCCATCCCTGTAGCCGGGGCCACGTGCGGATGAGCGTCTCGTGCACGAGCTCGACGCCGCGGTCGTCGACGGTCAGGAGGCGCTCGGCCGCGAGGAGGTCGATGACGTCGCGCGTCGTGCCGTCGGTGCGGACTTCGTCCCAGGCGAGGCGGCGCCTGGTGTCCGGCGTGTTCTCCCCGGGAACCACGAGTCGCAGGAGGAGCCTCCGGGCTTCGACGCGCTGGTCGTCGTCGAGACGGTCGTAGGCCTGCTCCGCCGATTGCGCGATCGCACCGACCACGCCGCCCGCCGCGCGAAATCCGTCGAGCGTCAACAGTGTGCCCCTCCGCCGCAACCACGTTTCCATGAGCGCGTGAGCGACCAATGGGAGCGCGCCTGGCTCGTCGCCGGCCTCGCCGATGACGGCGTCCGTCAATCCGGCTTCGAGCCGAAGTCCCGCGCGCGACGCCGGTCCTTCGATGGCGCGCCGCAGCTCGTGGCGCTGCATGGGTCCGACAAGAATTTGGTTGTCACTGATGCGCTCGGCCAGCCAGGGGAAGCGGGCACACGTCGCGTAGAAGTCGGCGCGGAGTACGAGCACTACGCGTACGTGCGCGTCCTGCGCCGCTGTGAGCGAAGCGAGCACCGCGAGAAACGCTTCACGGTCGGTCGCGTTCGTGTCGTGCGTGAACAGCTCTTCGAACTGGTCGATCACGAGCAGGGCGCGCGTGTCGGGACTCACGCGGCGACGCGCGAGTCGCGCATTGGCGTGCAGGTCCTGGGCCGACGGCGCGGCGCCATCGGCGGTGAGCCGACCGAGCTGGTGCGCGAGCTCGTCCAACCCCTCCGGTCCGGGACTGAAAAGGAGAACCGTCCATTGCTGGCTGCCGGGTAACGCGCCCGCGCCGAGCGCCGGGAGCAGCCCAGCGCGCACCAACGACGACTTTCCGCTCCCCGACGGACCACCCACGACGAGCGTGCGCGACGACTGCAGCCGGGCGACGAGCTGGTCGACCAACGCTTCGCGCCCGCAGAAGAAGGCTGCGTCCTCGGGCTGGTACGGCGCAAGGCCCTTGAACGGGTTCGTGGCACCAGGGACCGCAACGCGGAACCCGAGCTCCGACTGCCCGCCGGCCTGGTCGAGAGCAGTGAGCGCGGCGACTTGCCACTCACCCATCGTCGCGAAGCGTTCGTCGGGCTCGATGACGAGCCCGCCCGTGAGGAAGGCGTGCCACGCCGGGGGCACTGTGGCCAGCTGGGCTTCCAGGTCCGCGCCGGACGCCGGGGGCTCGCCCGTCAGGAGGCTCCACACGACGGCCGTCGCGGCGTAGACGTCGGCGGCGGGACCGATGTCAGCGCCGCGACGCGCTTGCTCGGGGGCGCGGAAGTACGGCGTGCCACCGAGGATCGTCGGGCCCACCGCAGTGCGATCTTGGTCCTTCGCCAGGCCGAGATCGCCGATCACGATCCGTTCGCCCGCCGCGAGCAGACCCCGTCGCACACTCGTCGACGCGGCATCGCCTTCGGGCGCGCCGATGACCAGCAGATTTCCCGGCTTGACGTCGCGATGGATGATGCCGGCCGCGTGGAGCGCGCCCAGCCCACCGGCCAGCGCCACGATCGTCGCGCGCATGTCGTCGGCGTCGACACGCTCGCCGCCGCCGATCCGGTCGCTGAGCACCCCGCCGGCAGCGAGCTCCATCACGAAGTAGGGGCGGCCGTCGTCCAGCTCGCCGATGTCGTGCACGGAAACGACGTGCGGGCTCCGGACCCGGCGAAGCAGTTGGGCCTCGCGCACGAAGCGGTCGCGCAGGGCCGGATCTTCCGCGTGCTCCCTCGCGAGCACCTTGATCGCGACGTGCGCGTCCAGCGCTTCGTCAAAAGCCGCGACGACGACGCCGAACCCACCTATGCCCAGTACCGAACGCACTCGGTAGCGAGAGATCTGCGCGGGGAGGTTGTGCACGCGCGCGCCCGGAGTGGCGTTCAGAAGATGTCGGAGATGTCGCGGCAGTTGACGATCGAGGAATCGATCACGATGTGGTCGCGATCACCGGCAGTGACGCAGATTTTCGTGGAGTCGCCGCGAACCTTCGTCGATGCGGCCCCCTCGGTGAGGTACGTGGGATAGGAGTCGGTCGGTTCCCACTCTCCCTGGACCACCTTACGTTTCGCCGCGTCGTCGCTCACCTGATCCGCGGTGTACTTGCTCCAGTACACGTGAATGTGGTTCTTCGAGAAGTCCGGCGCGTAGTTCGCAGTCCACGTGACGCGCAGCTCGCTGCCTTCCTTCTTCACATCCGTGATCGTGACCGAACAGCCGTTGGTCGGGCACGCGTTCTGCTTTGCGACGGTCGTCGTCGTCGATGACGCGGCCGCGCCCTTGTTCTCGGCGTCGCTGCCGCAAGCCGTGGCCAGGAGCGCCAAGGCAAGAACCACCGTCGGACCAGCAGTCAGGTATCGAGCGCGATGCATCGACGCGAACGCTACCAACACAGTCTCGGATCCGCACGGGCATCAGCCGCTGGGGACGTACTGCTGCCAAGCGACCGACCACACCGTTTCGACGTCGACGATGCCCCGAAGCTGGACCGCGCGCGGCCCGACGAAGGAGATGTCGCCGCGCGGTTCTGCGATCTCGCGCACGAGGGACGACACGAGGATCTCGCCGCCCTGGGCGATCGCGCCGATGCGGGCCGCGACGACGACGTGCTTGCCGAAGAGGTCACCGTCGTCGTCGACGACCACCTCGCCGGTGTGCACACCGATGCGGACGCGCAATTCGCGGTCGTCGACCCGCTCCGCGCGGGCGAGGTCGCGCTCGAGCCCGATCGCGGAGAGCAACGCGCTACGCGCGCTTCGGAAGCACAACATGTAGCCGTCGCCCTGGTGCTTGACAATGCGGCCGCGGTGCGCATGTACGTGTGCGCCCACGAGCTCGTGGTGATGTCTCAGCACCTCGAACCAGGCCGTGTCCCCGAGCGCGACGGCAAGCTGCGTCGACGCTTCGATGTCACTGAAGGCGACAGTGAGGGTTCCGGGTTCGTCGGCACTCACGCCGAGCACCTCGGGTTTGAGGTCGGCAGCGTCGAGGTCGTCGGCAACGGCGTCGATCGTCGAGCCGGTTCCTTCCGTGTCGCGCTTCATCTCCGTGAGGAGACCGATCCGCGCGACGGTGCGCGGCGGCCCGATCTCGACGAGGGTGTCGCCGATCTGCACCACCGACCCGGCGTGCGCTCGAGTCGGCCTCTCGACCGCGACTCCGTCGAGTGTTGTGCCGTTGGCGCTGCCGAGATCGATCACGACCACGGTGTCGTCGGGCCCGGGCTCGAGCGCCACGTGTCGCCGCGAGACCCGAGCATCGACGACGATGATCCCGTCGGCTTCTCGGCCCAGCTCGATGCGATTGTCGAGCAAGATCGTGAACGCGCGTCGATTCGGTGACCGCACCGTGACGAGGGTCGCGCGCATGCGAGAGTCGATCATCGGAGCGCGTGGCCTACGAGGGCGCGGTCCTCATCGAGCACGCCGAGGAGCGTACCGGCGACATCAGCAAGAAGATTGCTCCAACCCGGCTCGTCGGCTACGGCGCGGGCACTACTCACTCGCGGGTCCCGCGAACCGCGGAGGCCGTTTCTCGGTGTGGCTCGCCAGGCCCTCGCGGGCATCCGGGCCGCCGAACCCGTAGAACTCGTAGGCGAGACTGGCGTCGAAAATCGCCGACTGGGCCCGGTACCAATTGTTGAGCGTCTGCTTCGTCCAGCGGATCGCGGATTGGGCGCCGTGCGCGAGCTGCATCGCGATCTCCAACGCCCGTTGTTGCACGTCGTCGTCGTCGACGCACACGGACACGAGACCGATGCGTTCTGCCTCCTCACCCGTGAGCACGTCACAGGTCAGGAGGTAGTACTTGGCTTTCGCCATGCCACAGAGGAGCGGCCAACAGATCGCGGCGTGGTCGCCCGCAGCTACGCCGAGCCTCGTGTGCCCGTCGATGATTCGGGCGGTGCGACCGACCACGGAGATGTCGGCGAGCAGGCCCGCCGCCAAGCCGGCGCCCACAGCAGGGCCGTGCATGGCCGACACGATCGGCTTCGAGCAGTTGATGACGTTGAAGACGAGGTCGCGCGCTTCTCGCATGACGCGCGTTCGTGCGCCGTAGTCACCCATTGTCAGGTCGATGAGGTCGAACGACCCGCCCGCCGAAAACGCCCGTCCGGCGCCTCGGAGAAGCGCGACCCTCACGTCCGGATCGCGGTCGACCGTGAGCCAGATGTCGGCCAGCTCTCGGTGGACCTGCGGACTCACGGCGTTGAGGCCGGGCGCATCCATTGTGATGCGCAGCACACCGTCGTCGGGCCGGTCCGTCGTCAGCCCGGGGAACGCGTCGTAGGGATCGCTCATCGGGGTACTCCAATACTGGGCGTTGTCTCGTGGTCGGGCACGACGCGACGCCATTCTTCCAGCAGGATGCGGAGTTCGGGTCGAGCCACCTCTCCTGTCATCATCGTGAGGTGATTCGCGTGGAACCGGCGGCGTTGGCGTGGCTAGAGGCGTTGGCCGAGGGCGACAACGTGTTCACAGCCCGATTCGGAGTGTCGGTTGTCGCGGGATGGGCCCCCTTCCCCGAGGCGATCTCGTTCGCCCTCGAGGCGACACGGACCGGCGCGCCGGCTCTTTGGGGCGTGCATCTCTTCTTCGACGACGACGGCGCGCTCGTTGGCAATGGCGGTTGGAAGGGTGCGCCGGCCGACGGGATTGCCGAACTGGGCTACGCGGTCGCGCCCGAACGCCGGCGGAGGGGGATCGCAACCGCGGCGGTGCGTGAGCTCGTGGCCCGGGCTCGTGTCGCGGGCGTGCGACTCGTGGTTGCGCACACCCTTCCGGAACTGTCTGCCTCGACGACAGTGCTCCATCGTTGCGGGTTCTCACACGCCGGCGAGCGGGTCGACCCCGACGACGGCGTCGTGTGGCGCTGGGAACTTCCTCTCGCGACGTCCTAGAGCCCGGCCACGCTCACCGGCGTCGACGAACTCGTCGTGGTGCCGTTGCCCAGCTCGCCGTCACTATTCAGACCCCAGCATTTGGCGGTCGCGCTGCCCAACAACGCGCACGAATGAGACCCACCGGCCGCGATGGCGACCGCGGTCGATACGCCAGTCACTGCGACGGACGTCGACGAGCTGGTCGTGGTGCCGTTGCCCAACTCGCCTTCGCTGTTGTCGCCCCAGCATTTCGCGGTCCCACTCGCCAACACCGCACACGAGTGGTAGCCACCCGCTGAGATCGCGACCGCATTCGATACGGCGGTGACAGCCACTGGCGTCGACGAACCGTTCGTGGTGCCATTGCCCAACTCGCCTTGGCTGTTGTCGCCCCAGCATTTCGCGGTTCCACTCGCCGACAACGCACACGAATGGACGGTGCCCGCCGAAATCGCAACCGCGTTCATCAAGCCAGTCACGGCGACCGGCCGTGATCGCGACCGCGCTCGACAAGCCGGTCACGGCAACCGGCGTCGGAGAGCTGGTCGTCGTGCTGTTCCCCAACTGCCCGAAGCTGTTGGCGCCCCAGCATTTGACGGTCCCTGCCGCCCGTAACCCGCACGCGTGGAATCCACCCGCGGCCACGGTGAGGGCGCTGGTGCCGAGGCTCAGACCGATCACCGCGACCGGTCTCGCCGTGTAGGCGGTGTTGGTGCCGTTTCCCAACTGGCCGTAGAAGTTGTTCCCCCAACACTTCGCCGTACCGTCCGCCAACAACGCGCACGAATGCAGCGCACCGGCCGTGATCGCGACTGCATTCGACAGGCCACTCACGCTCACCGGAATCAACGCGCGGGTGCCGAGCGACGAGCCCACCTGGCCCGAGAAGTCGATGCCCCAGCACTTGACGGTCCCGTCCGCCATCAGCGCGCACGAATGGGAACCGCCGGCCGCGATCTCGGCCGCGCCGGTCATGCCGCTCACCGGAACCGGCGTCGACGAGCTCGTGGTGGTGCCGTTGCCCAACTGACCGGAACTGTTGGCGCCCCAGCACTTGACGGTCCCGTTCACCAACCGCGCGCACGAATGGGAACCGCCGGCCGCGATCTCGGCCGCGCCGGTCATGCCGCTCACCGGAACCGGCGTCGACGAGCTCGTGGTGGTGCCGTT
>JBBQTI010000078.1:0-7830 GCA_038213435.1 Acidimicrobiia bacterium
GGATCGGTGCCGTTGACCGAGTTGCGCGCCGCGGTGGTCATCGGGTCGGGGAGCGCGAGCTTCGAGATGCTGCGTCATCTCGTCGAGGTGTTGCCGGTGATGACGACGCCGCGCTGGGTCGAGACGCGGGTCCAACCGATCTCGGTGCGAGACGTGCTCGCGTACCTCACGGGTGTGCTCGGCGACCGCGCCGCGTACGGCAAGGTGTTCGAGATCGGTGGTACCGATGTCGTGACGTACCGGGAGATGATGGATCTGTACGCCTCGGTCGCCGGTTTGCGCAAGCGGTGGATCGTGCCGGTTCCGGTGCTGAGTCCTCGGTTGTCGTCGTTGTGGGTCGGTCTGGTCACCCCGATTCCCGCTGATCTCGCGCGGCCGTTGATCGACAGTCTCGTCAACGAGGTCGTCGTGCATGATCATGCGATCGACCGTGTTGTTCCCCACCAACCGATTGGCTGTCGCGAAGCGATCGAGCTTGCGTTGCAGCGCGTCGGCGAGTTCGACGTCTCGACCCGTTGGACCGATGCGGAGCTGTACGGGCGGTCGCCCGCGGATCCGATACCGACCGATCCCGGGTGGGCCGGGGCCACCGTTCTCGTCGACCGTCAGGTCGTCTGCAGCGGCGCGACACCGGAGGCGCTGTACCGAGAGATTTGCGCGCTCGGTGGAGAACGAGGATGGCTCGTCGGCGGCTGGCTGTGGACCCTCCGCGGGTGGCTCGACCGGCTTTTGGGTGGGGTGGGGATGCGCCGCGGACGACGCCATCCGACCGATCTTCGCGTCGGCGACGTGGTTGATTTCTGGAGGGTGGAGGCACTCGAACCGGCGCGGCTCGTGCGCCTTCGAACCGAGATGCGTCTACCCGGTGACGCCTGGCTCGAATGGTCGATCGCGTCGGGAACGAAGGGTGCGGTGCTGACGCAGCGCGCGTTGTTCCGGCCCCGGGGCCTTTCAGGTCGTGCCTACTGGTATGCCGTAGCCCCGTTCCACCGGTTCATTTTCGGTCCCCTAGCGCGGCGCATCGCACAACGAGCCGAAACCGCGGACGGTCGTGTGGTGGCGGGCGCTGAGTAACCTCGCCTCTTCGTGCCGAGGGATCACCTCGACGAGGTTGACGACAGTGCACTCATCGAGGCGATCGGCCGTGGCGATGATGCGGCGATGGCGGAGATCTTGCGACGCCATCGCGAGCCCGTCCTCGCGTTCGCACGTCGCCTGGTCGGCGACCACGCCCGCGCCGAGGAGGTCGCGCAGGAGGTCTTCTTGCGACTGTGGCAGCGGTCGGAACGTTTCGACCCGCAGCGTGGTGCCCTGCGCGCGTTCCTGCTCGCGCTGACACATGGTCGTGCGCTCGACGTCGTGCGATCCGACTCCGCGCGACTCCGACGCGAGGAACGCGATCTGGCCAGGTCGACCGGTCTCGGCCACGAAGCCGAAGCGCAGGTTGTGGCCCGGTCGGTTGCCGATGCCGTGCGCCACGCGTTGGCGCAGATTCCGGAGGCAGAACGCCGGGCGGTTGAGCTCGCATACTTCGGCGGCCACAGCTACCGAGCGGTGGCGTCGATGCTCGACGAACCCGAGGGAACGGTGAAGAGCCGTATCCGCAATGGCTTGGCTCGGTTGCGCACCGCGCTTGCCGCCCAGGATTTGGGGGCCGCCTGACTCGTCAGCCCAGCGCCGCGCTCAGCGCGCGGCCGGCACGGTGGAGGTCATTGTCCATCGCGGCCGCGAGTGCGACGAGCGCTTCGTCGAGGGTCGGGCGGGGGAAGCCGTGCGCGGGGCCCGTCGCACGAAGCCATCGAACGTGTTCGTCGATCAGCCCGGGCTCGTCGACGAGGAGCGCCCCCTCGATGACCTGCAAGACGCGTGCGAGCTCCTCGCCGAGGCCGTCCTTCGGGTTCGCACTGGTTGCGACCTTTTCGAGCACGGTTGTGATCAGCCACCGTCCACGATCGGCGAGCGGCCGGCGTTCGGGAACGGGTTCGGGTACGGGAGCGAGGTGTCGCGGCGGCGAGGTCTCCCAGGCCCGCAGGCGCTCCACCGCGTCGCGCGGAACGCGCGCCAGTGCATCTACCCCGAGCCGCTGCGCGCGCTGTTCGTCGCCCAAGGCCCGACCGCCACCGACGACGGGTACGCCGACTTCGTGGGCCGACGCGACGCAACCGGCGGCTCCGACGAGCGCGGTCGGGACCGAGCAACTGAGAGCGAGCGCGAGCGGCTGGTGCAAGTCGAGATAGTCCTGGAGATCTTCGGCCGGTACGGATGCGCCGAGGAACAGCACTCGGAACCCCTCGAGCGCCAGCGTGCTGGCAACGACCCGAGCTCCGAGCACGTGCGCATCGTGTTCGGCCGAGGCGACCACGACCGTAGGTCCCGCCGGCGTCTCTGCGATGGAACCGAGCCTCACGATGAGCTCGTCGATGGCCGCGCTCGCCGCATGTTCGTACGCGATGCCCAGGTCGCCGTCTGCCCAGCGCTGCCCGAGGTCGGCCTGCACCGGACCGAGCACCTCGACCACGATGTCGTCGAAGGGCACTCCATGGGCGAGAAGCTCCATCGCGAGGCGGTATGCGAGTGTGACGTCGCCGTTGACGAGAGCGGCCAACATCGCGAGACGTTCGTCGCCGAAGCTGTTTCGGCCGAACTCCGAACTCATCTGGTGTTGCTCCGCGCCCATTCGGGATGAGCCTACGCAGCGAGCGATCCGCGCAGATGAGTGAGCACGGCGGTTGCTGCACGTCCGCCGCTGAACATCGCCCCCTGGATCGACGCCGTATCCCGGTGGTCTCCGCAGACGAACACTCCGTCGCCGAGCGTCACCCTCTGTTTGGGACGGAGCGGCGGATCTTGGGTCGGTTGTCCGTGGGGAATGACGTCGGTTCGCAAGTGTTCCCATTCCGACGTGGTCGACCCGAACCATCGGGCCAGCTGTTCGCGCACCCGTGTCGTGAGAATGGGGTCGAGTGCTTCGGGACCCGGTACCGCGGCGGCGATCAGCGCGCGGCCGGCAGGCGCGTACGACGTCGACACCTCGCTCATCACCGCCATATTCCGCATCGGTCCGCGCGACTCGCCGTCGAGCATCAGCACCGGGCCGGCGAGTGGAGCGCGCGGCGCGGAGAACCAACAGCACGCCGCGGCACGTGAGCCAGGATCGGCAACTTGGTGGCCGAGCAACTGGTGGGCGACCGGGCCCTCGGTCGCGACGACGATCGCTCGTGCACCGATTCGCTCGCCGCTGTCGAGCACGACGTTCGACCCGTCGACGCGTACGACCCGCGCTCCGCATCGGAGGGTGCCTGCGGGTAACGATTCGGCGAGCTGTTCGGGGATCTCGCCCATCCCGCGCCGGGGTACGCCGGTGTCGCCGATCGCGAGCATGCGCAAGATCGTGTCGAAGCGTCGGCTCGAGACCTCGAGCTCCGGATCGAGTTGGATGCCGGCAAACAGTGGCCGCCAGAACGACTCGATCATCAGGTTCGAGAAGCCCGCACCTGCCAGCCGATCGGCGGTGCTCATGTCGGGGCGGTGGAACAGCTCCGGTACAGAGTGCGAACGGACGTCGGCAACGAGACGCAGCAGGCGGGCTTTGTCGGCGAGCGTCCCGATCGGCGCCGCGATGGTCGGCAGTATCTGCCTCGGCCGGCGCAGCGGATCTGCGACTCGGTGGAAGCGACCACCGATCCGGATCGTCGCACCCGGTTCGAAGAGCATCAGATCGAGCGCGTCGACGTCGAGACGGCGACCGACTTCGGGATACGCGGTGAGGAGAACCTGAAATCCCCGATCGAGCAAGTACCCGTCGATCGCGTCGGTCCGCACACGGCCGCCGATGGCATCGGACGTCTCGAGCAAACGGCACTCGACGCCGGCGCGAGTGAGATCCTGCGCACACGCCAAACCGGCGAGACCCGCACCCACAATCACGGCATCATTCATCGGGACACGTCCAGGTCGCCGACCGCCACCCGAAACTGACAGCGGCGCGATCCGGCGCACAGCTCGCACTCCGGCGCGTCCCCGGCTGCACGCGCGAGGCAGTGCTGCACACGACCTTCGACGATGTTCACGAGGAGCGGATGCGGGCCGAGCGGCGCGGTGACGAGATACCGCACTCCGCGATGGCGTGCAGCCGCCGAGGCCGCCAACGCAGGGATATCCCGATCCCAGTGGTTGCCCGGCCAGAGGAAGAACGGAGCGATCACGACGGTCGTCGCACTCGCGGCGACGCACGCCGCGAACGCGGTGCGGATCGACGGCTCGGCCAGCTCCATGTGCGCGGGCTCGACGGCGCAGTACCGGTCGTGGTCGGGCCAGTCCGCGACGAAGTGTTCGTGGCGATCGTTCGCATCCTGCCGTCGCGACCCGTGGTCGACGATCACCAGACCCGTCGCGCCCGTGCCGATGTCGTCCACGCGATCACGCCGCGTCGGCACTCGCGTGCGTTCCGGCACCACGACCCTGATCGGTGATTCGCTCGGCGCGAACGTCCGCGGGTTCGGGCGCCAGGCTCACCTCGGCTCGAGCTTCGTCGCTGTCCTGCCAGTCGCGAAACCACGTGAGCCCGTACAAGAAGACTGCCGTGCTGACGACCACGAAGATCACGGCACCGATCTCGAAGAGCACCGCTTGGCTCATCGTGCGCCCCCTTCGCCGGCGAGGAGCAGCGCCCCCAACGACTGGATCGACGGCACCCAGATACCGACGAAGATCCCGGCCGTCTTGTCGTCGGCGATGAAGTACAGGTAGACGGACAGCAGGAACGACGCGAACGCGGCGGCCAGCAAGGCCAGCCTCAATGCCACGAGACGCGTCTTCGGAGATGCGGATTGCACGGTTTGCACGGAACCCCCTCGGGACGCTTCGGTGTAGTGCACGGTCTCCGAAGCGCCCTCGGAAACGGATGTCGGAAATTCTGGCTTCCGCCGTCCGGGTTCACCACCAGCGGGTGTCGGGTTCGCCCTTGAACGGACCGACGATCGCGTTCGTGATCCAGCCGCCGTAGAAACCGCCCGCTTGCGGGCGTGCGAGTTCGTCCTCCACATAGCAGGCATCCATCAGCGCCGGATAGAACGCGACTGTCCCGGTGAGCGCCCGGTAGGACGGCGCAGGATCTGCGTACCCCCACGCGGCACGGTGCACGACCCGGTCACCGCAACGCACGCCGTAGTAATGCGCGCGGCCCTTCCATTCGCACCAACTCGAGCCGTCCTCAAGCAAGAGCGCATCCGCCATGACGTCCGCGAGCGGGAAGTAGTAGTTCGGTGGATGGCTCGTCTCGAGCACGCGCACGCCCGACCTCGTGTCCGCGACGGTTACCCCACCGAGCACCACGCGCAAACGCGCGGCTACCTGCTCCAGGCGCGGCGGACGCGGGTAATCCCACACCGACTCCTGACCCGCTTCCGGCTCGATGCGCATCGATCGTTGCCTCGGTTCGTTCACCGCATTGGGCTATTCGGCCATCGCGGCGACGAAGACGTTGTCGCGGTAGTGGCCGGTCCGGCGGTCGAAACCGCCACCGCAGGTGATGAGCGCCAGGCGAGGTGTTGATCTATCTCGAACGCGAGAACATTCGTTTGCGGCGCTCACGATCGGATCTCCGCATACGCGGCGAGCGCACGCACGCGGGCCGCGCCGTGCTCGATGATCGGCTCTGGATAGGTGTCGCCGAGTACCACGCCCGCCCGCGCGAGCTCGAGCGGACCGAGCTCCGACGGCGCATGGACGCTCGCACCTCGTAGACCTCCGAGCTCGGGCACCCACCGCCGCACGTAATCGCCTTCGGGGTCGAACCGGCGCGCCTGCGTGAGTGGGTTCAGCACCCGAAAATAGGGTGCGGCGTCGGGCCCGGTGCCGGCGACCCACTGCCAGTTGCCCGCGTTCTGCGGAACGTCGCCGTCAACGAGCAGGTGCCGGAAGTGTCGCTCACCGACGCGCCAATCGACCAGGAGGTCCTTCACGAGGAAGGAGGCAGTGACGAGGCGCAGTCGATTGTGCATCCAGCCCGTTGCGGCCAGTTCGCGCATTGCGGCGTCGACGATGGGGAAGCCGGTACGACCCTCCTTCCACGCCATCACACCAGCGGTGTCGTCACGCCATTTGATCGTGTCGTACGCCGGCTGCTGAGCATGATCAACGAGCACGGGTCGTTCCGCGAAGAGGTGCGCGTACCAGTCGCGCCACGCGATTTGGCGCACGAGCGCGCTCCGACCCGGAGTCGCACGCCCGACGGCGCGCACGACCCGGCGGGGAGAGATCGAACCGAAGCGGAGGTCGGCCGACAGGTGCGAGGTCGCGTCGCGACCCGGTAGGTCGCGTGCGCTGTCGTAGTCGTCGACGTGTTCGAGGAAGGCGCTGAGGCGCGCGTGTGCGCCCTGCGGCCCGGGCGCGAGAGGTGGGGTCGAGTCGAGCAGTGGCAGGTCGTCGCCCTCGACGGCGAGCAGGCGCGCGGGGCCGGGACGCGCGCACTCGGGGAGGGGAAGAGCGGACCAGCGTTCGTGGAATCGGCTGAACACGCGGGGCACGGTGCCGGCGGCCGTCAGGATCGTGCCGGGTGGATGAACGAGGGTGCTCCACTCGCGCTCGACCGCGATGCCAAGCCGAGCCAACGCGTCACGCGCCGCGTCGTCGCGCGTCCGCGCGAATCGCGTGACATCGTCGTTCCAGACGACTGCGTCGACGTGGTGATCGCGCACGAGGCGAACCAGTTCTTCGACCGGTTCTCCCGCGACGATTGTGAGGCGACCGCCCAGGGCCCGTAGTTCCTCGGCGAGCGCGCCGACCGACGCGAGCAGCTGGCGGCGACGGTACGGGCCGGCGGCGTCGAGTAGCCGGCGATCGAGCGCGTAGACGGGGAGCACGTTGGTGTGATCGGTGGTGGCGCCGGCCCACGCGAGGTTGTCGTCGAGGGACAGGTCCCGCCGGAACCAGAAGATCGCGCGGGTCATGTCGGCGCTCAGGGCTTCGGCTTGGGAGGTTCTCTGCGCCGTCGTGGCGCCGGTGTGATCGGGTCGAACCATGCGATCGCATCGGCCGTCGTCTGCGTGAACGCGTCGGCGCCGAGCGCGGCTGCGTGGGTTGCGTTTTCGATCGCGTTCCCTCCGATGAGAATCGGAACTGCACGGGCAGCGCGTATGGCCTGGACGGTATTCGTGATGACGTCGTCTCCGATTGGTATCGAGACGACGATCCCGACCGCGCGGGTCCGATCGTCGTTCGCCACGATTTCGGCGAACGACGCCCCGGGTGTGTCGGCTCCGAGATCTGCGACCGCGAACCGGCGGCCGCGCAGCGGATCGGCGACGAGCGCCGTCGCGAGGCCGTGGCGGTCGCCGGCAGGGGCACCGAGCACGACCAGTCCGCGCGCCGGCCCGCGGCGGGTGAACGACGGTCCGAGTCGGCCGACGAGCCGCTGAACGAGCGCGCTGGCGCGATGCTCTTCCGCGATCCTGATGCGGCCGGCTTCCCAGTCGTCTCCGACCGAGTGCATCGCCGGTCCGAGCACCTCGAGGTAGAGCTGCTCGCAGGTGAGGGCCGACGCGAGTGCGTTCTGGAGGAGTCGCCAGGCTTCGGCTTCGTCACCGGTCACGAGGTGTGCAACCAGCTCGGCAACGTAATCGCGGCGGTGATTCGGCGTGTGGTGTTTGTTCCGTCCCGGTGTGCCGGCTGGCCGCAGCGACGCGATTGCCGATCGCGGTATGTACCACTGATTGCCGTCGCGCTGAGCGTCGAGGCGGCCGGTACGCACGTAGCGGTACGCAGTCATGTAATGCACGCCGAGGAGGTCGGCCGCGCTCTGGATGCTGAGACGATCGTCGTCGTGGGGCG
>JBBQTI010000079.1:0-5909 GCA_038213435.1 Acidimicrobiia bacterium
GTCGTGCTGGTAACGTTCATCCGTCAAGTGCCCTTCCCGTCGGCAATGCTTGGTGTGTCGCAACCCCAAGAATGCCTTACGGACAGGGCACTTGTCGCGCTCAGCGACCGGCCTCACCCACGAACTCGTGAACTATCGGGGTTAGGTGACGATCCCGCGCTCGGGCATCGGCTCCGACAGCCGGGAGCGCAACTGGAAGATCGCCTTCGTGTGGATCTGGCACACGCGGCTCTCGGTCACGCCGAGCACGTTGCCGATCTCCGCGAGCGTCAGACCTTCGTAGTAGTAGAGCGTGAGCACGAGCCGTTCGCGATCGGGCATGCGGTTGATCGCGTCGGCGAGCACCTGACGCATCTCTTCGGACTCGAATGCCTCGACGGGATCGTGACCACTGCCCGCGATCGTGTCGCCGACCGTCGCTCCGCTGCCGCGCTCGGAACCGGCCGAGAGCAGCTCGTCGAGCGCGACCACGCCCACGAAGCTGATCTGGCCGAGCGTCGTCGCGAGCTCGTCCTCGCTCAATCCGAGCTCGCTCGCGACCTCCTTGTCCTCCGGGCTCCGACGCAGCTCGTTCTCGAGCTTCGAGTACGCGCGCTCGATCGCGCGGGCCTTGGCGCGCACCGAACGGGGGACCCAGTCGATCGACCGCAGCTCGTCGATGATCGCGCCCTTGATCCGGCTGATCGCATACGTCTCGAACTTGTAGCCGCGTCCGGGATCGAACTTGTCGATCGCGTCGATCAGGCCGAAGATGCCGTAGCTGACGAGATCCGACTGCTCGATGTTCTGCGGGAGCCCGGCGGCAACGCGGCCGGCGACGAACTTCACCAACGGCGAGAAGTGCAGGATCAAGCGCTCGCGCGCGTGGGACGTGCCGCCATCTTTGTAATCACGCCAAAGCTCGGCGATTTCCGCGGCGGACTCGTCCACTCTGCTCGCCCTGCTCCCTAGGCCCTTGGATGCGTCCGTTCGTACACAGCTCTCATCAACTCACGTGTCACGTGAGTGTAGATCTGTGTCGTCCCCACATCGGCGTGCCCGAGCAGCTCCTGAACCGCTCTGAGATCCGCTCCTCCCTCGAGGAGGTGCGTGGCGTAGGCGTGGCGCAGGGCGTGGGGGTGCAACGACCGGCCGTCAGCGAGTGGATGGCGGTCGAGAACCCGCCGGACGTCCCGGGGGGTCATCCGTCGGCCTCGGGCGTTCAAGAAGAGGGCGTCGACCGCTCCTGCACTGGGCTGTAGGGCGTGCGGGCGAGTGCGGCGACGGCAGCGCAAGTATCCGGCGACGGCGTCGCGTGCCGGCTCGCCGAGCGGGAGTCGGCGAACCTTTGCGCCCTTTCCGAGGACGGTTACCGTCCGGCGGCGAATATCGACGTCGCCCACGTCGAGGCCACAGCACTCGCTGACCCGAAGACCCGCACCGTAGAGCAACTCGACCAGGGCGAGATCCCGAAGGGCACCGGGATCGTCGGACCGGGCACCGTCGACGAGGCCGTCGAGCAAGGCGGCGGCCTCGTTGCGCTTCGGCATGCGGGGCAACCGGCGCGCGCCCTTCGGTGCCTGCACCGCCGCGGCCACGTCCCGTCCGAGCACACCCCGGCGGCGCAGATGCCGGACGTACGCCCGGACCGACGCGGCCTTGCGCGCCGTCGACGCACGCGAGAACCCGCGCGTCTGCAAGTAGGCGAGATACCGCCGCAGGACGCGATGATCGAGCGCGGACGCGTCGCGGCAGCCGCCGCGCTCACACCACTGCACGAACTCGCGCGCATCGTGTTCGTACGCCCGCCGCGTGTTCTCGCTCATCGCGCTGAGCGCCACCGCGAACCCGTCCGGGTCGTGCGGCGCCCCGCAGGATCGATCGGCGCGCGGGCGGGTGGCAGCGGGGCTCATCCGGGAGCACCGTAGTTCGAACCTGTCACACCGACCGCGTATGGTCGTCGTGCCGTCGGGGTCGCGGTCACGACCCTCCTTCAACGCCGTACGTCGCGAGCCGCTCGCCCGCGACGAGAAGGAGGTCGACGTGCTCGCAGCCGCTCGCAGTGCCGTCCTGGAGGGCGTCGACGGTCGAATCGTCACTGTCGAGGTCCACGTCTCCCGGGGCCTAGCGGGTGAGCTGTCAAGTGGGTCGGCAAGGTTGTCTCGCGATCCGAGTTCCAAACGCGGGTAATCGTCATCTTGCACATCGCCGTGATGACGACAAGGTCACGGCGCGGCGGTCGAGAAGCGCTCGAAAACGTCGGGCGTCCTGCCCGCGGCCTCGCAGCCTCGCGACGGCGCGTTTCTGCCTCGTCAGAGCTTTTTGGTCGGAACGCCGGCCACCGGCCGAATAGACCCCTGACCAGGGGAAATGCACCCTCAGGCCTGTGGGTGCCGAAAACTCGCCCGTGTCTGTGACCAGGTAGTTCGCGGTCTCCTTGCACACTCCGTGCAATTTGGAAGACTGCATGAGTCGACTGGAACGTCGGCACTCACGCGGTGCCGTGCGATGGCGCCCTCTAGGTTCACACGGCGTGCAGGTTCATCACGAAGTACCTGCTCACAAGCGCGGGCGAGTTTTCGGCACCCACAGGCTTGTCTTCCTCGCGGTGCGCGAGATCGCCGAGGAGCGGGCAATCCCGTCCGTGACCATTGCGCTCCCGTCGGCGCCGTTCGGACGCGCTCGGCGTCACGGGATGAAAGGCTTCAGATCTGGGAGTCGAACACAGTGACTTTACTCAAGCGATGTCTCAGTGTCCTCGACCGCTGGCAGCGACAAAACCGTGTCGCCGGAATCGCCTATGCCGTCGTTCGCAAGTTCAGCGATGACGACGCCAACCTTCTTGTCGTCGCGCTCGGGTGGTACGGCTTCACTGCGATTTACCCGCTGCTGCTCGTGGTGCTGACCGTTTTTGGTTTCATCGGAGTTGGTTCGCTGGGCCACGGCCTCGTGAGCACTTTGCACCAGTTCCCCGTTATCGGCTCGGAATTCAACACTGGACGCGGCGGCTCGAACCTCCACGGGAGCCCGGTCGCGTTGATCGTGGGTGTCGCGGGCCTCCTCTACGGAGCTCAGGGCGTCACCCAGACTGCGCAGCTAGCGATGGCACGGGTCTGGAACATCCCGCCGGTCAAACTCCCGGGATTCTTGCCTCGCCTGATCCGCAGCGTGATGGGCCTCACCGTCATCGCCACCGCGTTCGTCGTCAACGCGTTCGTCGGCGCGATCGCGACCGGTCACGGACAGGGCTACCCGTTGCGCATCGCGCTCCTCATTGCCGTGCTTGTCGCGAACGTCGCGTTCTACTTCGGCGGCTTCTGGGTCCTTACCCCTCGTCTCGAGCATCGTCGTGATCTCCTGCCTGGCGCGATTGTCGCCGGGGTCGGTTTCACCCTCTTAACCACCCTCGGCACCGGCCTCATCCAACACCAACTCCGCAACGCGACGAACACCTACGGCGCGTTCGCTTCGGTGATCGGTGTCGTCACCTACCTCCTGCTCCTCGCGAAACTCACGCTGTACTCCGCAGAACTCAACCCAGTCCTTGCCCGCGGGCTGTGGCCCCGCGCCCTTCCCACCGCAGTGCCGACTCGGGCAGACAACCAGGTCCGGCGCGACCCTGCACACGAGGAACGCCGACGCCCCGATTAACCCATCGCCGGGTCGGCTGGAGGGACCGAAACCTCAGTCACAAGGGCCGTGTGATCGCGATATTCGGCGTCGCAAGGTCGCAGCCCGCCAGAGGCTCAGTGCGTCGACAAGTCGTCGATTGCCTCGCCGAGCTTTGTTGCGATCTCTTCGGCGCGCGGCGCGACGGCTTCCTTCGTTGCTGCTGTCGCTCTTTTGGCCGCTTTCCGGGCCCGTCGGCCGGCCCTGCGCCCACGCTCGGCGGCGTCGGTACTCGCGCTGCGGACCGCATCGGCGCTACTGCGCACGATCGGCTCGGCGCCGGCCACCAGGTCGCCAAGGCTGGCGGCGCGCCGGCGGCGTCGCTTGACCTTCTCGAGTTGTTGAGTGGTGCGGGACGCCTCGGCGGTCGCGTGCTTGACGCGCTTCTCGGCCGCGGCGATCCGAACTTCTGCCGCCTCACGCGCGCTGTGCTCTCGTTCTAGAGCGCCCTCCGCGTCACGACATGCTCGCTCTGCACGACGCAACTTCTCTTTCTTGCTACGGAACGAGACGACGCCGAACGTGCCGATCGATACCGTCTTTCTGATCATGCCCATCTTGCCTCCTAGTTCCTTCGCGTCGCGAGCGTCATTCGCGCGTGCTCGACTCGTCGGAGAGCATCCCACGTGGTGAAGGGCCACGCCGCGTAGTTCGACCATGAGGCTTCTTCGCATTCAGTCGGTTTGACCGAATCGGGAACGGGTACCCGGAAGCGATTCGTGCGGCAGACTGATCGCGCCCGCACTGGGCTCGTGAGCCGGGAGAGAAATCGACGGACCCGAACCAGATCATCCGAAATTGAGGGGGATGCAGTGACTACGCCAGCCGACAACTCGCCATCCGAACCCACCCGACCGAGCGACCGGACCCGTGAAGCCGAGCGCGAGGAAGCCCGAACCACCGCTCACGCCGATCGAGAGCCGACAGCCGAAGAGGAGAGGCTTGCGGAGGGTCAGCAACTCGATCCAGATGTTGCCGTCCACTCTGAGGAGATGGGCGAGCGCGGTGCCAATCAAGAGGGCGAAGGTCGCCTGCCCTGAAGCCGCCCAGCAGCTTCGGGCGCAAAACAGGGCGCAATTCGGTTGGAATGGGTCGCGCTCGCCAGCTCCGTGCGGCGATGAGCGACACGCGCGGTGTCCGGTTCATGCAACGGTGCCCGAGAAGAAGGATGCCGACGCGTCCCTTGGTGCACGAAAGCGGTGTGTCACGGCGTGATGCGTTGGACGACTCCGGTGGTTCCGGTGACGCCTCCGCTGCTGTTGACGAGGACGTAGAGCTCTCCGTGGGCGTCGCGTCCGAAGCCGAGGAGGAACAAGGGCAGGTCGCAATACGCACCGCCGAGCGGCGAAGTTCAAGGGAGAGCACCGCGGAATCGGTAGATGTGTGTGTCTCTTCACCGCCGCGACGGGCTGGGTCAAAGGGAGTCGGTGCGGCGTAGGTTGCGCGGTCGTCCGTCGGGGTCGAGCGCGACGCGGTAGAGCGCGAACGCCGACCATCTCGCCCACTTGGTGACGTGTTCGGGATTGTGCCGGCGCAGGTGGCCCGGCGGCCGCGGTCCGCGCCTACCGCTCTGATGCCACCCGTCGAGGTCGGCCGCGGATCGGGACAGGGCCGCGAAGCCGTCAGTCGGGTCGACGAGATCCGCGTCGTTGCCGTCGAGGCGATCGAGGTGCTCGCGCCAGAGTCGCAGCCGCGTATCGCGAGCGAGCTTGCGCGCACCGTCGCCGAGCCCGCCCGGGTCCGTGGGGGCGCGTTCGTCGGCTTTCTCGTCGATCACCGAGCACGAGATCTCCGAGTCGTGGGTCCATGATCTCCGGTTGAGGTTGTCGGAGCCAACCACCAAAAGGATGTCGTCGATGACACAGACCTTTGCGTGGACGTAGATCGGTGTTCCGTCGGCGTTTTCGAGGTCGTACACCGCGACGCGGTCGCCTCCGGCCTGCCCCAGAATTTCGGTGGCGTACTCGCGGGCGATGCGGCTGGCCGCACTTGTCGCGCGTCCGCCGCGGTCGGGGTAGCGCGGCACGATTGCGACGACGTGTAGCTCACGGTGGCGCTGGAGCGCGTCGGCGAGCGCGTGCGCGGCCTGCGAGGACCAGAGATACTGGTCCTCGAGGTAGACGAGTCGGCGTGCGCGTCGAAACGCTTTGAGATAGGCCCGTGCGATGCTGCGTTCGCCTTTGGGCGCGAACGGGTAGGCCGGCCGTTTTGCTGGGTAGGTGCGTATGACTTGCACGGCGTTGGTCCCACGTGGTGCGGGG
>JBBQTI010000080.1:0-5727 GCA_038213435.1 Acidimicrobiia bacterium
CATGGGCGTGGCCCAGCGCCTGTACGAGAACGGCTACATCACCTACATGCGCACCGACTCGACGACGCTGTCGGAGACGGCCCTCGTCGCGGCCCGGTCCCAGGCCGCACAGCTGTACGGGCCCGAGTACGTCCCGACCAACCCGCGTCGGTACGAGAAGAAGGTCAAGAACGCGCAGGAGGCGCACGAGGCGATCCGCCCGGCCGGCGACCGCATTCGCACCCCCGACGCGGTGAGCTCCGAGCTCGACGGCGACGAGCGACGTCTGTACGAGCTGGTCTGGATCCGAACCGTCGCGTCGCAGATGTCCGATGCTCGCGGTCGCAAGATGACGATCCGCCTCGGCGCGACGTCGACGCACGGTGAGCGCGCGATCTTCCGTACTTCGGGTAAGGCGTACGACTTCCTCGGTTGGAGGCGGGCGTACATCGAAGACGTGGACGAAGGCGACGAGGTGGAATCGGAGGCGCGCCTCCCGGCGGTGGTGGAGGGCGCGACTGTGAGCTGCACCGAGCTCGCGTCGGTAGGGCACGAGACCAAGCCGCCCGCGCGCTACACGGAGGCGAGCCTCGTCAAGGAGCTCGAGGAGCGGGGCATCGGACGTCCGTCGACCTATGCGGCCGTGATCGAGACGATCCAGGCGCGGTCGTACGTATGGCGCAAGGGAACGGCGCTCGTTCCGGCGTGGACTGCGTTCGCCGTCACGAACCTGCTGGAGCGCCACTTCGGTCACCTCGTCGATTACTCGTTCACGGCGACGATGGAGGAAGCGCTCGACGTCATCGCGCGCGGCGAAGGTGAAGCCGAGAAGTGGCTGCACGACTTCTACTACGGCAACGGCGCGCCGGGACTGCGTTCCCTCGTCTCCGACGATCAGCTCGCGCTGATCGATCCGCGAGGTGTCAGCACCATCCCAATCGGTCGCGACGACACCGGGCACGAGATCATCGTGCGCGTCGGTCGCTACGGGCCGTATTTGCAGCGAGAGGACAACGAGACGGCGTCGCTCCCGCCCGACCTCGCGCCCGACGAGCTGACGGTGCCGCTGGCCCTCGAGCTGATCGCCAAGCAGTCGGAAGGGCCGCGCGCCCTCGGACCCGATCCGCAGACGGGGCTGCCGGTAATCGTGCTCACCGGTCGCTTCGGTCCGTACGTGCAGCTCGGGGAACAAGAGGAAGGCACGAAGAAGAAACCCAAGCGCGCGTCGTTGCTCTCGTCGATGACGCCCGAGACGGTCACCCTCGAGGAGTCGCTCCAGCTCTTGAGCCTCCCGCGTGTGGTCGGGACCGACGCCGAAGGACGCGAGATCGTCGCGTCGCCCGGCCGGTTCGGTCCGTACCTGAAGCGTTCCGACGGCGACACCCGCAGTCTCACGACCGAGGAACAGCTCTTCACTGTCACGCTGCCCGAAGCCGAAGCCTTGTACGCCCAGCCCAAGATGCAGCGCGGCCGCCGGCAGAAGCCTCCGCTCGCCGAGCTGGGCGAGCACCCGGAGAACGGACAGCCGGTGCGCGTGCTCGAAGGCCGCTACGGCGTGTACGTCACCGACGGCAGCGTGAACGCGACCGTGCCTCGGGGGAATGATCCGGCCGCGCTCACGCTCGACGAGGCGGTCGGCCTTCTGCGCGCCCGCGCCGAGGCCGGTCCGAAGAAGGCCAAGAAAGTCGCGAAGAAGACCGCGAAGAAGACCGCGAAGAAGGCCGCGAAGAAGTCGGTGAAGAAGTCGGTGAAGAAGACCGCGAAAACCGCGAAGAAGGCGACGGGCGAATCCGACTCATCCCTCGGGTGAGCAGACGGGAACCTAGGCTGGCAGGCGCGTGAGCGACCAGGCGCCGTTCATTCCGTCGGCCCCCGACGAGGTTCCGATTCCGCCGGCGCCCTGGCGGGTGTTTCGGACCCCGGGATTCATCCCGCTGATCGGCGCGCAGTTCGTCTCGAGCCTCGGCGACTGGACCGGGCTCCTGGCGATCATCGCGATCGCGCAAAAGGTGTCGGGTTCGGGTACCGGCATCGGTCTGGTCATGGTCGCGCGCATGCTCCCGGGCTTCGTGCTCGCGCCGCTCGGCGGCGCGTTGCTCGACCGCTGGAACCGCAAGGTCGTGATGGTCAGTTGCGACATCGGCCGGTTCGCCCTGCTCATGGTCCTGCCGTTCTGGGACAACCTGCTCGGTCTGGTCGTCCTTTCGTTCCTGATCGAGATCCTGACCCTGCTCTGGGGTCCGGCAAAGGACGCGAGCGTGCCCAACATCGTGAAGGACCCCGAGCAGCTCGCGTCGGCCAACACGTTCGGGCTCGTCGCCGCCTATGGAACGTTCCTGATCGGAGCGGTGTTCTTCGCGGTCCTTGCCGGGGTTTCGAAGTGGCTCGGTGCGCTCCCGCACCTGGTTCTTTTCCATGACGAGCCGAACCTCTTGCCGATCTGGGTCGACGCGATCACCTTCTTGGGCTCGGCGCTCCTCATTTCGAGATTGCGCCTCGACGAAGGTGAGCGAGGCCCCATGAAGCGTGTTCGCTTTTCGCAAACGCGAACCGACATCGTCGACGGGCTCAAGTTCGTGCGTTCCAACCCGCTCGTGCGCGGAGTGATGATCGGGCTCGCCGGAGGTCTCATCGGCGGTGGGATGATCATCCCACTCGGTCCGTTGTTCGCCCGCGACGTGCTGGGCGGTGGCAACTCCACGTTCGGAATTCTCATGATCGCGTTCGGCGTCGGCGCCGCGATCGGTATCGTCACGCTCTTGGCCGTGCAACGCCGCGTGCCCAGGCAGGCCGTCTTCACCGGCGCGGTCGTCGCGACGGGTGCCGCGATGGTCGGTTCAGGCGCGGTGTCGTCGCTGACTCCCGCGGTCTTTCTCGTCGCCCTGCTCGGCGCCGGCGCGGGATGTGCGTACATCACGGGTTTCACCGTGCTGCAGGAGAGTGTCTCGGATGACATGCGCGGCCGAACGTTCTCGACGCTGTACACGGTCGTGCGCGTGTGCCTTCTGCTCTCGCTCACGCTGGGGCCGTTCGTTTCCTTGGCTCTCGGCTCCATATCGGATGCGGTCACCGACGGCACCGTGAAGATCGGAACCGTGCACCTCAGTCTGCCGGGCCCGCGCCTCGCCCTCTGGTTCGGTGGGTTGGTCACGATCCTCTCGGGCGCGGGCGCGCGGCGAAGGATGCGCATGGCCCGCGCCGACGCCGATGCTTCATGACCGGCACCGACGCGACTTCCACCGGCCGGCTCATCGTCATCGAAGGTGGTGAGGGCGTGGGGAAGTCGACCCAGGTCGAGCGGCTGGCCGCGTCACTGCGCGCGACCGGGCGCGAGGTCGTCGTCACCTACGAGCCCGGCGACACGAAGACGGGAGCGGAGCTACGCGCGGCCTTACTGCATGCGGACGACGCGCTCGACCCCCACGCGGAGCTGTTGTTGATGCTGGCCGATCGGGCGCAGCACGTGGCGGAGGTGCTCAAACCTGCGATTGCCCGCGGTGCCATCGTCGTGTGCGACCGCTACGAGCCTTCGACGCTCGCGTACCAAGGCGTCGGGCGCGGGCTCGGTGTCGATGCGGTCGAGCGATTGAGCAAATGGGTCGCGGGCGAGGTCGAAGCCGACGCGGTGATCGTGCTCGACGTTGCGGACTCGATCGCGGAGGCGCGCGTGTCGCCGGTCCGGGACCGGTTCGAGCGGGCCGGCGCGGAGTTCCATGCCCGGGTGCGGGCCGCCTACCGCGACCTCGCGCCGGCGCGCGGGTGGTTGCTCGTCGATGCCGACGGGACGCCCGACGACGTGGCGGCGCGCGTGCTTGTCGCGGTGCAGGCTGTCTTTCCGTAGGCTCGGCGTTCGTGGACACGATCGTCGTCGGTCAGGAGCGAGCGCTCGGCGCCCTGCGCCAGGCGGCCGCCCGGCCCGGTCATGCATACCTGCTCGTCGGACCGCGCGGTTCCGGGGTCGAGGATGCCGCGCGCGAATTTGCGGCGATGCTCATCGGTGTGGCCGACGATGAGCGGGGGAGTCGGCTCGTGATGCGGAGCGTCCATCCCGACGTCGTGGAGTTCGAGCCGAGCGCCGCGTCGTATCGCGTGAAGGAGGACGTGCGCGAGCGCATCCTGCCCGAGGCGGCTCGGGCGCCGATCGAGGGCAATCGCAAGGCGATCGTGCTGTTCGAGGCGGAGCGACTGCGCGGCAATCAGAATGAGTCGGCGAACGCCATGTTGAAGACGCTCGAGGAGCCGCCCGATCGCACGGTCGTCGTGCTCGTCACGGCCGCGCCCGACGATCTGCTCCCGACGATCAGGTCGCGCTGCCAGCGCATCGACCTCGATCCGATGTCCGACGACGACGTGCGCGCCGTGCTCGTACGCGAAGGTGTCGCGGAGCGCGACGCGGCCACACTCGCGTCGCTGGCCGGCGGCCAGCTCGCCCGGGCGCGCGCGTTGGCGGGACGGCTCGGTCCCTTGCGTGCGGCGTTCGCGTCGGCGCCCGCGCGTGTCGACGGTTCCGGCGCAACCGCGCTCGCGATCGCGCAGGAGCTGAACGCGGTCGTGGAGGAGGCGGCTGCGGCGGTGGAGCGACAGCACCGCGAGGAGCTCGACGCGTTCGACAGCGAGATGGAGCGACTCGGATACGCAGAACGCGAGGTGCAGCGGATGCGCCGGCGGATAGACGAGCGACACAAGCGCGAGACGCGGCGCACCCGCATCGACCTGTTGCTCGAAGGCGTCACGGCGATCGAATCGGTCTATCGCGACACGCTCGCCGCGCCGTCGCCCGCGCTGAACGCGGATCGACCTGCGTTGCGAGTGCCGGAGCGTTCGGCCGCGGCCGCGCTCGAGGCGTGCCACGAGGCGCGCGAGGCGTTCCTGATCAATGAGAAGGGCCTCGTCCGTCTCGTCGCGTTGCTGCTGGCGTTCCCACCTGCCGGCACGTGATGAGTGGTCGGATACACTCTCCAGCTTCGCCGGGGTAGCTCAGTCGGTAGAGCAGCTCACTCGTAATGAGCAGGTCAGGGGTTCGAATCCCCTCTCCGGCTCCACCGCTTGCGCAGGTGGGAGCCGTCGCGCCGCACCCGTCAGCAACACACCGTTGCCGTCCATCGCGCGTTCATCGCGCGCGCCGGCGAGGAAGTGGTCTTCGATCGCGGCGGCCGCGGCGCGATCCGCGTGCGGTGCGACCTGCGCGTACACCGCGAGCGTGAGTCTCGGGTCGGAGTGGCCGAGACGGTGTTGGGCCGTGCGGACGTCGACCCCCGAGGTCACGAGAACGGTCGCCGCGGCCCGGCGGAGGTCGTGGAATCCGAGTCCTGCGAGGCGGGCTCGCGTGCATGCAGGGACCCACACGCGGTCGTGAAAGTTGGCGTACCGCAGCGGACCGCCCTTCGGGCTGGGGAAGACCCACGCGTCGGCGTCGGCCGCCGTCAGACCCCTCCGGGCGAGATGCTCGGCCAGCAGCGCGGCGAGCGCAGGTGCCATGGCGATGCACCGGCGCGCGGCCGCGCTCTTCGGCGGCCCGATCACGACGCGGCCACCCGCCTCCACGACTCCTTCGGTGACGGCCAGCAGCCCGTGCAGCAAATCGAGCGAGCGCACGCGCAATCCCGCACACTCGGAGAAGCGAAGCCCGGTGACCGCCGCGAGCTGAACCATCGGCCGATAGGCCGAACCGACCTCGGTGGCCAGGCGGTCGAGCTCCTCGGGCGTGACCACGTGATGCGGCGACGGTTCGGCCCGAGGAAGCTTCAC
>JBBQTI010000081.1:0-5414 GCA_038213435.1 Acidimicrobiia bacterium
GAGGTCGCGTTTCTGCGCGGCCTCGTGGGCGGTCACCCCTTCTAGAATCCGATCCACCTCCTTGTGCTTGCCCGTGCGAGGGTCGACCACCTTCGCGCGGATCCAATACTTCGCCTGGTCGAGACGGAACACGCCCGGATAGCGTGTCGTTTCTTTGTTCTTCACGAGGAAGAGCCTTTCTAGTGTCTCCGGTCCCAAGGCAGGGCCGAGCGTAGCGCGCGGCGCGTGCGGCTGCGAACCGATCGAGCTCCGCATGATGGAAAAGATGGGATCCCTTCGGGCCTGCGCCCGTCGGTGTCAGCTCGCCGCGTGCGACCGCGGTCCGGATCCCGGAGGCCGTCCGGTAGCGCAGGTACACGGCGGCCTCGGCGGTCGTCAGATAGGGCAGATGCGGCGATGAATGCGCGGGTTCCTCGTCGGCGAAATTGTCGCGACGGTGTCGCGACAGTTGGGCGAGCGGCGCCTGCGCGAACGTGACCTCCGAATTGTCGCGGCACTGCTGCGACAATTGGCCAAGCGGTGCTTGCACGGGCGTGTCCTCCGAATTGTCGCGGCGCTGCGGCGACAATTGGGCGTGCGTCGCAGGCGCCTTCCCCGACACGGCTACGCGGCCTCCGCCCGCGCCTTCGGAGGTGCCGGTGTGAATGCGTCGTAGTGTTCGAGAAGCTTCCAGCTCGCGAGGTGCGGACGCGGGTCGACGGGGACGAAGTGCCGATCGAGGTCGCGCTCCCACAGCTCGAAGTGGAGCTGCTTGAACGCGCCGACCTCGGGTGCACCGACGTAGCCGATCGTGTCCCCGGCGCGGACGTACTGCGCGCGCGGACGATAGAGGTCCGTGCGGACCGCGACGAGCGCCTGGAGGTTCGCGTAGTGCGATGCCCAACCGTTGCCGTGGTTGATGATCATGCCGAAGCCTTTGCCGAGCCGCCCGGCAAACGTGATCTCGCCGCTGTCGATCGCGAGGGCGGGGGTCATCGCCGGCATCAGGTGCGAGACCGTCCCGTACGGAGTGCCGATGGGGCAGCTCGCGATCGCGTCGGCCGCGTCGGTGCGCGGATACGCCAAGTCAACGCCGCGTAGATCGGCGCGGCGGTGATCGAGCACGACCGGGGCACGGTCGTTGATCGCCGCGAGCGGCCACACGCATGACGTGCTGTCGGAGATGTGGATCGGTGGGCGGCGGAACTTCACGTACCGCGGCGGGTTGAGCGCGAGCGAGATGTCGTCCACGGCTACGCCTCCTCGTGCTTGCGACCACCGCGGAACAACAACACCGCACCGAGGACGCCCGCCCCAATCAAGAGCGGCGTGCCGACCCCTGAGAACAGTCCCTTACCAGCCGAGTTGACGACGCGGCCCGCGGCCTGCGCCGTGTCGGCGATGGCGTCGACGCCCTTGCTCGCGACCGTCTTGATCGTGTCGGGCAAGTGCATGACGCTGTCCTTGAGCGCTTCCTTCGCCATGTCCCACTTGCTCGGCGCTTCGTCGGCGACCGCGATGTGGATAGCGGTATCGCTGAGACATCGCCAGAACCTATTGTTCTCGACGTAGGTGGTGGTCGGGTTCCCGTACATCGCGTGCTTGCCGAGATCGGTCATCAGCCGGTCCCAGCGCTTCTCGATGCCGACGTGGCCGAACACTTCCTTCACGTCCTGGAGTTGCTTGCCCCAGTAGCCGGCGAGCGCGAGCACGTCCGTGTTCGTCGTGCGGGGGATCTTCTTCTTCACTCCAAGCCCGCCGTACGAGTTCTCGTCGAACGGAGGCGGATCCAGCTCGTCGTAACCGCGCAGCTCAAGCAGGTACTTGTACTGCGCGTTGTAGAGTTCGTCGAACGTCCGGACGCCGTCGAAGTGCTTGAACGGTCCGTCGCCGCTCGGCCCGACGTTGCGCGGCCCGGCCGAGTCGTCGCCCGTGTCGATGACCGCGAACAGCGCCATCCACGCGCGCGTCGCGGGCGGGCGAAGCGCGAGGTTGTCGAGGTACACCGCGACGGCCTCGAGCGTCGCCCAGAACTTGCGATTGCCGACGTACGTGTCGTGCAGTTCAGCGAGCGCGTCACGTTGGATGTCTGCGAGCGTCGTGCGCCACCGCCTCATCACGCGCGGCGCGGCATTGGCGCGGATCGCCGGCGTGAACGCGGCGGCGATCGCGGCGACCTGCTCACCCGTCGTGCGAGGCCAGCGGGTTCCGTCAGGAAGCTCGATCGCGCCGCGGTCGGCGAACGCGCGATGGCGAAGCTCGAGGTAGCCATCGAGCCAGGTCTGGATTGCCGTCATCACGGCTTCCTCGCAACGGTGGGACGCTTGGATTGAGCGGCCGGCCTTGTCGACGGACGGGGAAGCGCGGCCGGCGTGACGGGCACGCGCAAGCCCCGCAGATCCTGGGCGATGGGTGCCGAATGCACGTCTCGTTCAGCGGCGATGGTCGTGAGCCGGGCGATCATCAGATCGATGATCTGGTCGACCGAAACCCGCGACGTCGCCGCGGGCATCGGCATTCCCGGCAACACGATCGGCTTGCCGGGCTCGGTATCGAGTGCCGCAAAGATGGTGCGGCACGCCTGCGCGCCGGTCGCCTTCTGCTCGGTGCTCGCGTCGGTGGCAACGGCCACGCGGATCGCTTCGATGAGTTCCTGCATGGGATCCTTTCAGAACGGAACGGTTTCGTCGGTCGCCGTGTCGGGCTGGCCGATCTGGTTGTCGCGAGGCCGAAGCCGCGCGATCGCGCGCATCTCTTCGTCGAGTGCGTCGTCGGATGAGGTGAGGCGCACCGCGACTTCGACCGCGGCGCGCGGATACGTCAGGCCAGGATCGGCGCCTTCAGCGTATTGGCCACGCCAGAAACCTTTGTAGCGGCGCCAAGTTTGAAAATGCCTGGTGTCGTACAGGCGTCCCGCCGACGAGCCGACGTAGAAACACTCGTGGGTTTCGGCATCGCGGATGACGTAGACGCCGGCCTTGCCCTTCAGCGCGCGGACCCACTCGGGATACGGCTCGCCGCGATCGCCGACGCGGCGGTACGCCGACATTGTGCCGTTGCGCAGCGTCGTTCTGTTGGATGCGACAAGCGTCGGAGACCACGGCGAGGTCACGCGCGTCCAGGTGTCGAGGCACGGCGTCGGATCGACGACGCCCGAGCGCTTCCCGCCCTTCCACAGCTCGAAGTGCAGGTGTTTGAGGTGCTCGCCGTCGGTCGGGCTCGCGCCGATCGTGCCGAGCGGCTGGCCGGCGCGCACGACATCACCGCGCTTCACGGCGAGCGAGGAGAGGTGTGTGTAGTACGTCGCCCAGCCGTTCGGGTGCTGGACGATCACGCTGTTGCCCATCCCGGTCATGTCGGCGAACGAAACGGTGCCCGCCGCCGCGGCGAGCGCCGAGATGCTGTCGGGCATGAAGAACAGCGGCGTGCCATTCGTGGTCTTCGGCGGGAGCACTGCGATCAGATCGCGCGCGTCGCGGCGCCGGAACATGAGGTCGACGCCGAGGTGCTCGTGCGGATCGTTCGCCTGCGTGCTCGCGTGGAACTCGTTCGAGACCACGGCAGGCCGATCGGCGAGCGTCGGGACAGGCACGACCCATCCAGCGAGCGGCGGAGACGGTGCAACACCGTCGTGGACCGGTGTAGTCGTCCCGCGGGGGCGTCGCCACAGCATCGCGCCGGCAGCGGCGACTCCGCCACCGACCAAGAGGAGGCCGAGCGAACGGTCCCGCATCACTTTGCTCCACGGCGGTTGAGCAGACGAACGATCCGCGCGCCGAGATCGTCGGTCTCGTGGGGCGACAGCGCATAACGCGCGCCGCCGAGGTCGACGCGCTCCATGCGAACGAGCGGCTGTCCGTCGCGGGCGATGACGCGCCCGCCGTCGAGTACATAGCGGCCACCTTCTGCCGCGTCGCGCGTCTCCTTGACCGTACGACTCGGCAGCGGCTCGGCCTCGGCCTCGCGGAACGCGTTGGGCGAGCTGATGAGGATCCGGTAGTTGGGGTCGGTCTCCTCGTTGGCGTTTTCATCGAGTAACCCGGCGGCAGCAAGCCGATCGCGCGCGGCATCCCATAGCGTCGGACGCGAAGCCAAGAACCAGCGCGTCTGCTTCGGGCCCTTGATGCCTTCGGGGTAGACAACGAGTGTGAACGTCGTGGAGATGTACGAGTTGCGCGCCGTGCCGGGCAACGGCTTCGCGCGCATCGGCATGAACACGCGTGCGTCCGTGACGAGCTTCCAGTAGCCGGCCTGCTTCGGCGCGATCGCGCTCGGATCGATGACGCGCGCTGCGACGAGCTGGTCGCGCGCCGCACGCCAGGTCATCGGCGCATCGGTACGGAACCAGCTCGTCTTGCGCGAGCCACCGATACCTTCGGGATAGGTCACGAGCGTGAACGCCGAGAACGTTTCGGTGTTCGCGTTGCGGATCGAGGCGACCAGCGTGCGCGCATGCGCCGGAACGCCGGCGAGTTGGAGCGCGGTCAACAACGCGGCGTAGACCGAAGCCGAGGCGTCCGGCGCCACGGTTACGAGCGCGAGCCCGACGAGCTTCGCGCGGCGCGCGACTTCGTCGATGTCGACGAGCTCGCCGTCGATCGACAAGCCGCTCGAGTCGAGCTGGATGACGCACGGACCGCTGCTCGCATTCCGCAACGCGGGACGAGCACTCGGCGCGAAATGCCAGAGGGCCAGGCCACCGGCGAGGCCCAACATTAAAGGAGTCGTGTTCGACATGGGACCTTTCAGGCGACGAGGGGTACGGGTGGCTGCGCGAGCGCGCGCTCGCGCTGATAGAGCGCGACGACGCTCTTGCACCACCCGACCTTCGCGGGGTTGGAGAGATGCTTGCTGGCGCCCGCGACATGCGCGTGCGCGGTGACCAGATCGAGCGTGATGTCGACCGCGCCGAGCTGCTCGAGGTAGCGAGCCACGCGTCCGACGCCACCGGCCTCGGAGAAGCCGGCGTTCCAGCCGAACGTGAGTAGCTCGACGAAGCTCGGGTTGTTCCAGTCGGTCTGGAAGTTCGGAATGCGCGCGTGGTTCTTGCGGTAGCTCCCGACGATCAGCCGCAACAGCTCGCAGCCCATCGCGACGTTCGTCGCGGGGTCGACAAGCTGATCGCTCTGGTACGCCGTGCCGTGTCGCTTGTTGTAGTCGGCGAGCACGACGGGCACGATCTGCATGAGGCCCACGGCGCTGCCCGTTCGCACGCTCGGGCGACCATCGGATTCGCGCTCGACGAGCGCGCGCACGTACGCGAGCGGAATGCTCCCGCGGTAGCGATCAAACACGGCTCTCCGCGGGGTTTAGTGGGTTCGCGGATCGCGCGAAGCGCGGCGTAGGTGGTGCTGGGACGTGTCCTACGGCATTTGCGGCATGACAAGAGGTGCGCACGGCATCCGAGGTAACGTGGGGGGTTCCTACACCAACCA
>JBBQTI010000082.1:0-5023 GCA_038213435.1 Acidimicrobiia bacterium
CAGGCGTCCCGAGCTCACGGCGGCCGAACGGCAGAGCAACCTCTTTTACTTGCGGAGAGCCTCGAAGATCAGCTCGGCGTTGTGTGCGGCGAGCAACACGGCAACCGTCGAGAAGAAGCGCGCTTGCGCCGAGGGTCGAGAGCAAGCCACGCGTAGAGGCGTTTTCACGCTCGAGAAGCGCAGTGTGCCGGCTCAGTAGGCGGCGGCAGCGGCTTGGTGTGTGAACGCAACGGACCGGTCGACTGGTCCTCGAGGCCCCGGCAGGGAAACGCGGGCGTATGGGTTCGTGGCAACGAAGCACGTGACGGCCTGCGGCAGTCTCCTCTTCGACGGCGCAATCCGCCACGCCGCGATCACTCTCGAGAACCATGACGTTCAGGGTTGTTGCGACTCCTCATCGGCGTAGCTGCGACCGTGCGGTGGGATCCGACGGCCTGTGATCGTGTGAGTCCGGAGTCGCAGCCAGGTTGGCTTGGGCGCCGGGGCCCACGGGCCAAGCGGAAGCCGCTCGAACCGCGCGACATCGAGCGGCTCGATCACCTCGTCGATGTCGTCGACCACCAGGACACTCCAACCGGTGTGGTACATGGGGTCGATGCCATCGCATTCGAACGCCACCGGCGCGTTGCGAGCGCCGTGTAGTTTCGTCCCCGTATCCGTACGCAGCACAATCGATTCGCCGTCGAGCGCAAAGTTCACGGGGAACACGAGCGGGCGGCCGGCGACCACCACCGCGAGCCGACCGATCGGGGCCGAACCGAGTAACCGGAGGCATTCTTCCCGGTCGAGCTCTTCGAGGCCGGTTCGGCGATCGATCTTCGCGCTCACCCTCCGATGTTGCGCGAATTGCGTGCGCAGCGACCAGGGTCGTTGGTCCTATTCGGGAGGCGCGTCTGACTTCGTTTGCTCAAGAGTTTGGTCGCGAACACCGCTGCTTCGGCGCGGCGATCCATGAAGCGCCGCGGGTTCGGTGGAGGCTCTTCATTTGGTTTGCCAGCCTCCACTTCGATGCGGGTCAGGACGTCATCTTCGTGAGAACGGGCTGGACCATCGTGAGAACACGACTCGCCATTTCAGCCTGGCCCGCCTCTTGCCCCGCCGAAAGGGCCGAACGTCCCTGCCGGAGCGCGGTGGATCGGTGCAGGCTTCCCGCATAACGCCGAAGACCGTTGCGGTGGCAGCGCCAATCGGGTGACGACAACGACGACCCCAACGGAGGCGACGTGGACAAGTTCTGGTCTTGGCTCGGACTGAACCTCGGGAAGCACTGGATCACGGTCCTGCTCGTGGGCGGCGTCATCACGGTCGGGCTCGGGTATGGCGCGACCAAGCTCGAGTTCTCGACCGACCAGAGCAACTATCTCAATCGCAGCGACCAGGTCTACAAGGACAATGTCGCGTACCAGAAGCTGTTCGGCGGCGAGGCCATGGTCACGCTCGTCACGATGGATCGCGGCCACACGGTCGCGGAGCTGTTCACGCCCGCCGCCAACGCGCAGTGGAAGGCCGTCTCCAAGAAGATCAATGCGTCGCCCAACGTGCTCGGTGTCGTGTCGCCGCTGACTGCACTGCAATGGAATGACAATCTCGTCACGGGCCCGAACGGCGACGTCACGCAAAGTGTCGCGGGCAAGATCCTCGCCGACGACCTCGCACGCGAGAAGTCGAAGGCGGGTCAGGCCGCGCGCAACGTGTCGGCGCTCGCGACCGTCTCTCGAATCAACGAGATCCCTGTCGCGCAACGCACCCTCGCCAATCCGAAGTACGTCGACTTCTTGCTCTACGACAACCCGCTGCCGACGGACGCAAAGCCCATCCGCACACCGCTGCTTCCCATCTTCCCCGACAAGACCCACGCGCAGATGGTCGTGCGTCTCGTCGGCAACCAGTCGATCAAGGACGAAGGTGTCGCCGCCGACCTCGTGACCGAAGCGTCGAAGTCGCTGCACTTCGAGCACGCGCAGATCACCGCCACGGGCGCGCCCGCGTTGCTCGACAACCTCAACAGCTACCTGACCGGCGGCATGGCCACGCTCGCACTGATCGCGATCGCGATCATGACCGTGATCCTGCTCGTCCTCTTCAACGTCCGCTGGCGCCTGCTGCCGCTCGGGATCGTGCTGATCGGCATCATCTGGGCGTTCGGCGTGGCGGGATACCTCGGTGTGCCCCTCACGATCGTGACGATCTCCGGCCTGCCCGTGATGCTCGGGATCGGCATCGACTACGCGATCCAGATGCACGCGCGCGTCGAGGAAGAGGTCGTCGTCGATCGCGCGCCACATCCGATCCAGGAGACCTCGCGCAACCTCGGCCCGGCGCTGCTGGTCGTCACGTTCGACGCGATCTTCGCGTTCACGGCGCTGCGCTGGGCCAAGGTGCCTATGCTGCGCGAGTTCGGGTTGCTCCTCATCATCGGCGTCGCGGCAATCTGCTTGAACAGCATTCTCGGAACGCTCGCCATCCTCGGTATCCGTGAGTACAAGTCTCCGACGAAGGCCCGCGACTTCCGCGCCGGACCGTTGGGACGGATCACCGTCCGCCTCGGTTCATTGTCCGGCAAAGTGGCGCCCGCGTTGGCGGTCGTGAGTGTCATGGTGTTCGTGGGTGGCATCCTCGTCGAGGACAAACTTGTTCTCCAGACCGATCCGATCCAGTGGGTCAACCAGCATTCGCGCGTCGTCAAGGACCTCGCCGTGCTCGACCGTGAGGTGCACTCGTCGAGCGAGCTCGGGCTCTACGTGCAGTCCAGCAACGTCTTCAACCAGCCGACCGTGACCTTCGTCGACACGTTCACCCGCAAGCAGCTGGCCAAGTTCCCCGAGACGTTGCTGACCGCGTCCGCGCTCGTGAGCACCGTGAGCCAGCTCAGCGACGTACCGGGCGCACCGCACCTGACGCCCACCGCAGCGAGCGTGCGCAGCGCGTACGCGGTCGCACCGCCCGACATCCGGATCTCGATGGTGTCCGCGGAGGCGAAGGCCATGAACATCGTCTTCCGCACGGGGCCGAGCGGACTGGACGCGCGTGCCGAGGTCGTGCGGTACATCCGTGCCACCGTGAGTCCACCGCCGAACATCTCCGCAACGCCGTCGGGTCTGGCGGTCGTCGGCGTCGGGCTCCTCGACAACCTCAACGCGAACCGCGTTTTCCTCACGTACCTTGCCATCCTCTTCGTCTTCTTGTTCCTGACGGTACGACTGCGCAGCATCGTGCGCGCGCTGTTGTCGCTTGTTCCGGTGTTGATCGCGGTCGGCGCCTCATCGCTCATCGCGTACGCACTCGACCTGAAGCTGAGCCCCATGACGGCGGTCGGCGGACCCTTGGTGGTCGCGGCGTGCACAGAGTTCACGTCACTGCTTCTCTTGCGCTTCATCGAGGAACGGCGTCGCGGCCACACTCCTCGGGAGGCCGTCAACGAGACCGCGTCTCGAACCGGTCGGGCGTTCATCGTGTCGGCGTTGACCGCGACGGCCGGTGTTGCGGTCATCGCGACTTCGTCGTTGCCGCTCCTGCACGACTTCGGTGTGATCGTCACACTCAACATCGCAATCGCCCTGCTGAGCGCGCTCGTCGTGTTGCCGCCGATTCTCGTCTGGGCCGACAAGCGGAACTGGGTCTCTCGGGGGTTGGTGCCCGCCGACGTGCTCGCGCGCAGCGCCGAGACCGGACCGTCGAGCGAGGCGGCGCCGGTTCCCGGCTGACGCCCTGTCTCCGATGAGTCGACCGGATCGATGCCGGCCGCGATCACGAGGTTGTCAGTCGGGGCTTTCGGAGCCGCCGAGCGCGACGATCTCGGAGAAGCCCTCGCGCAGGCACGCCAGCATCAGATCGCCGTCGGGAATCGCGCCGGTATCGACGTTCACTCCGACGAAGCAAGAGCCGTCGTACGACACGAGCGTCGCGTTCAACGCCGACCCGATCGTGGGACCGAATGCGTACCACTCGGCGACATGCGCACCCGCGAGGTAAACGGCAACGTCGATCCCTGGCACATTGCTCGCGAGAAAGTCGACGTGCTTGAGCATTCCGCCGACAACGCTGCGCGGAAGAACGTTGAGCGCGGCCGCAATCGTGTTGGTGTAGGGAATCGCAGCTTCGTGGCGCGCGCTCAGGCACAGCTGGTGGGTCCGGCGCATGCGCTCGACTGGATCGTGCAGTCCGGTCGGAACTTTGAATCGCATGAGCGTGACGCGGTTGCCGCCGATCGGGTCGTCGGCGGTTCGGATGCTGATCGGCATCGTGAGCCGGAGCTCATCGACCGCGAAGCCCTGTCGTTCGTGATAGCGGAGGAGACCGCCGCTGATACCGCCCAGGAATGCGTCGTTGAGGGTGAGGCCCGACGCCCGGGCTGCGCTGCGCAGCGCGTCGAGGGGCACCGTGAACGCGTCGTAGTGCCAAGCGAGTCGGCGATCTTTCATGATCGGCGACAACGTCGTCCTGACAGGCTGCACGGTGCGAACGACCGAGCGGATGAGCTCGAGGCTCTCCTCCACCGCAGTCGCGGGGTGACGCACCGCACGTCGCGCCACGGCGGCAGTCGTCCCGAGCAGGTTTCGGGGAGCCTGCGCGATCCGAGCAAGGTTGTGACACAGCGCGTCCCGCGCGAGATCGACCGACGACCAGTGCTCGGGGGTCGGCGCATTCGGCATTGGGGCGAGCGTTGCCGGTTCGGCCTCGAGATCGAACAGGTACTTCGCCATCTCCATGCCACCGATCCCGTCGGTGAGCGCGTGATGCAGCTTCAGGATCAGGGCGGCTCGACCTCCGTCGAGCCCGTCGATGAGCGTGAACTCCCAGAGGGGCCGGTCGCGATCGAAGCCCGCCATGCCGGTCTGGCACGCGTATTCGAGTACCTGTTCGAGTGTCCCGGGCGCGGGAACCCCGAGATGGCGGATGTGGAACTCGATGTTGAAGTCGGGGTCGACCGCCCACCGTGGATTGGCGATGCGCCACGGCGCCTGTACGACCCGGTGGCGGAAGCCCGGCGACATCCGGGTGGCCCGCTCGATCCGGTCGACCA
>JBBQTI010000083.1:0-4926 GCA_038213435.1 Acidimicrobiia bacterium
CGCGATCGGCTTCGCACGTTCGCGTCCCAGATCGATCGCGCGACGTCGGAACTCCGGCGGGTGAGGTGCGGGCATCACGGACTCCTCTCCGAGGCGAGAATCGCCTCACAGCAAGTGTCCGGTCAACCGGTGGAACCTCAGTCGACACGTGGCTCGTCCACTACAACACCCGGCCCAAGAACCACCGCGACTTCCTGCGCGAACCGTACCCCACTCCAAGTCCTCGACAGCCACGCCAAGAACCAACCAGAATGAACGCCACGACCAGGGTCCAACCGTCACCTCGACCCGTGAACCGGAAGAACATAGGACATCTCGGATGAAAGACGAGGTCGAGCGCAACGTCCCCGATCTTCGCGACCACGGACGCACCGTGTCGCGGCATCGTTGGCTCATCATCACCACGGTGGTTGTCGCCGTCGGTGCCGCGGTCGGCCTCTCGGTGATCCAGACGCCCGTGTACCAGGCGACCGCGCAACTCATCATCCAGCGCAACAGCACGGTCGACACCTCCCAGCAAGACGCGCAAAACGCCGCCCGCAACGTCGATACCGAAACCGCCGTGCTACGGAGCAGGGCTGTGCAGGACGCGGCCGAGGCGAAACTCGGTCACAAGCCCGACATCACCGTGTCGAGCAGCGCGACGAGCGACGTGGTGAGCGTGAGCGCACGGAGCACGAACGCCGAGCGCGCCGCCGCCGACGCGAAGGGCTACGCAGCCGTGTACGTCGACCTTCGGCGCAAGCAGAACATCGACGACCTCGTGCAGGCGAGCGCTCTGGTCCAGACCAAGATCGCGGCGATCGATCGGCGCATCCGCGGGCTGCGCGTCGGCTCGCCCGAGTTCACGACGGTCGAGCAGCAGCGGGCTTTCCTGCAGCAGCAACTCGACCAGTTCCAGATATCGGCCAACCTCAATCAGGTCGGTGGCGCGCGGGTGCTCGCCACCGCTGACGTGCCTCACACGCCAGTGTCGCCCAAGCCGGTACACAACGCGGCGATTGCGCTCGTGCTCGGGCTCTTGCTGGGTATCGGTCTCGCGTTCCTGCGCGAGTACCTCGACGACACGGTCACCTCGCGCGAGGATCTGGAGCGCGCCGCCGCGGAGCTGCCGGTGCTCGGGCAGATCCCTCGGGTAGCGCACTGGAGCGACCGCAACATGCCCTACGTCGTCAGCCTCGCCGCGCCGCACTCGCCGGCCGCCGAGGCCTACCGGACGTTGCGGACCGCGCTGCAGTTCCTCGATGTCGACCACACGTTCCACAGCATCCAGGTCACCAGCTCGCAGACCGAAGAGGGAAAGTCGACGACGATTGCCAATCTCGCGGTTGCGTTCGCGCGGGCGGGACACAGGGTAACGATCGTCTGCTGCGACTTCCGGCGGGCGCGCATCCACGAGTTCTTCGGGCTCCCCAACGCGGTGGGGTTCACCTCGGTGATGCTCGGCACCGCGTCATTGTTTGACGCGGTTCAGCAGGTGCCCGACGTGTCCAACCTTGCCCTGCTCTCGACCGGACCGTCGCCGCCAAACCCTTCCGAATTGCTGGCGTCGGCCGGGGCGCGCGAGGTGATCACCTCGCTCGAGAAGGGCTCCGACCTCGTGCTCGTCGATAGCACGCCGGTACTGCCGGTGAGCGACGCGCTCATCGTGAGCGGCATGGTCGACGCGACGCTGCTCGTGGCGAGTGCGAAGGCGTCGTCGCGCCGGGGGCTGCACCGCTCGGTCGAGGTTCTCCGGCAGGTCTCCGCCCCACTCGTCGGCACCGTACTCAACAACACGGAGGCGGCCGAGGGCTACGCCGCCTACGGGTATGGGATCTTCGAACCGGCCGCGAACGGCTCGATGACGCGCCGGCAACGTCGGAAGGCGATTCGCGCCGCGCGTTAGCTCTTGCAATTCGTCGCGGGAGCTCGCCCGACCGCGGACGGCATACGATTCTGGTTGTTCGAGCGAGCGCCGGCGATCCATGCGAAACTACCTTGAGCCCAGCAGTAGTAGGCCACTCCGCGCAACAACGCTGCTCGCGCTCGGGAGTGGACGAGGCGACCCGCGGCACCGGGCCCGCGACAGACCAGATCGGTCAGAGATAGGCGCGACCGGTGGAGTTCTGTAGCAGCTCGCCGGCACGGCACGCCGGCCTTGAACTGACGGAGTGACGTTGCCCGAATCCGAGCTCGACAGCCAGCACCGACGGTCGTCCGCGGCGCACGCCGCCTGGCTCGTCGCCGCGTGCGCACTGCTTGTTGCGGCGGCCGCATGGCCGCTTGTCGAATACGGACCGCAGGGCCCGACGCTCTGGCGGATCACCGCTGATCACGGCGTCGACGCGCGTGATTTGTGGTCGATTCCGCTCCTGGTCGGCGCGTTGCTCGCCGCACGACGGTCCCGCGCGCGGCGTGAGTGACAACCCTGGTCGCGCTCAGGAGTGGACGAGTCGCCACGATCCGATCACGTCCTGATCGAGCGATCTCGTTATCGGGGGCGCACCGTCCTTCCAGTTCCAGCCGGGTGGAAGCCTGACATGGAGGTGCAGAACGTCACCTGCGTGCGCAGGGAGCCCCATGAAACGCAGCTGATAGGTGAGCGAGCCGTCCGACGCGGCGGTCGCCAGCCGAGGCACATCCCAACCGACGGTGAACGAGGTCGACGAAAGCGGATCTGCCGATTCGAACCAGCTCACCGCCGGATGACCGGCGAGTGACGCACTCTGGGCGTCGGGACGATCGGACGCAGAGTCGAGGCGTGCTCCAGCAGGTCCGTAGACCGTCACGAAGCTCAGGGAGTCGATGTTCAGCAGGCCGCGGTTGTTCGCTGGGAGCGTGTTCGCAATCGTCACCTTCGTGGTGATCTCTGCCGACCCGTCGGGGTGCAATACGACATCGTGGTCGAACGTGCGATGGAGTCCGCGGCCGTTCTTCGCGGTGTACTCGAACTCCCCTTCGTAGAAGAAGTCGCCGGAGACCTCGGGAAGCGCGCCGTCCCAAGCTCTTTCGGTAAGCGCGTGCTCGATGGTTGGCCGGCTCGACCACGCCATGGCCTCTCTCGTCTCGAAGCCATGCGCCGTCGCTTGCGCAAGGGCATCCCAGCGCGACGCCGGTGCGTCGAGCAGGCGCTGGAGCACGACGTGAACGAGCTCGACAAGAAACGCTTTGCGAGTCGCCGGGTGCTGCAACGCGGACGCGTCGAGGTGTGTGTGGAAGTTGACGCGCGCGAGAAGAATGCTCGCGTTCACCGTCTCGTTGTAACCGGGAATGAAGACGGGCCCGAGCACGCGCAGGACCCGTGCCATCACGTCGGGTGTCATGGCGATGACCCCGTCGACCGGTTGCTCTCCTCCGCGTTGCCAAAGCTCGGTCGCGAGTCGAGCCGCGGCGGGGAAGTCGGCAGTCGCGTTGACGTTGGCGATCGTCTGCGGTTCTGGCGGTGAGTTGAGCCTGAGCGGTGGCGCGGCCTGGTCGGCCGGAATCTCGGCTTGCGGCCGCGTGGGGTACCACTTATCGGTCGAGTCGTAGCGCTCGAGCACCAGGTGGCTGTTGCGCGTGACGAGCAAGCCGTATGTGCCGATGAACCCGCCGGTGGGCCGGACCTCGTCGGGGTTCTGGGAGAACACCAGGAAGCGCCGCGGACCCGACCCGCCGAGCATGTCGATGAGCGCGTCGAGCCCGTCGCGCGCCGAGACGGCGCGGGCGCCGACTCGCGGCAGCCGCTGCCCCAGGTCCCGACGCGCACGATCGAGCGGACCGATCAACCGGTATCCGTCGAGCGCGTGCACCTTGGCGGCGGCGCGATCCAGCGCGCCGATGCCGTCCTTCAACGCAGCTCGGATGTTGCGCAGCTCGCCGAGCGCGTCGGCGATGCGGAGATGGGTGTCCTTCGGGTCGAGCACTTGTTCGGCTGCGTCGACCAGGTTCAGGCCGGCATCGCTCAGCAGCTCGCCCGCGCCGGCGAACGCCTTCGCACCGCGAACCTGAATCCGCACGAAGGGTGTCACCCGAGCCAGCGGCCCGAGCGGACCCATGTTGGCGAGATCGTGCTGCATCTGACGGAAATTGGCGCGCGCCTCGAGCAGGTCTTGGCGCGCCGCTCCCACATTGTGCGCGTCGATATGTTGCTCGGCTCGAAGCAGCGCCGCTTTGCCGCGCACTCCGATGCGGTCGGCGCGCGCCGTTTGCACCAACGCAAACGCGAACAATCCACCGGCCACAACGACGAGCGCGGCGATGATCCAGAAACGCAGACGCCGGCGCGTATGGATATTCACGACTCGCTCGGTACGCTGCGTTGTATCGATCGTCGGTACCGCGTTCTCGTCGCGTGCTCGGCGAACCGGTGCCGTCCGCCCGTCCTCGTCGTCAGGCGAGGTCTATGCGCCCGACGCCGAACGACAATGCTTGTTCTTCGGGTTGTCCAGGCCGGTGCCGTCACCGCAGTGGCGAGGCGTGCTCGTCGTGGTGCTGCGCGTCGTTGTGGTGGGGCGCGCGTTCGATTGCACCCGCGCCGGCTGACCCGTAGCGCCGCCAGTCCCGACGTGTTCGAAAACGAGCAACCCGCCTCCGGTCAGCGCGACGACACTCAAGATTCCTGCTCGGCGTAACAACGACTTCGAAACTCGAGAGGTGCCGACCATGGCCTCGTTCCCGTCTTGCGCGGCTTCGCTCGTCGACGCTACTCCGAAAGCGCGACCCCAAACAACGCTACCGGCGCCTGGAATGGACGATCCGCGATCCCACACGGTCCGGACCGACCGATCTCCCTATCCGTGGCGGCACTGTTGCATTGGCACAACGCCTCGGCGGGCGGTGAGGGTGGCGGCATGATGCCTCGCCGTTATCGCCGGTCCCGGCAGCCTCGAGTTCGGCGTTCGCGGGGTTTCGGTTCCCGCCGGAGATCATTGTCCTCGCGGTGCGCTGGTATCTGCGGTACGG
>JBBQTI010000084.1:0-4637 GCA_038213435.1 Acidimicrobiia bacterium
GCGCCGATCGTGCTCGAGTCGATGACCTTCCCGGAGCCCGTGATCGCCGTCGCCGTCGAGCCGAAGTCGAAGGCCGACCAGGACAAGCTCGGCTCGGGCCTCGCGCGCCTCTCCGACGAGGATCCGACCTTCCGCGTCTCATCCGACGAGGAGACGGGCCAGACGATCATCTCCGGCATGGGCGAGCTCCACCTCGAGATCATCGTCGACCGGCTGAAGCGCGAGTTCAACGTCGAGGCCAACGTCGGCCGCCCGCAGGTCGCGTACCGCGAGACCGCAGGCAAGCCGGTCGAGAACATCCGCGAGAAGTTCGTCCGCCAGACCGGCGGCTCGGGCCAGTTCGCGGACGTCGTGATCAGCCTCACGCCGCAGGCGCCGGGCGACGGCTACGAGTTCTCCGACCGCATCGTCGGCGGCAAGATTCCCAAGGAGTACATCCCGGCGGTCGATGCCGGCATCAAGGAGGCGATGGACTCCGGCGTCGTCGCCGGCTACCCGATCGTCGACGTCAAGGTCGAGCTGACCGACGGTTCGTACCACGAGGTCGACTCGAGCGAGCGCGCGTTCAAGATCGCCGGATCGATGGCCTTCAAGGAGGCCATGAAGCGCTCCAAGCCGAAGTTGCTCGAGCCCGTGATGGCGGTCGAGGTGACGACGCCCGAGGACTACCTCGGCGACGTGATGGGCAACCTCAACAGCCGCCGCGGTCGCATCGAGTCGATGAACCCGCTGGCGAACGCACAGGTCATCAAGGCCAGCGTGCCGCTGTCGGAGATGTTCGGGTACGCCACCGACCTGCGCTCGATGACGCAGGGGCGCGCCGATTTCACCATGCAGTTCGATCGCTACGAGGAAGTGCCTCAGGCGATCGCGAGCGACATCATCGACGCTCGGTCCTAACTCGGTAACGAAGGAGAGCGGGAGCCACCAATGGCAAAGCAGAAGTTCGAGCGCAACAAGCCGCACGTCAACGTCGGCACCATCGGTCACATCGACCACGGCAAGACGACCCTGACGGCAGCGATCACGAAGGTCCTCGCGGAGACGCAGGGCGGCACCGCGGTCGCGTTCGCCGACATCGACAAGGCGCCGGAAGAGCGGCAGCGCGGGATCACGATCAACACCGCGCACGTCGAGTACGAGACGGAGAACCGTCACTACGCGCACGTCGACTGCCCGGGTCACGCCGACTACATCAAGAACATGATCACGGGCGCCGCGCAGATGGACGGCGCGATCCTCGTGGTCTCGGCGGCCGACGGCCCCATGCCGCAGACGCGCGAGCACATCCTGCTCGCCCGTCAGGTCGAGGTGCCGGCGATCGTCGTCGCCCTCAACAAGGCCGACATGGTCGACGACCCCGAGCTGCTCGAGCTCGTCGAGCTCGAGGTGCGCGAGCTGCTCTCGAAGTACGAGTTCCCCGGCGACGACATCCCCGTCATCCAGGTCTCGGCGCTGAAGGCGCTCGAGGGCGACGCGGAGTGGACGCCGAAGATCCTCGAGCTGATGGAAGCGGTCGACACGCACATCCCGGAGCCGACGCGCGACGTCGACAAGCCGTTCCTGATGCCGATCGAGGACGTGTTCACGATCACCGGCCGCGGCACCGTCGTGACCGGCCGCATCGAGCAGGGCAAGATCGAGGTCGGCGCCGAGGTCGAGATGATCGGCATCCACCCCGAGGTCGCGAAGACGGTCGTCACGGGCCTCGAGATGTTCCAGAAGACGCTCGACTACGCCCAGGCCGGCGACAACGCGGGCCTGCTGCTGCGCGGTACGAAGCGCGAAGAGGTGGAGCGCGGCCAGGTGCTCGCGAAGCCCGGCTCGATCAAGCCGCACACGCACTTCAAGGCCGAGGTGTACGTGCTGTCGAAGGAGGAGGGCGGCCGTCACACGCCGTTCTTCAACAACTACCGCCCGCAGTTCTACTTCCGCACGACGGACGTGACCGGCGCGGTCAAGCTCCCGGAGGGCCAGGAGATGGTCATGCCGGGCGACAACACGAACATGGACATCGAGCTCATCCAGCCGATCGCCATGGACCAGGGTCTCCGTTTCGCCATCCGCGAAGGCGGCCGCACCGTCGGCGCCGGCGTGGTCACCGAGATCCTCAACTAGCACCGACGACTGAGTGAAAGGAGGCACCGGTGGCGCAACAGAAGATCCGCATCAGGCTGAAGGGCTATGACCATCAGCAGGTCGACAAGTCCGCCAAGGACATCGTCGACACGGCTCAGCGCACCGGTGCCACCATCACCGGTCCCGTGCCGCTGCCGACGGAGAAGAACGTGTACTGCGTGATCCGGTCGCCGTTCAAGGACAAGGACTCGCGCGAGCACTTCGAGATCCGCACGCACAAGCGGCTGATCGACATCCACTCGCCCACACCGAAGACGGTCGACTCGCTGATGCGGCTCGACCTGCCGGCCGGCGTCGACATCGAGATCAAGCTCTAGCGATGCGCGGCATCATCGGCAAGAAGCTCGGCATGACCTCGATCTTCGACGAGGAGAGCGGCGTCGTGACCTCGGTCACCGTCGTGGAGGCAGGCCCGTGCCCCGTCGTCGCCGTGCGCACGCCTGCGGTCGACGGCTACGAGGCCGTGCAGCTCGCGTGGGAGCCCGTCGCCGACCGGAAGATCTCGAAGCCGGAGCGCGGGCACCTGGCGAAGAACGGCGTCAGCGGCGCGTACCGCCATCTCGTCGAGTTCCGCGGCCACTTCGCGGAGGCCGTGCAGGGCGAGAGTGTCACCGTCGAGATCTTCAACGCCGGCGACAAGGTGAAGGTCGCGGGCACGTCGATCGGCAAAGGCTTCCAGGGCACGATCAAGCGTCACCGCTTCCACCGTGGCCCCGTGTCGCACGGCTCGCACAACGTGCGCGCCCCCGGCTCGATCGGTGCGTCGGCAACGCCGTCGCGCGTCTTCAAGGGGATCAAGATGGCGGGTCACATGGGCGCGAAGCGCGTCACCGAGACCGGCCTGACGATCCACTCGGTCGATGTCGAGCGCAACCTGCTGCTCATCAAGGGCGCCGTACCGGGCCACAAGAACGGCATGGTCGAGATCAGGGAAATGTCGTGACCCTCCTGGCTACAGTTAGTGCGTCTCTGACGCGCGATCCGCGGCGCATTGCCGCGTCCTCGGTCGCACCCGTAAGAACCACTACGGGCGCTCCGTGCGTCCTTGCACTGCTTGCGTCTAGCGCGTCAGAGACGCGAAACCGTCGCCAGGAGGATCACAGCTGATGGCCGCGTTGAAAGCACCCGTGGTCGGCGGCGCGAAGAAAGAGGTCTCGCTCGACGAGGCCGTCTTCGGCGCCGAGGTCAAGCCGCACCTCGTGCACGAGGCCGTGCGCGCAGAGATGAACGCGCGCCGTCAGGGCACGCGCGCGGCGAAGAGCCGCGGGCTCGTCTCCGGCGGCCGCTCGAAGCCATGGCGCCAGAAGGGCACCGGCCGCGCACGCCAGGGCACGATCCGCGCGCCGCAGTTCGCCGGCGGCGGCGTTGCGTTCCCGCCGAGCCCGCGCTCGTTCGAGGTGAAGGTCAACAAGAAGGCCGCACGCGCAGCACTGCGCAGCGCGCTCTCCGACCACGCGCAGGCCGGCACGCTCGCCGTGCTCGACGCGTCGAAGTTCGAGAATGCGTCGACGAAGGCCGCGAAGGCCGTGCTCGCCGACTGGGGCAAGACCGTGCCGCTCGTCCTGATCGTGACCGAGACGGAGGAGGCGTTGATCAAGTCGTTCCGCAACCTGGAGCGCGTGCTGATCACCGTCCCGTCCGAGGTCGAGGTCGCCGAGATCGTCTGGGCACGCGCCCTGCTCGTCACCGAGGCGGCGCTGCCGCTCGTGCAGGCGCGCGCCGCGCAGGAGAGGCAGGAGTCATGAGCCTTCATCCCGGCGAGGTGCTGATCGCGCCCGTGGTCTCCGAGAAGAGCTACGGCCAGATCGTGCAGAACCGCTACACGTTCAAGGTCCACCAGGATGCGCACAAGACACAGGTCCGCCAGGCCGTCGAGGAGCTCTTCGACGTCAAAGTCCTGAACGTCGCGATCATCAAGGTGCAGCCGAAGCCGAAGCGGCGTGGCAAGTTCGCGGGCATCCGTCCCGGCTGGAAGAAGGCCGTCGTCCAGCTCAAGCAGGGCGACTCGATCGAGATCTTCGAGGGGGCTCAGCTTTAGTGGTCACCTCCCGCACACCTCGCGCGCTGGCTGTGGCTGCAAACCGGCGCATCGCCGCGTCCTCGGTCGCCCCGATGGAAAACCACCATCGAGGTTCCCTGCGTTCTTGCGCTGCTTGGTTTTCGCCGATCCAGCGCACGATCCGTACGAGAGGTAACCACTGATGCCGATCCGTCGCTACAAGCCGACATCGCCCGGCCGCCGCTTCATGTCGGTCTCCACCTTCGAGGAGATCACGAAGTCGACGCCGGAGAAGAGCCTGCTCGCGCCGGTGACGAAGAAGGGCGGCCGCAACAACAACGGCCGCATCACGACGCGTCACCAGGGCGGCGGCCACAAGCGCCGCTACCGGATCATCGACTTCAAGCGTCTGAAGGACGGCGTGCCGGCCAAGGTCGCTGCGATCGAGTACGACCCGAACCGCTCCGCGCGCATCGCGCTGCTGCACTACGTCGACGGG
>JBBQTI010000085.1:0-4484 GCA_038213435.1 Acidimicrobiia bacterium
GAGAGACTGCACGAAGCACTCGGCGACATCCCACCGTCAGAATACGAAGCCGAGCACTACCGACTGCACGTCAAGACAGACAACACCCCAATATTGACCGCCACCTAACCGAGCTTCCAAGAGACCCAGGGTGGATCAGACCTGTTCGTTGAGCGCGGGTGGACTCGCGCCACCGTCGATCCCGCAAAGGACAATCCCAGAGCTCTAGGCTTTTGGCGTGCGTGTGGCTTCACGTACGAGAGAGACATCGGCCGGGCGCAGCCTGCTGAGTTGCTGAGTCGGCGCGCTCCGTGACAACGCCGAGGTCGGCTCGGGTGAAGCGTTCGACCCGCTGCGATTTCAGTGATTCGTAGCTGCGTTTGGGCCGGAAACGCTCGGCCCCGGTACCCCAGGGATCTCACGACAGCGGAGCCACGTGTGCGGCCCGCCGTTGAGGTCGTCTATTCCGTGTAGACGTCGCCAGTCTTGCGGTACCCACCACCTGCCGTTGTGCTCGAACGGATCTCCGGTCACCAAGACATCGACTTCGTGGCTCTCGGTGCCGTCCTCGAAGCACAGGACGACGTCACGAAATGCGAGTGCGCCGAGTTCGTCCACGAATAGCGCGTAGCGAAGGGCGTGGGCCCTATCGGGTACGCCGGAGGACTGGGCGAACTTAACAGCTACCAGAGAGGCATCCAAAGGGTGCCAGTGAAGCCGCGTTGGCCTGGGCGAGCCTCCTCTCGCCTGATCACCCAGGCCGGCTGCGTTCCTCGACGTTCAGAGGATCGGCCGTGACCTGGTTTGCGCAACGCCAAGTTCCGTCCACCTCAGCACGTCCAACCTCGCATCACCCATCGAGGCAGCGGAAGCCGAGAATCGGATGGAGTTCGATCGCGTTCGGCGCCACCCCCGTTTGACCGTGGTCGAAGTCGAAGAACGCGACGCCGGTCACGCGGGCGCGGGCGCAGAGGCGCACCTGGGCCCGGGCCGCCGCCATCTGGTGACGGCGTAGCGGCGTCGCTTTCGAGTCGCAACTCGGCGACGGCGCCTCCGCGATCATCTGGTCGCCACCGGCCCGCAGTACAAGATGTAGACCGCTGTCGGCCTCCTGCCGTACCAACGTCACGGCCGCGGTCACGATGTACACGTGACGCTCGTAGGACAGCCTTGTTGTTGGCAGCGGATGCGGCGCTGGCCGCGAGACGAGAAACTGGACTGTGGTCGTCTTGGGGAGCAGCAGTGTCGGCCGGTCTTCGAGTGTCTTCACGGCCCAGCGTTCGACCCCACACGACCCGGAGGTCGAGCCGCCGCCGGCACCGCCTAAAGATCCGCTCGACGACGAGCTGCCGTGCGCGGTCGCGCCCGCAGTCGCCGCCGCGAACATTGCCGCCGACGCCACAGCGGCAACCACACCGACAACGCCCAGTGCCAGCCTCATCCAGTCCCTTCTTCACCCGTCCCACACGCCGAAAACAGCTGCTGTTAGCACCGCGTTAGCACGGGCGGCGGATCGTTATCTACCCGGTAAACACGAAAGCCCTGTTTCCAGGGCTTTCCGAGATGGGCGGTACTGGGCTCGAACCAGTGACCCCCAGCTTGTCGAGCTGGTGCTCTCCCAACTGAGCTAACCGCCCTCTGGCGCCGGGATTGTAGCTGGCAGCAGCGGCGCGGGGTCAAAGGCGACGCCGTCCTTCCGCAGCTCGAAATGGAGATGCGTGCCCGTACACCAGCCCGTACAGCCCGCCTGGCCGAGGAGATCGCCCGTCACGACGACGTCGCCCTTCGCCACGCCAACCGACGACAGGTGCGCATAGAGCGCCTCGTAGCCGCCACCGAGATCGACGAGCACGATGTTGCCGTACCCCTCGAACCCCGTCGCGTAGCCCGTCGCCTCGATGACGCCCGGCGCTGCGGCGCGGATCTCGAGCGACTGCAGCGTCCCGATGTCGATCCCCTTGTGGAACTCGCTCCCGTCCCAGCCCCAGCCACGCGTCACCGTGCCTGACGCGGGCCACTCGAGCGAGAGCTGTCGCCCCCCATCCGTATGTGCCGCCGCCGGGCCGGCGCATGCGAGCGCAGCCAGGCAAGCGGCCCCCAGCCGCAGCATCCTCCCCACCCGCGCCAGCCTAACCGCGAAACGGCCGAACGACTAGGCCGACTTCTTGCTCAGAGGCGCCGGCTGAGGGCGAGCACCGTCGCGACGTACCGCTCGCTCGACGCGTACAGCCCCACCTGACGCACTGCGCGTGGCCCCTGGTAGTACGCCGCGAGCGCGAGCCGCCGGTCTCCATGGAACTCGACGAGCATCTCGCGCAGATACGCGACGCCGATGCGGATGTTGCCGTCGGTCGTCCGCTCGACGCGCGTGCCGAGCAGATGCTCCGTGTACGTCCACGTGCCTGGCTCGACCTGCATCACGCCGCGCGCATGCGTCGACGACACGACGCGCGGATTGTTCCCCGACTCCATCCACGCCACCGCACGCACCAGATGCACGTCGACGTGGTAGCTCCGCGCCCAGTAGTCGAGCGACTCGGTCACCGTCCGCGACTTCGACGACTCGAAATGCACGAGGCCGCCGATCGCCAAGGTGACCACTGCTGCGGCCACACCGAGAAGGAGCCGACGGCGACCGCTCATCTAGCTCCGTTTTCCGCGGCTGCTAGGTCTCCTGCTAGAAGATCTCAGGGCACCAGGGCAGCGGGCGCTACGCGAAGAGCGCGTCCGCCCGCTCCACCGTACCGTCGACGAGCTCGTCGAGCCGGCCTGCACCGCGTAGCTGGTCGAACGAGACCGCACCGAGATACGCCGACCCCAAGACCGCGACGTCGAGCGCTATCCCGGCAGTCTCATCGGTGCGCGCCGCACTCCCACTCTCGAGCTTCCAACGGCCCTCGTTCCACGGACACACCGCATCGTGCACGTCGAAGACGATCGCGTCCTCGCCGCGATAGGCGCGTCCCGACAGCGCCGCTCCGACGTCGACGAGCCTGACCCACAACGCATCGCCCATGCGGTATTGGGCGCGCCGCGGGTTCGCGAGCAGGAAGAACAGCGGGTGATCCGGCGGCAGCAGCGCGGCCTCGAACGTCGCGGTCATGTCGATGTCGAGCAGGAAGCGCCACAACTCGGCTGTCGCGTCCGGCGTCGCGGCGATCGCCTCGACCACCTCCGTGCGCGCGGTCGACACGCCATTCGCGAAACCCTGATGCGTGCGGAAGATCGCGTAACCCAGCGTCTCGCCGTCGACGTCGAGAACGACGAAGCGCTTCGGGTTCGCCTTCTCCTCGTCTGGGAGGCGGAGCGTTCGGAGCTCCCACCAAGCAGGCGTGCGCGACGGCACGCCCGGCCGCTCGCGGCGAAGCGCCTCCCACACCGGCGGAAACAGGGACAGCGCTTCCTCCGGGTGACGAAGCGCACCTGACCACGTCGCTCGACCGGATTCGCGAACGCTCCCCACTCGCGCGCGATCGTCACCTCCCCCGCCCACGACGCGAGCCCGTAGCCGAACCGTCCGTAGATCGTCTCCTCACTCGCCCACAGCGCCGCGACCGGCTCGCCGCGCTCATGCACGTCGCGCAGCTGGGTGTCCATGATCGTCCGCAGCACGCCGCGCCGGAGATGCGTCGGGTACACGCCGACGACCGTCACGCCGGCGCACGGCAGCGAGCCGCCCGGCACAGTCAGGTCGAACGTGAACGCGCCGCCGCCGCCGATGATCTGTTGGCCGTCGAACGCCGCATGCACGCGCCCGATGTCGAGCAGCCTCGAGAAGCGCTGCAGCCGCTCCTCGTCGGGAGTCGCGCCGAAGTACTGCACGATCCCGAAGATCGCGCGACCCGTACTCGTCCAGATCTCTGCTGGGGCGGACCTCGAACACGCGCGGGAGCCTAGCTCAGCCGATTTTCTCGAGCGGCGCGTAGTCGAGCATCAGTCGTCTCTCAGAGCCGTCGCTCGCGAAGCGCACGACGGCGACGCCGCCCGCTTCGAGACGCAAGACGACGCCCTCACCGAGCGTGCCGTGCTTGACGTTGTCGCCCGTCGAGAGCGACGGGACGTTCTGCACGGTCGGCACCTCACTCCGCGCAGGCGTGCCGTAGTTCGACCATGACGACGGTCGCAGGCGCTCACGCTCGACGTACTGCTCGGGCAACTCGTCGAGGAAGCGCGAGCCGAGGTTGTACGAGCGGCCGCCATAGAGCATTCGCGACGACGCGTGCATCAACGTCAGCCGTTCCATCGCGCGCGTCATGCCGACGTACGCGAGGCGCCGTTCCTCTTCGACGCCCTGCTCCTCGATCGAGCGCGAGTGCGGGAAGATGCCCTCCTCCATCCCGATCAGATACACGGCGCGGTACTCGAGCCCCTTCGCGTTGTGCAGCGTCATCAGCGTCACGAGCGACGACTCGCCACGGATCGTGTCCTGGTCGGAGTAGAGCGAGACCTCCTGCAGGAACGAGGACAGCGTCGGCTCGGTGTTCTGCTCCTGCCATTCGCGCGCG
>JBBQTI010000086.1:0-4219 GCA_038213435.1 Acidimicrobiia bacterium
CACGGGGATCAACAATGCCGCGAGCATGCCGATGCCGTGGCCGACCGGGGCGCCGGTGAGCATCGCCGGTCCACCGCGATCGCGTTGCATCGCCGAGAGCTGATGGATCTCGGCGTTGATCGTGCGGTGCGAGTGCACGACCCCCTTCGGATCGGAGGTCGTGCCCGATGTGTACGCGACGAGCGCGGGCGCGCGCGGGTCGACCGCGGGAATCACGTCGAGGGGAACGTCGGCGATCAGATCGGCGAACGCGGTATCGCGCGGGTCTGCAGCCATGCGGTCGCCGACGATCGCGACCCACTCGAGGTCGGGCAACGTGTCGCGCAGGCCGGCGAGGTTGGCGAGGAAATCCTGGTGGCCGAACCGATCAGCGGTGATGAGCGCCTTCACCCGGGTCTTGCGCAGGATGTAGCCCACTTCCTTCGGGCCGTAGAAATGCACGATCGGGACCACGATCGCCCCGAGGTACGTGATCGCGTAGAAGGTGACGGCCGCTTCGAGCCAGTTCGGGAGTTGGAACGCGACCGCGTCGCCGGGACCGATGCCGCGCCCGCGCAGACCCGCGGCGACGCGCCGCGCCAGCGCGTCGACCTCGCCGAGCGTGCCGCGATATGGCATCCGATCGGAACGCACGGTGAACGGATGCGACGCGGCGTCGTGCAGTCCTGCGCCGAGTAGTGCGCCGAGGCTGTCGTCGCCCCAGAAGCCTTCGGCTACGTAGCGGCGCGCGTCCTCCTCGTCGACTGCGCGCGGCGTGAAGTCCATCGTCGACAACGCTACTTATCCGAGGTGTGACGAAGCGACCGTGGTCGACGCGCGGCGATCACGTGCGGGGAAGTCCGAGCACGCGCTCCGCGATGATGTTGCGTTGGATCTCGCTGGTACCGCCCGGGATGGTCGCGCCGAAGCTGCGGAGGTACTGGATCGCCCAAGATCCTTCGCGCCACATCTGCGGACCGAAGCAATCGCGATCGAGCCCGTCCACGCCGAGCGTCTCCATGCCGAACAACAACGCCTTCTGCAACGCCTCGCTGCCGTAGAGCTTCAGCAACGAGTGCTCGGGCGCCGACTTGCCCTTGAGGAACTTGGAGAATCCGCGGTAACCCATCGTCATGAGCGCCTGTGAGTCGACGTAGAAGCCCGCAACGGCATCGCGATAGCGCGCGTCCTCACCGAGCGGCTTCCCGGTCGGTCCTTCCAACTTCCCGAGCTCGACGAGCGCCTTCACCGCGCGTTGCACGTCGTACGCGTAGGTGATCCACAACATCGCGCGTTCGTGCGCGAGCGATCCCTGCGTGATCGGCCAGCCGCCGTTGAGCGGGCCCATGAGGTTCTCCTTGGGCACACGTACGTCGGTGAAGAACACTTCGTTGAAGTCGCAGAACTCGTTGTCGGAGAGCTCGGCGAACGGTCGGCGTTCGACACCCGGCGCCGTCGTGTCGATGATGAGCGCACTGATGCCCTTGTGCTTGGGCGCGGCCGGATCGGTACGCACGAAACACAGGCACCAGTCGGCGTGGTGTGCGCCCGACGTCCATACCTTCTGCCCGTTCACCACGAATTCGTCACCGATCACCTCCGCGCGCGTCGTGAGGCTCGCAAGGTCGCTTCCGGCGCCGGGTTCGCTCATACCGAGGCACCATGAGATCTCCGCGCGCAGCGTCGGCCGGAGAAAGCGATCCTTTTGTTCAGGCGTGCCGTAGTCGTGGATCGACGGCGCGATGATCCCGAGGCCCTGCGGGTTCGCGCTCCGCAGGATCTCGCGGCTGCTCATCTCCTCGAAATAGATCATCTGTTGGGTCGGCGTGGCGTTGCGCCCGCCGAGCTCCGGTGGCCACCCGGGCACGAGCCAGCCGGCGTCGAACAGGGCGCGTTGCCAGTCGCGGGCCCACTGCGGCATGTGCGCGCTCGACATCTTGGGTTCGCGGACCCGCTCGTCGGACGGCTGGTGCGCGTCGAGCCAGCGATCGAGCTCGGCGCGGAAGGCCTCGTCCTCGGGTGCGTAGCGCAGGCGCATCGGAGCGCAGGGTAGTTTCCTGACGTCAGTGTCAGGAAATTCCCCGGGAGCCGCGTGGACTTCGAATTCTCGCCGGAACAGGAAATGCTGCGGGCATCGGTGCGCGCGTTCCTCACGGCCAAGGCGCCACTGGCGTCGGTGCGAGCCGACTACGAGCGCCCCGCCCCCGACAGCGCGTTATACGGGTCTGTGGTCTGGGACGGTCTTGGCGTACTCGGTGTGATCGGTCTGCTCGTCGGCGAGAAGCACGGCGGCGCCGGGATGGGAATGGTCGACGCGGCCGTCGTGCTCGAAGAGCTCGGCCGCGCGGTGTGTACCGCCCCGTATGCGTCATCGGCGATCGGAGCGGTCTCCCTCGCCGACGACGAGCTGCTTCCTTCATTGGCCGACGGGTCGACGATCGGCACCGTCGCGATCTTCGAGGATGGTTCCCGATACGGCTGGCGGGAGCCCACGACGCGCGCGGCCCGCGACCGTGACGGCGGGTGGCGACTCGACGGCAGCAAGGTGCACGTCGCCGACGCGACGGCGGCCGATATCGCGCTCGTTACCGCGCTCGACGACGACGGGCGTCTCGGCGTCTTCACGACGCGGCGTTTCGAGGTCGAGCCCACCCCGACCGTCGACGGTTCGCGCAAGCAGGCGCGGATCGTTCTGACCGGCGCATCCAGCGAACGAATGGACCTGGGAGCCGACGCCGAGACTGCGGTCGCGCGCACACTCGACCGGCTCGGTGTGGCCGCGGCCCTCGACGGGGTGGGGGCCGCCCAGCGCGCGCTCGAACTCGCGGTCGAGTACGCGAAGGAGCGCGTGCAGTTCGACAAACCGATCGGCGCGTTTCAAGCGGTGCAGCACCTCTGTGCCGACATGCTCCGCATTGTCGAGCTCGGCCGCGCCGCGGGCTACTACGCCTGCTGGGCACTCGACGATGCGTCACCCGAGGAAGCGCACCGCGCGTCTACATTGGCGCGCGCGTTCGCGGCCGACGCGTTCCCGCAACTGGGCGGCACCGCAATCCAGGTCTTCGGTGGTATCGGCTTCACCTGGGAGCACGACATCCACCTGTACTACAAGCGGCTGCTCACCGTCGCACACTCGCTCGGAACCGCGAGCGACCACCTCGAGGAGCTCGCGACTCTCGCCATCGACTGAGCTGGTTGATCTCTGCAGGGTCGGGCGACGTACGTGTCGCTGCGTTCCCTGAGGGGGTATGGAATGTCACACGCGTTGGCAATCGCCGCGCTCTCGGTCGGGCGCTCCGCGACTCTCGGTGCGCGACGGCCGCGATGCCCGGAAACGCTTTGGCGCCGTCGTGCGGGCCTCACTCGGAACTGTCGATCCCTCGCAGATGAGGCGGGGAGCAACTACGAGGTTGGAGTGGTCGGCGCGCCGCCGACCATGCGAGTCACGACATCGAGTCCCCGCCTCGTAACGACGGGCGGTGGCGACGGGAGAATCAACGCGGCGATACCGACGTCGACCGCGCCGCCGTCGTGCGAGCAACGGTCACCGACCATGAGCGCTCGTCCCGGTTCCACGTCGAGCAACTCCATAGCGGTAAGGAACATACGCGGGTCGGGCTTCTGACACGCGTGCTCGAACGAGAGCACGTACGCATCGACGAAGCGCCCGACTCCCTGGCTCTGCAGGAGAGGTCGGATGTCGAGGTGAATATCGCTTACAACCGCGATCTTGACTCGTCGCGCCGCGAGCGTCGCGAGGGTCTCGGCGACGTCGGGATAGAGGGGACGGTTGTCGGGGTCGCCATCGAAGCCGTAGAGCATCTCGGCGAGCTCGGCGTCGAGGCCGGCTCGCTCGAAGAGCAACATATTGCCAGTCCGGTGACGCGCCGCGGACGTGTCTTCGTCCCGGAGAGATTCCGCGACCTCGGGGAGCCGAGCCCCGTAGGCAATGTTGCGCAGCATCGCTTCGACCTGCTCCGTGGCCACGGACCGTTGCAACAACTGCAACGCGCACGTGAGGCGATCCGAAGGTGTCGGATCGTGAACCAACGTGCCGCTCCAATCGAACAAGACCGCGTCGTAGCAGAGCACCCGTTTCCTAGCCCCGATCGTTCACGGGAACTGCTGAGTGGTGTTCAGCGTGCGTGAGAGCGCTTGACGGCGCGCTGTGCTCGGGCTTGTCGCGGTCCGCGAGCGACGCGAGCACGGTGGGGGCCGTGTCGGGACGTGTTCGGGCGTG
>JBBQTI010000087.1:0-2684 GCA_038213435.1 Acidimicrobiia bacterium
GATCCCACGAGCACCCGGGCCTGGTGCTCAGCCTGCAAGTGGCCCCCGACGACTGCACTGGCTGCGGTGTGTGTGTTGACGTGTGTCCGGCCCACTCCAAGAGTGAGGTCAAGCACCGCGCCATCGACATGGCGCCGATCGGGCCCCATCTGGAACCCGAGCGTGAGAACTTCGCCTACTTCCTCTCCCTCCCGGAGACCGACCCGCGCCTGCTCGAGCCGGACTCGGTGAAGGGCGTGCAGGTGCGCGAACCGCTCTTCGAGTTTTCAGGTGCATGCGCCGGCTGTGGTGAGACGCCGTATCTGAAACTGCTGACCCAACTCTTCGGCGACCGGGTCATCGTCGCGAACGCGACCGGTTGCTCGTCGATCTACGGGGGGAACCTCCCCACCACGCCATGGGGAACCAACGCTGCTGGTCGTGGACCGGCATGGGCCAACTCGCTCTTCGAGGACAACGCGGAGTTCGGCCTCGGCATCCGGATCGCGCTCGAGCAGCAGATCGTCGATGCACGCGCGTTGCTCGAGCAACTTGGCGACGCGCTCGAGAACGATCTCGTCGCGTCGATCCTCGCCGTCGATCCGCGTGAGCCGGCGGACGACGCGGCGATCGCCCTCCAACGCGAGCGCATCGAGCAGCTCGATCGACGGATCGCGACACTCGTTTCCGAGCCGAGCCCGGTCGACCCGGAGACGGTGCGGCTCGCCCGGCGCCTGGCCCCGATCACCGGAACGCTCGTACGTAAGAGCGTCTGGTTGGTGGGCGGCGACGGCTGGGCCTACGACATCGGCGCCGGCGGCCTCGATCATGTGCTGGCATCGGGTCGTGACGTCAACGTGCTCGTGCTCGACACCGAGGTGTACTCCAACACCGGTGGTCAGGCATCGAAGGCGACACCACGCGCCGCGGTGGCCAAGTACGCGTCCGGCGGCAAGGCCACGGCGAAGAAGGATCTCGGCGTCGAGGCGATGGCCTACGGCAACGTGTATGTCGCCCAGATCGCGATCGGTGCGAACGACATCCAGACCGTCAGGGCCTTTCGTGAGGCCGAGGCGTGGCCCGGACCGTCGCTGATCATCGCCTACTCCACGTGCATCGCCCACGGCATCGACATGACCCGGTCGATGACGCACCAGAAGGACGCCGTGCGGGCGGGGTACTGGCCGCTCTACCGCTACCGCCCGGGCGGCGACGAACACACGCATCCGTTCCAACTGGACAGCAAGGACCCCTCGATACCGCTGGCCCAGTTCACCGCCGCGGAGGGTCGGTTCTCCATGCTCGCTCGCGCGAACCCTGCGCACGCGGCCGAACTCCTCGCGCTGGCTCAGGCCGACGTCGACGAGCGTTGGCGCTTCTATCGCCAACTGGCCGGGATCGAACGCAGCGTCCCCCCGCCGCCCGACAGCGAGTGGCACTCCGAAGCACCGCCGACCTGGGAGTCCCGATGACCGATCTCTCGACCCGGTATCTCGGCCTCGATCTGGCGAACCCGCTGATCGCGTCGGCCGGCCCCCTGACCGGAAACCTCGACATGCTGCGCCGCCTCGCGGGCGCGGGCGCGGCCGCGGTCGTGCTGCCCTCCCTTTTCGAGGAAGAGATCGGGCGCGCGATCCGCGAACAGGAACAGTTCTTCGCGATCGGTTCGGACTCATCGGCGGAAGCGAACAGCTACCTCCCCGAGGTAGACGTTGACCCGGGCGGGGTGGACCGACACCTCCGGCTCGTCGAGGACGCGAAGGGTGCGGTCGACGTACCGGTGATTGCCAGTCTGAATGGCAGCTCGCACGGAGGCTGGACCTGGTACGCCCGTGCACTCGTCGACGCGGGTGCCGACGCGCTCGAACTCAACGTGTACTTCATCGCCGCGGATGTCCACGACGACCCGCGCGACATCGAGGATCGGTACGTCGAGCTGGTCACGGCGCTCCGAGCTGTGGTTCGGGTTCCCATCGCACTGAAGGTGTCGCCGTTCTTCACCGCGTTGACGAACCTTGCCCAACGCCTGACCGTCGCGGGCGCCGACGGTCTCGTCCTCTTCAACCGCTTCTACCAACCCGACATCGATCTCGACACGCTCGACGTCACGCCGAGCATGACGTTGAGCACCTCGGCCGACCTCCGGCTTCCGCTGCGCTGGATCGGGCTGCTCCACGGCCGCGTCGGCACCTCGCTCGCGGCGTCGGGTGGGATCCACACTCCGGCGGATGTCGTCAAAGTGCTCCTCGCGGGTGCGGACGTCGCAATGACCACCGCGGCGTTGCTCCGCCACGGCCCGGAGCATCTCGCCGTGCTCCATGACGGGCTAGTGAACTGGCTCGAGGCACGCGGGTACGCCTCGGTCGCGCAAATGCGGGGCAGTGTGAGCGCACGTTCGGTGCGAGACCCCGATGCCTACGAACGGGCCAACTACGTGGAGGCCCTCCTCCACCACGCGACGCGCACCGAGGCGAAGAGCTGGGAGTAACGGCGGCACCTCTCGTTAGTTGCCGAAGTCCCAGCCGATCCCGCGGCTGAACTGAGCGAGAACGTTCTTGGCAATGAGAATGCGATGGACTTCGTCGGGACCGTCGGCCAGGCGCAACGTACGCGCCCCCTGGTACATCGCGAAGAGCGGGAGATCCCCCGAGACGCCGGCCGCACCCCACACCTGAATCGCGCGGTCGACGACGCGCTCGTAGGCC